>NZ_LUUI01000001.1 GCF_001644015.1 Methylomonas lenta
TCGCACCTACAGCTGACGATCTTGTTTCATGCGCATTCCTTACCGGTTGGCATGGCAACTGGTAAGGGCGCGAAGCCCGTCTGACAGCTTGAATGACGAAGACTTAAAATAAGGCCACAATTCCGTCAAATGTTGCCATCGGGTTTGGTCAGTTTCGGCTTAATTTAGCCAAACAGTTGAATTGACCTAGATTTGGTCGGCAAATGGCTTGGGTAATCATCATTCAGCCGATTGCTACGGCTTGAAACCATTTGAGCTAACGAGAAATCGATGCCATCATTGCAGCGCACATAACAGAGGATCGCACCTATGAGTTTTGCCACTTTGAGTCAAATATTACTGTTTTTATTATGGCCGGCGTTATTTCTGGTGATTTTGTACTTTAACGATAAGGAAAAGTTTAAACAACGGTTGAAGCAGTTTAAATTTAAGGATTGGTAAAACCGATAACATCGGTCAGTTAATATCCCCATTGTTATCCTAAAGAGAAATCGAATGAATTGATAGCAGCGACTGGAACAGCTTGTGTAATCACGCATTACTAAGCCAATATTCCTCCGATTACGCTACTGCCAATAGGAACTACGCGCTGATCCGGCAAGGACCAGCGCGCGTGTTTCGCGAGCAGATTAATTTGCTTTCACAATGCCCGGTGGTTGCCAGGTGCCTTTGCCCGGAGGGAGAACGGACGGGTCTTTGGTCGTCGGCCAGTAGAGGCGCATCACGAGATAGACGGTATCGTTCGGAGCAGGGAGCCAGTTAGCTTCCTTGTCCCCGCCGGGGTTGTCTTTTTGAATGTACAGGGTGAGCGATCCGTCCTTGCCCTTCTTCATATTCGGAATCATCGGTGAGTTGATGAGGTAGCGGTTGATCGGGTTTTTGATCAGATACTGGGACTTGCCATCATACATGGTGACCGACCAGAAGGCGTTTACCGGCGGGTATTGGCCCGCAGGGAAGGTAATGGTGTAGTTATGCTTGCTGGCATCAAGTGTTTGGCCATTGCCGTCCACGCGGGTCAGCGGATAAACGGCCTCGGCGGCGCTATTGCCGTAGAGGCCTGCTTTGGCTGTACCCGCACGCATGAGCCAGTCGCCGTTGTAGTGCGCTTCATCACCAGGAAGGGAGCCGATTTGCCAACCATTGACGTCGGTCATGCCCGAGGCCAGGAAGGTGCTGATTTTTTCGTCACCGGCCTTCATACCTTCGACGATGGCTTTTTGGCGCTCTGGTGAAAGGTCTTTCAAGTTGAAGGTCTTGTTAGGTCCGATACCAATGCTCGCGAGCTTGGCGCGGATGTTCTTGTCCCTGTCCGTTTCCGGGACGTACGCAAGCGCGGCGTCGAGGTAGCTCCAGAAGTTCTCCTTGATGCCGGCAGTCGTCGCCGGACTGAAGGCAATCGCTGGGGCAGCAGCAGGTGCAGGTTGCTTGAGG
Source organism: Methylomonas lenta (assembly GCF_001644015.1). Taxonomy (GTDB): domain Bacteria; phylum Pseudomonadota; class Gammaproteobacteria; order Methylococcales; family Methylomonadaceae; genus Methylomonas; species Methylomonas lenta. The sequence continues at coordinate 1,435 of NZ_LUUI01000001.1, forward strand.
AAGGCGGAAAGCGGCTCCACTTTGTAGCCTTCCTGGACCTTGATCACGTTCGGCATGTCTTCAGGGTCGAAGAGCTGGGTGCGGTAAGCGACCAGGGAGAATGGCGTAGTGGAAGTGAACACCTCCTTGATGCCTTCCGGCTTTTCGCCTTTCCAATCAGGTCCGACGACCATGTAACTGCCCGGCTCGTTGCCGGTGGCCCGGCTGCCAATGTAGCCGTAATTGTAGGTATTGCTATCGCACATCATTACGGCGTAGTAGCGTTTCTTTTCGACCGCAGGTACGGTCAGGACGATCGGCTCTGCGCGTAGGTCGAGCCAAGTGAAGGAATAGGGAGTGTCGCTATTCGGTGTGATGACCGCAGTGTCCTTGTAGGTGTAAACGCGCGGCTCGTTTTTGATGTGATTGAACGGCGCCTTGAACTGACTGGAGTTTTTATCTACGGCGTATTCATACATCACCGCGTAATTCATCACGATGGGCAGGCCGTAGATAAAGCCTTCCTCGGCGATGGCCTTGGTTTCAGCGATGCCGGGCGCATTGATTTCATGTTTCTCAGCCAGCGCCACGACGGCATTTTTGGTGGCGCAGCCGGTAAGCAGGGTGACAACGAAGGAAACAGCTAGCGCCCCGGTGATCATTTTAGTATTCATAACACCTTTCTTTTGATTGGTTTCTTGGTTGAGGTTTGCAAACAAACTAATTCGCCTTGACGAAGCCACACCCAAATTTGTTAAAAGGTTATAGGGCATTGGTCCTATTCAACCCAAATTGCTTACAGGAAAACTGCCTGTCGCGAAGGGATGTCATTGGCCGATTCTGCCCATTTTTTAGTTCATAGGTCAGTGACCATTTAGTTCCGCGTTACCGGCGGCCCTGGAAACTTCCAGCTGCCATCGATGATAGCCTCGCTCGGTTCGTACATGCGCACGGCGTAGTTCCAGCCCTCCATGATGGGCAGACAGTTCTCGGTAGTGGTCGTGCAATCCCCGAACCGTATCGTATACGAGCCATCGCTGTTGGGCTTGGCGGTCAAGTTGTTAAGGCTGTATGCCTTGAGGTCGTTCTGTTGAAAATAACCTTTTTCGTTGTAGAGACTGATAGACCAAAAACCTTTCACCGGAACATCCTTTACCGTGAGTTCATATTTGCCGACCGGCAGATCCGGCTGCACATTGATGTATTGCGCGTCCTTGTCCGGCAGGCCGCCCCATGCTGAAGCTGTGCCGATCATGAAGTGAACTGGGTTTACCTCGGCTTTTGAGCCAAAGGCGTGGGTATACCGTGCAAGCCCTTTGGCTAGGTCGAGGATTGGTTCAAGTGTTGCTTTGTAGCTGGCTTTATCGTAGTTCGGTAAAACGTACGCTTCATCGGAACCAGCAGTAATCGTAATCTGGTCCTGAAGTTTGTGGGCGATGGCCAAGTCGGCGGCATCTTCCGGATTGGCAAGCGTGCGAATGACTATACCAACGAATGGAGTATTAAATTTCTCCATGGTTAAGTTGTAGGAACCACCACCGTAAAAGACTTCATTCACATAGCCGTCGTTGTTGATGACCATTAAGGACATGTAGCGTTTGCCGGTATCCGGCAGAGTTACGGTGGCGCCCTTGGAAATATTGACAACACCCAGACTGTAAAGGGTATCGCGGTTCATGCGAATGACATTTTGCTTGTCGATCGGTGTAGGTTCGCGATTACTGTGCACTTTGTTGATACCCTCCGCCAGCTTTATGATGCCTTCGAATTCAAAATCGGTCTGTGCTCTATCGAAATTGTCCACGTTGACAACGATGGCTGAATCATCCGTCGCAGCATAGGCCGCGGGCATCGTTAGTATGCCGGCCAGTGCTATTGATGTAAGCAAAACTATCTGTGGCCTGAATCGATTTCTCATGAGATTTTTCTCCATTATAAAGTCATGAATGTACTTGTAATATGACATGTTTCCAATGAGCTTAGAAAATTTATACCAAACTAACGGGTTACTAAGCTATTTACAGTATATCTACCAAGAAAACAGTGTCGCAACAATTAAGTTTATGAACTGCAGGTATTTTTCCCTTCCATATATCATCCAAACTGCGCCAATAAGCGAAATTGGAGGTTGTCATGTTGACCGTTCCCGTATCCATCAATCAGGCGTGTTCGGAATACAACCCGATAACGTACGGCATTAAAAATCGGTCGATGACGGCGTAATCTTGATTATTCAGACATTGGCAAATAGACGGTCATGAGATATTTTGCAGTTTATTTTAAGATCATCCCTGTCTTTACCCACCACTGGATACCAGTTCCCATAAATGCACTGCAGCCAATGCCGCGAACCTTTACGCAATTGCTTTATCGGATACTCTTTTTGAGTGTTAGTCGCGTCAATCTGCCCGGAATATCCCTAGCGTTTTAATGCCAGCGTTATGCCGTCGGCCACCGGTAATAAGCTGATACTGACCCTAACATCGGCGTGTATCTTTTTATTTAAGGCCCGGATGGCTGCTGTATCATCGTCTTTAAACGTCGGGTCCGCCACTTGACCGCTCCACAGCACGTTGTCCACCATGATCAAACCGCCTTGACGCAAAAGGCTAAGCGACCGCTCGTAATAGCCGTCGTAGTTGCCTTTGTCGGCATCGATAAAAGCTAAGTCGTAGCTACCGGCCAAGCCTTCGGCAAGTAGATTGTCCAGCGTATCCAATGCTGGCCCCAAGCGCAGGTCGACTTTGTGCACAACGCCAGCCAGCTCCCAATAGCGGCGGGCTACGTCGGTATGTTTTTTACTGATGTCGCAAGCGGTAAGTTTGCCGTCCACCGGCAGGGCCAGCGCCAGACTGGTGGAGCTGTAACCTGTGAATACGCCAATTTCCAATATATTTCTCGCCCCGGTCAATTCAACCAACAAAGCCATAAGCTGTCCCTGCTCCGGGGAAATCTGCATATTGGCCAGCGAATGCTTGGCCGTTTCCTCCCGGAGTTGCCGCAGAATAGCCGATTCGCGCAACGAGTTAGCTAAAATGTAGTCGTAAAGACTGTCGGTAACCAGAGTACTTTTAGTGGACATGGCAAAAGATATAAGTAGTTGAGGCGGATAAGCTGCATGCAAACCTTGAAAAAACCAGCCCTAGATACTAACCTGATTATTCCGGCAGTTAAAGTATTCCGTTAATCATAAATCAGGCGAAATACTGATTCGGAGAGCCGATACTTTCCCGTCATCATTGAAAGGCGTATAAATACATTAGCGTTTTTCAATACAGGATAGACGCTACCAGCGACTTTAAACTAATAGTTTATATTTTATAAACTAAACAAAGTCTTTAAACCGCTACAGTGCCTGTATACAATCTGCGGCGGAGATAGTTGCTACACCGTCTGGCTATGTCTTATCAGGCCAGACGTTTTTTCAATCACCGAGGTTCTTATGAGCAAAATTCTAAATGAAGTACTCCTGGCCAACCGCGATTATGTTGCCGGTTTCGACAAAGCCGATCTGGCCATGCCGCCAGCGCGCCAATTCGCTATCCTCACTTGTATGGATGCCCGTCTGGACCCGGCGAAATATGCAGGCTTATCCGAAGGCGACGCCCATGTGGTCCGCAACGCCGGCGGCCGCGCCAGCGACGATGCTATCCGTTCGCTGGTAATATCCTATAAATTACTCGGCACCAAAGAATGGTTTGTGATTCATCACACCGATTGCGGTATGGAAACATTCAGTAACGAAATCATGACCGATTTGTGTGCCAGCAGCCTGGAAACAGCCAGTGTGGATGCATCCGGCTGGCACGATCACGGCGCAGGCCCCGGTTCAACAGAAGCTAAATACATCAACTGGTTAACCATTAAAAACCAGGCAGAAAGTGTATTGGAAGACGTAAACCGCATCAAGGCTCATCCATTAGTACCTGCCAACATTCCTGTGTACGGCTATGTGTATGACGTTAAAAGCGGCAGCTTGATTGAGGTTCCTGAAGCCACAGCAGCAGGACGCGCCAGCTAGTTTTAATTACACACGCTTTCAAGCCGGGTTGTAGAAATCAACCTTAAGCCCGACTTTTCAAACCTAATAACAAAGTTGATAGCCTAGAAGCACGTTCGTGTTTCTGCTCAGTGGACACAAGAGCATCGGGGGATAGATTCAAATCTATCCCCCGTAATCCACCTCCGGGCTACTTTTTCAAAGAATGTGATTATTGCGATCGATAACCACTGCAGCCTGCATTCAGTGATAGACCCCAACTAGCGTGGCAAGGCACAATATGCGACTGTTTGTCGCCTGGTGTCTTTTTCATGCTTGCTACTCTGATTCGATTTTCCATCCGCTATTCCGGTGTTGTCGCGGCCATGGCTATTTTGCTATTGGTCTATGGCAGTTATCGTTTTGAGAATGCAGGCCTGGATATTTTTCCGGAATTCGCGCCTAAGCGAGTAGTTATTCAAACTGAAGCACCGGGTCTGGCTGCTGAGCAAGTTGAAATACTGGTGACACAAGCTATAGAGACATCCATTAGACCATTAATCGGACTGGAGAACCTACGCTCGGAGTCTATTCAGGGCCTGTCCATCATCACCGCTACGTTTGCCGACAACAGCGACATTTATCTAAACCGTCAATTAGTCAGCGAGCGCATGGCCAGCTTAGGACTGAAATTGCCGGCTGGGATTGGTACGCCAGTCGCGGTGCCAATGTCATCTTCGTCTTCCACCGTGTTAACCATAGGCCTGAGTTCTGACAGTCAATCACTGATGCAGTTACGCAATATTGTCGATTGGACCTTGCTACCGCGTTTGCTGGCCATTCCGGGCGTGGCAGATGTCAATGTCTTCGGTGGTGAAGTTCAGCAATTACAGATTCAGGTTAAACCAGAGGCCTTGCAGCGCTTTAATCTGGCTTTGGACGATGTGGTATCTGCTGCTGCAGGTGCGGCACAAATTAGTGGCGCCGGTTTTATTGAAAACAGTAATCAACGGTTTAGCTTGCAAGTCAGTGGACAACCGGCTGATCCTGAACAATTTAAGTCTCTAGTGGTCAAGCGCTTAAACGGTAGCAGTATCACTTTAGCCGATGTTGCCGATATTGCGTATGCCCCCGAACCGCCCATTAGTGCCGCCCAGATCATGGGTAAGCCGGGTGTCGTCATGATGATCATCGGCCAATTCGGCGCCAACACCTTATCTGTGTCGCGACAGGTTGAAACTGTATTAGCCGGTTTTAAACCGTTACTAGCCCTGCAAGATGTGGATTTTTATACGCATTTATTTCGACCCGCCGATTACATAGAAACTTCAGTCAACAATCTGGCCGGCCACTTGTTGTTCGGGGGGCTATTTGTATTACTGATTTTGTATCTGTTTTTATTCAATTTACGCAGCGCTTTGATTGCCGCCCTGGCGATTCCGCTGTCATTAATATCTGCGGTCATTCTGCTATTGGAATTCGGCATCAACCTCAACATCATGGTGTTGGGTGGGCTGGCTATTGCTTTGGGTGAGGTGGTGGACGATGCCATCATAGACACCGAAAACATCTTTCGCCGCTTGCGGGAAAACCAACTTAAGCCCAAGCCCGAGAGTATTGCCCATGTCATTCAGCAGGCTTCGCTGGAAGTACGTAGCTCTGTGGTTTATGCCAGCTTTATTGTGGCTTTGGTTTTCGTGCCACTGTTAACCCTGAATGGCGTAGCAGGTCGATTGTTCTCACCTTTGGGCTATTCCTATATTTTGGCCATTTTAATGTCCTTGTTGGTGGCACTGACACTGACGCCGGCTTTATGTGCGCTGTTACTGAATCGGCATTTGCCACAAGAGATAGACCCGCCTTTAATTCGCTGGTTGAAACCCAGGTATGCTGAGCAACTGAACTGGGTAATAGCACACTTTAAATGGGTTGCATTGAGCAGTATTCTGGTTTGCCTGCTAGGTATCGCTGCTTTTTTGCGACTGGATCACAAGTTTTTGCCGGAGCTGCGCGAAGGCCATTACATTGTTCACACCGCAAGCGTGCCGGGCACCTCTTTACAGGAATCGATTCGAGTCGGAAGTTTGCTGACCGCACAATTTATGCAAATCGAGGGCGTCGAGTCGGTATCGCAATGGGCCGGTCGGGCTGAGCGTGGCGCGGATACTTACGGCAGTCATTACAGCGAATACGAAGTTCGCCTAAAACCGCTCTCCGGTGCCGATCAACAACAGGTATTGGATAGCTTGCGGCAGATTCTGCAGGATTTTCCCGGCATTCATTACGAAGCCAATACCTTTTTGACCGAGCGAGTGGATGAAACTATTTCCGGCTACACTTCGCCGGTGGTGGTCAATATCTACGGTAAAGATCTGGCTGCGCTGGATATGCAAGCAGAAGCAGTAGCCCATCTGATACAAAGCATACCCGGCGCCACAGATGTACAAATGCGCTCGCCGCCTGCCACATCCATGCTGGATGTACGATTAAATCTGGAACAACTCAAGTATCGCGGCATCAGTCCGGCGCAGGTGATGACGTTGCTGGAAACAGCTTACGAAGGCCGTATCGTCGGCAAAAATATTCAGGGCAACCGGATTTATAATGTCACAGTCACATTGCCGGCCAACTTGCGTACTCAGGCCGAATCTTTGCAGCAACTGGCTTTAAAAAATGCAGATGGCGAGCGTGTGCTGCTGGGACAGGTAGCCGATATTCGTCATAGCGAAGGTCGTTACAATATTTTGCATCAAGGTGCTCTGCGCACGCAGACCGTCACTTGCGACGTTAATGACCGGGACATGGATGCCTTTATGCAAGAGCTGAAAAGTCGCATCTTGCAGGAAATAGACTGGGATAGTGATAGTTATCCGGAGTTTATTGGTGCGGCGATGGAGCAAACCAAAGCCCGTAAAACCCTGATCATGCAATCGCTGCTAGCCGGTGCCGGAGTGTTGATGTTGATTTATATTGCCTTGGGCAGTGTGCGACATATGGCGCTGACTTTGCTTAATCTGCCGTTTGCTTTAATCGGTGGCGTACTGGCCGTGGTCGTGACGGATGCATCTTTGTCGGTAGGCTCGTTTGTCGGATTTGTGACTTTATTTGGCATCACTGTGCGTAACTGCATCATGCTGATTTCGCATTACCGTTATTTGACGGAACAGGAAAATCAACCCTGGTCGCTGGCTACTGCGGTACGTGGCGCACAAGAACGCTTGCCTTCTATCCTGATGACGGCGCTGGTTACCGCACTGGCCATGTTGCCGGTGGCCTTCGATAGCGACAATCCTGGCCGGGAAATCATGGGGCCGATGGCAGCGATTATCATCGGTGGCTTGGCATCTTCAACGCTATTAAATTTATTATTACTGCCGGCGATTTTGTTAAGGTATGGCCGCTTTGAGGCGCCAGAAAAAGCATCAGATTGCCCGTCATTCCGGTAGGTATTCCGGAATCCATGCCCGCTTCCCGGCGGGCATGACAACGATATTTATGATGATAAAGTCGAATTAAACTTTTGGCATCTTCAGCAATTTTTCCACCACTTTATCGCCAAATTCGACGGTGCTAATCATGCTTACGCCACTGCCGGGCTTGGATAAGTCTGCAGTAGAGTAACCATCGGCAAATACGCCCTGCATCGCCGCCCAGACATTTTTAGCTTCCGCTTCCATATCAAAGCTGTTTTCCAGCATCATGGCGACCGAGCCGATCATGGAATAAGGATTAGCAATATTTTTGCCGGCAATGTCCGGTGCTGAACCGTGTGAAGGTTCGTAATAAGCTTTGTCAGGACCAATACAGGCCGATGGCATCAAGCCCAGCGAACCCAAAATACCGCCGCCTTGGTCGCTGAGGATATCGCCAAACATATTTTCCATCACCATGACATCAAACTGAGTAGGGTTCAGACACAACGCAGTTGCAGCCGAGTCGACCAGACAGTTCACGACTTGCACATCGGGGTATTCCTTGGCCACTTCTTCCATCACTTCGTTCCACAACACGCTGGACATCAGCACATTACTTTTATGAATATTGTGCAGCAACTTGCGGCGTTTGCCAGCCAACTTGAAAGCTTGGTGCATGATGCGGCGGATTTGCTCTTCATCGTATTCCAGAGTTTCACGCACATAACGCAAACCTTTGTCGTTGATGCCTCGTTCTTTTTCTCCAAAATACAAGCCGCCGACTAACTCGCGCACCATGATCAGATCAATACCTTCACCGATGATTTCCGGTTTAAGTGGGGAGAAATGCGCCAAGGATTTAGGCAGCGATACCGGGCGAAAGTTGGCATAGGTGTTGTAGCGGCGACGCATAGGCAGCAAGGCACCACGTTCAGGCTGTTTATCGACTGGAATCTGTTTGGATTCTTCATGGCTCAAGCCTATCGGACCTTTTAAGATAGCATCAGCTTGATCGCAAATATCTTTGGTCTGTTGTGGAAATGCATCGCCGGTTGCGAAGTATGCACAGGCACCAAATAAGGCAGGCATCAGCTCAAAGCTAACATCGTTGCGTTGTTCAATGACTTTTAAGACTTTCAGCGCTTCTTGAGTGATTTCAGGACCGATACCGTCACCGGCTAATACTGCGATTTTGTAGTTTTTCATGTTTCTGTTTGCTGTTAAGTGTATTGATTTAAATGTTGTAGAACTATTTATCAGTTAGGTCAGGTTGCCGCGATAGCAATTACCTGACGCCTGAAATGATTTTGCTAGGTTTCTGGGGCTTTGGAGTACAAACCTAGGTTTGCACTCCAAATATTTCATCGTTCCCACGCGCCGCGTCACTGCCATTAAGTTAAGGAAGAACAATCCCTTCTCCCTCCGGGAGAAGGTTAGGATGAGGGGATTAAATAAAGCTTTTTTGCCTTATTATAAATCTCCTCTCCCCAACCCTCTCCAGCAGGAGAGGGAGCTTTTTCTTAACTTAATGGCATTGACGCAGAGCATGGGCACCATAAGTTCAAAGGGCACAAGCGTCAGACGACTAACCCGACCTACATTTTTATTGATTAGCCATCTCATGCAACTGGATATTAATCAGTTTGATAGTGGCCAAAATTCCAGCGAATACTTGATTGACGTGCACACCGCGTGTTTTGCGCAATTCGTTGCCGCAATCCCAGGTAATCACACATTCGGTTAGCGCATTGGTGTGACCGCCTTTGGGAATGCGGATTTCATAATCGGCCAAACCGGGCAAATTGTAATCATAGCTTTCGAGTACTTTGCTGATAGCGTCGATAAACGCATCAAAACCACCACTGCCAGCACCTGTTGCCTGGTGCTTGTCGCCTTTAATTTCGACACGTATGCTGACGGTAGAGGGCAAATCCAGGCCACTGTTGATGGCACAAGCCAACAATTTAATATGCTGGTAACTCTTGCTTTCCAGTACGTCGGCAATAATAAACGGCAAATCTTCGGTAGTGATGGTTTGTTTGGAATCGCCCAGGCTGACGATGCGGGCCAGGACTTTCTTCTGGTCTGCTTCGGAAAGATCCATTTCCAATTGTTCCAGATTTTTTTTCAACGAAGCTTTACCGCTCATTTTTCCCAGCGCATAACTGCGGATACGCGAAAAGCGTTCCGGCCCCAGCTTTGTTTTGTACAAACCGCCTTTTTGGTCGCCATCTGCATGAATGCCAGCGGTTTGGGTAAATACATCGGCACCCACTATCGGCGTGTTATCGGCTACGCGTTTGCCGGAAAAGTTTTCCACCATATCGCTGATGCGAGCCAGATGACTTTCATCAACCGATAATTCCATTGCCATTTTATCGCGCAACACCACAGCCACTTCTGCCAACGAAGCATTACCCGCCCGTTCACCCAGGCAATTAATGGTGCAATGAATCGCGCTGACACCGGCCTTTACTGCGGCCATGACGTTGGCAGTCGCCAGACCATAATCGTTGTGCGGATGAAAATCAAATTGCAGTTGCGGATAACGTTTACACATGTCGTTCAAACTGGCGAACACTTCGTCCGGCGACATCACGCCTAGCGTATCCGGCAACATAAAATGACTGACGTGACTGTTTTGCAAGCGCTCCATCAGTTCATAAACATAGGCAGGGCTATCTTTATAGCCATTGGACCAGTCTTCCAGATACAGATTGATCTTTAGGCCTTGTTGATGAGCATAATTGATAGTTTGCAGTACATCGGCACTGTGCTGATCCAGGGTTTTACCGAGTTGTTCCCGACAATGCTTTTCGCTGCCTTTAGCCAACAAATTAATCACCTTGCCGCCAGTAGAGCGTATCCAGTCGACACTACGGGTATGATCCACAAAGCCCAGCACTTCAACACAATCGGCAAAACCTTCCTGCTGCGCCCATTGATTGATATGGCTGACAGCTTCTTTTTCACCTTCCGAAACCCGAGCCGAAGCCACTTCGATCCGGTCTACGCGTAAAGATTGCAACAGCGCCTTGGCAATACTGACTTTTTCCATCGGTGTAAAAGCCACACCTTGGGTCTGCTCGCCATCACGTAGCGTGGTATCCATTAGCTGGATGTGTCTTGAATGTGTGGACATGATTTTCGTTTTTTGTTGCTACGTAGCTCCGATTAGCGATAGCGCAATCGGAAGGGGGAGAGTAACTTCATGCGTACGATTACGCTATCGCTTTTATGCCCTTTAGGGTAAATCGTACCTACGCGGGCTATTTGGTTGTCAACTATCAGTTTTTTCATAAGATTTCATTCAAAGCAAATATCGCAGGCTCGGTAGAGCGGCAGCGAAACCCAGCGTTTAGCATTTTATGCTGGGTTTCTTTGCATTCAACCCAGCCTACGACCCTTAGGTTGTTTTACATTTACATAGCTACGTAGCTCCGATTAGCGAACGCGTAATCGGAGGGAATGTTGAGCCCGCGTAGGGCGCATTAGCGATAGCGTAATGCGCCGAGAGATTTATGTTTCTAAACCCAAAGCCAAGGAAAAGCCTGCTTATGCTTTTGCTCATACTGATCAATTTTATCGACATGCTTTAAAGTCAAACCAATGTCATCCAATCCGCTCAACAGGTTGCCTTTGCGGAATGGATCGATTTCAAAGCTAAAGCCATTGCCGCCGGGTGTGGTCACCTGTTGATTTTCCAGGTCTACCACAAACTGCACACCTTCGTTTGCGGCAATTTCTGCCATCAATTTATCCAACTGCGCTTTATCGACTTTAATCGCCAGAATGCCGTTTTTGAAACAATTGTTGTAAAAAATATCGGCATAGCTGGTGGAGATGATGGTGTTAAAACCATAATCGGCGATCGCCCAAGGCGCATGTTCTCTGGACGAGCCACAACCAAAGTTGTCGCCCACCACCAGAATATGTGCGCCTTTAAAAGCCGGTTTATTCAATTCAAATTCGGCGTTATCGCTACCATCGTCATTAAAACGCCAGTCGTGAAACAAATGCTGACCAAAGCCGCTGCGTTCCACTTTTTTTAAGAACTGCTTAGGAATAATTTGATCAGTATCGACATTGCTGCGGTTCATTAATGCGGCAATACTTTCGTGTTTTTTGTACGGTTGCATAATTCTTTCCGTTTCTTATAATTTGCGAATATCGACGAAATGTCCAGCTGCTGCGGCGGCTGCGGCCATGGCGGGTGATACTAAATGCGTACGACCACCTTTGCCTTGACGACCTTCGAAGTTGCGGTTTGAAGTTGACGCGCAGCGCTGGCCTTTGGTTAATTCATCACCATTCATCGCCAAACACATGGAACAGCCAGGTTCGCGCCATTCCCAACCTGCATCGGTAAAGATTTTATCCAGGCCTTCTTGCTCGGCTTGCTGCTTGACGTGATAAGAACCAGGCACGGCAATCGCGGTAACGCCATTAGCTACCTTGGTGCCTTTTGCCACTTCAGCGGCGATGCGAAAATCTTCGATACGACCGTTGGTGCATGAGCCTATAAAGACAAAATCAACCGGAATATCAGTAATTTTGGTGTTGGGCTGCAAATCCATATAGGCCAAAGCGCTTTCGCAGGCTTTACGTTTGCCTTCGTCGCTAAAACTTTCCGGCGCCGGCACAATACTATCAACTCCAGTCACTTGCTCAGGCGAAGTACCCCAGGACACTTGTGGGGCAATTTCGGCGGCATCTAAAATAACTGTGGCGTCGAATACTGCGCCTTCATCGCTAGGCAGACTTTTCCAATAAGCCAACGCCTGATCCCAATACTCGGCAGATGGAGCAAATTCGCGGCCTTTCAAAAATTCGTAGGTTTTTTCGTCGGGTGCCACCAAACCGGCTCTGGCACCGGCTTCTATCGCCATATTACATAGCGTCATGCGGCCTTCCATCGACAATGCAGTGATCGCAGAGCCAGTATATTCAATTACATAGCCAGTACCGCCCGCCGTGCCAATTTTGCCGGTGATAGCCAAAGCAATATCTTTTGCAGAAGCGTATTTGGAAAGCGTGCCATTGACCACGATTTGCATGGTTTTGGATTTTTTCTGCGGCAAGGTTTGGGTAGCCATCACATGCTCGACTTCAGAAGTTCCGATACCGAATGCCAACGCGCCAAACGCGCCGTGTGTTGCAGTATGGCTATCGCCGCAGACCACCACCATGCCTGGGTGAACGAAACCGTGCTCGGGTACCACGACATGAATCACACCGTTATTCGGGTTTTTCATGTCATACAGATTCAAGCCGTTTTCCTTGCAGTTTTCTGCCATAGTCTCGATCTGCTTCTTGGCAATCGGATCGGCAATTGGCAAATCGCGGTTTTTGGTGGGTACGCAGTGATCCATCGTCGCCAGAATACTGTGAGGATTGCGCACCTTACGTCCGGAGATCCGCAGGCCTTCAAAGGCTTGCGGGCTGGTCACTTCATGCATCAAATGACGATCAACAAAAAGCAAAGGTGCCTGTCCATCTGCATCAACCACAAGATGGCTGTCCCAGATTTTTTCATACATGGTCTTTTTCATAACGTATTCCAAAGCTTGCATAACGACTCAACAGCGAGCGTATGACGTGTTAAGGGGGCTATCGAGCACATAGTAAAACTATGCATAGCCGGCTATTTTCCCCTAAAACAGATCTTTATTGCAATTTGACGTCAATTAAAAGGCTGCAGTGCCTGAATATTGGTTGTGATATTGAAAAAATCCTGACTCATCGTTCCCATGCTCTGCGTCAAT
>NZ_LUUI01000002.1 GCF_001644015.1 Methylomonas lenta
GAATATCATATGCAAGAATCCTGTGTAGGTGCGGATTTATCCGCACAGTGCGAATAAATTCGCACCCACAGCTGACGAACTTGTTTCATGCGCATTCCTAAGCATGCGCTACGAACCCCATCAAGATGAAATCGCAGCAGTTCCAACCATGACTGACGAAGAATTGTTGGAATACTTTATGTACCGAATTTTTGAAACGGATGAAATATGGGGTTTGAAAGAAGCTGGCCAATGGCAAACACACCAGGTACTCGACCAAGAATCCATGCCGGTCTGGCCTTACAAATGCTATGCCGAACAGGCCGTTAACGGCGAATGGCTGCAAAGCAAACCAGTCGCTGAATCAGTAGAATCCTTTACCTATCAAACCTTGAACAAACTCGCCCAACTCGGCAAAGTCATAGAAATCATGCCACGTACATCTGACCCAGGCTGCCTGATAAGTCCGCAACGCTTATTCAGCATGTTGGAAAACACCATGGAGGCGCGTGAATCCAATGTGGGGGATTGAAGGCGACAGATCCCCCTGGACCTGACTCTCGGCCAGAATAAGGTAATTCTTCAAGCAGAACAGCGTAAAACAATTGTAAGCTGAATAAGTGAGCCTATTCGGCAATCATTGTCGCGCAAGGCTTATCTACGCTTCACAATCGCTAAACAGTTACTAAAGTGAGATACATAAAGCTCAGAATGTCATCCAATCACTGATTTGTATTCAGCCCATGGGTGTTTATGCCTAACACTTATCCATCAGCGAGTCGCGTTAGCGGCTACACTGATGGATTTATTGATCAGCCTAGCTCATTGCACTAGTTCGATCTCGCCCGGCCGCCAGGTTTTGTTAATCCATGGTTCCAGCGGTCCATACATACGCAGGATAGTGAACCAGCTCTTGCCCGGTTTGGTCTGTAGCCAGTTACCTTCTTTGCCATTCGGCGCAGTCGGTCCGAAATAGACGTCGTAAGAGCCATCCTCATTCTTGTTCATTCCCTCGGTCAGGCTGCCGACCGTCGGGAATTTTTGGCTGGTTTGGAGCTGCGAACGTGTTTGTGTGTCGTATACCGTAACGGCCCAGAAGTTGTTTACCGGCACATTCGGCGGCAAGTGGAGCTTGTAAGTCTTCGAACCATCAAGCGGCGTCTTGTTGGCATCGAGAAATCCAAGCGCGTAATCCGACCCTTCACCGGCACGAGTCACCGCCATGGCAGGCGTCACGCCGCCGGCATTGAAGTAAAAAAGGGCGCGAGCATCGATATCCATCGTGCCGTCCGATTCAAACGAGGTATTCTTGTTGGCAAACCCCATCGTCCAGCTGCTATTGGGATTGTCGGGATAAATCGCGACCCCGCTGATGCGAGGATGGTAGGTGATAACCCGCGAAGTAGCGTTGCCGAGGGTACCGGCTTCGGTGAGAAGTTTCTTGACCCTATCGTCGGGCTTGAAGGGTTTGCCCTTGACGATACCGATCGAGGCAATCTCACCGCGCACCTCCGGTCCGATCGCGTCAATCGGCTCCCTTTGGATGATTGAATCTAGGATCTCGTAATACCCGAGATCGTTGGGAAATACTGTGTTGAAAGCTTTCCCGGACACGTTGACAAATTCGGTCGGCGCTGGGTCAGCGGCGTTCTTGAGAGGATAGATTTTGAGCCCGCCGGTGATGTTTTCTACCGCCGGTTCCAGCCCGTCTTTGATCGAACCGCGCAGGAACAGGAAGTTACGGTAAGTGGTCGGCTTAAGCAGGAAATATCCATCGGGCACGTCGCCGGTATAGCCCGGAGGCAGGACCAGATACTTGCCGCCCTTGCCTTTATCCGGTCCGGTGACCCCCATATTGCCCACAAACCTCTGCCAGCTGTCGTCTAGGAAACCGAGCATGCCTGGCGGCACTTCAATGACCGTCGGCCCGTCCTTCTCCAGATCCGTGCCGGAATAGGCGTAGAGCGTCGAGGTATTGGCGGTGACCACGAGAGTCTCCGAGTCCATAAGTTGTTCAAAGATGGCTACCTTGTTCGGCGCATCAGCCCCTTCCTTTGCCAGACCGTCTAGGACACTGTTGATCGACACGGCACCGATATTGTCGAGATAGACATCCAGCGCACGCATTCGGTGGAGATTATCGTAGACAGTCTCGACGGTATCGCCAGTTGGCACACCGTCAAAAAACTTCAGACTGCCGATGGGCGTATTGACATTGTCAGGAATGGAGATGGATTGCAGGGTTTCCTGCGAAACCTCGGCGCAGGTAGAACCGGCAACAACCAGTGCGCCGATAAGTGTGGATGTGAGCAGGTATTGTTTATGTGGAGATGTCATTTAAGTCGTTTCCAAGTTGGTGAATTATCGCAGCTGAATGCGTGGGCCGACATTGTTGAGCCAGCCCACGGGATTCTCAGCAGTAATGGTGGATCACTTCACGAGCTCAATCTCGCTTGGACGCCAGGTCTTGTCGATCCATGGCTCCAGCGGGCCATACATCCGCAGGATGCAGAACCAGCTCTTGCCAGAGAGCGTTTGCAGCCAGTTGCTTGCTTTGCCTTCAGGTGCTTTCGGCGCGAAATAGACATCGTAGGATCCGTCCGCATTCTTCTGGAAGCCTTCGCTCTGGCTGCCGACTGAGGGGAATGACTGGCTGGTCTGCAGCATGGAGCGCGTTTGGGTGTCATATATGGTGACTGCCCAGAAGTTGTTTATCGGGACGTTGGGAGGTAGGTGGAGCTTGTATGTCTTGGAACCATCGAACGCATTCTTGTCGGCATCCTTGAAGGCGATTCCGTAGTCGGAACCTGCTCCAGGATGGGTGACCGCCATCGCCGGAGTGACGCCGGTGTAGCCGAAATAGAAGCTGGTGCGAGCATCGAGGTTGCGCGCGCCATCGACTTCAAAAAATACATCCTTGTTGGCAAAACCCATCACCCAGGAGCTGTCGCTGTCGGGGTAGATGAAGTATCCCTTCTGACGAGGGTTGTACAAGGTAGCGCGGGCCGTGGCGTCGCCGATGGTCGCAGCCTCGGTGAGCAGACGTTTCATTCTCGCATCCGGATTGAAGGGCTTACCCTTGACGATGCCGATGGCGGCGATCAGACCACGCGATTCGGCATCCAGTGCATCAATGGGCTCCTTCTGGATGATTTTGTTTAGGGACTCAAAGTAAGTAATGTCACTGGGGGCAATTGTATTGTAACTTTTCCCGGTGATGTTCACGAATTCAGTGTCCGGCGGGTTGTCCACCGCGTTGAGAGGATAAACCTTCAGATGGTCCTTGATGTTCTCCAACGCGGGCTCCAGACCGTCGGCAATCGAGCCGCGCATGAAGAACCAGTTGATATAGGTCGGTGCTTTCAACACAAAGTAGCCTTCGGGCACTTCCCCTGTGTATCCTGGAGGAAGCACGAGATACTTACCCCCCAGCCCCTTGTCCGGACCGGCCACGCCGAAGTTTCCAACAAACCGCATCCATGCATCATCCAACATACCAAGCATACCTGGCGGCACTTCCACAACCGTCGGCCCATAAGCCTCCAAGTCGAGATGGCCAATGGAATACATGGTGGAAGTGTTTCCGGTTAAGTACAGCGAGTGCGAATCGAGTAATTCTTCGGCAACCGCGATCTGGTTGGGTTGGCTCAAGCCGATCGACGCATTACCGCCAATGACGCTATAAACGGAGAGTGCACCCACGTTGTCGAGAAACACCTCAACGGCCCGCATCCGGTCGAGATTGTCATAGACAGTTTCGACAGTGTTGGCAGTCGGCACGCCGTCAAAAAACTCCAGCTTGCCGATGGGTGTCTCGACCTTGTCGGGTATCGAGATGGATTTTAGTAACTCCTGTGACACCTCAGCTTTCGCGACTTCAAGGCAGGGCAAGGCCAACACGGTAGTGGTTAGCAAAACTGTCAATGGATTGAATCGTTGTCTCATAAGAATTTTCCTTAAATATAAAGTCCAGAATTTGATCATACGTGAATTCAATTAAATTTCATAAGCTGGTCAAAATTTAGTCTTGCCTAACAAAGATATAAAATACGTCAGCCAAGTAGGCCGGAATAAGCCGATAGGCGTTTCTGGCAATTTTAAGCTTTATCTTGCCGGAAACGCTGTTCGCTTACTTGTCCCCGGGGAGCATTCCGGCCAACAAAATATTTTGATGCTGTATTTTATGTCAACGCCGGCTAATTTCTGATTATTTTCATAGTTTTTGCACAGTTGCAGGTCATAATGCTGGGCAGTATAAACGAGTGATAACTGTGCACAAATCCATCCGCATCAAATTCTTTCTCACCTTTCTATTCACTACTTTGCTGGTGGTGTCTGGCATGTATCTGTTTATGCGCTGGTCGCTGGATAAAGGGTTTAATGAATTGGTTGAGTCGCGGCAACATGAACGGGTCGAAAACCTAATCGAGAGTTTAAGCGACTATTATGCCGACACTGGCAGTTGGGCGGCTTTAGCGGCAAACAAACGACAATGGTTACAGTTATTAGTCCAATCCGATAACCATCGTCATCGACATCCGGCACCGTGGTTGAACGAAGCTCTGGCGGAACCTGGCAATCGCTGGCCGCCGGATTTGGATGATACGCCTGAACGCACACGGCGTTTTATACCGTTGGAGATGCGAGTGATGTTGTTAAACGCGGAACGGTCGATTATCTTCGGACGAGAGGACATGTTGTCAGAGTTGGCACTGCAACCGATAGCACACGATCATCAAGTGGTGGGTTATTTGGGACTATTGCCAGGCCGGGCGGATAATCAGCTGGGTGAGTTACGCTTTATGGAGCGGCAAACCCAAGCATTCGCCTGGATTGCGCTGTTGATGATCGCACTTTCCGCCTTGCTGGCCTTATTGCTGGCTTACCTGTTGGGTAGACCTATCAAGCAGATTGCCGCCGCCACCAAGCAGCTTGGCCGCGGCGCTTACAACATACGCCTGCCGGTGGAATCCGGCGACGAACTGGGCCAATTAGCGCGCGACTTTAATGAAATGGCCGCTGCGCTGGAACAATCGGAACAAGCCCGACGACGCTGGGTGGCCGATATTTCCCATGAGTTTCGTACACCCTTATCAATTTTGCGTGGCGAGCTGGAAGCTTTGCAGGATGGCATTCGACCGATGAATCCTGCGGCTGTCGATTCGTTACTGGCCGATGTCATGCGACTGAATCGCTTAACCGAGGATTTATATCAACTGGCCTTATCCGACCAAGGCGCATTGACCTACCGAAAAGCCATGCTAGAGCCGGTGCAGATTTTAAAGGCGGATTTATCGGCCTTACAGCCGGAATTTGTCGCCAAGCCATTACAGGTCGAACTGGTCGATCACAGCCAACATGCACTGCGTTTGTTCGCCGATGCGGACCGCATATCGCAATTGTTTCGTAATTTGTTGAAAAATAGCCTTAGTTATACCGACAGCGGCGGTAGGCTGCTGATCAGTATTTCCAACGATGCCACTCAGCTAATCATCGTCATCGCCGATAGCGCTCCCGCTGTGGACGAATCTGAACTGGATAAATTGTTCGAGCGGTTTTATCGGGTTGAAGGTTCACGGAACAGAAACCACGGCGGGGCCGGACTCGGTCTGGCGATATGCAGCAATATCGTAGCCGCGCATAATGGCAGCATCCAGGCGCAAACCTCCAAACTGGGTGGACTTGCCATTAAAATTGAATTTCCTCTAGCAAAATAATGACGCAGAAAAACCGAATACTCATTGTCGAAGATGAACAAAAACTGGCCAAACTGGCGGCTGATTACTTACAGAATGCCGACTTTACCACCGCCATCTTAAACCATGGCGATTCTGTGCTGCCGTGGGTTAAACAACAGCACCCCGATCTGATCTTGCTGGATTTAATGTTACCCGGTCGCGATGGCCTATCGATATGCCGGGAAATCCGCGGATTCAGTCAAATACCCATCATCATGGTCACCGCACGCATAGAAGAAATCGACCGTTTGCTCGGCTTGGAAATGGGCGCTGACGACTATATCTGTAAACCCTATAGCCCGCGAGAGATGGTGGCCCGCGTTAAAGCGGTGCTGCGCCGTTTACAACCGCAAACTCCTGAACCGCATGCCGAAGGTTTGACACTGGATGCCAACAGTTTCCGGGTACTGGCGGCGGGACGCGAAATTGAATTGACGGCGGTAGAGTTTCAGTTGTTGCAAACCTTATATCGGCAGCCTGGACATATTTTTTCCCGCTCCAAATTGATGGATCTGGTGTACCCGGATCAACGCATCGTTTCTGACCGCACCATAGATAGTCACATCAAAAAACTCAGAAAAAAACTGGATGAACTCTTGCCGGACCAGGAGCTGATACATTCAGTCTATGGTGCAGGTTACCGCTATGACAGGCAGCCGGCAGATCATGCTTAACTTGCACAATCTTTCCTTAATTGCTCCCTATTGTTTGCCATATTCATTGTTATAGTAGATACCGAAAACGGAGAAAAGCCGTTTCACTTCCCTTAACTAATGAGAGATTTATCATGAACAAAAAAATCATCACCATCGCACTGGCTTTAGCGCTGCCTTTAGCTGTTTTCGCATTTCCTGGTGGTCAGGACGGCGATCATTTCCAAGGTCATAAAGGCGACAGAGTTGAACGGCTTACTAAGGAATTGAATTTAACGCCTGAGCAAACAAGCCAATTAACTCAGGTTTTTCAAGAAGAACAGGCTAAACGCGATGCGATACGCAAAGAAACCGATCAACGCCTGCAAACTGTTTTAACCCCTGAACAAATGACGAAGTTTGAAGAACTGAAAAAACAACGCCACGAAAAATGGCAAAAACGCCATCAAGAAAAAATGGATAAATCAGCCAAATAAATTCAGCTCTAAAACGCGTTAATTCATTGATTAATCTGCGGCGCCGTCATAGCGCCGCAGATTAAAATCAACCTCGTTTTAAGGAGTTAGCCATGAAAAAGCAAACTATTAAATTCATTTTCGGTTTAGGCTTAGTTATCCTGTTAAGCCAGCATACGGCTATTGCAGCTTCGCATAGAGATGCGGGTGACGCAAAACACGGGCAAAACAGCCCTACCCCTGATCAAGCCAATTATCGCCAGCCAGAAAGTCGATATACAGCACCCAATCCTTACTATAAACCAAGCCACGCGGTTAAACCCTTGCCACGAGGCTATTCCAGAGTGACTGCCAATGCGACCGAACATGTCTATTTTGACGGCATGTTCCATCGACCTGCTCGGCAAGGTTATGTTGCCGTAAACGCTCCGATAGGTGCCGTGATTAACCATTTACCGCGCTTTAATACCGTTACATATTCGCGGGGGCAACCTTACTTTGTCGTCGGCAACACATTTTATCGCAGACATAATAATGGTTATGTTGTGGTGCCCAATCCTGGTAAGAGCTATCGGCACTAAAAAAGAGTCCACCCCTCAAAGGCGATATGGGTTAAGTCGGATCGATAATTGGGTTGTCAGGCTTTAATTTTTCATCTTCCTGAAACCTGTTTACACCATCACTTGTTACCGCAATGGCTTCATGCATGGTCGAGAAAATAAGTGCCTCACCGGTCGCCGAAATAATTCCGTGCCGGTTCATGTCCGCCCGCAAGTAAGAATTAACCCGGCCGAAGACTAATTTAATCTCCCTGCGCGTCAGTTCATCACACAGATCACGCACGCAGCGTGCGGCGGAATAGTCTATGTCTGTCATGGCACCTGCATCGACCACAAACCAACGTACAGGATTCGGAGCGTGCTCTATCAAGGCACGCACTTCATCTGCAAAGCGATTGTCGTTAGCGTAGAACAAGTCCGCGCCAAACCGGTAGACAATTAGACCGGGCTTAGTCTGAAGACCCGGTTTCGCAGCCATTGGTAACCACCGGTTGCTATTGTCCGGCACCAACACCATGGTATGCGGACGATAGCTGTGGCGTACATGGCGGAGCAGCGATAATGCGACCGCCAGCAGTATGCCCTGCTCAAGCCCAACCAAGGCTACCACTGCCGCCGTAACCATGGCTAATATGAACTCGCCGGGGCTCTCTCTACGAATGCCGCGTAGGCTTGGAATATCGACGAGCCCCACAGCAATGGTAAACACAATGCCGGCGAGCACGCTACGCGGTAGATATTGCAATGGCTCGGTAAAGAACAGCAGTACTAACAAGACGATGCCGGCGAACGCAAGTTGAGCGACCTGACTACGCGCGCCGGCAAGATCGGCCATTGCGGTCTGCGTGGGACTGCCGTTGACCACAAAAGCCCCTGAGAATGCTGCGGCTGCATTCGCGGCCGACAAACCGAGAATGTCGGCATCTTCATCGACACGTTCATGGTGAAGCACGCCGAAAACGCGGGATGTTGCCGCACTTTGAGCAATAATAATGACGAAGCAGGATATGGCGATAGGCACCAGCTTGAGCAGTTCGTCCCAGCTTACCGCAGGAAATGCGAGTGTTGGCAGCCCACCGGGCACAGGTCCGATGACAGCGATACCCTGGCCAGCAAAATCGTAAGCGTAGCTGGCCCCGATTCCCGTTAGCACGGCTAACAGCGGTACCGGCAGCCGAGGCAGAAAGTGGTGAAAGCCGAGGATACAGCTTACCACCAGCAGGGAGATTCCGAGCGTGGGGAGATTCACCTGCTGCAAACCATCGATAAGCTGCTGTAATTGGTCGACCGTGTTATGCGCATGCACAGGCATGCCAAACATTTCACCCAACATGGCGATACCGATTTGAAATCCAACCCCGGTAAGAAACCCCACCAACACGGTACGAGAGAGAAAATCGGCAAGAAAACCGAGCTTGAAAATACGTGCCAGCAACAACATGGCAGCGGTCAACAGCGCAACCATACAGACTAAAGCCATGTATTTCTCGCTGGCTTGTGGCGCCATACCAGACAAACCGCTGGAAAAGATGGCCGCAGTTGCAGAATCCGCCGCTACTACCAGATGGCGCGAGGAACCAAAGATAGCAAACATAACCAGCGGCAGCAGAACCGTGTAGAGTCCGGTGACGGCGGGTGTACCGGCGATACGAGTGTAGCCCAGCACCTGCGGAATATTCATCGACGCCAGAGTCAATCCAGCCATAGCATCGCGCAACACTCCACCTCGGCTAAAAGGTCGCAGGCCTGCAAAAAGCTTCAGCCGCATTGCCATTTCAGTTAATTTTTTCACAGCTTAGTTCTTCTGTATCAGCTTCCACAAAGCGCCGGTCATTCCGGGATTGTCGGAATGACCGGCTCATGGAAGGGTTGCAGTTTGGAATCCATGCCATTGGATTCAAGCTTCCCGGCGGTTATGGCAGAGACATTTAATCTGACAAAGAAATTAGTCCTTGTACCCTTCCGGTAACTTCGACAAACAATGGCCAGCCCAGCGAACCGCCTGTATGTTTTTTGAGTGACCGCTGTCTTCCAGTCCATCACGATGCGACCAAGGTAACGTCTTCAATCACCACGCTCTTTACCCACTAGTTTGGCCTGTTTTTGCTCGGCAGCATGGAACTGTTTGGTAATAGTGTCTATATCCACATGCGTAGGCGGCAGCTTCAAGCCCATCTCGTCCATGGTGTCTGCGATAATCTGCGAGATCGCAAGATTGCGAAACCACTTGTGGTTGGACGGGATAACGTACCACGGCGCATGGGGCGTGCTGGTCAGTTCCAGGACATCTTCATAGGCTTCGGTGTATTTTGACCATAATTCGCGTTCGGAGTAATCCGCATCACTGATTTTCCAGTGTCGGGATGGATCGTCTAGCCGCTGTTTGAAGCGTGCCAATTGTTCCTCGGGACTGATATGCAGGAAAAACTTCAGAATGCGGGTGCCGTTGCAGGTAAGCATTTTTTCAAAATCGTTGATCAAATCGTAGCGTTTTGACCAGATGGATTTTTTTGCCAGCTTATGTACGCGCACAACCAGTACATCTTCGTAATGCGAACGGTTAAAGATGACTACCTCGCCCCTAGCTGGTGCGCGCTGGTGCGCTCGCCAGAGAAAATCGTGAGCAGCTTCGTCCTTACTGGGTTGTTTAAAGCCGAACACGGATGTTCCCTGCGGGTTCATGCCACTGAACACATGCCGCACCACACCATCTTTGCCGGCGGCATCAAGTGCCTGCAATACAATCAGCAGTGACTGATCGCCATCGGCATAAAGCAGATACTGCAGCTTATCCATACGAGCAATATGTTCCTGCATGATAGGCATGGCCTTTTCATGTGATTCATGCTGGCCAGTGTAGGACGGATCAACTTTGTTCAGATGAATTTTTTCGCCAGGTTCAACCACGAATTTTTTACGATAGTTCATGCTTGCGTTTCCTTAATAAGCTGATAAATAGAGTGGCATGTCTTTTTACAAATGAAAGATACATTGACACGCATGGCATGTATTCCGCTAAGAGCATGAACAAAATCATCCTCTCAGAAGTGTGAACGCTTGATGCTACCAAACCACAAAAGTCCAAATGGTCCAAGCCACCACAAAGAGTACCAGAGCAATTAATGCGATACCGTGTGGTTTCTTGGCATGCTGCATATAGATGTGGCGTTTTTTGATGGGTGCATGCGGAGAGTTTCGAGTGGGCACTGGTTTTACCTCTAAAATTAATGCGTTGAAGAAGATTGAGCAGAGCAGGCAATTCTGTTCTACCTGCCCTACGAAACACTATATGTACTTAAATGGGCCGATTTAGCATATCCAAACTTTTTATATGACGCACAGTCCGGAAATCGACAAACCGTTCGGTCATCCGTCGGACAAGCCCCAGCAGGAGCATCCAGACCAGATTGTAAGCCCAAATCCAGCCGATCAACGTCCAAGAAATAGGCTCGACCAGCCAGCCAAAGCTACACATCAGCACGGCCAGTATCTGAGTAAACAGGATCGCCAGAAATAAAGGGGCTGCGGGGAAAGGGCGCTGAAAGAACCAGCGCTCGGTACGCGTGACGAACAGCAGCAAGTGACCACCGGCAACCAGCTGCAAAAACACCAGTGATTGTAATTGAGCTTGTGTTGTTAGTCCGAAGTACGCTTGTTCCATTGGATCCGACAACACTTCCATACCGATCAATAGTAAGCCAAACGACTCGACGATCGAAAACAAGCCTAGCACTGCCGAAACACTTAGTAGTCGGGGCATTTTCCAACGAATCGGCTTTTCGCTGACCGATGTATTGTCATAGGCGATAGCCATAATCGGCACATCATCAAGCAGTGACATAGCGACGATCATGATGGGCGTCAGTGGAGTGAAGCCGAGAAAAATAGTGGATAACACAACCAGGAACATGATATCCATGGTCAATGCCACCCGGTAAATGGTGTAGCTGGTAATGCGACCAAAAATCCGTCTTGCTTCGTCGATGGCACTGTTAATCACTGACAAACCGGGGGCAGTCAGAATCAGGGCCGCCGCACCGCGTGCCGCATCAGTGGCTCCGGAAACAGCTGTACCGCAATCGGCTTGCTTCAGAGCGGGAGCGTCGTTAACGCCATCGCCGGTCATTGCCACCAGATGTCCGCGTGATTGCAAGGCCTTGACAATAGCGTATTTGTGTTCAGGAAACACACGAGCGAAGCCGTCCGCTCGTTCAATCAGGTCCAAAATTTCCGTTGGCACATTGTTGGGATCCATGTCTTTGGGAAACGCATCCGCCGCCGCAATGATGTTGGTGCCCATACCCAGCTGTCTTGCCGTTTCGATTGCAATTGCAGTGTCGTCACCGGTAATCATTTTTACCTGTACGCCTTTTTCGCGGGCATTTTCAATGGTCAATTTCGAATCGTCACGCGGCGGGTCAAACATCGGCAGTATGCCCAATAACGACCAGGTCACTCCATCATCCTCCGAACGCGCAACACCCAGAGCACGCGAACCTTTGGCAGCCAGTGCGGCAACCGTATCGGTGACTTTCTGTGCAACTTCCGCTGAAGGTTTGGCAAGATCAACAATCGCCTGTGGCGCGCCTTTAGTGACGATAAAGGATTTGCCTGCCGGGTCGGTGACCTTAGCTGCAGTACGCTTGGTGACCGGATCAAAAGGTACAAACTTGAGTTTGTTCCAGTTGTTGAGGATGTCTTGATTCTTCAGCGCCGAAATGACCGCAGTATCAATGGCATCCCGATCTTCGATGTTCGACGCCAGCGCTGCAGTCAAAATGCATTCTTGCGCGTCATGGCCCGCGATCAGGATAGGCTCTGCCAGCGAGAGCTGATTCTTGGTCAGGGTGCCGGTTTTGTCTGAGCAGAGAATGTTGACGCCTGCCATCTCTTCTATGGCCGAAAGTTTGGATACAATAGCCTGCTCCTTCGATAAGGATAGCGCCCCAAGCGCCATGGTCATCGAAAAGACTGTCGGCATGGCCACCGGGATTGAGGCAACCAGTAATACCAATACAAACTGCAGGATGCTAAGGGCATCGTTAATCCCCCAATCGTTGGCAACCACAATATCGTGATAAACCCTCACAGCGACCATGATCAGTGCCAGCACGACCGCGATAATAATCAGAAAATTGCCAATCTGGAACATAGCCATCTGGGCGTGACTGACCGCTCCTGCTCCGGCAACCAGCTTGGCTGTGCGGCCAAAAAAGGTATTGGAGCCGGTGCCGATAACCACGCACGTCATCTCGCCTTGTTTAACCACACTACCCGAATAGGCCTCATCACCCACCTTTTTGGTTACCGGCAGCGATTCACCGGTGAGTGCTGCCTGATCGATGGAGGCATAATCTCCGCTAACCATCCGCACATCGGCGGGAACAATCATGCCCAAACGTATTTTGACGATGTCACCAGGAACCAGGGTCGTAGCTGTCACTGTTTGCCATTTACCGTCACGCATGGCGGTGGCCTCCAGCGCCAGTCCTTTCTTTAGCTCCGCCAGGGCATTCGTGGCTTTGCGATCCTGCCACATTTCAAGTCCGACGTTGAACAGCAGCAAAAAGCCGATGATGGCAAAGTCATCCCAATGGCCTATCAATGCAGAAACCAGCGCTGCCGCCTCTATCATGTAGGCGATAGGTCCCATGAAATGCCCCAGAATTTTGCTTGCCAGGCTTTCCTCTTTTTCTACCAGAGCATTCGGGCCATATTGGGCAAGCCGCTGTTGAGCTTCTGAGCTGCTCAATCCCCGTTCAACTTGCACACCGAGCTGAGCAAGCACCTGCTCGACAGGGATATTCTCAAGGTCGGCATCCACTGTGCTTTTTGTGCCGGAGGGTTGTTTTTCATTTAACATAGTAAATCCTCTGATAACTGCGTAGTTTGCACCTTGCAGCGTAATTGACATTTTTGACTGAGACCTAAATGTTAGAATAGCAGTTAAGCAATTATGTGCACATCTAACCTGACAACAAGCTAATAACGACCGAACACAAAACGCTGTGCTGCTGCCTAGCGTCCCTACTGTGAAATAAAATAGATATGGAACATCTGACGGTCTGAAAACCTGATGCCCGCTTGATTAACGCGAACATCACCTCTTGTCTATGCAGTACCCTGGCCGACAAATACGGGCAACAAAAAGATGTTTAATGAGGTGTTTATATGCTTGCAGAAAGATTTTTCTGTGCGCTTTTCATCCCTGTTCCTGATTAGCAAGCTGCTTCAGCTAATCCCCCTGAAATCCTTTTCGGCAGGGATAGCGCTAGATAACCGCTTCCTCGCGGGTATGACGGACTTATTCGGTATAGCTTGAGTAGCTTACTAATCTGGCTTATTTTTGGGCTTAATATGCATATGCTCGATATGCTCAAAGGTAATATTTCCTACTAAATCACCTAACTTCTTGCCTATCTTCTCACCGAATTCGCTACCAACATCGTCAAACAAAGCATCGCCAATCATACCCCCAATCATTTTTCCAGCCTCAGCGCCTGCTTTTGCAGTGCTTTCTTTTTGGACGTCTTCTTTTAAGGGATGCTCAGTTCCGGATTGGTGGAGAAATTTTTTTGCAATTTTACCGCCCTGACGTGCTCCAAAGACTTCACCTGCCAAGCCCCCAACTTCGGTGCCTATCACCGTCCCAACCGGCCCGAATACCGTACCTATACTACCGCCCACTATTTCCCCCAAACTCTCTCCAGCCAAGCCTTCAGCCAGACTGGCGCCAAATTCAGCATAATGGCTGGGATGCTTAGCCACATCCAAAGCACTGGATGTTATTGTCTTGGTTTTTTTTTGCCATTGAGCGGAAACATCGATACATTTTTTCTCGATGATGCCGACTTTGATTGCTAATGTAGAAGCATGCGTTTTAACGCAACCAGGTGGCGCTACACCAGCTTGTGCGGCGCTTTCCAATGTGTTGTTTTCCGTAGGCTGTTCCGCACTATTCTGGTCGTCTTTAATCATCGGTTCATCTGCCATAGTTTTAACAGAAGGATTTAAAAAATATATTGATGCTAGCGTTTCCTAACGACATAGGATTGAAATGCTTAAATAATCCCAGACGCTGCTCTCAATAGCTTATCAAAATTTAGTCTTTCCTAACCAAAATACGTCAGCTGCAACATCAGAAAATCTACCGGGCTGATTCATTTAGTCTATGGCGCAGGTTACCACTATGACAGACAGCCGGTGGATCATGATTAACTTGCACAATCTTTCCTTAATTACTCCCTATTGTTTGCGATATTCATTGTTAAAGTAGATCTCGAAAACGGAGAAAAGCCGTTTCCAATTCCCTAACTAATCAGAGATATATCATGAACAAAAAAATCATCACCATCGCACTGGCTTTAGCGCTGCCTTTTGCTGTTTTCGCATTTCCTGGTGGTCAGGACGGCGATCATATCCAAGGCCATAAAGGCGACAGAGTTGAACGGCTCACTAAGGAATTGAATTTAACGCCTGAGCAAACAAGCCAATTAACTCAGGTTTTTCAAGAAGAGCAGGCTAAACGCGAGGCGATACGCAAGGAAACCGATCAACGCCTGCAAACTGTTTTAACCCCTGAACAAATGACGAAGTTTGAAGAACTGAAAAAACAACGCCACGAAAAATGGCAAAAACGCCATCAAGAAAAAAAGGATAAATCAGCCAAATAAATTCAGCCCAGGTACCCAGCGTAATCGGAGGTATGCAAACCACTTGCTTGCGTACGATTACGCTGAGCTAATCGTACCTACGGCCCTAGTGAAAACGGGTGTTTCCGGCAAACCTTCTGCGCCGGAAACACTTGCCCTTGCTAACGCCGGGCAAGCTTATTCCGGCCTACATGGCTTTGAATGCATGTTCAATTTCCATCCCTTTCATTGATATGTTTTTGGGTTTCTTCCGGAATAACGTCAGAATACAAAAGATCAAGCTCTTTAGGCTTAGAAATCATCTCGTCAGCAATAAAGTTAAGTACATGGAAGAGCTTCAACGCTATGTCACGGCCATCTTCAAGATCGATCTGCCCGGGATGTACTGCGTTATTACCGACCACACGAAGTAAGTCCAATGCTTTTTGGATTTTAGGGCTTAGCCCTTCGGCGACAAGCTCTTTTATATCGTTATTGATATTTTTTCCAGATTTTCCTAGTTGCTTAAGTAGCAACTGAAGGGCTAGTCTCAATAACGCTGTAGCTCCTTTAGGTGAGTCGATAACGATCGTTGAGGCTTCGATATATAGGTTTTGAATCTCTTGCTCCATATCTTGATTAGGCGGAGCAACGGCCGTTTGCTTTGGATAAACAATTTCTTGACTTACCCAAAGTGAAATCTTGCTACATGATGAACATGTTGCGACAGAAAATCCTACGGGGACAAACTCGGACATATGGCGATTATTCGTTGCTTCTACACGGTCAATAAAAGCTGCAATAGCTTCCTGCTGGTGACTGTGTATTTTGGTTCTGTATTCATAAAAAACATGATTAAGAATCTTGTTCGCTGCATCGCTGGAAGTATTAATATCAAACCATGTTTGATTAGATAATACCTGACAATGCGGGCATTGAAATTTTTCACCCCTGAATTTTGGGCTTAAATCCAAAATAAAACTCCTATATTATTGAGCACATAACTATATTTAGACGTCCTAAATGACGTAAAACATTGCGTCACAAAGTTGCCTAATCCTTTTTTAAAATTTAAATGCATCGGAAATTCAGTGGGTTGTTAAAATTCAGTCTTTCCTCAAAAACGCAAAATACGTCAATTAGCCCACCCGAAAACCCGCCAGAATTGCGGGATCAAGTACAGACAATATCCGTTTGAAGCATTATAACCCTAACAACTCCCCTATAGCTTTGCATTCATCCGGCGTCAATTCAAATTCAAAAATCGCCAAATCCTGCTGCATATGAGCAGCCGAAGTGGTGCCGGTCAATGGTACGATATCCATCTGGGATAAATAGCGAAAAAATACTTGTGCTGACGTGCGTCGATATTGTGTCGCCAGTTTTTTTACCACGCTATCCGCCAGAATCCCCGGATTAGCGGTTAGCGTCCAAAAGCTTTGATAAATGACCTTATGCTGACGGCAGAAATTGCGCAGTTCGGCATCGTAACCGGTGTCGGCATAAAAACGATTCTGGATCACGGCAGGTTTAACTTTGGCCGCATCGTATAAAAACTGAAATACCGCTGGATCGTAACAATTACTAATGCCCAGCTGTTTTGCGCCACCGATTTCAACAATAGCTTCCATAGCCCGCCACACCTGCAGCAGTTGCTGTTTATCCGGCAATGGCGAATGCAATATCAATCCATCCAGATAATCGGTTTGTAGGTTTTTTAATGAGGTTTCAAAGGATTGTGCTACCTGTTCGCTGAGGCTGGCATGGGCATCGTAAGGAATTTGCAGTGGATCTTGACCATTTAGAGGGGTAAATTTGCTTTGCAGATAAATTTGTTCGCGGCTCAAACCCAATTCATAGCTGGCTAGCATGGCCTCCCCTACCCCCGGCTCGTAATAATGTTTGGGTTGGCAAGCGGTATCGATGCCACGAAACCCTGCCGCCAGCGCCTGTTCAACCAAAACAGCTGTGCGTTCCTTCTTCCAGGCGGTACCGTAAAGTATGCGCGGCATACGTACACCTTGAGCAGTTGTCAAAAAATGATCAGTAGACATAGTTGGCTCCAAGATTTGCTATTCGTTTGTAGCTGGCAACTCAGCAAACACCACGCCTTCGTAGATATCGGCCAGCGGCAATTCAAGACCGATGGATGCAAAACAGGCAGGCTGGTTTTGTTGATAAAGATGTAAATCCCAGGCATCGGCTCGGCGATAGCATTCTACCCGCTGGGTGTCCTGCGCGATCAAAACATATTCTTCCAGGCTGGTCAGTTTGCGGTAGTGATGAAATTTTTCCGCCCGGTCGTAACGTTCGGTACTTTCAGAAAGTACTTCGATAATCAACTTGGGCTGGCTGTTGAACGAATCAGCCGTATCGGCAGCCGCACAGGTGACGTGTAAGTCGGGATAAAAAAAGCAGTCGTCTTCGGCGGTTTGGACCCGGACCTTCATTTCGCCCGAATGCACCCGGCATGGAGATCCGCGTAAATGCGCATGCAAAAAAGCAATCAAATTGGTGCTGACAGTGTCATGGGCTCGTTTAACACCCACCATTGCATACACCTCGCCATTGATATATTCGTACTTAATATCGCTGACCAATTCGCCCTGCAGATAATCGTCTAGGCTGATTTTGAGATCTTCCGCCAATGCCATTTCACTGTCCCGCTGCATGTTATATATCTTATAAGTATTGCTGATAAGCCGATTGTATAACAGCTTACGCCGAAACCTCATATTGTCGCATCAAGTCTGTCTACACCGATTTTGTCGCATTTGCTACAAAGAGAAAAATAAAAAATCCCTATAAACTCAATACCTTAGCATTTGGCACACCGGTTGCATTATTCAAAACAATGACCGAGGTGTAGCCCATGAAATCCAACAAAGACATTGCAGAACTGTTAGACGAACCGGCTTGTGAGCATAACAAGAAGGAAAAGTCCGGCTGTGCCAAACCCAAACCCGGGTCAGCGGCCGGCGGTTGTGCTTTTGATGGGGCGCAGATTGCCTTGTTACCCATAGCCGACGTGGCACATATCGTCCACGGTCCGATTGCTTGTGCCGGCAGCTCCTGGGATAACCGCGGCACCCGTTCTTCCGGATCTGAGTTATATCGTATCGGTATGACCACTGACCTGACCGAGCAGGATGTGGTGATGGGACGCAGCGAAAAACGCCTGTTTCACGCCATCAAGCAAGCCGTCGAAACTTATAACCCGCCGGCTGTGTTCATTTACAACACCTGCGTTCCGGCATTGGTAGGCGACGATATTAACGCCACCTGTAAATCAGCTGCCGAACGCTGGGGTGTGCCGGTGGTGCCTATCGATTGCGCCGGTTTTTACGGCACTAAAAATTTGGGTAACCGAATTGCCGGCGATGCCATGGTCACGCATGTGATCGGCACTCGCGATCCTGATCCACTACCGGTCGATGCCGAGCGGCCTGGCTTTAAAATTCACGATGTCAATCTGGTAGGGGAATACAACATTGCCGGCGAGTTCTGGCATGTATTGCCCTTGCTGGATGAAATGGGTTTGCGAGTGCTCTGTACTTTGTCTGGCGATGCGCGTTTCCGCGAAGTGCAGACCATGCATAAAGCCGAAGTTAATATGATGGTGTGCTCCAAAGCTATGGTGAATGTAGCCCGACGCCTGCAAAATCAATATGGTACACCCTGGTTTGAAGGCAGTTTTTACGGCATTACCGACACTAGTCAGGCATTGCGAGATTTTTCTAAAGCTATTAACGATCCCGAATTGACTGCACGAACTGAAGAGATTGTAGCGCGTGAAGAAGCGCGGATTCGTGCCGAACTGGCGCCCTGGAAAGCACGCTTGCATGGCAAGCGCGTATTGCTGTTTACCGGCGGGGTGAAAAGCTGGTCGGTGATTTCGGCTTTGCAGGATTTGGGCATGGTGGTAGTCGCCACTGGCACTAAAAAATCCACCGAAGAAGACAAGGCCCGCATTCGCGAATTGATGGGCGAAGATACCTTGATGATAGAAGACGGTAGCCCCAAAGCTTTGTTACAAGTGGTACGAGATTACAAAGCCGATATTCTGATCGCCGGTGGCCGCAATATGTACACAGCTTTGAAAGCCAGGATTCCGTTTTTGGATATCAATCAAGAACGCGAATTTGGTTATGAAGGCTACCAGGGCATGCTGGAACTGGTTAGGCAATTGGCATTGACCATCGAAAGCCCGGTATGGGAAGCCGTGAGAGCTCCCATGCCGTGGAAAGCAACAAAAACGACAATTTCTGTAGGATGGGTAGACGAAGGAAACCCATCGTTAGCAATCGTTGATGATGGGTTTCGTGCCTCTACCCATCCTACGCTAGTAGCATAGGAACCATCGTCATGGCTGAAATAATCAAACGCAACAAAGCACTGTCGGTCAACCCGTTAAAAGCCTCACAACCCATGGGCGGTTCGCTGGCTTGCCTGGGATTTGATCGAGCCATCCCGATGTTGCATGGCTCGCAAGGTTGTACCGCATTTGCCAAGGTGTTTTTTGTCAGGCATTTCCGGGAACCGATTCCGTTGCAAACTACCGCCATGGATCAAGCCAGTTCAGTGTTGGGTGCGGATGAAAACGTGATTGAAGGCATCAAGGCGATAGCCGAAAAATCCAATCCTGCCTTAATCGCAGTGTTGACTACCGGTCTGGCGGAAACGCAAGGCTGCGATGTGCAGCGTAATTTGCGTGAATTTCGCGCCAAATATCCCGAATACAACCATGTCGCCGTCGTTGCAGTCAATACCCCGGATTTTAGCGGCTGCGTGGAAAGTGGTTTCGCCGCTACCTTGTATGAAATTGTGAAAGATTTGGTGCCGGATGCGGCTAGTGCCGGCACTAAACCCGGCAATCGTCAGCGTCAGCTTAACGTATTGGTCAGCCCTATGTTGACGCCTGGTGATCTGGAAGCTTTGCGGGATTTGATCGAGCAGTTCAATTTACGCCCCGTATTGGTACCAGACTTGTCCGAATCGCTGGATGGTAGCTTGACCGATGACGATTTCTCGCCGGTCACTATCGGCGGCACAGCGGTTTCTGAACTGGCTACTTTGGGCGAGGCGAGAGCAACTTTGGTGATTGGCGCATCGTTACGTAAAGCCGGTGAATTACTACAGGAAAAAACCGGCGTCCCCAGTCACTTTTTTGATCATTTGTATGGCTTACAAGCCAACGATGCCTTGGTACTAGCCTTGACGCAAATTAGTGAGATGCCGGTGCCTGCGCGTATCGAGCGCCAGCGTTCGCAATTGCAGGATGCCATGCTAGACACGCACTTTATGCTGGGTCAGTTGCGGGTGGCCATAGCGGCCGATCCCGATCAACTCAATGCCCTGGTTCATTTGGTACAAGGCATGGGCGCGGAAGTGGTGGTGGCTATTAGCGCTGCCAATGCACCCGTTTTGGCAACCACTCCGGTTAAAACCATCAAAATCGGCGATTTGGAAGATCTGGAGCAATTGGCGAAAGAACATAAGGCGCAATTGCTGATTGGCAATTCGCATGCAGTAGCCAGTGCCGAACGTCTGGGCATTCCGGTGTTACGGGCTGGATTCCCGTTGTATGACATTATTGGTGGCTATCAAAAAACCTGGATTGGCTATCGCGGTACTCGGCAGGCATTGTTTGACTTGGCCAATCTGGTGATCAATTTCGCCCACGAAGAAATTGAAGTCTACCACTCGCCTTACGGGCAAAAGCCTGCATCTGAACGCCAAACCTGTTCGCCGTCATGTCATTAACCCGTCGCATGCAGGTCGTGCACCAAAACGAAACGGAGATTCCCATGGAAACTGCTATTAAAGTCGCTTTTGCCACTACCGACATGCTGCATGTGAATCAGCACTTTGGTTCTGCCAAATCGTTTGCCGTCTATGCCGTCAATCCGGAACAGGCGGAGTTGATGGAAGCCGCTCAATTCGGCGAACTGGCGCAGGACGGCAATGAAGACAAATTATCCGTCAAGCTGCAATTGCTAGATGGTTGTGCCGCGGTGTATTGCCAGGCAGTTGGCGCCTCGGCCATCAAACAAATCATCGCCCAGGGCATACAACCAATCAAAGTGCATGAAGGCAGCACCATTAAAGACTTGCTGAGCGATTTACAGGCTGAAATGAAAGCCGGTCCATCCAGTTGGCTGGCCAAAGCCATCAATCAACATAAAGGCCCAGACTTGCAGCGGTTTGATGAAATGGAAGATGAAGGCTGGCAAGAATAGAAGATTGCCGGAAACGCTAGCGCTTGTTCCGGCCTACCAGATGATTTCTAACATGGCGTTAGTAACGAGTGAGCAAAGCAAAGCAAAGACATCCGTCGCCATAGCGACAGCAAAAACTGAATTTAAAACAAACAGGAGAACACTATGTCCCAACCCGCACTTGCTATTGAAGCTGGCGACGCTTTCATGACCTCTGAAGTCGTGGCTGAAATGATTAAACAACTGCGTGCCCTGGATACTTACGATACCTATGAAGGTTGGTCCGTGGAAAAAATCATCGACCCTATCGTGATGACCAAAGAACGTAAACGTGAGATTCCGATTATCGGCGACCCCGACGAAATCACCTTGGCTAGGATAAAAGCCTATTACAACAGCATTGCCTCGCTGATTGAAAAACGCGCGGGCATGATGGCTGTACCAGTCATCAACATTACCCACGAAGGTTTTGGCCGGGCTTTTATTTTGGTCGGCAAATTAATTGTGGTGGATAAAACATTACGGGATGTACACAGATTCGGCTTCCCAAGTCTGGAAGATTTGTCCAGCAAAACCGAAGCGGTTATCGATAAGGCTGTGGCCCTGATCGAGCAATTTAAAGAAGTTGCCGAAGCTTGAGGAGAATCTCATGACTGACGAAGAATTGAAAAAACTGGAAAAAGACGTAAAAAAAACCAAGCGCCTGGCAAGCGAAGCGGCTATGGAATTGCATGATTTGATTGAGGATAGATTGCCGGACGCTTACA
Source organism: Methylomonas lenta (assembly GCF_001644015.1). GTDB lineage: Bacteria > Pseudomonadota > Gammaproteobacteria > Methylococcales > Methylomonadaceae > Methylomonas > Methylomonas lenta. The sequence goes on from NZ_LUUI01000002.1 coordinate 22,002, forward strand.
GTGAGTTAATGGCTATTGCCCAAAATACTTACGATGCCTGCAAGGCCTGGGATGAGGCTAATCAAAAGTTTTTGGCGGCCAATAGCGAAACGGCCTGAGGAGCGATTATGAGCGAATTTGTTACCGGTGTTACCTTTGGCGGTACGGTTTGGACCCCATCTTATGTGACCGATATTAATCAAAAAACCTGTATAGGTTGTGGCCGCTGCTTCAAAGTTTGTCCGCGTGATGTATTTGATTTAGTCGAAAAAGACGAGGTTCTTTCTGCTGAAGACTTTGGTGATGATTACGGCGACTTTGAAGACGATGACGATAACAGCATGGTGATGAGTCTGAAGAATGCAGCAGACTGCATCGGCTGCGAGGCTTGCTCAAAAGTTTGCCCCAAGGATTGTTTTACGCATGTACATAAGGCTGCTGCTTGATTTGTGTCGCTACCGCGACGAGTTTTTATGTCGGTCCGCGAACCGACTCTAAATAACCGTCGCGATAGCGACACCTAAAAGTTAAACCCAACAAAAGAGGAAAGCTATCATGCCACGTCCAGATAAACACGTTTTCGTCTGTACCCAAAACCGTCCCGAAGGCCACCCGCGCGGCTCTTGCGCTGCCAGTGGTTGTGCCGAGGTGATGAATGAATTCATGAACGAGATTCAAAGCCGTAATTTGTTCGAGAAAATTGCTCTGACCAATACCGGTTGCATGGGGCCCTGCATGATGGGGCCAAGTGTGCTGGTCTATCCAGAAGGCATTATGTATGGCAAGGTCAGTAAAGCCGATGTCAAAACCATCATTGAACAGCACCTGTTGGGTGGTTCGCCGGTAGAGGCATTGAAAGTACCGGCCGAGGTTTGGTAAATCATGTCTCAAACTGGCGTATTTGAAGAACGCGTACTATTCAGCCCCAACTTGCCGACTGCAATCAATCTATTGCTGCAAAAAGCCGTGGCTGCCAGTCATGCCGAAAAACCGCTGGCGGAAAACTTGTTTAAACAGGCGCAGCAGCTCGATCCCAGCTGCTTGCAGACTTATTTTGCCTTGTACAAATTTTATTTTTATCAGGGTCGTTTACAGGAAGCGGAGCGAGAGGTGCTGGCAGCTTTGGAAGAAGCTGCGGCCCAAGCTGGCTTCCCTAGTGATTACCGGCGACTGACCAGTGAACGGGCACAATGGGATCTGTATGCCAGCGAGATTAGTCTGTTTTATCTGTATAGTTTAAAAGCCCTGGCGTTTATAAAATTGCGTCTGGAGCAGCAGGCTGAATCTCGCGATATTCTGTCACACATGCAGATACTGGATCCTGAAGACCGTTGTGGTGCGTCGGTTATTATGAGTCTAGCCGATGCCTTGCTGGAGGATGCAGCATGACTAACTCCCTTGAACAGCACATTAGTGCCCAGCGTGATTTTGGTACTCTGATTTGTCAGCGCATGACGGCAAATATAAACAAGCTGGGGTTTTCTGCCCAAACTGGATTAACCTCACCCGATTTTGATACAGCCGTATTCAGTTTAGTAACTGATCCTTTCACCCAAACCCAGGATCTGGTGGGTTATTGGTATAACAACGGTAAGCAACGTATCGGTCAGATTAAATTTCATGGTGATGGTAGTTTTTACGCTGAATACGATGTGATTCAGCCTCACCCCAGCAAAAAACAATTTTTCGTCGAAGCGATTAACGCCTGGGGGAAACTGGACAACATTAAAACGGAAGCCAAATTGCTCGAAATTCCAAACTAGGAGACATCATGGCAAACCCCAAATATTTGTATGAAATGTTACTGGACCACTGTGCTAGCGATGCGGTTGTCGATAACCTAATGATTGGTTTGGTATGGACGCTGTGTCAGACCAAAGGTAACACGAGCGTTGGATTATCAATGAGTCCGGGTTATGCCACCCGAACCTTAAGTTGGTCCGGTAACCTGACCGGTAAACCCATTACTGACCTAGCCGCCTGGATTCTGGATTGGAACCCATATCAGTCGACAGTGGCGATGGCAGCCATCAATAGCTGTATCAACAACCGGCCTTTGCCGGAATCGGTGATTGTTGAGTCGGACCCTGAACATGCCAATTTGGCCGTGTTCGATTATTTCCTGCCACAATTGCACAATAAAAAGGTGGTGGTTATTGGCCATTATCCCGGTATCGAACGCTATCAGGATTTAATGCAATTGAGTGTGCTTGAAAAAGAACCCATTGCTGCCGACTTGCCTGACTCCGCCTGTGAGTTTTTATTGCCCAGTGCCGACTGGGTGTTTTTAACTGCCAGCTCTATACCGAATAAAACCTTCCCACGCCTGGTGGAATTAGCCAGCCATGCAAAAACCGTCTTAATGGGCCCTTCCGTACCCTGGCTACCGCAACTTTATGAGTTCGGCATTGATTATTTGGCCGGCGTTGAAATCACCGACCCACATGCCTTGTATCACACGGCGGCACAAGGCGGCGGGGTAAAAATCTTCAGCCAGGGTTTACATTATCGGATTGCCGAATTAACACCCAGAACCAGCATGGGCTGGTTGAAACAGCAAATAGCCGAATGTGCATCGGAAAGAACTCAGCTAAAACAACAAATGGAAAGCTGGTATGCCCTCGGCAACAGCAAACATTTTACCAAAATCGGCTTGCTGGAAGGCGTGGATGCCCGCCTCTCCCGGCTCGACAGCAGCTATAAAACCTTATGGGATCAATACGGCCAACAAACCAGCATTAACTAAATCCATGAACAACACTGATCCCTTCGCCTACCACCGCTTATTACTGATTTACAAAGGCGACATCAGCGCATTGGTCATGTTTGCACAGCAATCCAACGGCAGTGTTTGCTTTCCGGCAGCACTGCCAGCCTTGTCCAGCGCGCTGGAACCGGAGGATTTTGCAACCAGCAAAGTGACTATGCATCCTGCCGTTATGCTGCAACATCTCAATCAGCAACTGCAATTAGATGACGATTTGCTTCGTCTGGAACCCGGTTTCAATGAACAAATCGACACCCCGGGTGGTATCGTCATGGTACATTTGGCCCGTTTTACTTTGCTGGACCCACCCAAGCAATTGATGCAAAGCCGCAATTGCGGCATGCGCACCTTACCCGAACTGCGAGGCAGACCGCCGGCAGAAATGGAATTACTCCGGCGAGCTTATGTAAAAGTCATGGAAGGTTAATATGTTCGATTTACTAGACATGGATTTCGAAACCGCTGCGGAAACCGGCCACAGCGGACCGTATATCCCAGCGGCCAGTGAATGCATGCGTTGCGGTATGTGCGTCAGCGTTTGCCCAACTTTCAAACTGTTTCAAATCGACCAGGAAACGCCTCGCCGCCGACTACGGACAATCAGCAAACTGCTAGTAGAAGACAGCCCGATTAGTGATGAGGAACGCATTCATCTGCATAACTGTCTGCAATGTCGAGCTTGCGAACCGGCTTGCCCCAGTCATGTGGCTTATGGGGAATTGTTCGATCAGGCACAAGTAAAATTACAGACTACCCGAAATTGGTTGGCAAAATTGGCTTTCTGGATGATAGAACAAAAACGTTGGCGAGCTCGCTTGATGCCGTTGCTGACTTTGTATCTGAAAACCGGTCTGCAAAAACCGATACGACAATCCGGTTTATTAAAAATATTAGGTTTAGCCGATGCGGAAGCCTTATTGGCTCAACCTGCCTTAAAACCATTAAACAGTCTTTACCCAACCCGTGCAGTCCGACGTGGCACTGTAGCCTTGTTTACCGGTTGTATTGCCGAACAATTCGATCGCGATACGCTGATAGCCAGTATAAAACTGCTCAATATCATCGGCTTTGATGTGTTAGTGCCCCCGCAACAAGGCTGCTGTGGAGCGATTCATCAACATAACGGCCAATCCGCAGCCGAATTAATCGCCAATAATCTCAGGGTTTTTAATCCGCTGGATGTGGATGCGGTTATTCACACTGCGACAGGTTGTGGCGCGATGTTGAGTGAATACCAAGCTGACGATACAACAGGCTCGCAACAATTTTGCCAGCGATTGACTGACATCAATAGCTTTTTATTGCAGCATTGGCCGGATAGTCTGAAACTGGAATCGGCTCGGCTTAAGGTGGCGGTACACGAACCCTGCAGCCAGCGTAATGTGTTAAAAAATCAGCAAGCGGTTTACGCCTTACTGGAAAAAATCCCCGATATGACTGTCGTACCGCTAGCTAACAACGCCATCTGCTGCGGTGCCGGCGGCAGCTACATGCTAACGCATCCTGAAAATGCCGAACAGTTACGGGCGCTTAAACATGCAGCCATCCATCAGGCGCAAGCCGACTGGGTGGTGAGCAGCAATTTCGGTTGCGCGTTTTTTTTCAGCACCGGGACGGAGAAAATCCTGCATCCTTTAGTACTACTGACCCGGCAACTGCCTGCATCGGCAAGATTTTAAGCCTATGCCTTATACTTCCTAATTTGCCGGGCAAAGATAATAGTAGCCTTCACCATGATTTACCACGCGTTGGTAGGGTATGGCATCCAGTTCGGTGAGATAGACGATGGCATGTGTTTTAATCAGGCAATAAACCGTATCGCCCTCTTGTAAAGCCATGTTTTTGCATGCGCCCGGTGTAATTTCGGCCAGCAGCGTGCTGCCGCAATCGACCTGCGCTATCACGCTGTCGCCGCTAGGTATCAGCGCGCAAATGCGGCCTTTGATTTGGTTTTGTATCGAAATGCCGTCGATGTAATGGCGCGACAGTGCAATATCGCTTGCACGTATCGACACTTGGGTTTGGCTACCGATTGCAAAATGCGGGCGCAAGGGCAAAGCCAGCGGTAAACCGAAGCTGTCGGCCATGCTGGAGCCGGCATGATAATCGTGGTCGAGGATATAAACCGGCAAGATGTTGTCGATCTTTCGTATACCCAGATAACGCAGAATACCTTGCTGCTTGGCAACTTCGCGTAACGATCCACTACGCGATACTTGGCCATACTCCAAAACGATAAGTTGATCGGTAAACTCCAGTATCTCGCTTAGCGATTGACTGGCGTACAACACAGGTAGATCGAATTCGTTTTGCAGCCGCTTCAATATTGGCAGCAATTGCATTCGGTAAGCGCTACCAATGGCGGCAAAGGTATCGTCCAACAGTAATAGTTTGGGTGACTTCAGTAGCGAGCGAGCCAGTGTCACCCGCTGGAGCTGACCCGGGATGAGTCGTTCGATGGGCTGGTCGAGGAACTGATCCAACTCCAAAAGCCGAATCAAGTAATCCGGAGTGAACAAGCGGCGATGTTTCAGCGTACGTTGGTAGCTTGCTGCGAGATTATCGCGAACGGTTCCGCTTAAACCAAGACTGTCGGTTTGCAGCACGGCTCCCACCGGACGCTGCTCGCGCGGCATCACGATGCCTTTGCGGCTATCGAATAAAATCTTACCGTCTAGCGAAATATGTCCGCTTTGCGGTTGCAAGGTGCCGGCAATTAAACCCAATAATGTGCTTTTGCCTGCGCCCGATTTACCAAACAGACCTGTGTTGGCGCTATCCAGCGATAATTGTGCGCTCAGGTCAAAATTACCCCGACGCAGTTTGACATTCATTTCCAGCAGCATGATGACCTCTATCGCCAAACCAAACCGGCCGTGACCCCAGCGGGTTTACAGCCGGATTGCAAAAGATACTAACCTTTGATTGCCAAAATTACCGCTCCCGCCTTAAATACTGCCATGATAGATTGACCTTTACTCAAACCAAGAGTTTTAACGCTATCGTCGGTCACGGTGGCAGCAATTTTCTCACCACCTTTCAATTCAATATCAACTTCGGCATTCACAGCACCGATCTTGATTTCAGTGACTGTTCCTTGTAACTGGTTGCGCGCCGAAAGCTTATAACCACCGAAATCTGTGACCAGGATAATTTGTGGCGCCTTGACTAAGGCGAGCACTTCCATACCGGCCTTGATACCCAGCGACTCAACTGATTCTTTGGTGACTGAAGCAACGATGATTTCTCCGCCTTGCAGGCCGACATGCACCTCAGCGTTGACTGCGCCGATAGTGACTTCATTGACAATACCGGAAAACTGATTACGTGCACTTGCTTTCATGATGACTCTCCATCGGTTGGGTTAATTTAATATTGAGGTAGCTTTAATCTGCACATAGACCAACATGCCGATTTTCAACCCCAGTAAAACGGTAGATTTGTGGGTAATGTGTGCTAATAACGGATGTGTGCCAACCTGCAAACGCACCACGTTCTGGCCGCTGTCAGCATCGGCAATGCCGGTGATGGTGGCCGACAATACATTCAGAATGCTGGTGGCAATAGGCGCTTGCAGGGTGATACTGACGTCTCGGGCATAAATCTGCACCCGAACCGGCGTGCCTATTGCTAGCAGCAGGCTAGGCAAACTTAAGACACCGCCAGTAAAGGCGACCTTAGTCAGGTGATACTCTGCTTCATGCCCGACCACCTGGGTTTGCCAAACCGTTGCCGCGTCCCCTTCGTGCGCCAGCGTTAAATCCAGTCTGCTCAATGTGTCCGATAATGGCCCGGATGCCAGGGATTTGCCCTCATTCATAATCACCAGATGATCGGCTAGCTGCGCCACTTCCTGCTGAGAATGAGTCACATACAGCACGGGTATGTTGAGTTCCTGATGCAGGCGCACCAAAAACGGCAGTATCTCCTGCTTACGTTTGAAATCCAGCGCCGCCAAGGGTTCGTCCATCAGCAATATTTCCGGATTCAGCGCCAGCGCTCTGGCGATGGCGACCCGCTGGCGTTCGCCACCGGACAGACGATCCGGCATACGCCCTAACAAATGTGCTATGCCTAACAAGTCCAGAATGTGCGACAGATCGTTAGTGGATTTGCCGATGCGTTTCAAGCCGAACAGTAGATTATCTTTAACGGTCAGATGTGGGAACAGATTGGCTTCCTGAAATACGTAACCCAGCGAACGCTTGTGCGTCGGTATAAATATACCGCTTTCGCTGTCCTGCCAGATTTTGCCATTGATCTGCAAAAAGCCCTGCCCGGCTTGTTGTAAACCGGCAATACAGCGTAGCAAGCTGGTTTTACCGGAACCGGAGTGACCGAACAGTACGCTGACACCAGAGCCAGGCAAACATAGATCAACCGAAAGCTCAAAAGCCGCGTAATTGAGTAGAAAGCGAGCGATAATCGGCGTTGTCATTTTAATTGATGCGCTATGGGATGCGTTTTCAGCGTGCTATATAACACCAGCAATACGCTGAATGAAAATACCAGCAGGCCGCCGGCTAACCAGTGTGCTTGCGTGTATTCCAGTGCCTCGACATGGTTGTAAATTTGTACAGACACCACCCGGGTTCTGTCCGGAATATTACCGCCCACCATCAATACCACACCGAATTCACCGACAGTATGGGCAAAGCCTAAAATGGCAGCCGTCATAAAGCCAGGCTTGGCCAACGGTATGACGACATGGAAAAACGTATCCAGCGGTCCAGCCCTTAGGGTGGCTGCGGCTTCCAGAGGTTGTGCGCCAATCGCCGCAAACGAAGCTTGTAAAGGTTGCACCACAAACGGCAAGGAATACAGCACCGAAGCCACCACCAAGCCGGTAAATGTAAACGGCAAAGTGCCCCAGCCTAATTCACTGGTCAGCTGACCGATAGGACCTCTCGGCCCCATGATTACCAGTAAATAGAATCCCAGTACAGTTGGCGGCAATACCAAAGGCAAGGCTACCAGAGCATTGCAAATGCCTTTCCAGCGCGAGTTGGTGCGCGACAGCCACCAAGCCAGTGGCGTGCCGATAAACAACATCAACACAGTCGCCAGGCTGGCCACTTTAAAGGTCAGCCACAAGGTGGCGATATCGGCAGCTGTTAACATAAACACATCTTCTGCATTACTGGGGTAAACCGTAACCGTATTTCTGCATAATCGCCAAAGCAGGTGCTGATTTTAAATACGCGAGTAAAGCAGGTGCAGCCGGATTTTCCGCTCCGGTTTTCATCAACACGGCATCCTGACGGATGGGTGCATACCGATCTACGGGAATGATCCAGCCTGAGCCTTCCGCGATTTTGCCGTTGGCGATCACTTGCGATAACGCCACAAAACCCAGCTCGGCATTACCGGTAATCACGTATTGGTGGGCCTGGGAAATGTTCTCGCCTTGTACAAATAAAGCTTGTAGTTTTTCCTGTAAGCCCAGGCTCTTTAAGACCTCCAGTGCAGCCACTCCGTAAGGCGCCAGTTTTGGGTCGGCCAGCGCCAAGTGCTGGAAGCCGCCTTTGCTTAAAATTTGTCCTTGATCATCGACATAGCCGGGTTTAGCTGACCATAACACCAGCCTGCCGAGCGCATAAGTAAAGCGACTACCTGCTACGGCTAAATCGGCTTGTTCCAGTTTTAATGGTTTTTCGTCATCGGCAGATAAAAATACTTCGAAGGGTGCGCCGTTTTCCAATTGGGAGACGAATTTACCCGATGAGCCAAACGACAACTTGGCTGAGTGACCGGTAGCTTTTTCAAAAGCTTCGGCGATTTCAGTCATCGGTTTGGTAAAGTTTGAAGCTACAGCGACAAGAACCGTTTCGGCAAAAACGGTTGGCGCGATTACAGCTAGGCATAAAACCAAAGTTGGGCGAAAAAGTGACATAAAAAATTCCCAGGGTTGATGAGCAGTATGCTGCGTTAAATGTCAGCGTTTGTAGTAATCCTTACATTCTGCGTAAGTCCATGTGTGGGTTTATCATGCATCAGCACATCTACAGGCATTTTGGCACGTGCAGAGGCGTATATGAGTAGATAAGCAGAATTCATACCGATTTATTTGATGTAGTTTCAAGGTTTTAAAATCGCAATTGGCTCTCCACATAAAAATAATCAATATCCTGCTGATCCGGTGCTGAAGGAGCATCTTTGGCAAATGCACCTTTGAATAAATGCGTCCAGCCGGTTTCGAAATTTAAACTGCTGTTAACATCCCAACGGGTAGTCAAGTCCAGCTGATGTCCGACATAACCACTGGTATCGCCGGTTTTATCCTGCAAATTGGCTGTGGTCCAGGCATCCTTATTTGACGCCAGCCAGAAAACCCTGTGGCTAATGCCAAATTTTAAATCGGAGGTGGGGCCAAAATTGATACGATAGCCGGGAGTATTGATGTTACTGCGGGCGAAGGCGCCATAGATACCGGTGGGACCAAAATCGCCACGTCTAACCCCGTACAGCGTGTCAAAGCGCTGATCCTTATTGTCATAGGGGTTTTTGTCGCCGCTGGCATAATCATATTCCAACGCCAAGCGGGGCGACCAAGGCATGTCAAAGGTATAACCGATGTCGACATGTTGAAACCAGGCCGTATGGTCTAAATTTGTACTATTACTGGCCGCTGTCGAAGAGCGCACCGTACCGGTCTGACCTATGGTTTCCGATTGAAAATCAAATTGGGCTTTTTTAGGTTTGCTATAAAACCGCACGCCGGGAGTGAAATAACGCCGATTGGAGGTTTGGTTACGGTTACTATCACCTTCGTCAAGATGATATAAATACAGTTCACTGTTGATGCCCCAAGCCAGGTCATATACCTCTAAAAAGCCGCCGGAAAACCAAGTGTGTGTATCTTCCTGGTCCCATACATGGATGTTGTCCAGTATGTCAGCAGACGATTTGGGATAACGAATCACTGGCATCGTAACGAAACCAGTGAATTGCCAGGTGTCGTAGTCCAACAGGCGTAGCTTGATGCCGGTAAAACTATTGATCGTATTGCGAAAGACGTTTCTACCCACCAGGCGGCGACTACCCAAGTTTAGGGTTTGTCGACCAGCAACGACTTCTGCCCCCATACCGCTGTAAAAGATATTCTGATCGGCCCAGGCCGCATAACCCTGAATAAAATCAGCATCGTCTGCCTGCGTATTATTAACACCGGAACCACTATCGGCACCCGGGGCGCGCGCATCCAAAAACTCTGTCCCCAATCTAAAAGCACCCAAATTAACTTGTAACCAAACATCGGTTTGTAAGGGGATTTGCTGATCGCCACCCAGACTATTGGCTTTATAACTGCCGTCCCTGGTTTCGTAGCGGGTGCGTTGATCGACTGTCAACGACAGCCATTTTGGTAAATTCAGCGCATCGTGCAGATTCCAGATTGGTTTTGCGTATTTAGACGAGCCTAGCAAAGCATCCGACATTTGACTGGAAAACGCAGCTAAGGGTGGTTGAGTATACGATTTGTTTTCCGCCGCCTGCGCCGACTCAACAGAAACACAGCACAGACTGCCCGTCATCATCAGCTTAAGAAATGCATTGTTCTGTCTTCGAATAGCTTGTTTACGAGGCATGAGCATATACCGGGTATAGATTGATGAAAAATAACCGAACCACCTCAGAGTGGGCCAGAAGAAAAACTCTGACCTCAGTTTATCTCGTTATGTATAAATGTAAATAACGTGACAAAGAATTGATTATTCCCCATTTTGAAACAATGGCAAACATTAACTGCCAATTGATTACAAACACCAATAGCCCTCCATATCAAACCCATTTTGGTGTATAACTATTCGGCACCCAAGCGTCAATAGTCACGCATTCCAGCCAAATTTGAATCAAACAAATGCCGATAAAAACGGAAGATAACACTAACCCACACTGGGTCGAGGCAGACTTACGCTTAGCCGGCATACTGGATAGTCGTATGATAGCTTTGTTAAAAGCCATACAGCAAAGCGGCTCCATCAACCAAGCGGCCAAACAGGTAGGCTTAAGTTACAAAGGTGCATGGCAAATTATTGAACGCGCTAATAATGGCTCACCGAAAATGTTGATCAGTACGGCTATTGGCGGTAGTAAAGGCGGAGGTACCTGTTTAACTGATGCCGGTCAGGCGTTTATAGATTTGTATACTCGGCTGGAACAACAACACCAACAATTTCTGACTAATCTTAATGCTACTCTGGCAGCCGATACTGACACCCGCTTGCTGCTCCAACGTCTAGTGGTTAAAACCAGCGCTCGCAACCAACTGTTCGGCAATATCATCGCTATTCAACTCGGTGCAGTAAATGCGGAAATCACAGTGAAACTGAAGGGTGGCGAGCAGGTTTTAGTGACTATCAGCCTAACCAGCATTGAATCACTGGGTTTAAGCGTAGGTGCGGATGCCTTGCTATTGGTGAATAATGCCGACATTTTACTGACACTAGACGCCAACCCTCAGCGTTTCATGCTTAGCAATCGTTTATCCTGCCGCGTAATTCGCATCCAGCAGGATGAAATAAATGCTGAAGTGATGGTCTTGTTACCCGGCGGAGAAATCCTTGCCGTGTTGATTAGCCCACAGAATTTAAAGAATATGGCCATTGAGCAAGGACAAGATTTGTGGGCAGTATTCAGCAGCAACAGCCCTATCCTTGGGGTAATGTCTTAAAGCGATTATCTATTGTTTGGCTTGTAGCACCTTCCCTGTGCACAAACCAAGCTTACCGATTTATTCTGACATCAATACCAGTCGAGCTTCCACTTCCCTCTGCACCAAAGTTTCATAATGACGACGCAATATTGAGTCTGTTGGGCGCGGAAACAGCTCGGCTTCGATTTCTTTTTTCAAATACGTTAGAAAACTGCCTGCATCCCCATGCGTATTAGACTGTAAGCCATCAGCAGGATCATCACTGTCTATTGATAACGCCGATTGTGAAAAATAACCCATACAGCCTTTCGAGGAAAATAAGCATACTTTCAATAAAATCAAAACCATCAACAACACGAATATTTCAATCATTTCAACACCTCACAAAGAACAAAAAAGCCGACTGGTTTTACAGGTGTCCAGTAGGACACCTAGTCGAGCAATTGATTCAAAGCAATTAAAATGCCATATTCGTATTTATATAAGCCATTGTATTTAGATGGATTTATAATAAGACACTTTTTCATCATGTGATATTTCAACCAATTTGCAGCAAATCCACCAAAAAATATACATGATGAGTTTGTGCCAAACATTTAGCCAGGGCCTGAAATAAAACTCGATTTTTTCAAGTTTTTCCGGCTCCCTCAGCAGAACCAGCACCCATAAAACGCAAACATTCGTCCGATTAAGCTACGCAAATCGGACCTACGGCCCTGAACGGTTTCTCATCACGAAGTATGTTACGCAACAGATTCAATCAATTGACATGGGTATAGAGCCAATCCTTCTTTTGCCTTACGAACCCAAGCTTCACATAATGCTGTTGCTACGTTAAATTCTTTCAACTGGGAAAATATTAATGCATCCTTTTCAGCTTTGGCTACATCAATATTTTTGATCACATAATTTAGGCAGGAAGCAAAAACTCTTTGTAACATAAGCATAGCTGTATGCCCACGACATATTCTTGAACAAATAAGAGCATCACTAGCATCAACAATTGGCAAGTATTTTTTTATGTGTTTTTGAAAGTCAGCAATGTATTGATCATCTCTATTTTTGACTAACATATCTATATCAATGCAAATTACATTGTTTTCAATCTGAAAATGCTTCCATCCTATAACTCCAGCGGGATATGAAGCCTTATCTAAATCTTTTGCAGATAAAGTTATTGCGGCGACTAATTTCAATGCAGAAGGTAAGATATTGATAAATAGATTAATTGCTTCTGACTTATATTCAGACGAACAAATATATCTATAAGCATCACAAAGTAATTCATCTTTAAAAAAATAATTTTCTATAGAATGTCCGATAGTCCATGAAAGATTGCCTTCTGATTCATGATCAGACATTAGGTCACTTATTTTTTCGCTTATGTCAAATTTTTTATACTCCCTATCGCATAAAAAATACAAATTATCATACTCATTTGAATTTTTGCATTGGTTATAAATTTTGTCTATTTTAGCCCTATTGTTACGAGCTGTTATCTCACAAGTGCCTTTTATATCTTCTGCAGTGTCAATCTTAACTTTATGTCCTTCACGAATAACATCTAAAAGATTTTTGATATGGGACTTATCATCTTTTCCCTCAACAAGAACTCTTTTTTTTGAACTCATTTTTATTTTTGCTAGATATTTTTTAATATCATATTTTAATTCCATTAAAAAATATCCTCTTCTTCCTCTGAGTATTCATATTCGGTTGAGCTTTTGTCCTGAAAAATGGGAACAACCTGTTTCATATATTCATCAAAATCGGCAGCAATCGATGGCGAATGTGTACAAACAATGATCTACCTATTTCCAAGTTGATCCATCATTCTTCCCAATAATTCTTCTTGCCAATCGATATGTAGTGACAACTCTGGCTCATCAATTAATACTACAGAATTTCCGCTCATTTTATTAACCGCATACAGCATTGTGAGCAACTGGCGCTCTCCAGAAGACATAACTTTAATGCTGCTCCAGGTATTATCAGGAAATTTGAGGCCAACTTTTGGTATTTTTCTCATCTTATCTAATTCATAAGAGAGCTCTTTTTTATCTAAAAAAGTATTTACAACATCAAAGTATTTATCTATTTCCTTGAATGCGGATAATTGAAAATTTTGCCTTTCTTTTAATGCATCACGGTATACAGCTAAAGCACCAGCAGCTGAACTGGCAAGGTCGCTAGATTTAGCGTAAGCGCCCTTAAATCCGCCTCTTAAATTCCCCGCCAGTCGGCGGCATACTGTGTCTCACATTAACTTGATTGAGGTA
>NZ_LUUI01000003.1 GCF_001644015.1 Methylomonas lenta
TATTCTGATGAATTCAAAGAGCAAGCCCTGGCAAAAGTTTACAATCGTGGAGACCGGACGATTCAAGCCATTGCCGACGAATCTAACCTCAGCATACATACCTTAAAAAACTGGATGAAAAGCAGTACACCCCCCGATACGCGCAATCCCAACTTGGCTAAGCGCCCCCAAGATTGGCGCCCTGAAGAACGCTTGCAGGCACTCCAAGAAAGCCATGGTTTGACCGACGAGGCCCTTAACGCCTGGTGTCGGCAACGCGGGCTATTTGCGCATCAACTCGCGCAGTGGAAAAGTGATTTTTGTGCCGTCACCCGCTCCCGTTCAGGCGGCGATGACAGTCAAACCCTGCGCGCACTGAAAGTGGAGAATCAACGCCTGGAACGCGAACTCAACCGTAAGGACAAAGCCCTGGCTGAAGCCGCTGCCTTGTTGATCCTGCAAAAAAAGGTCCGGGCGCTGTTGGCGGGAGAGGTCGAATGACGTCCCTTCAGCAGCGCCAAACCCAGATCGATTCCATCGCCGAAGCTACCGCGGCCGGTGCCCGCCAAGACCAGGCCTGTGCCGTGTTGGGCTTGAGTCCGCGCACCTTGCAACGCTGGCAGGCCGGTGAAACCCTGGGGGAAGACCAGCGGCCGCAGCGGCAATACACCCCGCCGCATGCGCTGACTGATGCCGAGCGAGCCCATATTTTGACTGTGGTCAATTCCGCTGAATTTGCCGATTTGCCGCCCAGCCAGATCGTCCCGCTCCTTGCCGATCAAGGCATTTATCTGGCGTCGGAATCAACGATCTATCGCATACTGAAAGCCGCCCAGCAACTGAAACATCGCCGCAATGAACGCCCCAGTCAACCGCGTACCAAGCCCAAAGCACTGAGCGCAACCGCGCCGAATCAACTCTACAGCTGGGACATTACCTATCTACCGGCCGCTATCAAAGGCCAGTTCTACTATCTCTACCTGTTCCTCGATATTTTCAGTCGCCAGATCGTCGGCTGGCAGGTATTTGAGGAAGAAAGCAGTCAATACGCCAGCGAGTTGTTACGGGATATTTATTGGCG
>NZ_LUUI01000004.1 GCF_001644015.1 Methylomonas lenta
CGATGATTGGCAATGGCCACCCGATGCGTATAGCGCCCCAGATACTCGAGAACATGCTGAGGACCGCCAAACGGCGGCTTGGCGTAAACCACCCATTCGACTTTTTTTACCGGAGCCAGATACCGGGCAAAAACATCGGGACTTTGCAGCGCTTCAAGGGCGTTGAAAAACTGCAGCTGCCCAGCGTCAAAGGCAGTCTGCAACTGCGCCAGAAACAAGCGACGAAACAACCGCGACAGGACGCGCACAGGCAGAATGAATCCAGGACGACAGGAAATCCAACGTTCGCCGTCGGCACTTAGACCTCCGCCCGGCACGACACAATGCAAATGCGGATGATGCTGCAAGTTTTGCCCCCAGGTATGCAGTATGGCGATGAAGCCAACCTCGGCACCCAAGTGCTTGGGGGTGGCGGCGATCGTGCGCAAGGTCTCGGCGGCGGCGTGAAACAAGAGGTTGTAGACCACGGATTTATTCTGGTACGCGATGGCTGCGATCTCCTCGGGTACTGTGAAAACAACGTGGAAGTACTCAACGGGAATGAGGTCGGCTTGGCGATCTTCCAGCCATTGTGCGCGCACGAGCGACTGGCATTTAGGACAGTGCCGATTGCGGCAACTGTTGTAGGCAATGCGCTGATGACCGCAGTTGTCGCACTGCTCGACATGTCCGCCAAGAGCGGCGGTACGGCAACGCTCGATTGCGCTCATCACGCAACGTTGCCCACGGCTGAGGGACTCAGCGTGCTGCTGTCGGTAGGCAAAACCTTCCTGGCGAAAAATATCCGCCACCTCGAATCTGGAGGTGTCCATCATGCAGCTCAGAAATGAGCGGGTGGTGCTGGGGATGCTTTTGAGCCTTCAATCTGCGGTAAACAGTCAAAAGGACTGGTGGTTGCACAGACCGTACTGGTGGCGATCTTCAGGTAACGGGAGGTGGTAGCCAGACTGCGATGACCCAGCAGGAGCTGAATGGTACGCACATCGGTGCCGGATTCCAGCATGTGGGTAGCAAACGCGTGACGCAACGAGTGCGGGGTAATGGGTTTTGAAATCCCAGAGGCACGGTGTGCTTTCTGACAGGCCATTTCGACGGCGCATCGGGTAATGGGTTGACCAATCAGGTCGCCCGGAAATAGCCACAGCGTCGGGCGCACTGCTTTCCAGTAAGTACGTAGCTCATCAAGCAAACGCTGTGAGAGCATGACGTAGCGATCTTTGCGGCCTTTCCCTTGATCGACGCGTAGCGTCATACGCTGGCTGTCGATGTCGCTCACCTTGAGATGAATGGCTTCGGAAACCCGCAAACCTGCGGCATAGGCCGTCATGAGAATCGTTCGGTGCTTGATGCTATCGACCGAAGCCAGGAAGTGCATGACTTCCTCTCGGCTGAGAACCACCGGCAGTTTGAAGGGCCGTTTAGGCATGGGGATCTCATCAATGGCCCAGTCGCGTTTGAGCGTGACTTTGTACAAAAAGCGCAGCGCGCCGGTGGCCACACTGATGCTGCTCGGAGACAGTCCGCGAGTCTTTGTTAAATAAACCTGATAGGCACGAATCGCTTCCTGATCCAGTTCATCCGGGGAGCGGTGAAAATAGCCTGCATAGGCGGTAACCTGTTGCAGGTAGGCTGATTGGGTATTATCGGCTAGGTTGCGAATCCGCATATCGTCGATCATGCGTTGGCGCAACGGTGTGATGGTTTGTGTGGATGTAGACATGATGCTGCTCCTGTCTTGAGTAAGGCGGATTGCCTTATCCCTTAACATTGGGCGCAGTTACTCTTTTTCAATCACAAACAAGCTTTGGATGACACCATAGCGCGAAGCGGTTTAGTCCA
>NZ_LUUI01000005.1 GCF_001644015.1 Methylomonas lenta
TGTGCGGGGCGCACACCCCCAAGAATTTGAAATAGGTCTGTGCATGTCGCACACCTTAAAATCAAACCGACGAGGCGTAAATCATGAATGCCATTTTTGATCGAGAAACATCCCAACCCTCAGTGTCGCAACCCGTCCGAACCCTGATCGAACAGCCGGGTGATTTGCGGAGTGAAACCCGGATGACAATACAAACCCGGCAAGCTCAAAAGTTAGTGGTGGGCCGAAAAAGTGCTGATCATGTCGAGCCGATTATCGGCTTACTGGATTTTGGTCGGCGCATGAAGCTGATCTGGTTATCCGCTGAAGCGGATGACCCTTTCGCTGATTGGTTTTTAGTCAAGATCGAGCAGTCTTTGAATGAGAGTCAAGCACTGATTCAGGCCAAGACCGACTGGTTGAACACGCGTTTGAGCGAGATACAGGGCTTTGATATTCAGGTGGCCCATTCATTACAACCCTTGCAGGTGCCGATCTATTTCCAGAACCCCTACGGCTATATGGGCGCCTATTTGATTGCTGATTACGATGCCTTGGCACGCAGTGTATTTACCGCCCGGCACATCGCGCTGATTGATCGCGCTGTCGCGGAACAACTGTTGCAAGTCACCGGCAAGGCGATTCGTCGCACCTTCAATCTGGCCAGCCAATGGAAGTTTACCGGTGTGACGCGGGAAGATGTTCTGGCTCAGACTCCCAATGCACTTAGGGCTATGGGTTTGTTAGGTGAATGCCCAGAGTCCATTGTATCCAAAACCCAACGGGCCAAGATTTCGCCGGCGATTAAACAAAAGCCCAACAGCAAGCCTACTAGCGTAGTCAATAAAACCAATAGTAGCGGCATCAGAACGGATGTTGACAGTCAGGTTGAGGCTATAAGGGTAAAGGCTGATGCAGAGCCTTTAATCCCGGTAGCAGAAATTCAAGCGCGTTCGCTTCTTGACAATGACTCGACTGAAAATCAAACAGGGTAGCTAACAGCACTTACAAAAGGTTTTAACCCTTTAAGGGTAAGGGGAGGCTGGCTCCTTTTATTGGGTTTGGATCTTGGTATTAGAAAATGGAACCATGTTAATTGAGTTCGATAAACACATCGCTGATTGGTTGCCCTTCACTACGCGGCAGGGTGTCTGGCGCAGGATTGCGGCGCTTGAAGCGGAAAATCT
This sequence comes from Methylomonas lenta, assembly GCF_001644015.1. Lineage (GTDB taxonomy): Bacteria > Pseudomonadota > Gammaproteobacteria > Methylococcales > Methylomonadaceae > Methylomonas > Methylomonas lenta. Next base: position 1,167 of record NZ_LUUI01000005.1, read on the forward strand.
GCAGCTGGTTAGGCTGATGAACGAGTGTGCGACCGCCTTCAGGCAGGTGCTTTCAGAACCGCGGGAACTTTATCTCAACGTTCAACAAGTGCGTTCTTTGACGGTATATATCCGATGGCGCCGCCAGGGTGTTCGTGGCAAACAAGCCTATTGCTTACTGAGTAGTCCCGAGGGGCAGGCGTTCCTCATGCGCCAGTCAACAGACGTACAGCAATGTTACCAAAGATTCAACGACTGGGCGCTGGCTTTGAATTTAGCCCATTCTCTGCGGTTGAATGAAATCCGCCGCTTAAAAAAATATCTCAAGGACTTGAGCGATTCACATGACCGCGCAACATAAAACCACCACAAGCGGACTCAGGGTTTTGGCTGTTAATACGCCCGAAAATCAGTACTGTATCTGCCACCATGAACAGGATGCTGAACGAGTTTGATTGCCCAAGCTGTAAACACAGCTTAGTCCGCCGCAAGAATCGCTACGGTTATTTTTGGGGCTGTCGCAATTATCCGGATTGCCAGATGATTTTGCCGGATGAGCAGGGTAAACCGGGTAAGCGACGCCAAAAGCCACAATCCACCGGCGAAACTTGTCCTGAATGCGGACAAGGCGAACGAATAGAGCGCACGATTCGCAAAGGCCAGCGCAGGGGGCAAACCTTTATCGGCTGTAGCCGCTTTCCGGCCTGTACCTATACCGAGTTTGTCTGATGTTAGCGAAAACAAAACCGGTCAGTAAGGCGTTTCCACTCGATCCTGACCACTGGTGGTAGACCAGCCGTTTTTTAGCGTGATCACTGCGTTTTCAGTGAGACCTTTTAGCTACCGCGCATCTGCTAACCGGTAGCCGGTTCCTGCGGGAAGCGTGCAGATGTGAATTAACCATGGAAACATGGGCTAACCCTCCGGGAAATCGGTTTCCCATTGGGAGGCACGGCGTTTTTCCGGTTTTTTATCATTTTTTAATGGGAGAACGACCATGACTACAACCCCACAAACGAAATACTTTGACCTGCATATTCACGGCATCGGTTATGTCAATCGTATCCGGGAAGTGAGCGTCAAACGCGGCGAAAACTTTTGGGCGTGTGATATCGCAGCCTTACACGGCGCCGAGGACGATGTGCAATATACCCGCTTCGATTGCCGGGTAAGTGGTTCGGAAGCCGGAAAACTGATCAAACGTATGCATAAAGCCTGTCAGGAGGAGAAAAAAATCCTGATCGGCTTCAAGTTGGGCGATCTGTATACCGATACTTTTACCTATGAATCCGGCACCAAACAAGGCGAAACCGGCGTTAGCCTGAAAGCCAGACTGTTATTTGTCTACTGGATTAAAGTTGACGGTGTCAGTGTCTATACCGCTCCGCCTAAGACTGAAGTGGGCAACGATGTGCAATCTGAAACCCAGCCATTGACCGACCCGAATTTAACGGGATCAGGCGATTCGACTCAGGCAGCCGTCCATTAATAAACGTAAGGCACAGAACATCAAATGTTCTGTGCCTGCATGATCAGATGACAGGTTGTAATTCGTTTTCGCAGAAGGTCCTGTGCTTGCACAGCAGGGCAGGGCTTTCTGGGAAAACGCTAGCCTTTAGCGTGGCCACCTGACGACACCGGCTGCCATCGTCGGTTATTGATGGAACCTTTTGTGCGGTAGACCGTGCGCATAGATTGTGACTTGAGATCACTCGCAAACCGGGTCAAACAGCATTGAGGTCAGTTTAAACAACGGGAAACCGATCTCAGGGTGATGAGTGGCAGGTCTTGTTTGAGACTTGATCAAGGCATGATGGATTGTCATGTGACTGTCCGTCATGGGGATTTACCTTGTTTCACAACATAAGGTGTGCAGGCTGACGCTGGTTAGCATGTACACCCGGTTTTTTCAGAATGTCCAAACTCAGCTTGGTAGGGGGATTGTGAAAAAACCGCTAATTTTTTTATCCACAACTCAAACAGGATTGAGGCCGTCAACCTGAAACGATGCTTATTCAATTTGGCTTAATGGGTTTTAACCGTGCTCACTGCGTTTCAGTGAGACCTTTAGCGACTGCGCGTCTGCGGGTCCAGTCGCCGATTCCTGCGGGAATTGCAGCAGACAGTATTTTTTAACCCAGCTGGGGAATGACTTTCCCGGCGGCATGCGGTGGAGAGCATTCTTCGGCATTTTGCTGTAGCGGAGAAGCGTATGAACACCCAGCAACAACCCGATTCTGAACCTTGTTTGGTTTGGGATACTTGTGAAATTGCCCAACAGCAAGCTCAACTGCTGATCGAGATGGGCGAGGCTGCCGATACTGATCAAGCTTTTGCTTTGGCCTGTGAAGATAGCGATCTTTTTAGCGCTGCGTGGGAGGCGTTAACGGCAGATCTCACGGAGATTATTAGCACGCTTAACCCTGCAGGTTATTGGCAGGCTGACGTGTATGGCTTTGGTTGGCGCAGCCTCAGTGGTGTTAAGGATTTTAAAGCTGACGATGGCGGTCAGTTTATGCGCTGTCTTCTGCCCAACACCGAGTGTACTTTCAAGCTGTTCGTGGCTGAGGACAACACGATCCGCCTGCAAAATTTTCACCACGATGCGCCAACCGGCAACGAGTGGTATACCGTCAAAGCGGCTGAGTATTGGCCTAACGATTAGTCGACAGGCTAGTGGCCGTCTAATGACGGTTTTTTTTACCTGAATGGCTTAACCTCCGTTAAAACGGATTAAGCCGATTGATTGTCAACACCCAACCGGGGAAACAGATTCCCTGCGTTGCAGTGGCTGTGTACTTCGGTTTTTTCCAACGGGAGAACACCCATGTTATTTATGCAAGAAATCAACGGTGATTACCGTCCAGCGAACGAAGCTGATGTGCTAGGTGCAGCCACAGAACTCTTCAATCGCTATTTTGCCAAAGGCACCGCCATTACCGAACCGGCCAAGGCGGCTGACTATCTCAAATTGCAATTGGCTCAGTATGAACACGAAGTGTTTGTCTGCGTATTTTTAAATAGCCAACATCAAGTGCTTGCTCTGGATGAACTGTTTAGAGGCACGCTGGATGGCGCTAGTGTGTATCCGCGGGAAGTGATCAAAGCGGTGTTGCAGCACAATGCGGCCGCCATGATCGTGGCCCATAACCATCCCTCGGGAATAGCCGAACCCAGTCAGGCGGATCGAACCATTACCGACAAATTGAAACAGGTGTTGGGTTTGATCGATGTCAAATTACTGGATCACTTCATTATTGGTGAATCGGTTTATTCCTTTGCTGAAAACGGCTTGTTGTAAGCAATCTTAAGCCGTACAGCGCTTTTATTTTTTAACCCACCTGGGCATACAGTCCCAGTGGGGCGGTATTTCCCAGGTTTCATTGGAGAAATACTATGTTAGCTTCACGTTTTTCAACAGGTCAGCTGATCCGCTCACCGCTGCCCTTGAGCGATGAGCAATTACGCGCGGTGGTGCCATCGATTTATGCCCATGACGCGCATGCGTCGCGGTCCGATCGCTATGCTCACATTCCGACCAGTGTGGTCTTAAATGCGCTGAAAAAAGAAGGCTTCCAGCCGTTTATGGCGATTCAAGCCCGGGTGCGTGACGATACCCGGCATGGTTTTGCCAAACACATGATTCGGATGCGGCATGCCAGTCAAATTGAAGCAGAGGATGCTGCCAACGAAATCATCTTATTGAATTCGCATGACGGCTCAAGTTCTTATCAAATGCTGGCTGGCAGTTTTCGGTTCGTCTGTCAAAACGGCATGGTCTGTGGCGATCAATACCACGATATCAGAGTCCGTCACTGCGGTAATGTGGTGGACAACGTTATCGAGGGTGCTTACGCCGTTCTGGATAACTTCGACCGCATCACGGCCGCCAAAGCCGACATGTCGTCCATGCATTTATCCGAGGCTGAGCAATTGGCTTTTGCCAAAGCGGCATTGCCCTTGCGTTTTAGCGAACAGGATGCCCAGCCGGCCGAACAAGCGGTGCTGTGGCGCCGGCGCTTAGCCGATGCCGGTCAGGATCTATGGACCACCTTCAATGTGGTGCAGGAGAATTTGATCAAAGGCGGGCTGCCTCGCGTCAGTCGCCAGGGCAGAATCACCAGAACCCGGCAAATCAACGGCATTGATGGCGATGTTCGCTTGAACAAAGCCTTATGGACCTTGGCGGAAGCCATGGCAGCGCTTAAAGCTTAATTGTCATCAACCCAGCCGGGGAACCCTGTTCTCCGGTGACGGTGAGCGGTGTTTTCCGGTGTTTTGATTGTATTGGAGTCCTATCATGCAACCATCCAACCTGCAAACAACGAAGCCACCACGCCTTGATTCAGCGGCATTAAGCGTCGCGTTAAGTCAATTCACCGGTACCGAACAATGGTATCGGCATCCTTTGAATAGGCGAATGCTCTATACCGATGGTGTCCAGTACCTGGCCGAAAACGGTGGCCAACAAGGGGCTTATTGGGTACTCGACAAAGTAGCCCTGGAAATCTGTCCACTATTGGATTCCAAAAAACAGGCATTCGGCGCATTGTCATTGACGGTGAACCCAGACCAAACTGCCGTCATGATCGTAACGGACGGCAATGATCAACTGCTGTTAAGGCGCGAGATGCGCTATACCGACCTGCAAAACGGCGAATGGCGGTTTTATCTGATTGAGGAGGGTGATCATCGGGTGATGTTATTACCCAGTGAATATTAAATCTTCATTCCATTAACACAAAGCCCCGGTAGGGGCTTTTTTGTTACCTGAACGGATGGGTTAAACGTTCCAAAATTCTCGGGGTTAGGGTTTAGATCCCCATAAAGCGATATTAAACGCCGATGAGGTGATCAACCTATTGGAGCGTCTTGACAACTTTGTCGACCATTTCTTGAATCCTGTCAAAGGCTCGAAATTAGCGCGGGCGATTATTGCTGCGTCGATTCGGTTGGGGATGACCGAGAAGGACGGCTACTATTCCGTCTGATTAGGTTATTGCACTGTATAGGTATGCAGAGAGAATGTTGTGATTCAATTTCCAGTCGAAAGACGGCCAATGGCACGATAGTGTGCAGCAAGCGTATCAAACGGTTCCGCTGCTTGTTTTTGTATCAACTTAACCAATCTTGATCGGAAATTCGGTGAAACAGTCACCACCATGTGCAAACCTTTGACGATTTTGGTATCAGGTTCCACCAGAACCAGACTAAACTGCAAGCAGGCATCACCCCCCCACCTTTTTTATATGGACTCCTCCCCAATTGCAAGCCAAGATTGCCAAAAATAATGTTTCCAACAGAGATCGAGATTGCAGCCATATATTCGGTCTCTTGGTGAAGGTGCTTGATTGACCTTCGGACCCTGATGAATCTATCCGCGCGCTTTTGCCTCTACCAACCTACCGATTTCTAAGAATCTCTGGGGTGAACGGGATTGAAAAGCACCGGTCTGACCTGTTGAATGTCATCACTAATGGTTATCTTGCCTCCGCAATCTGGTATAGGCTCCAAAGCCGGCAAAAGGTCCAGCCAAGCCTTTTTCTGGATTAAGTTTTCCCAGCAATTCATTCACTTTTTCAACATCCCACACAGTGACTGCACCGAATGATGCACCTGAAACAATCCGCTTCCCATCAGGCAGGATCGTTAGTGCACATATGGGATCCACACCCGCGTCAAACGTTTGAACTAAAGCGCCGTTATGTTTGATACCGCACCGACCAGCCCCATTGATCCGGTTAAAGTAGCAGGGAGTCTAAAGGCTTAGCATCAGCCTACATTTATTCCAACAAGAATAATTTGCAGATCGATATCCACGCCATTCAAATTGAAGAGGTAATTCCAATAGATCTTTTAACTAACATTGCTAGTGCATTGCTTGTCAGTGTTTGGTTGCCAAACCAAGCTCAAGCAGAGAAATGCCGGGAGTTGACGCATAAGCAAGCAGAAACCAACAATTCGATGCAACAAGTCAGCAGAGCCAGCAAAATCATGGGTGCTGACGTTAGAAACCCCAACGGTGATGCATTGTGTGGCATTCCAGAATTAGACCAAAGCCATTTTCTTGATATTTCAGACTTTCAACGTGAAGGAATCATCTGATGGTTGGCGTCACCCGCTAAAGGTTTGGGTAACCAGTCCATTCGGTTTCAAACCTAACTCATTTGACTCAAAAAACCATTTTCAGGCATTCCACCGGCCATTACTGGTGCAACAACCGCTGTAATCCGCCTAAACCCGATCTCTGTCAACACGGTTGGTACGCTAACCGCCAGGGTAAAATAGGCCAACAGGATGGCCGCTCAATTTTCGTTAATCAATTAAAAAGGTTCATCCATGAAAAATATTTCAACTATAAAGCATTGGCTTGGTGTTGCTCTGTTTGCGGTTTCGACTGTCAGCTCAGCGGCGGTTTGGGAGCCAAATGACGGCGATATTAATTTGATATCAATCAATCCAATGGGGTTTGCATTTCCTGTCTTGACTGATACGTTTGGTATCTTTGAAGACAACGCCGATCTCCAATCCGCAGCGCCAGTGTTGACATTTGATGGCGTAGGCGCCGTGTCATTCACAAAAATTGGCTCTGATTACACCATCAGCAATGAGGGAGCTTCTGGTACATTGTTGGGATCCAATCAATTTCAAATCGGCTTCTATTCTCAAAATGGCTGGAGTTCGGAAGTGGCGAATCTAAATTTTGGTTCCGACGCCAACTTGTTGGTTTTCAATGATGGCTTATCATCCAACAATGCGCATTTTTTGTATGCATTTGATATAACGGCCGTAGCTAGCAGTTTACCGGTAGTAGGGGTTCCATTACCTGGCGCTATTTGGTTGATGGGCAGCGCGGTATTAGGATTTTTGGTGACTGGCCGCAGAAAATCACTCACTACCTTCGCCTAAACTGACGTTTTCTTTCCCACGATCCAGCGTGGGAATACATTTCAGTATTCACCCCAGCGTTGCCTTTTAGGAACGTTGGAGTGTTCTGCAATCTGTTTCCTGCTACGGAGCAATGTAGCATGAGTCATCAAGTTGATCAAAACCCATATCAGTGGCGTTGAGAATTTCAGGCTGCTTTCAGATATGTGAAGGGGTTACGTTTTTCCTTTGGACTTTTTCTTCTACATCAAGCAAAAAGAAAGAAAGACTCACCTCGTCCTGTGGTGAACATTAATGACGACATCGGTAACATGCAGCTCAAGCGGACAAGTCGCTCAGCTGCGAGTTATGTAAATTGCGTCAAACGAAATTTTACATTTTATTAGAGGATATAATGAACCATTTAAGTACTTCATTAATAAGAAATGTTTTTGCAAAAGTATTCACACTGATCTTTTTTGGATTGGCTGTAGCTATTATCTTGTCATTACTTTTGAACATTGTGGAAGGTATACTCAATGAATCAAATATCACAGAGGTTTTTTTAAGTAGTATAAATACTGGCATTATTGCTTTAGCTGTCTTTGAGTTAGCCTTGATTGTAAATAAAGAATATTCAGGCCCTATCGAAAATGAGAAGGATGCTGTTGCTAGCTTACGGGAAACGTTGCCTAGGTTTATCGGAACTGTTTGCGTTGCTTTATCTCTAGAGGGGTTGATTATGGTCATTAAATATAGTCAATTGGATTTGGCCGGTAATCTATACTATCCAGTAGCAATCATTATCAGTACAGCATTGCTTTTATCAGCATTAGGTTTTTTCATATACTTAACAGATAAGCGAAGTTAAACATAAGGATAGATTGCTTTGCATTTGGATACTACTCTCTGATGCTGCTGATTTTTCTATATGCTGGAATCTACTTATAGGGCTAATTCGTATCATTAAGTGCATAAACCGTTTTTGAAACGGGATTGGGCTTATTGGATAGTTGCATTAGAATTGAAATCCAGTGGATTGTTAGCCCCGAGCTGTGCTGGTCGGCTTTTGAAAACAATTTTTTTTACTTGTGCGCCCTGTGACTGCGCTCACCAAGGCGGGATTGCTGAGCACAAAGCGAAGATAAACCTTCAATCTAACCCCTGGATCAGTCGCCAGGTCCGACCTGCTCATTATCAGTCGTGGCAGCGTCGACGTTCAAATTATCCTGCGTTCAATTGTTAAGCCTAGGCTTTAGGCAAACTTACAAATTCTTCGGCAGCAGTTGGGTGTATACCGATAGTAGAGTCGATCATCGCCTTGGTCGCGCCGGCCCGAATCGCAATAGCCATACCCTGGATAATTTCAGCGGCATCGGTGCCTACCATGAGCATGCCGACAACACGATCAGTGCTGCGGATCACGATCATCTTCATCAGGGTTTTTTCATCCGAGCCAGAAAGAGCATTTTTTATCGGAGTAAAACGGGTTTGATAAATGTCGATGTCCGGATACTTTTCCCGCGCTTCGGCTTCGGTTAGCCCAACCGTACCAATCGTGGGGTGGCAAAACACAGCGGTGGGAATATTGTCATAATCGACCGGCCGCAGCTGTTTGGCATATAACGCATTCACCAGGGCTGCGCCTTCAGCTATGGCTACCGGTGTCAGGTTGACGCGATCGGTGACATCACCCAGCGCATAGATTGATGGTATGTTGGTTTGATAGTCATTGTTGACCTTAATGGCGCCTGCACTGTTTAGTTCAACCCCGACTGCCTCTATGCCTAACCCACTTGAATTTGGTGTTCTGCCTGTGGCATACATCACCAAGTCCGTAGTTATTTTGCTGCCATCAATCAATCGTACTGCAAAGCCATTGTCTGAGGTGCTTTCTATAGCTTCAATATCGGTATTGAAGAGAATGTTAATGCCTTGTTTGGTCATTTCAGCAGCCAGAAAATCGCCTATATCGTCGTCAAACCTCTTAAGCAATTTTTGCCCACGATAGCAGAGTGTGGTTTCAACACCCAGGCCGTGAAGTATGCTGGCAAACTCCACAGCGATGTAACCGCCACCGACAATAATGATGCGATTGGGCAATTGATCGAGAAAAAACATGTCGTTCGAGGTAACGGCGTGTTGCTTGCCGGGTATGTCCGGCACAAACGGCCAGCCGCCTGTGGCAATCAGTATACGTTCGGCACTGTATTGCCTAGCATCGACAGTGACAGTATGTGCATCAAGCAATTTTGCCCTGCCAGTGATGATATTGGCACCCGATTTTTGCAGCCGATTACGATAAACCGCGCGCAATCGCTCTAGCTCTTCATTTTTGTTGGCGATCAAGCGTGACCAGTCGAATGATGATTGACCCACCGTCCAGCCAAAACCTGCTGCGGCCTCGAATTCAGCTCTGAATTGAGCGGCGTAGACCAACAGTTTTTTGGGTACGCACCCCAGATTGACACAAGTGCCGCCTAAATGACGCTCTTCGGCAATAGCAACCCGGACACCCAGCGACGCGGCCATATTCGCAGTTCGCACACCGCCAGAACCCGCACCAATTACAAACAGATCATAATCATATTCAGTCATGGCGGCCTCTCGCCGAATAAAAAAACCGACAGATGCTCATTTGTGCTGTTTCAAATAATTCAGCATGGTATCGACATCGCTTACCGTAAAGGGATCATCAGGGCAATTATCAACTTTGCCGGGTTCTCTGAATAATTTGATAACCTTTTTATTCTCGACAAACATTGAATAGCGCCAAGAACGGTAGCCAAACCCAACGTTCTCTTTTTTCACCAGCATGCCCATCGCTTGGGTAAAGTCGCCATTTCCGTCGGGCAACATTTTGACATTCGTGATATTCAGATGCTTGCTCCATTGATACATGACAAAGGCATCATTCACACTCAGGCAATACACTTCATCAACACCGTGACCAATGAGTTCCTGGTATTTTGCGTCATATCCCGGCAGATGCTGGGTTGAGCAAGTCGGTGTGTAAGCGCCGGGAAGCGCCAGAATCACGATTTTTTTGCTTTTAAAAATATCGTCGGTACTGACATCTTGCCAGCGAAAGGGATTGTCGCCACCAATACTTTCGTCGCGAACTCGGGTTTTAAAAATGACATCAGGGACAGTTGAAATCATGGGGTGACTCCTTATTTTATCTACTAGAAACATAGCGTCGAAACAAAAACTCCAACGCCGGCAATAATTATTTAATTTAGTTATTTGGTGTCAAACCTGGGCTTTAATGCTCTGGTTAGGATCATAGTTAAGCTGCATATCAATAGGGGGATTGACGATAAACTGATATATATTCCTGCCGGAGCGACGGGTTTCAATTGACTCAATAACACTGATACCTTTAGCCAAAAATAGACCTAAATTACGGACCTGCGATTTTTGCATAAGCAGTAACTTCCATTCAATCAAGCATCGAATAGACAATGGCAACTGATTATTCCACAGCGCTTTCTCATAATCCTCTGCATTAATTTTTTCAGCTTCATGCAAAATTTTTAGCGCAGTTTGCATACCCAGTCTATTGACGCCGCCTAGTAGAATTCTCGGCCATACGCCCCAGTGGCCTGCATGTTCAACAGGAGTGCCTCCCAGTTCACGGATTTGAGTCTGTAAACTGGAAGCTGCGTCTTTATGACCTTGATAAATTGGCATTAGTAATGCCAACTCGCTCAAGCAACCAGCGTCTCGAAATGTATCCAAAACCAGTTGATAAGTTGCCGTTGCGGATAATTCATTTTCTAGCAATCTGTTGATTGCTTCAGTGCTCTGCATACTAAAACTCTGAAGATTAGTTTTTGATTATGGTAATGGCTTCTGCAAGATTAAGTGGGTACCGAGGATTCTTTAGTTGAGGAAATATCCTCTGCATGCGCTAGCTCGAAAATGTCTTCAGCCTGATCAATGGATTCGCTGTTTGTAGTATGGACAGAAATCAAGATGCCACCACCCTTGATTTTTCCTTCATAACGTATGGCTTCATATTCCGGAATGCCCAGCCCAATTAACGCGCCTGTCAAACCACCAGTGGCAGCACCCAAGGCTGCGCCGCTCAAGGTAGCCATAATCGGTCCAGCAGCGATAAACGGACCTAAACCGGGTATGGCCAAACTGCCAATGCCTGCTAGCCAGCCCAGCACCGCGCCAGTGCCAATGCCCACAGCCCCACCCATAGCGGCACCTTCCGGTGCTTTGGTGTGCTTTTCATGGGCAAAATCTTTGGTGGTAGATTTGTCGGGAAGAAGTACCGAGATATCATTGCTGGCAAACCCCGCATCCTTCAGCTTATTAACAATGCTTTCGGTCTGATCGATACTTTTGGCGATACAAAAAACGGCTTTACTCATGACATGCTCCTAGGCCTTTAAGGCGCTATAATTTCAAGTTGATTATCTACCCGCACCACACCGGCTGTTTTCTGGCTGATTTGTTGCAGTGTTTCGCTTTCGGCTTTAGTTTCAACAGGTCCACGCAAGGTCACCGTAAAGTGGACCCCATTGT
>NZ_LUUI01000006.1 GCF_001644015.1 Methylomonas lenta
GGCCCGGTGGGAGCGAAGCTACAATTTGACGACATATAAGCATATGCTAATTAATGGTAGCGGCATGGTTAACGTGGCACCTCAATTTCTCCTGATTGGATGCCAGCCGCGATACGCTCAAGTAGTTTCGCGAATCGATAAAGTCCAGGGTGAACGGCACAGAGATCATTCATGCCGTCCCCATTGGAAATATCCATTAACCGCTTGAACAGAGGCATGTCGGACGCCATATGGGACAGCAACGTAAAGTCGTCGGTGATTCCAGCCCGTATCAACTCGTTAACCTTGCCATCCAGTAATTCGGCAAGCGCTCGTCTTTGAGAAACACGAGAGGTGTTATCACCGGCAGATATCGTTCCGTCACGATCTGCGGCAGGCGTCATCTCCAAGGGATCAGACGCAATATCCAGGTACCCTAGATTGTCCCGACATACCCAGCTGAGCAACTGACCGGGCGGAAGTGGACGCTTCTGAAATTGACTCAGTGCCTGCTGGTATTGCGCATCACTGGTAATCGATCTTTTGATACGCGCTAGATTGTCTGTTATGCCCGCCAAAGTCTCCTTCCCAATCTCTGAACGAAAGGCTGTTACGCTCTGATTCGGCCCTATCGCCAGAAAAAAGTATTCCCCGCTTTCAATCATGTTATCCAGCACTGCTTGTGCCAGCGGGTTGTTGGGGTTGATCAAAACGTTGTAGGTATCGAAACCGTAGAACTCGAAGGCAAAATGCACCACCTCATAATGGGCATTGCCCAGCAACGAATGGCCAAAATTGAAGCCTGGTGCAGTGATTTCCGGAGGAATGATCTTATCTGGTCGGAGTGCAAGGAGGCCAAGCTTTTGCTTCCGTTCCTCAATCATGCCGAGTGCAAAACACGGCGCCCTTGCCGCAAGAAAGTCGTCAATGAATTGCCGATGTACTGTCAGTTTCGGCAGAAGAGGGTAAACGTTGCTCACGCATGACCTCGCTGCATTGTGGTTAAAGTTCCATTTCTTGCGCCGTTTGACGCGCTGCAGGCAGATAGCGATACAACGTGGATGAACCGACGCCAAGCCGGCGCGCTACATCCTCGACTGTGATCTCGGGGTCGGTTAGCAGGGCGCGAGCTTGTTTCAAGTCCTTCTCAACCAGTGCGCGTGGACGTCCGCCCTTATGACCGCGTGAGTGTGCGGCATCAAGGCCGGCACGGGTACGCTCACGAATAATCTCGCGCTCGAACTCGGCGATAGCGCTGAATACGGTAAAAATGAGACGGCCGCCAGCGGTGGTGGTGTCAATCTCCTGCGTTAGCGCCTTCAGTCCGATGCCACGCTGCGCTAATCCTTCCACGGTGTCGAGCAATTGGCGGGTTGAGCGCGCGAGTCGATCCAACTTCCAGATAACCAGCGTATCGCCGGCGCGCATGAAATCTAGGGCCGACTGAAGTTCCGGTCGTTCGCGCTTGGCTCCGCTCACCGTTTCCTTAAAAATTCGCTCACAGCCGGCTTCCTGTAGCGCATCCAGTTGCAAATGCGGCTTCTGGTCACGCGTCGAGACGCGGGCATAGCCGATCAACATTGCTTAATGTCCGTTTGCGCAAAATCGTTGCCGACAAACAGCAACGGTTCATCAAGCAACTTGGCTAGCGCGTAGACAGCGCAGTCGCCCATGTTCAGTTGGGCCGGGTGGCCTTGTCCTTTTCCGTAGCGCCGTGATGCTTCATTGGCAAGGCGGGCTTGCTGTTCGTCGAAAGGCATAACAATTGCGCCGATTTCTTCCAGGAAACGTTGCAGCTTGCTCGGCATGGTGTGATGTTCACGCGCTCGCACGACGATATTAGCCTCCAGCAGACTTACTGCCGATATGTGGCACACGGCGTGTGCTTCCAGTGCGGCGACAATCCGCTCGCGTTCTGGTTCGTGTTTCAGCCAAGCCAGTACGGCGGAAGTGTCAATCACCATATGCCGTGCTCGTCGTAACCCAGAATATCATTGTCACTGCGCGTGTCGACGGGAGATGCATGCGGCAACGCATCGACTTCGGCAGCCAATGCGGCAAGCCTTTCGCGTAGCGGTGGTTTCTTGGTAGTCAATCCACGGATACCGGCCAGTGACAATAAGCTTTCACGCACCACCTCCCTGACAGTCACGCCCTCGGCTGTGGCGAGCTGCTGCGCCAGTTGTTCCATTTGCAAATCTTCGATTACGATAGCCATGTCATTCTCCCATTACTCATGTTTATCATCGTTGTTCTGGGAGAATAAATCAAGAGACAGTTTCGGGAGATCGATTCAGGGGAAGTGCACGTGTTGCACTGTGCTCGCGTCCTTCTCTCTAAAACCCTCGTTTTCGGGGGATCATGCGGCGAGGGCCAGACGCCGCGCCATGTCCAACTCGATGCGACCGTACGGATTCACATGATGGTAGATCAGGGGCGTCAGGCCACGCCAGTCATCCACGGTCATGCGATCACGCCAGGCAGGCTCCGCCAGTACTTCCTGGATGAACAGGGTATTGATGTATACCAGACATATCTGCAACAAATGCAGCGACAGTACTCCCAGTTCCTGATCTTCCACACGGTTGGTCGCGAATTCACCTCGCTCGCCGTAGAAGATGAAGTCGTTAGCACTATTCCAGTTCTCGACTACATTCAAGCCCTCGTGGATTTCGCGCCGTAGCGACTCATCGTGGAGGTAGCGGCACAGGAAAATCGTCTTGATCGCCTTGCCCAACTCCGCCAGGGCCTGATAAGTTGGATGCGTCGCATCCGCGCGGGTGAAGCGGCGCAGAATAGCCTCCGGTTCGGCAGTTCCCAAGCGTAGTGCAGTCGTGTACTTGATGATTTCGTCGTACTGCTGCCGAATCAGTTTCCAATTGATGGCTCGCGTCAAGATCGGCTCCAAATGAGTGTACTGTGCGGCATCGGCCGTTGCCGACAAATACAGCTTCTGCCTGGCGATAGCCTTGAGTCGTGGCAGAAGGTCAAACCCCAGGATATAACTGAAGGCGAACGCGACCTCACTTTGGCCATGGCTATCGACATACTGGCGATCGATTTCCATATCCGTACAATGGCGCAGCACACCTTCGATCATCGCCGCCACTTCGGATGAAGAACAGCGTCTAAGCTTGGAGTAGATACATGTCGAGTTGGTATCCACATGCCAGTAGATCATGATACCGCGCCCACCATAGCGGGCATGCCACTCGGTCATCAGGTTTTGGTCGTAGGCGCCGAATTGCCTGGAGTCGGATGCACAGGCGGTGGTGGCGTCGCCCCAAATAGCCGGGTTGCGAATGCGAAAAATGCCATTGACAACTTCGGCGATGGCTGCGCGGAGTGCGTCCTTCTGCACGAAACGGCGTTTGACGTAGCGTAGTTCATCAACACTGACGCTTGGCTGCTGGCTGGCGATGCGCTTCAGGCCGACGTTGGTGCCGATGCCAAACAGACAAAGCAGCAGACGGCGTTGCAACAACGCAGGATCAAGCACTTCACGGCTACCGCTCGTACGAAACGCAGCCGTGAAATTGAGCCGCAGGTCAACTTCCTTGATGATGTCGATCAGTTCCACATCCGACCAACGCCGCCCAATCTCCCGTTTGAGCGCCGCCGTATTCGGTGGCTCGGGCTGTTGATCAAGCGGTGTAAGGTGAATGAGGTTTTTGTTTTTGTTTTTATTTTTGCCTTGCTCACGCAAGCGAACCTTCGGATTGAGTGGAAGTCCTGCGTTCAGTGTTCCCAGCCATTGCTGCATAGCATCCTGGATTTGCTTAATGAATAGTTCTGCATCCTTGGGCACTTTCAGTAGTTCGTAATAGCTGTCGCGCTTAGTCGCGAAGTCGGCTGGCAGATCGTGCTCTGGGTTGCGATAGCGATCCGCGCCGGTAACCCAGATTTCTTTGGTGCGCAGGCGCTTGCGTAGCGCGCGCAGCACACAGATTTCATAGTTGATGCGATTGATCCGATCTTGGCCGTCCTTGTCCTGCTCCACCACAATATCGCGCCACTTCTTCTGTACGATGCCATCAAGAGGGACTTCGTCGGCATCGTAATACTGCTGCCGGCTGTCGCGGTTGGCTTTCAGCACATCCAGGGCTTCGATGACAGGGCGATGCACGGTGTTGTTGGACCGGAAGCATAGTGCATCCAACACCGGCAACAGCATACGCCGGTAATGGTGGCCGTAAGATGAACGCATGGTTTCCTGTACTTCGCGCTCGAAGTCGAATCCAATGGTCTTGAATTCGGCAACTAACTCTTGCAAGGTCTTTTGTCCTACCACCGGATAGACTACTTCCTTGATGATCCCGTCCGGCTGGTCCGCTGTGGCTTCGGCCAGCTTGAACAACAGTCGTGCTTTACCGCGCACTTTCTTGAATGCAGCGAATTGGCGCTTGTCTATCCTCTTCTCGGCACGGGCTCCCAGATTGTGAATGACCTGCAACAGCAGATCGACCAGTGCATCGATCAGCTGTTGCTGACGCCGCCAGCAAAACATGGCCACCATACTGTAGCGGATTTCGGCTGGGTGACGCCGAAGTTCACGAATCGATTCCGACGCACAGCGTTGCCGGAATTGTTCGATAAATTTGGCGGGAATATCCTGAAACACTGCCGGCGTCAGGCCGATTTCGTCAATGCACTTGAGTTTGGCGATGGCGGCCAGCAGGCTATCGAGGTTGGCCTTGCCGGGATCAGTCTTGAGATTACTAAAGGAGATAGTCGTCGATTCCTCGGTTTGTACATCGGTTTGAACATCGTCGGCATCGGTTTCCTCACTGGCCAACAGTCGGTCGATGGTGGTTTTGTTGTGCGCGCTCAACCGCACATGAATGGTCGCCAGCTGTCGCGTCTCGTAACCATGCACGGCGGATCGGATGACGCGCTCCAGATGATCGCCGGCGGGTGGTTCCAGGCGCTGTGTGCGACACCAGTCGTGCGCCATGTCGTATCCATGATGGGCTTGTGGGTCAAACGGCAAGACATCATCGCATAACCACTGAACAAGCTGTTGCAGGTCAGTGCCGGTTGCACGGCGAAAACCCAGGAAAACACGAATAGTGCGCCGATGCCGTTGCCCTTGGCGACCACCAAACTCATATGAGGACAGCGATTCCGTCGTTGTACCAAGTTGCGTGGCCAGCCACTGGGTAGCGTTTGGGTCAATCTCATCCTGGCGTTCAGGAAATCGACCGTGCAATTCCATAAACTTGAGCTGAACCGCGAAACCAAACCGCCCTTTGTCGGTCATGCCTGGCAACAATGCGGACTCATCAATGGTGAGCGTCCACAAATCTTGGGTATCTAAATCGTTCCACGAATGTACCACGGTAAGCCCCACTACGAGTTGAGTTGGGCATATTATAAGAATATTGGGATGATTTTATTTGACGGGATTTGCTATGTGTTGTCACATTCCATTAGCAGATTATTATATGTCGTCAAATTGTAGCTTCGCTCCCACTGGGCC
>NZ_LUUI01000007.1 GCF_001644015.1 Methylomonas lenta
CTCTCCTCCGGGGAGAGGGTCGGGGTGAGGGGTAATATCATGATGGTCACCTTCGTCAGCCAATGCCAGAAGAAAGCATTAAACCGTACCCGCCGCGTTCTCGATGCCTTTGCCAACCGCATCGGCGACAACACCTGGCAAACCGTGATTACCGAAGAGGGCCTGATTGCCGTTAAAACCCTACTGCGGAAAACGGCTACTAAAAACACGGCCGTTTCGTGTCATTGGATACGCTCCAGAAGTCGAAGCGACTTGGTTTGGATAGTGGGGAATCGCAGACGATTTAATTCTGAAGGTGTTGTGCCGGTGAATGTAACAGAAGCCGAAATAGAAAAATTTATGGATAAATACCAGTGGCAAACCATAGACCTGATCAAATACGCGGCAGCAATAGCGGGTTTATTTCATGATTTTGGTAAAGCAACCAGTCTATTTCAAAAGAAAATAAATCCCGATGAAAAAGCTTCAAACTTCGAGCCTTATCGACATGAGTGGATTTCATTCCGCTTGTTTCAAGCATTTGTAAGTAAACAAAACGATGAAGAATGGCTTATTTCATTAAGCGATATTGGTCGAGATAATTTTGCTAACTGTTTCAGAGATGGAATCGATAAGGCAAATAAACCAAAATTATCCGGCTTACCCGCTTTTGCAAAATTGGTGGCATGGCTGATTGTCACTCACCATAAATTACCTGTTTATCCCGGCTGGAAGGAAAACGACAATCCAACACTAAAAAATGTCGATTTATGGATTGATGATGATTTCACTGCCTTGTGGAATTCACACAACTGTAAAGATGCCGATCAACTAGACCGCATCGAGGAAAACTGGCGGTTTTGTGATTTACCTGCTCAAAGTATGCAGTGGCGATCAAAAGCCTGTTCACTGGCTTCTGAAGCGCTCGCCGACATTAGACCCTGGTTGAGTAGTAAAACAGACTGGTTAAATGACCAATTGTTTACTACCCATTTATCCCGTTTATGTCTGGTTCTATCCGATCATTATTATTCTTCACTCTCTTCCAAAGAACTCCAGGAAATGAAGGTAGAAAAATGGCGTAATCCTAATTATCGGGTCTATGCCAATACAGAATGGATTGACGGGAAGAAGCAATACAAGCAGCAGCTGGATGAACATTTAATCGCGGTAGCGCATTTTGCTGAAAAAATTGTAAAAGATTTAAAAAAGCTAAATCACTCGCTGGAGCCATTGGAACCCAATGATGCTCTCACCGGCGATGTTCCCAAGAAATATCAGGATGATTTCGGCTGGCAGGACAAGGCCTATAAATTAGTTTCTAAAGTCGGGAAAGAAGCTATCAACAAGGGTTTTTTCGGTATCAACCTCGCATCCACCGGCAAGGGAAAGACTCGCGCCAATGCTCGGATTATGACAGCGCTTGGAGAACAAACCGGGCGAATCCGCTTTAGTGTCGCTATGGGATTACGGGTGTTGACTTTACAAACCGGCAGGGAATTTCAGGATGAGCTGAATTTAACGGAAAAAGAACTGGCGATAGCCGTGGGCGGAATTGCCATCAAATTACTGTTTGAACAACAGACACAAAGTGCTCGTGAGGAAAGGGAGAACGAGAAACAAACAGCAGAGGAAAGTGGCAGCGCATCGCAAGAAGAGTTAGTCGATGCGGATATCAAAATACATTATTCAGGCGTAGAGAATGAACACAGCCTGAGTCGGTGGACCAAAACGCAAAAAGGGCTGGATGCACTAATTTCAGCGCCGGTTTTGGTTAGCACGATAGATCATTTAGTTCCTGCGACGGAAGGAACCAAAGGCGGCAAGCACATTCCCGCCATGTTGAGGTTGCTGACCTCTGATCTGGTGCTTGATGAACCGGATGATTTCGGATTAAGCGACTTACCGGCGCTATGCCGTCTGGTGCATTGGGCCGGTGTTTCAGGCAGTCGTGTTTTACTTTCCAGCGCGACGCTGCCGCCAGCCTTGGTTTATGCGCTGTTTCAGGCCTATCAAGCGGGTTGGTCGGAATACGCCAAAGCTAACCTGGAAAACTGGTCGGGTGAAATACTTTGCGCCTGGTTTGATGAAAAAAATATTTGTCACGATGAGCAAATCAAGGAATTCATTGATTTTCAGGCAACCCATGAAAAGCTGATAAAAAAGCGCGTCGAATATCTACAGACACTGCCGCCGAAACGAATTGCTGACATTATTGATATACCCGAAAACAATGGCAAATCCGTCATTGATAGTATGGCGGATACCATTCATGCAGGGGCGATCCGTCTGCATCAAGAACATTGTCTGATCGGCAATGAGAAGATAATTTCGATTGGGTTAGTTCGCATGGCGAATATCAATCCATTAGTTGCAATAGCCAAAGCCTTACTGGCTAAAGTCCCTTCTGAAGATACCTGCATACACTACTGTGTTTATCATAGCCGTTACCCTTTGGCGATACGAGCCGCCATCGAACAGCGACTCGACAGTTTGCTGTATCGAAAAGACGAGCAGGCTATTTGGCAACAACCTGAAATTCAGCAAGCCCTAAAAAAACATCCTGAATCAAAGCATCATATTTTTATTGTGTTGGCTTCGCCAGTGGCTGAAGTCGGACGCAACCATGATTATGACTGGGCAATCGTTGAACCCAGTTCCATGCGCTCGATTATCCAACTAGCGGGCAGGGTGTTGAGACATCGGAATAAGACGCCTGAAAAGCCGAATGTTCTGTTGCTCAATAAAAACTATAAAGCGCTGTGTAAAAAGAGAATCTGTTTTGAACGGCCAGGTTTTGAATCCAGCGGTTTAATCATGGAAAAACATGATTTGCATGACATCTTGGATGAAGAGCAGTTTCAAAAAATAACGGCAATCCATCGGATTCATCTGCCTAAAGACTATCGAAAGAATAACAAGCACCTTGAAAACCTGGCTCTCTTTGAACAAAGAGCTCTAGCCAAGCAGTTATTTGGAGATAAAGACCCAAGATCTGGTGAATTACTCGATGATGAAAAGCCAGCTAACTTGTGGTGGAAAAATCAACCGCACTGGTGTGGTGAGGTGCAACGCCAACAGCGATTTCGTGATTCCAAGAAGGACGAAGCCTACTATCTGTGGCTGGAAAATGAATTTTCTAAACCTAAATGGCGTTGGAAGAATGAGAACGTATCACCGCCGGAGTTTGCCGAACCACCAATTGAAATAAAAATGGATGAGAGGGATTACCATGAAAAAGGAAATTATTTCTGGTTTGAGCAGGATGCACTGACGATTTATCAACAGTTAGCCAGTGATTTTGGTTGGGCGTTAAAAGAAATCAGTGACCGTTTCGGTGAGGTGAGATTGATTGAATATGAAAAGGCTGAAGCCGCAGAGTATAACTTTCATCCTTTTTTGGGTGTTTATCAGGATATTGGGAGTAATGAATGAGTGAGTCAGATGCGCAACTTGCTACTTGGGAAGAAGTGATAATCGATTTTTTCAGAAGAAAATCTGAATCAGATGAAGAAAATTACTTAAAAGAAATTATTAAATCATTAGAAGCCATATACGAAAGTGAGGGTTTTTTTAACGATGAAGAACTAGAATTAGTATTTAATTCCCGAAAAAACAAGAAAGAAAAGAATGAATCATCGTTGGCTTTTCAGCATCGTAGAGCACTCACTTTTTTAAAATCAAAATATAAACCAAAAGGATTGAATGTTTTTAGACAGTTAAGATTATATAAAAAAACGATAAAGGCATTTGCAGATAAATACGAGTCAATAAATTGGTTATCGAAGAATTGTGAAAATGCTTCTAGCGTAAATTTCGCCACACATGTCATAAAGTTAACGCATTCCAGTATTGATGCATCATCATTTTATGACTCTATTCCCGAACAAAAAAATACACTTATAACCACATCGGTTTTAAAAAACAAAGCCGTTGATGGAGCAGTTAAGGGAAATCAATTTGCCCCCATTTTTCAATTTCTTGAACTTGAATTAAATGGTGTAAAGCTTGTTGAGCAGTTGACTAATAATGATCATTTATTTGACTGTTTTATTGATGAAGAAAATAGAGCGGCGGCGGATGCATGGATAAAGGGGTTTAGAGGCGCTCTAGATACTGGAAAACTAAGTTCACATGCATTAGCCAAGCAAATTTATTTCCCTACGGGATATAATCAAAAGTTAACAGAGCAGAGTTATCATATTTTATGTAATGTGGTTTCATCCTCGATGGCCCATACCATACACGAAAAGATATTCAGCGAAAGAGAAAAATCAGATCAAAAGTCGTTAGAAAAGAAGAAATATTCTTCTGAAATTTTTACTAAATATATCAATAGATCGCAACTGGGTGTCACCGCGAGCAATCATAGTAATGCCTCCCAATTAAATGCAAAGCGTGGAGGTAAATTACATCTTTTCTCAAATCGGCCACCTGCTTGGCAATCTCAAATTAAGACTCCTATATTTAAAAAGTCACTATTCAGTGATTTATATAATTCAACAATCAAAAGTGAAACAGAGTATCTGCGCGATTTCCTGATACGGTTTAAACAATTGGATTTAAGTATCAAAGACCCTAAACGAAAACGTCATCTTGACCGTTGGGTAAACAATATTGTCGATGAATTTTTGTTTTATGTTGGAACAATTCAGAACTTGACTTCCGGTTGGTCAAGTAATGCGGAAACCAAACTCAAGCAATCCCACAAATATCTATTGGATCCTTATCGCTTGGACGAGGCATTTCAAGCCGAACGTCAAAACCAAGATTGGCAGGCGATTATATGCGCCGATTTTGCCCGGTGGCTGAATGGTCAACTGATCGGCAAAGATAAGCAATTTAGCCCACAAGCAGAACATACCCGTTTATGGAAAACAATGTTGGAGCAACCCTTGCGTGAATATATGGAGCCTGTTGAGCAACAAATTAAGCAAAGAATGGGGAAGGTTTTATGACTCGGTATTTATTGATCAACCATGTTCAGGTGCAAGGAGCAAATGCTGTTGCCGGTTTTACCTGGGGATTTCCAGCAATCACTCATTTTTTGGGGTTTGCGCATAATCTTGCCCGAAAGGTAGCCAAAAAGGATTGCTTTAACGATATTCAACTGTATGGTTGTGCGGTAATCGCACATTCTCATCAGGTGCATACCTACGCATTCAACCAGTTTGTTCAGCATCGAACGACGGCATTTCAATACAAAGAACAATCGAAATATAAGGTGGGAACTCCACCAGTAATTGAAGAAGGCAAAATGGATATGAATATCTCGTTGATCATCGCCTGTGACGGCAATATTGGTGGAGACCGTAAGGAAGAATTTATTCAATGGCTCAAAACTAATTGTCAATTACAACGCTTAGCCGGAGGAACTATTTTAGAAATAGGATCAATCGAATTATTTTCCATCGATAATGAACAAAATTCCACTAACTTACGCGCCTTAATCCGTCAATTATTGCCAGGTTTTGTCTTGTTGGACAGATCGACGTATCTGGAAAAGCGCTTCCAAGCGTTGCAAGAAAAAAATTCTAAAGCAGAGTTATTCGATGCCTGGATGGATTTTATTGCGTTAAAGCAAAAAGCCAGGCCTGTTTATGATTTGATTAATCATCACTTATCTGGGCTGTTAGAGAAAAAATCCAATAATGATGGCAATCATCAGTTATTCAATTTGTGGCAACAGCATTTGGATGAACCGTATGATCAGGCAGCGATACCGGAAGAGCTCATAAGCTATTTCCGAACTATTGACGACAATAAAGCCAATAAAAAACTATTAGAGCAATGGCAGTCCTATTGTGAACCTAATGAGAATACCGATGCGATTTGGGAGTATGTAAACAAACCGGAGCCGGGTTTTTTAGTACCAATTATGACCGGATTCAAGGCGATTTCCCCAGTTTATAAAAATCATGAAGTCGCCAATACTCGTGATAATGAAACCGATGTTTGTTTTGTAGAGGCCGTCCATAGCATAGGCGAATGGCAAGGCGTTCATCGAATAAAAGATGTTAACGCCTTAAAGCAATCGCTGTGGAATTACCATTACGAAGATAACTGGTATTTGTGCAGACAGGAAAACGTCAGCGAATTAGCTGGTAATCCTGAAAACATTGCTACCTCTCTAAATGATGATTATTCCTGATCTGATGAATTAATTAACCAAGGAGAAACAAATGAATAATAAAAAAATACCATTACCCAGCATGTTGTCTTTTGAGCGCAAACTGGAATGTTCTGATGGATTGATGTTTTCTGGAAATTGGAGTGACGAAAAGCAAAAAGATGATTGGCAATCAATTCCGGTAGTGCCCAGGCAAAATCGTTCAACACAAAGCGCGCATGGGATCAAGCATGTAGACAAAACTAAACCAAACCCGGTTTCATCAGATAGTGATGATGCCAATTTACCCATGGATCACGATACCCTCAGGGTAAGTTTTACTCTTAGAGTTATAGGTAATCTAGGTAAACCATTTGCCTGTAATAAACCGGATTTTGCGGAAGCGATTGAAGATAAAGTCACGGCATTTAAAAATTCAAAAGGCATAGAAGAACTGGCTTTTCGTTATGCCTATAACATTGCCAATGGACGTTTTTTATGGCGTAACCGGGTAGGTGCCAAACAGGTTGAAATTCATGTTTCGCTAGATGACGAGCCGATTAAATTTGATGCCTATGATTTTTCATTAAATGGTTTTGATAAAAATCGAGATAACCCATCGTTGCAGAAATTGGCTGACCTTTTCAAAAAAGGATTACTTGGCGGAGATGAAACGTTTGTGCTGGTGGAGGTCGATGCCTATGTCAAGTTAGGAAAGGGGCAGCATGTCTATCCGTCGCAGGAAATGAACATGGGGGAAAAAAAGAAAAAACTGTTCCAGTTAAATAAATGCGCAGCGATGCATAATGTCAAAATCGGTAACGCAATACGAACCATTGATGAATGGTATGGCGATACGATGCTAATTAAGGCAGAAGGCAAAGATAAAACTGAAATTGTCGATATTAAACCAGAGAATAAAAATCCGATTGCGATTGAACCTTATGGCTCAGTGACTCAGCATGGTAGAGCTTACAGACACACTGATATTGATCTTTATTCACAGATGATTGCTTGGGTTAATAACGATACTATTGATGAAAATCAGCAGAACTTTGTTGTAGCCAATCTGATTCGGGGTGGTGTATTTGGAGGAGATGCAGAAGGATGAAGTATTACCAAGAAATTGCCCTACTACCTCAAGAAGAAATCAACATTCACTTCCTCTGGTCCAAAGTCTTCCAACAACTCCATCTTGGCTTAGTTGAAATGCAAGACGCACAAAAGCGAGTGCCGATTGGGGTTTCGTTTCCTGAATACGTAGCGAGTGAAAAGTACAGCGTGCTGGGTGGAAAATGTCGGTTGTTTGCGCAGGATGAAGCCACGCTAACTCGCTTTGATGTCAACAAATGGCTGGCCCGTTTGAGCGACTACGTGCATTGCACCAGCATTCGACCAGTGCCGGATAAAATTTCTGATTATGCGATTTACCAGCGTCAACAACCCAAAACCAGTCCCGCCCGTCTGGCAAGGCGTTATGCCAAACGGCACAATATGGATTTTGAAACGGCGTTGCATGACACTATAAACCTAGCAGACAAGGCCACCCCCAATACCACGTATCAACAAACGTTTCGTTATTGCGATATGCCGTCAAAAGCGATTTCGACCCCGTTTATTCGCCTGAAAAGCTTAAGCAGCGGGCAAGACTTTTGTTTGTGGATCAAGAAATCGGCTGCATCCGAACCTGTCGTCGCCGATTTCAGCAGCTACGGCCTAAGTGCCTCGGCTACTGTACCCGAGTTTTGACCAAAGTTTTTCTGCTCTTTAAAAATATGATTGAAAACAGCTAGTTGCGCGCTGCGGTTTTGAGGATGGGTAAATTGGGGTAAATACCTTGAAAACCGCGATGCAACTGGCTTAGAAGTTTTATAAAATCAGTCCGCTGCCGCACAGGCAGCTTAGAAATGGAAGCTGTTACGGATTTTAAAGTACAGCAAGTCCGCTGCCGCACAGGCAGCTTAGAAATCAGTTGCACACATTGGAATTTCGCTTTTAAAGTCCGCTGCCGCACAGGCAGCTTAGAAA
>NZ_LUUI01000008.1 GCF_001644015.1 Methylomonas lenta
GGATTGTTCTTCCTTAACTGGCAGTGACGCTTTGCGTGGTAACGCAGCCTTGGACGCTCTGGCGTCCCTGACGATCAAACCATCATGGGCAGAAGTTGTTATCACCGGGCCGACGATATCGCAAAATTCGAAAATACATGTTTTGAATGGCTGGATAGTATTTAATCCTGGAAAGCTTAGATCAGACAATTCAATGTATTTGGTAATCTGCTTCCGTTCGTCTCAGTTTTTCTATCAACGTTTATCAATCACGTAATCCTTTAGTACATCAAATTCGTTGAATGCGATATTCAGGCTTAATTTCAGGTTGATGATGATCGCGATTGTGGTGCTGGTAAAAATGCAGATCATGATGGCGATTTGGTATTTCACCGCCACCCACGGCTCGCTACCGCCTAGTATTTGCCCGGTCATCATGCCCGGCAGCGAAACTAAACCCATAGTGGCCATGTTAGCGATGGTCGGATTGATAGCGGCTTTGATCGCTTGACGAAAATAGGGCCGTAAAGCCTCCCAGCGGGTGGCACCCAGCATCAAGTAGGTGGTGTATTCATTTTGGTTTTTGCGGATAGCAGAGTAAAAGCGCTCCAGCGCAATGACGTTGCCCTGCATGCAGTTACCCAAAATCATGCCGGCCAACGGCACAATGTAATGTGCGTCGTAAAAAGTACTGGGTTGGATGACCAGCAGCACCAGATAAGCGGTGGATAGCAGAATACTGAAAGCAATCGCGGTAAAAGACGCTAGGGCAAAGTAGCGTAGTTTTAGGCCCGCACGTTGCAGAATGCTGAAATCCGCCACGATCAGCATAATCAGTATCCAGCCGCCATTCAGCCAGGGGTTGTTTAAGGTAAACAGGGTTTTTAGATAGATGCCAACCAAGGCTAGTTGTATGGTCATCCGCACAATGCTGATGCCAATATCTCGCGTCAATTGGGTTCCCATTAACCAAAGTAGCGACCAAGGCAGCAAGCAGAGGCCGTAAAGTAGCGCCATGCGTGGCAGATCGATATCAAGTGTTTCCATTTCACTTTACCTGATTCAGTTGTCCTGCGTTCATTTCAAAGACAGTCGTACTGTATTCCAGCCAATCAAGATCATGAGCGACTGCCAGTACCGTCAATTGCGGATCAGAAAATACTTCGAATACTGCTTGCTTGCTTTGACTATCCAGGGCGCTGGTCACTTCGTCCAGCAGATAAAGTGTTTTACCCAGTAACAAGCCACGCGCCAAGGCAATGCGTTGTTTTTCGCCGCCGGAGATATGCTGGGTGTCTCTGTTTAAAATGTCGGCGGGCAGCTGTAATCGTTGCAACACCGAAATCAACTGCGCTTCTGTTGGATGATGGTTGCGATGTGATTTAAATTGGAACGGTAACAGCAGTGCTTCCCTTACATTGTCGGCACCCAATATGGGTTCTTGGCCTATGTAGGCCGTGCAACTGCGAATGCTCTGCACAGATTGGGGGCTTAATGACTGGTTTTGAAAATAGACCGTACCGGATGTGGGCGTGTGCATGCCCAGCAGCGTTCTTAATACACTACTTTTACCGGCAGCCGATTTACCGCTCAGCACCGCCTTTTCGCCTGCATAGACAGCAAAGCTAATGTCGTAAAGTATGGTTTTATTCTGAGCGGTGACCGATACCTTATCGAATCGTATGATGGGCAGCATGAGATCAGAGTCTGGTTTTACTATCGAAAAACATACAAACCGATACCTAAGGCCGTACCGACAGCATAAAGCTGCCAAGTCTCGGAAATGGCATAAGGGTACAACATCATAGTAATGCCTAACCATTTGCTACTGCTATGGTCTGTTTTCTTGCCATAACGATAAGCGGCATAGCCAATGACGCCAAACAGGATGACCGCGAAAATATAGGCAGGGCTTGGTAGCGATAAGTCCATGGCTTGCAGATCTTTGATGTTGTCCATTCGTCCTTCCATTGAGTTAATCTTTAAGCAATTCTATGCTGACTAGGTTTTTTAATCAGCAATGAATGGAAAACGCCATGATTCGACACACTATCAAATCCTGTTTGATGCCGGTAATGGGAATACGGCTATCGCCAATGACGCCCAATTGCTTAATGGCTCTGGCCTGATAAGTTCGGCCCCTTATATCAGTGTCGGATAATCCGTATAACCTTCCGCCCCTGGAGAGTAAAACGTCGCCGGATTGGCTGCGTTTAACGCTGCAGCTGCTTGTATCCGTGCCGGCAAATCCGGATTAGCCAAGAAGCTGGTGCCAAAGGCTACTGCATCCAGTTGGCCTTGTTCGAGGGCAGTTTCGGCTTCCTCGGGGCTGTAACCCATGTTGCTGACCAATATACCTCGGTAAATTTCCCTAACCGGTGTTATGACATCGCCGGTTTGCTGACTGAAAAAATCGCCACGCATGACGTGTAGATAAGCAAGTTCGAAGTCGTTTAGTCGCTGCGCCAACCAGCTGGCCAGCCCGACCGGGTCGCTATCTATCATGCTGTTGTAGCTGTTCAGCGGTGAAATACGTATACCTACCCGGTCACTACCCCAAACGTCAATCACCGCTGTAACTACTTCCAGCATGAGTCTGGCACGATTTTCAATGCTACCGCCATAGGGGCCATTGCGTTTATTGGCGCCATCGCGCAGGAATGCGTCCAACAAATAGCCGTTAGCGCCATGCACTTCGACACCATCGAAGCCGGCTGCCTTGGCATTTATCGCCGCCTGTTTAAAACCCTCGACGATGGCTGGCAACTCATCGTCCAGCAATTCTCGTGGCATAGCATAAGGTTTATTGCCTTCCGGAGTGTGGACTTCGTCATTCAGGATGGCTAGGGCGCTGGGCGCTACCGGTTGCGCACCAGCGTTTAATAACGGATGGCAAGCTCGACCGCCATGCCAGATTTGCAGAAATATTCTGCCGCCTGCTGCATGTACAGCATCGGTCACCTGGCGCCAGCCGGCAATTTGTTGCGCGGAATAAATGCCAGGCTCGGTCCAGAAGGCAGAATGTCCTTCCATAGCCATGGTGGCTTCGGCGATGATGAGACCGGCGCTGGCGCGTTGACTGTAATATTCCGCCATTAAAGCTGTAGGCACATGATCCGCATCGGCACGGCAACGAGTGAGCGGAGCCATAAAAATCCGGTTGGGTAAGTTGAGAGCACCGATCTGTAGTGGTTTGAATAAGGCGTTCATGTTGGGATCTTCTATTTAGTTTTAGAAATAGGTCAATGGGTTAGGTTCTATGCTGTAAAGCGTCCGGCTTGATAATCCTCAAAGGCTTGGGCAATTTCGTCTTGCGTGTTCATGACAAAAGGTCCGCGCTGTACAATCGGTTCCCGTAAGGGTTTGCCGGCAACCAACAAAAGTCGGCTGTCTGCAGTTGCAGCAATGCTAACGCCATCGCTATCGATGGTATTGCCCAAAACTGCCAGTTTCATGGCTGATACTTGGCGATCGCCAATTACAATTTCACCGTCATACACGACTAAAAAGGCTTGAAACTCAGCTGGGATAATCTGGTTGAAGACGCCACCAGCTGGAATCGTAATATCAAGCACTAAAGGCTCGGTAACGGGAGCTTGTATCGCCCCTTCTATACCCTGGCTGCTGCCGGCGATAATTTTGAGGTTGACGCCATCCGCCAAGGTTATTGTTGGCAGGTCGTTTGCCTGTACATCACGATAACTAGGCGCCTGCATTTTGCTTGCCGCTGGCAGATTGATCCACAATTGAAAGCCCTGTAATAATCCATCTTTCTGCTCCGGCATTTCAGAATGCACGATGCCGCGGCCGGCTGTCATCCATTGAATGCCGCCAGTTTCGATGATGCCTGCATGGCCGGCGTTATCGTGGTGACGCATTCGGCCTGCCAGCAGATAGGTCAATGTTTCGAAACCGCGATGAGGATGGTCAGGAAAGCCTGCAATGTAGTCCTGTGGTTTGTCGCTACCGAAAGCATCCAACATTAAGAAGGGATCGAGTCGTTTCTGTAACGATTGATCCAACAGACGGGTCAGTTTGACACCGGCTCCATCGGAAGTGCTTTGTCCTGCGACGACTTGCTCTAGGTTACGAGATTGATGCACTGTATCGCCGAATTGGATATGTGTTTTCATTTGCCCTCTCCATAGTAATTTGGGTTGGATACACTATAGTGCTTCCCATAATTGAAGAGAAGTGTCAAAAATGGATAACATTGTTCCACTGGAGGCACAATAGATGCAGCCGAGCGACTATAATCTGTGCCGGGTCAAAAGCGGCAGTCGCCGTTCAATTTGTAGATTGGATTGCCGGGTTGTATTGAAATACAGCGCCGGCTTGAGTTTGCTTTTGACGACTTGATTCTGAATAATCAAAGGTTTTCAAATCATCCAAAGCTAGGCACTTATGTTCGAATTGTATTTAGATAGCGCCCATTGTGAAGAAATTCGCGCCTTGTCCAAAGTTTTACCTTTAGCAGGCGTCACCACTAATCCGTCGATCATGGCCGCAGGCGGCGTAGGATTGACTCAATTGCTGCCGGTATTGATTGAAATTCTGGGCCCCAAAAGCCGTATTCATGTGCAGGTCATCAGTAATACTGTGGAAGGTATCGTCGCCGAAGCCAGGCAATTGCATGGTTTGCCGTTCGATATTGTGGTGAAAATACCGGCCAATACGGCAGGGCTGGCCGCTATAAAACTCATCAAGCAACACGATATTCCGGTGCTGGCGACGGCGATTTACAACGTTCAACAAGGCTGGTTGGCCGCTTTAAACGGTGCGGATTATTTAGCGCCGTATCTGAATCGTATCGATAATATGGGGTTCGATGGTATCGGTGTCGTCAGCGACTTGCAGGACTTGATCGATAAATATCAATTACCCACTCAATTACTGGTCGCCAGTTTCAAGAATGTGCAGCAGGTATTGCAAGTCCTAAAGCTTGGGGTGGCGGCGGTGACTTTACCTCTGGATATCGCTCAGCAAATGCTGAACAACCCGGCCACCGATGCTGCAGTGTTAAAGTTCGAACAGGATTGGCAGGCTGTGTTTGCCGATACGCTGTCGTTTGGCAGTTAAGTTTGATTTACTCTGCTGCTCGCCAGCCCTTCTTTCATGACTTGGGCTGGGAAGCATATAGATGCTTGGTCTTGCTGGTGCAAAGGCAGATTTGACAGCTATTTGAATATTAGTTTGAGCTTTGGCAGAACGCATCATGACAATCGATGCTTCATGGTAGCGAATTGCACTTAGCCGCTCAATTCGGCTTTCCTTTATACTTCCAGAGAACAATAACCGGGGCACTTGAGTTTAGACCCATCAGTTATCCACTTTTAGTAGCTTCGCTATGGATTATGCCTATGTCTATCACCCGCTTTGAAAAAGCCGCCAGCCTGGGCGCACTGTTTTTATTGTTGTTTGCCTGCTATTTGGTGCTGAGTCCTTTTTTATTCGATATCTTGTGGGCGGCGATTTTATGTTTTGTCACCTGGCCGATGTATAGCCGTCTTCGTGACTTACCGCTTAGCAGCAATCGGGCGGCAGCTTGTATGGTGCTACCGATTGGGGTATTGATATTGACACCCTTTGTTGCGGCGGCACTATCGATACCTGATGATGTGAACCGGCTTCTGCAATGGCTGACTGACAATTCTCATACTTGGCCAGCGGCACCGGACTGGTTAAAAGATATTCCGGTTGTGGGTGACAGCGCGGTTGCTAGCTGGCAGAGTTTTGGCGAAGATTCCGGGCACATACTGGAGCTTGCCCGTAAATATGCTTTAAGCACCAGTAGCTGGGTATTAAAGCAGGGTATTGCATTGGCTGGTGAATTGGTACATATGGGGTTCAGTTTATTGGTACTGTTTTTCTTCTACCGTGACGGCGAAGAAGCCTCGGCACATTTGGTGAGTGTTATGCAGCTTTTGGCGGGTGAACAGACTCAGCGTATTCTGCAGATTGTTCGTACTACTTTGCGAGCTGTGGTTTACGGCATACTCGGTACGGCTTTGGCTCAGGCAATAGTATCTATTTTGGG
Organism: Methylomonas lenta; assembly: GCF_001644015.1. Lineage (GTDB taxonomy): Bacteria > Pseudomonadota > Gammaproteobacteria > Methylococcales > Methylomonadaceae > Methylomonas > Methylomonas lenta. The sequence continues at coordinate 6,017 of NZ_LUUI01000008.1, forward strand.
GTTTTTGATTGCCGGCGTACCCTATGCCTTTGCGTTGGGTTTTGCTGCCTTCTTTTTGATGATTATTCCAACCGCGGGCACCATCGTCTGGTTACCGGTTTCCATCTGGTTGTTGTTCGAAGGTGAAACCCTGTGGGCAATATTTATTGCGTTATGGTTTTTACTGTTAGTCGGCACAATTGATAATTGGCTACGGCCAATGTTGATCAGTCGCGAAGTGGAGCTGCCGTTTGTGCTGATTTTGTTCGGTATTTTGGGCGGCTTGCTGGCTTTTGGTTTTATCGGTGTTTTTATCGGGCCGACACTTTTGGCAACCAGTTATGCGCTAATGCTGGATTGGTTGATCCGTAAAGAGCGGCAGACACTGGGACACGTTGTAGATAAAAACACTCCGAATTAACATTCGCTTGCTATTTTATTGTCACACAAGCGTTGTATTGCGGGATGAGCGAGGGCTTGCGCCAGTCGTAGCCAGGCAGCATCATCTTTGGGTAGACCAAAACGCAAACTTGCGGGGTCTTTGAATAATCGCGTTAGTATGCCTTGTTGCGCCAGCAAAATATGCAGGCGTTCGGCGTGCTCGGTTTTTAGCCACTGGAAGCAATCGCTTGCGCCTAGTTGTGACCAGCCATTTTCAGTCAGCACCTCACGTAGACGCTGAGTTTGTCGTTTTAAATCAATGATGGATTTTTGTTGCCAATCCCTGTCAGTCAGTGCCTTGGCCGCAACATAACGTCCTGGATGATTAATTGTCCAGGGGCCAAGCTGTTCTCGCAAGTTTTGCAGTATTTGCGGTTCGGCAATCACAAAGCCGCAGCGTATCCCTGCCAAGCCAAAAAACTTGCCTATCGAGCGCAAAATTATCAAGCCGGCACGGTTGGGTAATGGCGATAGACTGTAATCCGGCATGCTATCAATAAAGGCTTCATCAACAATTAACCAGCCACCACGTCGGCTTAGTTTTGCGTGCCAATCCAGTAACTGTTGAGGTGTGTGCAGTTTGCCAGTGGGATTGTTCGGGTTGATGATGATCAACACATCCAATCTATCCAGCTGAGACTCTATATTGTTACTGTCAATGTGTTGCAGATGATGACCGGCTGTTTGCCAGCCAGCAGCATGCTCGGCATAAGCAGGATGCATTAATCCAACACGACAGGCCGGTCTTAATAAAGGCAGGGTTTGAATGGCGGCTTGAGAGCCGGCGACCGGCAGAATGGATGAGTTTTGATAATAAGCTTGAGCTGCTGGCAATAAATCATCGTTATCTTCTGGTAAACGTTGCCAGCAGGCTGCAGGTAAAGCTGGAACCGGCCAGCCGTTAGGATTGATACCGGTCGATAAATCCAGCCATTCGTGTAGCGGAATAGCGTAATGTTGGGCTGCTAGTCTTAAGCGACCGCCATGTTCAAGCAAAGCTTACTCCTAGTGCAATGAGCAACAGCCACAGAGCGAGACTCTGATAAACCAAAGCTGTAGCGCGTTTAATGTCAGCGTTGTTGGGTGACTCGTCACCGCCAAACCAAGCTTTGTTTTTTAATTGGCCGTGATACCAGGCTGGCCCACCCAGGTTAAGGTTCAATGCGCCAGCGCCAGCGGTCATAACAGGCCCGGCATTGGGGCTGTCCAGCAGATGCGCATGATTCTGCCAGGCATTAAGCGCCTGCTGCGTGTTACCCAGCAAGGCGTAGCTCAAGGCGGTCAGTCGGGCGGGCAGCCAGTTCAAAACATCATCAAAACGCGCCGCCGCCCAACCGAAATTTTGGTAGCGCTGATTTTTGTAACCCCACATGGCATCTAGTGTATTGCTGAGTCTATAAATCAAAGCGCCAAATGGTCCGAGTAACATAAACCAAAATAGAGGTGCAAACACGGCGTCAGCGCCATTTTCCAGTACGGACTCAATGCTGGCGCGGCGAACATCGAGAGTGGTCATTTGAGTGGTCTGTCGGCTGACTATTTTTCCGACTTGTTGGCGAGCCAAATATAAATCTTTTTGTTGTAAAGCCAGGCAAACTGCAAGGGCATGTTGTTGAAGGCTACGAGCGCCAATACAAAAATATAAAATCAGAATATCGAATAGCGTTTTCAGTGTTTGTGGCAATAGCCATCCCAGTAAGCCAAGCAAGCCAGGTAATAATGCACAAAACAAAGCCACAATGCCCGCTAGCTTTTGCCGCTGGCTAGTTTGTTGCCCATTAAGTAATTGGGTTTCCAGCCAGTTGGCCCAATGGCCGAATGCAACCAATGGATGATAAGCGTTGCGAGGTTCGCCCAGGCAGTAGTCGAGTGCGATTGCCAGTAGCAGAATAATGATCAGCATCATATTGGGTAAAAGGAGGGCTCGGTGGCCCTCCCAATGACTATTAAATGGTTTGTTGCGGAGTTTTGTGGCTGATTAATGATTTGGCAGCGTTGACTACAGCAAAAATTAACACGCCGTAGATCAGAGTAGATGTCATGTAAGGTGGGTAATACATTGCAAAGCGTTCGATGTATTGTGTCCAGTTGCCTTCAGGGTAACGTCCGGACAGGATATAAAAGCTGCCGTTGGAAAGCAGAAAAGCCGAGGATGTGGCAACCACCAAGGCGATAAACTGTTGTGCCAATGCTGTCGGAGTCTGGGTTTCAAATTGACGGCACCATTTGCCACCCAGCCACATCGCGGCATAAGTTGGAATCAAGAAAACATAGGCTTGCGATACGCAAAAATCGCTGACGCCCAGTTTGGTAATGGCCAAATAATCGATTAAGCCGGCTTCCGCTAATAAAATGGCAAACAGGTAGCGACCGCCCAGCCATAAACCGGCCAGAAAGAAAATAGCCAGCGAGGCATCTGGCAACGCGAACGGCGTACCGAAATGATGGAAACGGGTGGCGGCCATTAGTGCCATCAATGCAATTAGGCCAGGCTTGAGGGCTAAAGTGGATTTTGTAGTCATGAAGTGTTCTCCAGGGAGTTAGTTGTTGTAATGGATAGAAAAATAGAAGTTTCTGCCGGCTGTATTATAAGTATCGATGGTTTGATACTGTTTATCCAGTAGATTGTTTAATTTGGCACTGAGCATCCAGTTTTTGTTGATGTGGTAGGCGGTGCGTAAATCGACAGTGACATAGCCGGCTAATTCGATAGTATTGGCCCGGTTATCGTAACGGTTGCCTTGCGCACGTATCTGGCTACCAAGGTCAAAATCGCCCAATGATCTGGATAAGTCGTAAGACAAGGTCTGATCTGCCCGGCGGGCCAATCTTAGATTGGTGACTCTATCTTGGGGGTTCAACATGCTCATGTTGAGAGTATTTTGCCAGCCTAAAATTTGACTAGATAGCTCGGCTTCTATGCCATCGATTTGGGCCTTATCAATATTTTCCACCGGGTAGATGGCAATCAGGTCATTAATATCGGTGTGATAGGCCCGGATTTCCCAGTTGGCCAGATCATGGTTGCCGGCGATGCCGGCTTCGAAGCTGGTGGATTTTTCAGCGGTTAAGTTAGGGTTGCCGTAGTTAGGAAAATACAGCTGATTGAAAGTGGGGGCTTTAAAGGCATTACCAAAGCTGGCAAACGCGCTTAGGCCGTATTCCCAGTTATACCGCCAGCCAAAGTTGCCGGTGACGCTGTCGCCAAAGGCTTGGTTTTCATCCCAACGTAATGAGGCATTTATGAAGTGGTTATCCAATATTTTGCTGTGCAGCTCGCCAAATACACCGATATCGTAGCGAGACGTTTCATCATATTTGGTGGAGCTTTGTATTTCATCAACCCGGTAATCCGTGCCCCAAGTTAATTGGTGATCTTCTGTGAGTGCAATTTGATTCAGCCAGGTTGCATTCCAGCGGGTGGTGTCAAATTGGCTGTAAAAACTACCATCGGTTTGAAAGTTATCGCCATTATCCATGGTTTGGCCAAAACGCAAGGTAGAGCGCCAGTTATCTAAAATGTCAAAACTGGCAGAAGTGTTTATCATTTGGTTGACGAAGTCGGTTTTATTCGGTGTGCCGTCGAATTCAGTTTTGCCTTGCGCACGCATGAAAGACGCCTCGATTTCAGCGTTATTCTCAAAGCGATAGCCGGCGCTGGCATTTATGCCAGTGTTGTTATAACCGTCGCGGTCAGGCTCATTCACGCCAAAAAATCCTGTGGTAGGTTGACGAGCATCAAAGCCCTGACTGTTTAGGTGGGAAACTCCCAAGCTGTACCAGCTATTTTGCCATTTACCACTGACAGTGCCGGCTGTATTAAACGTATCAAAAGAGCCTGCACCCGCATCCAGAGTTACACTAGGGGTATCTGATTGTGTGCCTTTGCGGGTGAAAATCTGAATGACGCCGCCAATAGCTTCCGAGCCATATAAACTGGATTGTGGTCCGCGGATAATCTCAACTCGTTCAATTTGTTCGATAGGGATAAACTGGAATGCAGCCGAGCCGGTTGTTACAGAGCCAGCTTTGATGCCGTCGATCAGGACTAAAATATGATCGGAATTGGTGCCACGCATAAACACACTGGTAGTTTTACCGTAGCCACCGCTTTCGGTGATGTCGACACCTGGGGCATACTTTAATAACTCCGGCAAGGTTCTGACTTGTAGTTGTTCTATCTTCTCGCGAGTAAACACAGTGTTTGCCGTTGCTAGTTGATCTCTAGCGGTGTCCGTGCGGGTTGCAGTGACAACCGTTTCTGGCAGATTGGAGACTTCGTCGCTGTTGGCAGCTTGGGTTGATAAAGATGTGCCGACACCGGCCAGTATTAATGAATGGAATAAAATTTTTTGCATGTTGTCCTCTGCGCCCGCCGCGCATTTAGGTTGCTTAGTCGACAGAGGGGAAACAGAGTACGAAAAAGGCGAAGACAGGCTGCGACCATTCCGTAAACAGCCCTCCGCTGTCTTGGATGATCTTTCCGGCCAGTCTCCGGGCTTATAAGTGGCTTTAGGCCTGAAATGCGGCCTTCCCATGCTGGATGCACAGTGGCGTTCACGCAGATCTTTTACTTATCTACCGTTGCGGGGGCAGCGTCGGCTTGGCAGCTTTGAAATAAAGCGCGGCACCGACTTCCTGTTTAAGCCAGGTTAAATGATCTAACCCGGACACCTGAAAGAGGGAGGGCGATTGTAAGCAGATGGGGTTAAGATGACAAGATAAATCTTAATTCTTATCTGGCAAATAGTTGGTTACACATTGCAAATAGTGTGTTCCATGCTATAAATTGAAGGCTGAATAAAAAGTTTTTTAAAATAACAACTACGGGCAACATTATGGACATTCAATCTAAGCTGTTAGGCAATCAACAGGTAAATCCCGATACTATTATCACCTTCCCTCGCGGTATCCCCGGTTTTGAAGATCAAACGCGCTTTAAGCTATTTCATCAGGAAGGTAGTGAAATTGTATATTGGTTGCAGGCTGTAGATAGTGATGATTTGACTTTGTCTGTCGCGCATCCGTCGCATTTCAATATTAATTACAACTTTGTGCTGACCGATGATGAAGAGCAATTATTGCAAATTAACAACGACGACGATTTAGTGATTTTAATTGTGCTGCATAAAGATGATAACGTTGATGCGGGTAAACCGACCGTTAAGGGCTCAATCAAGGCGCCGCTGGTCATCAATAGCGAGAAACGGATAGGCTTGCAAAAAGTGTTGGTTGCTATCGAGCAAAGTATCACGCTGACTGAAAAAGTCAGCGAAATTGATGTATCTGAAGCGTAAATAAAAAACCAACCGCCCCGCCAGTCGCGCGGCGGTTGGTTTTCGATTAAGCGGCCTGAACTGGAATGGAATGACTGGAATGACTGATATTGTTATTACCGTCAAAATAAACCAGGGTAGGTTTATAATTTTTCATTTCTTTTTCGTCCAGGCTGGCAAAAGCCGCCACGATGATCAAGTCACCCGGACACGCTAAGCGTGCCGCAGCACCATTGATAGAAAATACGCCGGAGCCATCTGCCGCCCGAATGGCATAGGTAGAGAAACGCTGGCCATTATTGATGTTGTAAATATGAATTTGCTCGTATTCTCGAATCCCTGAAAAATCGAGTATTTTGCCGTCAATGGCACACGAACCCTCATAATCGAGTTCGGAATGCGTTACACGCGCCCGGTGTAACTTGGCTTTAAGCATGTTTATGTGCATAGTAAACATCGTCAAATTTTAAGGGACCGGTAATTATGCCTGAAATATAGCAGGCTATCAAATTAAGCAAAAATTGAATTTGGCTATAGTTTAGCCATTCAAAGCGTTTGCTTGGAGAAGTATACATTATCAATCAATCGGGTTTTGCCTAGTTTCGCAGCTATCAAAATCACCAAGTGTTGATCTGCTAATGTGGCGGGCATCAAATCCGTACTTCGACAAATTTGAAAATAATCCACTAAAAATCCCGCACTGACTAATGTTTGGGTTTGTTGAGAAACAAGAGCTTGATAATCGATAGCACCTGAAATAATAGCATCTCGCACTGCGCAAAGGGCTTGATAAAGCATAGGTGCTCGTTGCCTTTCGCTTGCGGATAGATAAGCATTGCGTGAACTCAAGGCTAATCCATCGGCTTGTCGAACTGTCGGTACGCTCTGAATATGTGTCGGCATATTCAAATCAGTTACCATTTGTTTTACTACAGCCAGTTGCTGGAAATCTTTTTCACCCAGTAACAATACATCCGGTTGCACCATATTTAGGAGTTTACACACCACAACGGCTACACCATCAAAATGGCCAGGTCGGCTGGCGCCGCAGAGCATAGTTGACAAACCTTTGATAGAAACTTGCGTTTGTAGAGGTTGTGGGTACATTTCTGCGACCGAGGGCAAAAACAACAAATCGATACCACAGGCGTTTAATTTTTCCTGATCCTGTTGTTCTGTGCGTGGGTAGCTGGCGAAGTCCTCATTGGGACCGAATTGAACGGGATTAACAAAAATGCTTACAACGACTCGATCAGCCTGCTGGCGGGCCGTCCGGACCAACTGAATATGACCGTCATGCAAATTACCCATGGTGGGGACAAAGGCAATTTTTTCTCCAGCTTGTCGCCAGGGGTGTATGGTGTTTTTTAATGTCTGAATGCTGTTGATTATCTGCATCGATCAATAAGAATGTTCCGCTGCAGGAAACTCGACGCTTTTTACCGCCTGGCGATAATTGAGTACGGCTTGTTCAATGCTGTCAGCTGAGGATAGGAAGTTTTTGGAAAAACGTGGACGGTTGCCGACACTGATATTTAACATGTCATATAAAACCAATACTTGGCCATCGCAATCAGCGCCTGCGCCAATGCCAATCACCGGAATAGTGAGCGCTTGGCTGATTTGAGCGGCTAGTGCCGCCGGTATGCACTCCAAAATCAATAAACCTGCGCCTGCCTGTTCAATAGCCAGAGCGTCTTTAAGTAGTTTTTCTGCTTGGAGCGGTTCTCGGCCTTGCACCTTATAGCCGCCAATACAATTAACCGATTGTGGGAGTAAACCCAAATGCCCGCAGACCGGTATACCTTGCTCAACCAGAAAGCTAATCACCTCAATTTTGGCACCTTCCAGCTTGACCATTTGTGCGCCGCCAGCCTGCATCAGTGGCGCGGCATTGTCTAACGCTTGTTGGGGGGTCGCATAGCTGGCAAAAGGCATATCAGCCAACACGAAAGCCCGGCGTCGGGCAGCAGCAACACAACGGGTGTGGTAGATCATGTCGGTTATGCTGACGGGCAAGGTGCTATTGTGGCCCTGGATGACCATGCCCAGAGAATCTCCCACCAGAATCACTTCAATGCCCGCCTGATCTATCAATGCACTGAAACTGGCGTCGTAGGCCGTCAAACAGCTGATTTTCTCGCCTGCCTGTTTCATGGCGGCCAGATGACTGATAGACAGCATTTTTAAGCTATCAGCATATGGGGTCATAATTCATTTTCTTTAAGCCGTGCGACGGACAGGCTGTCAGCAAATGGCTTAAGTGGCCATTACCAGGAATTAATAAGTCGGGCGGCGCAATATCAGCCAAAGGATATAAAACAAAGGCTCTATTGGCTAATTCCGGGTGAGGTATGACTAAATCAGCTAGATTGATGATTTGGTTGTCATATAACAAAATATCCAGATCTAAGGTTCGCGCACCCCAGCGGACTGAACGCATACGGCCATGTTTGTTTTCAATGGCTTGTAATTGGCTAAGTAAATTTAGCGGTTCCAGGCGGGTTTTAATCCTCATCACGGCATTGACGTAATCGGGCTGATCTTGTGGGCCAACAGGTTGGCTGGTGTAAAGGGGCGACAGCGTGATATTTTTTACGCTTGCCAATCCTCCGATTTCCTCGGCTGCGGAAACGATTTGTTGCAACGGATCATCCAGATTACTGCCTAGGCCGATATAGGCTTCAATCCAGCTTTCAGAAACACTCATGGCTGACTGCTGCTGGGTTTGGCGCGTGTGCGGTGCCGACGGGATTTGCTGCGTGGTTTGGAGGCTCCACCTTTAGGTGGGGCAGTCATTTTTCTGCGTAACTCGTCATCAGCCACCTGAAATTTGGTCCACCAATCGACTAATGCCATATCGGCGCCACCCGTTTCGGCGCGTAGTTGCAGAAAATCATAGCCAGCGCGGAATTTTGCTTGTTCCAGCAAGCGGTAGGGTCGGGAGCCTACAGTTCTGGAGAATTTGTTCTGCATAAACCAAACATCGCGCATAGATTGGGTAATGTGGCGAGGCAAGGCTGTTATTTTGATTTGTTGGGTTAGCACTTCGTTAGCCGCATTTTGAAAAGCAATAGTCTCGTTTTCACCTTGCTGAATACGTTTGTTTGCGGCTAATTGCAAAGGCTCCCATAACAAGGCAGCCAATAAAAAATAAGGCGTCAAGCTTTTGTTGTCGGCAAAACGTTGGTCGGAGTTTTCCAGTGCCCGAATTAAAAAGAGTCGGGGGAAGTCATGATCCTGGGTTTCCAGGCATTTGTCCGTGGCTGGAAACAGTATGGCAAACAAGCCGTAATGTCTCAGTATTTCAAAGGTTTGGACACCGTAACCGGATAAAAACAGTTTTAATACTTCATCGTAAAGTCGGGCTGACGGAATACTTTTGAGCAAGTCGGCCAGGGTATAAATTGGCTTTTCGGTATCGGGATGTAAAGTAAAGCCCAGTTTTACCGCAAAGCGAACCGCACGTAACATTCTTACTGGATCTTCGCGATAACGAACACTGGGATCGCCAAGCAGACGAAGTACAGCGTTGGCATGATCCTGCATGCCGCCGGTAAAATCGACTACCGAAAAATCACGAATATTGTAATAGAGGGCGTTAACGGTAAAGTCACGGCGCCAGACGTCTTCCTCCAGGGTGCCGAAAACATTGTCGCGTAGCAGGCGACCGTCTTCGTGAGTTACTTGACGATCCGACTCTTCTGATTCGGAACCGCGAAAAGTAGCCACTTCAATAATATCGCGTCCGAAAAACACATGCGCCAGACGGAAGCGACGACCTATGATTCGGCAGTTACGAAAAACCTGTTTAACCTGTTCAGGGCTGGCATTGGTGGCAACGTCAAAATCTTTAGGCTCGCGGCCCAGCAATAAATCCCTGACGCAGCCGCCTACCAAATACGCTTCGTAGTCGGCTTTTTTTAGACGTTGCAATACTTTTAAAGCATTCTCGCTTATTTGCGCACGGGAAATGCAATGTTCGGATCGCGGATAGATAGTTGCCCGACTTTCTAGCTTGGGATCTGTTTCTCTCTCAGCCGATACGCTTGTTGAAAGTATTTTTTTGAAAAAGTTTAAAATGACCTTAACCCTGTATTTAAATTTTGGAATACCCGCTTGCCAAGTGGCTTAGCCCAAGCGATCTATCTGAATTTTGCTCTATCATAACACCGCGCAAGATTACAGCTCAATCCATCACTATCTTTTACATTGCTTATCAATATAGTAGAATCACAAAGTAGGCTGTGTCATGGTCTGATGGCACTAAAAAATTAAGAAGATTTATCTTTAAGAAGATGAGATCGGCAACTATGTCAGGAGTGTGGGGAAATGTTTAAGAAAATTTTGTGCGGTTTTATCGATCAGCCTTTATTCACTAGTTTGTTTGTAGCTGATTTTGCTTTGCTGCTGTTCCATAGACCGCCATTTATGTTTTCTGTAATTATGGTTGGCGCATTGGTAGCCATGAGTATGTACATGGGGCAAAAACTAGAATTATTTAATAAATAATTGCAAGCTTTCGAATTGAATTTACCTAAAAAGCCCGGTGCTGAATATCCTTCGGCACCGGGCTTTTTGCGTAGAATGTGCGCGGTTTTTTATGACGGATTACTATTATTGGCCGTGTTGTTTTTTGCCACCGCGATTGCATTACCTTTCAACGGTGGTCAATCTTTTACCAGTGAACAATACTATTTTCCGCTGTATTTATTTGGGATTAGTTATTGTTTCTATGTCTGGTTTTGGATGCATGGTGGTCAAACTCTGGGCTTGAAAGCCTGGAATATCAGGCTGTCTAACCTGGATGGTGACCGACTCAATATGCGGGAAGCCACATTCCGCTTTTTTGCAGCTATGCTTTCGTGGAGCTGTCTGGGCTTGGGTTTTGTCTGGTGTTTATTCGATCGGAACAAGCTGTCTTGGCACGACCATTTATCTAAAACTCGGCTACGTTTCGTGCCGGGCGAAAAAATCAGTCCGCCAAATTGAATATGCTATATTCCAGGCTCTATCTATCTTTTCGCTCAGTCGGGAGAACACAATGAAAACAATAATATCTCTTTTATCGCTATTCGCAGCGCTTGCGGCTTTTTCTGCCAATGCCGAAGTTAAACTTGAAGATAACTCTAAAATCCTCGGAAAATGGGTTGTCACTGCCGAAGCGCTTGGGCTTGATAGAGAAAAGAAAGCCTTGCATGTGACTTGGGAGTTTCAAAAAGACGGGACCTTGGTAACCACCGGCGAAGATGCTCGTAGTGGAATTGGTTCAATGAATATCCCGATCAAATATAGCGTAGCCGATGGCGTGATCAAAAAACAAACTGCGCCTGGACGAGAAAAATACGAAGAGTGCGCAGTGGTTGAAATTGAAGGCAATGATATGATTTTGAAATGTAAATTTCTCTACTTTTTCCTGACTCGCAAGTAAATACCCATTCCTCCTGACAGACGGCATCAATCCGTCTGTCAACTCAAGATTATTCAGTTTTTAGCTGGCTGAAATGCAAAGGGTTTTGCTAGTGGTTCACCGACAAAAATACCTTGCCCGGGTTGGGCAACACTCTTCCAGTAGGCTTCAATCAAGCTACTGCCTCTAAGGTAGTGATAAATCAATATGCCGGGATTAGGGAATTTCGCCGGAAAGTTGCAAGGCTCAACGACAGCACCATAGCTGCCAGTAGCGCCGGCTTTCAACCACTCTAAAATGTTCATTTGACTACTACCCGACATTACGCCGCCAGTGGAGGTGAGATGGTCGGCGACTGCGCCCGGTAGAAAATGGTTTTCTGTTATGTGCGGGACATGTGTGAGTCCTGTGAAGTAAAACATTACATCTTCACGGCCAGCAATATAGTCTTGCTCCAGATATTTAACCGGCCAGTAAGGTCTGAATTTTTTTGCAATTTTTGGGAAAGTGGTCGCACGAGAACTACGAGCCTGATCGGATGTTTTTAACAAATAGCCCGAGCCCTGTGGCTGTGTAAAATCTGCTGCTACACCACGATCGATTAGTTTTTTGGCTTCTGCAAAGTCTTGTGCAGCCAATACCATAGTGGGACGCCAGTCGTATTTATCATAGGGTTTGCCGGCTTCAGATGCAAAATAAGGATTGGTACGGGTCTGTTTGCAGCCTTCAGCACAAAAGGCCGGATCAAAGCCTGCAGCAAATGCAGTGGTAATAGACATGCACTCGACACGAAAGGGTTGTAACCAAGTAAGCGCAAATGCCTGCACATGTTTAGGGGTTTGATCATCGACTTGCTGTTTGATTTTTTTAAATTCACCTGCACTTAAAAAAGCATGCTGGTTGGCGAAGCGAACATGAATCACCTGTTCTACCGGTATGTGCCGCTTTTTTTGATAGTACTCAGCAATTTTTTGGCTCAAGGGGTCGTTATCGTTAACGATAATGGCGAGGTCGTGGGCAGTTAAGGCGGTTGTCGGTCTGTATAGTTGGGGAATCTGCGCTTGCGCCAAGGTAGTGCTAGGTGTACTAAATAATAATAGCCAGACAAAAGCAGTAGCGATATGACTTGCTAATAGCATGAGTGACGCCTTAAGTTAAGGGATGTTGTAATTGAATAATGCTGTTGCTGATGATGAATGGCAACTGTTTTGTTGGCCAGGTTGCTGTATAACGCCAATGCGCTATAAATTGCATAGGTATTGTCCTGTCAGGCTTGTTAGGCAGGCGAGTGGAGTGTGTAATGCAAAACACTCGCCTATAAAGAAAGCGCTATTTTTTGGGTTCCGGAATGGTGGTCATCGATTTTGCATCCGGCCCTAAGGGGATGGAATAATCGGTGGTTGAAATGATGTTTTGACTGGCAATATCGACAATTCTTAACGAGACGTAGACATTTTTACGGCCAGCAGCATAAGTGCCGACGAAGAGTGCAGTGGCATGTACATCAGTTAAAGCTTGTTTGGTTTTTTCAGGTAGCTCTAAAATGCCGGCGTCATTTTTGTTAAATATTTCGGTCGGCAGTTCCATGCCCATGACCCGGTAACCAGATCGACTCATGGCAGAGGTTATTTGTTCGGAAACAATACGTCCGAAAGGTAATGTTTGGCCAAGGTCGTTCACATTAACCAATGAATTAAGCACGATCAAGCTGCCTCTTGGCAAGGGCTGTTTCAAATTATCCAGCAACTGCTCAACAGCTTCGTAACTGACTTCGACGAAGTCATCATCTTTAACATAATGGTATTGATTATAAATACCGCAGCCGCTCAGGGTGGTTATCGCCAATAGTGAGGAAACAAGCATTTGTTTTTTGTTCATAAGACATCTCCTTATTAATGTATGTATTTTTAAAGCTGAAACCGTATATTCAACGCTGATTGTAGTCTAGTAGAGCAAATCCAGCCTGCCCGAAGCTATTTTAGGTTGGTAGAATAAGCAAATGAGCTATAAACATCATAAGTCTAAAAACACCTTATTTAAGCCACAGGATCGTTATTTTGTTAACAATCTTGGCTGGTGGTTTTACACCGTGGATAAAATCAGCGGACCTTACAAAACCAAGGGCGATTGCGTTGATGCTTGTCGTTTTTATATTCAGCGACGAGACGGAATATTACCCTAATCGATCTATCATGCTTTCAGCTTGTTTAACAAAGGCTTTCAAATCACCTTTTTTAACAGTTTCCCGCGGAATTACGATAGCTGCATCGATATCTATATAGACATAGATGTAATCTTTGTGTCTTTCTATGCGTAGCATTTCACTCCAAGGCGTTTTATGTGTGGTGCCACCTGGGGATCTTTCAAACATAAATTCGTGATCGATCCTAAGTTGATGGATGCCGAACATCGCCTTTTTTTCATTTTCGGTGTACTTGTCGAAGAACTGGCGGCGTAAATCGATTTTCATAATAAAGGGTGAGGCGATGCCCCAGCCTAACGCCAGTAGCGTGATGTAAGCGGTAGTCATCATGTCGACATAGTAAACATAATAAAATAAGCCAAATACCAGCATTACACCAGGCACCAGCAAACGATTCTGGCGGATTTTTTTCTGCATCACAGGGTCATTAGCCAAGCGTAATTCGTTAAAGTGAATTAGGTCTTTTTCGCGGAATTCGTATTCAATTTCTAACATTCAGATTTCTCGTTTGGTTTAAGGTTAGTGCATTTTGATTTTGGCGTGCGTACTGCGCCGGAACAGGTTCGATAGGGTTAACATGCTGGTGCGGAAATAGCCGTGTATAGCTATTTGGTGCATTTTGTATAAAGATAGATATACCACGTAGGCGATAAAGCCGCCAACGCTAACGGTTCCCATCAAGCTACCCATTAAGCTGCCGACAGTGCTAAATTTCCCTAAGGATACCAGTGATCCATAGTCGTGATAAACGAAAGGTATGGCCGGTTTGTTATTTAAGCGGTTGATTATGGTTTTGGCTAAAGTGGAAGCTTGTTGATGTGCGGCCTGAGCGCGAGGAGGCACGTTGCCCGTATGGCCGGTCCAGGCGCAGGCGGCACAGTCGCCGATGGCAAAGATATTGTCGTCGCTGGTTTTTAGCGTTTGATCAACTATCAGTTGATTGATATGGTTGGTTTCTAACCCATCCAGGTTTTTCATCCAGTCCGGCGCCTTTATGCCTGCCGCCCAGACTTTTAGGTCAGCGTCGAATACTTCGCCATCGTGGGTGTAAACGGCGGACTCAGTTACTTCGGTGACGCGACGACCCAATTTCAGATTGATGCCTAGCTTGACCAATTGTTCTTGAGTCGCAGTTGACAGGCGTGGCGGCAAGGCCGGTAATAATTGCGTTGCAGCCTCAATGATAGTGATATTGACCTGAATCGAACCCTCTAAGCCATAGGTAGCTAACAATTTAGTGACTTCACGCAGCTCGGCAGAGAGTTCGACGCCGGTGGCACCAGCGCCGACAATCACAATTGAAAGTGGTTTGTCGCGCTGACTGCTTTGGTGGGCATAGGATTCTAAATAATAGGTTTCAACCAGTTGCTTTTGAAAGCGAAAGGCTTCCTTGGTGGTGTCGATAAACCGACAATACTGATCGACCCCTTTGATGCCAAATGTATTGCTTACGCTGCCGACAGCTATGACCAATGTATCGTATTGGAAGGTGCGGCGGGGGATGAGCTCAACGCCTTTTTTATTGATGATGGGGCTGATGATAACTTTCTGAGTCGCGCGGTCCAAGCCTTCCATTTTCCCCAATAAAAACCTGAAATGATTGCGATATGCCTGCGACAAGTACTCAATTTCTTCAGCTTCGGCCAGCGTGCCGGACGCCACTTCATGTAAAAGAGGTTTCCATATATGGGTGGAAGCGGCATCTAGTAAGGTGACTTCAGCCAGTCTGGGTTTGCCAAGTTGCTGTCCGAGGCAGGTTGCTAACTCAAGCCCTGCAGCGCCGCCACCGATAATCAGGATTTTATGAATATCATCAGCCATAGTTTTTCTTCCCCCAAAATAAAAGATGCCGAGTGTAGTGTGCTAGAAATGTGTCTTTTTCTTAGTGATGCTCGTTTCAGAGCATTATAACCAATCACGTTTAGGCTGCCCGATTTTGAAAATTTTATCTACCAGTAGGGTTTGAATTTGTTAACGGTAAGGGCTTTGCTGTGTAGTTGGGTTTGTGATAAGAAACGGCTGGTTTGTTGATTGTTAATTTGATGTTAAGTTTGGCTTGTCAGATTTGAGCAAAATTGTCTAAAACCTAAACTCAATTCCAATACGTGATTTTCTATGACATTAACAATACTTATCGCCATCCGTAAAAGCCAATTGCCCTGTAATTCGTTAAGCCGACTGTTATTGCTGGCTTTTTGGATTGGTCTGATCAGTGGTTGTGCTTCAGATGCACCCATGCCGCCCACGCTGGAGAGAGCAGATCAGAGTTACGACGTTAAGCCGGCTTATAATCGCCCCTATAAAGTTAAGGGTAAAACATATCATCCATTGACTTCGGCAGCGGGTTATCACCAGCGAGGTACTGCTTCTTGGTATGGCGCTGAGTCAGGTAAAAAAACGGCCATGGGGAGTCGGTTCAAGCCCGATCTACTTACCGCTGCACACAAAACACTCCCTTTACCTTGCAAAGTCAAAGTGACGAACTTGCGTAATGGACGAGCCATTGAGGTTTTGGTGAATGATCGCGGGCCGTTTCATAGTGACAGATTGATTGATTTGTCGCAGGGTGCAGCAAAAAAACTGGGTGTAAAAGGGGTGGCGGAAGTTGAAATAGAGTATGTTGAAAACCAGAATATGGGTTTTTAATGCGGCAGACTAAGCATTTTTAGGGAAAATCAGGTTTTCATTTCTATAAGTCTGAATCAATGTTAAGACGACTCAGGCTTATACCTCAAGTTTTTCGATAATACCCTTTTATACCCCAAGTTCAATAGATTTGCCTATGGCTTTAACGTGCCTGGGCATGCTTTTGATGTGCACTCTGTGCTATATTTCTGACCAAGTTTTGCGGAAGTTTCCGCGTCTGGGATGATTGTCATAGTTATGAGTGTTAACAAAGTTTTATTTATGGTTTTGCTGGCTATCATCGTGCAAGCCTGTGGCCAAACCGGACCGCTATATCTACCCGATAGCCCACCCCCCATTTACGTACCCAAACAAGTACCTATAGAAGAAGATTAAGCATGGATTTTTTTAATTATCGGCAACAGCAATTATGTGCCGAAGATGTTTCTGTGGCCGAAATTGCTGCGGAATTTGGTACGCCCTGTTATGTTTATTCGCGTGCTACATTAGAACGGCATTGGCGTGCATTTGATGAGGCATTTGAAGATCATGCCCATTTAATATGTTATGCCGTCAAGGCTAATTCAAATCTAGCCATCCTAAATCTGCTGGCCAGGCTGGGTTCTGGATTTGATATTGTCTCAGTCGGTGAAATGCGGCGGGTATTAGAAGCGGGCGGCAAACCGGAAAAAATTGTGTTTTCCGGTGTCGGCAAACGTGAGGATGAAATTCAGGCAGCATTAAAAATAGGCATACGTTGTTTTAATGTTGAGGTCAGTGGTGAGTTAGATAGAATCAATCGGTTGGCGAAAGAATTGGGCGTGATTGCGCCGGTTTCGTTTAGAGTTAACCCTGATGTGGATGCTAAAACCCATCCCTATATTTCCACAGGTTTGAAAGAAAATAAGTTCGGGATTGATATCGAGCAAGCGATATATGAGTATCGTCGTGCTGCCCAAATGACCAATATTCAGGTGGTAGGTATTGATTGCCATATAGGCTCGCAACTAACTGAAACCGCGCCGTTTTTGGATGCACTGGATCGGGTGTTGGCATTGGTCGATCAGCTGCAGTCGGAAGGCATAAACTTGCGTCATCTTGATTTAGGCGGTGGGCTTGGCATTTGTTATCGTGATGAACAGCCGCCATCGCCAGCTGAATATATCTCAGCCATCTTGCAAAGATTGGCTGATAGAGATTTTGAAATTATGCTCGAACCAGGCCGGGCCATAGTTGGGAATGCTGGAATTCTGCTGACCAGGGTGGAATATCTCAAGCCTTCCACAGGCAAAAACTTTGCTATCGTCGATGCGGCAATGAATGATCTAGTTCGGCCGTCATTGTATGGAGCCTGGCAGGATATTATTCAAGTTAACGCTAATAGTTCTGAAGAACAGCAGGTTTGGGACATTGTGGGTCCGGTCTGTGAAACTGGCGATTTCCTGGGTAAAAACCGCGAACTTAAAATCATGCCGGGTGATTTGTTGGCGGTACGCTCGGCGGGTGCCTATGGATTTACCATGAGCTCTAATTACAATTCCCGTCCTCGTCCTGCAGAGGTCATGGTTGATGGTGATCAAGTACATTTGATTAGAGCCCGAGAAAGTCTGCAGCAACTTTGGGCGGGTGAGCAACTTATACCTTGAAGCGTATGTTAATAGAATTTACCAAAATGCAGGGGCTGGGCAATGATTTCATTGTCATTGATGCGGTTAATCAGGCTGTTGAGCTGACACCGGAACAAATCCGGTTTTTGGCGGATCGTCATTTTGGTGTTGGCTGCGATCAGTTGTTGATGGTTGAAAAGCCAGTTTCAAATAATGCAGATTTTAAGTACCGCATCTTCAATGCTGATGGCGGGGAAGTTGCACAGTGTGGAAATGGCGCGCGTTGTTTTGCTCGATTTGTGCGAGATAAAAAGCTCAGTCATAAAGATCAGATAATCGTTGATACCGATGCCGGGCAGTTGCTGTTACGTTTCGATGGCGAAGAGTCAATTACTGTCAATATGGGTGTTCCTAGGCATGCGCCGGAGCAGATACCCTTGCTTATGGATGCAGAGGCTTTAGAGTACTCGGTTGCATTAGGGGCTGAAAAGATTGAGTTTTACGCTGTTTCGATGGGTAATCCTCATGCTGTGATTCGAGTGCAGGATATTGATACAGCATCGCTGGAAACATTGGGACCGCAATTAGAAAGCCACAAAATTTTCCCGCAGCGAGTGAATGTCGGCTTTATGCAAATCCTAAGCCGAAAGCAGATAAATTTAAGAGTCTATGAGCGAGGTGCGGCAGAAACCTTGGCCTGCGGCAGCGGTGCCTGTGCGGCAGTAGTGGCTGGCATTGAGCAGAATCTTTTGGATAACATTGTACGTGTTAACTTGCCGGGTGGTGAGCTGACTATTGAATGGTTAGGACGAGGTCATCCGGTATTTATGTCCGGTCCGGCCGTTTCGGTTTACGAAGGACAAATTCAGTTATGAATGATCAGCAACAAACAGTATTGAGCGAGGAGCAAGTTGCAGAATATTTGCAACAGCAGCCTGATTTTTTTCAGCGTCATTTGGATTTGCTGGAGCAGATGCATATTCCGCATGCAAGTGGGAATGCAATTTCATTGATTGCCAAACAATTAGAGCTGTTCAGGGTGCGGCATCAGGAGCAGGAAAATCAGCTGACTGCATTAATCGATATTGCCCGAGAAAATGATGCCGCATTTAATCGGATGCACGAGTTAACCTTGGCTATGCTGGAAGCGAATTCGTTGGAAGAAGCCATTGCCAATTTATCTGAGGTTTTGGCTGAATGTTTTGTTACTGACTTTGTAGCCGTCAAGATTATCAAGCAGTATCCTGAATCGCCCCTTAGCAATATTTTTGTTCAACAGGATGATGCAGGTTTAAAACATTTTTCCACAGAGCTTGAGAGCAATCAGTCTAAATGTGGGCGACCAACGCTGGCGCAGGCACGGTTTTTATTTGCAGATAACGCTGCTGAAGTTAAATCATGCGCCATTATCCCGATGGCTTTTACCCAGTTACAGGGGCTTTTGGCAATTGGTAGTCGAGATGAAGGGCGCTTTCATTACAGTATGGGCAGCTTGTTTCTGACGCAGATGAGTGAAGTTATAGGTACACGTTTAATTTCCTTGCTTCAGCATCCGGAGACATAAGTGCAAGAGCAGGCCCGGCAG
Source organism: Methylomonas lenta (assembly GCF_001644015.1). Classification (GTDB taxonomy): domain Bacteria; phylum Pseudomonadota; class Gammaproteobacteria; order Methylococcales; family Methylomonadaceae; genus Methylomonas; species Methylomonas lenta. The sequence continues at coordinate 25,143 of NZ_LUUI01000008.1, forward strand.
GTCGTAGAATTGTTTTTTGATTATCTGCGTGGTGAAAAATGGGCTGCAAGTCATACACTTTCCAGCTATCGGTACGATTTAAACCAGCTACAAAACTTTTGTGATGCTGTGAAAATTGAATATTGGGCGGATTTGAAAAGTGCGGAAGTTAGGCAATATGTTTCAGTTCGACATAAATCAGGCCTCGGTGCAAAGTCAATTCAGCGCGAATTAGCCGCTATTCGTAGTTTTTATCGATTTTTATTAAAAAAGCAATTGGTTGAAAATAATCCGGCCCAGGGTGTGCGTGCGCCAAAAGCTGCTAAAAAATTGCCAAAGACATTGGATGTAGACCAAGTAGCCGGCATGCTGGATGCTGAGGGTGATAGTGTTTTGGATCTGCGCGATAAAGCAATGTTTGAATTATTTTATTCATCCGGTTTGCGATTGAGTGAGTTAGTGATGCTGGATGTTGCGGATGTTAATTTTTCCGAGGGCAACTTGCGAGTGCGCTTTGCTAAGGGCGGCAAGCAAAGACAAGTACCTGTGGGCTCAAAAGCTATCATGGTATTGAAACAGTGGTTGATATGCCGGCCAGACTCAGAATCACAGGCCTTGTTTGTCTCTAAGCGTGGTGCGCGTATCGGACAGCGCAATGTACAACTACGCTTAGAAAAGTGGTGCATAAAGCATGGTTTGAGCGAGCATATACATCCACATATGCTGCGGCATTCGTTTGCTAGCCATATGTTGGAATCGAGCCAAGATATCCGTGCAGTTCAAGAATTGTTAGGTCATGCTGATGTCAGTACGACGCAAATTTATACTCATCTCGACTTTCAGCATTTAGCAAACGTATACGATCAAGCGCACCCGCGAGCAAAAAAGTCGTCAGAAGACTGGAAGCCATAAAGTTAAGCTCATTGTTTGCTATGCAAGGTAATTGATTTTTAAATGGATTTTAAAAAAATAGCAAAAAATGAAACAAAGTGATTGACGGGTTCAAAAAAAGCGGTAGAATGG
>NZ_LUUI01000009.1 GCF_001644015.1 Methylomonas lenta
TGAAATTATGATGGCCAAGATGTGGGCTATGGGTCTGATCGTGGTGGTCGTGGCGACGGCGTCGCTTGTTTTCGTCGTGCAGGGGCTGCTGGAGGTGCCGATTCATGGTTCGCTCGCCCTATTCGTCGCCGGCATGACGCTATACCTGTTCACTACCACCTCGCTAGGTATTTTTCTCGCCACAATGGCACGCTCAATGCCGCAGTTTGGCCTGCTGCTACTCGTAATCCTGCTGCCGCTACAGATGATGTCCGGCGGCATGACGCCGCGCGAGAGTATGCCCGAACTGGTACAGAACATCATGCTGGCGGCGCCGACCACCCATTTCGTCTCGTTGACCCAGGCGATCCTGTATCGTGGCGCCGGCATCAGCATCGTCTGGCCGCAGTTTCTGGCCCTGACCGCGATCGGCAGCGTCTTTTTCGTGCTGGCGCTGACCCGTTTCCGCAAGACCATCAGCTCGATGGCTTGATTAGGTCTTGAGCACGCCATGAAAAACGTGCCCAACAACCTTAACCATCGTAAGTTCTTCAGCTTGAAGATAAGTTGCTGTCACTTTTCAAAGTCGATGTCAGCAGTAATCAGCCTGAGCCCGTGTAGAATCTCGATGAATGCAAATTTAATTGTCATAGTCGATGTCAATAGCATTCAAACCCGATGTCAGCACGTTGCAAATTGTCGAAGTCGACATCAGCACGTCGCAAAAATGGGTAAACCCAGTTGCATGAGTGCGGGCCACTCGGCTGAACAGTAATTTGTAACCAACTGCATGAGTGGGTTGTCGCGAAAATTGAAAGTTATGCGACAATCAGGCAAACCCAGTAAATTCAACGTTTTTTGTGTCGCAAAAATATGGTACGAAAGTACATATTTTCGATACACTTTTGCGACATTCCTTTTTGTAGTTTTAGCTTCATCCCCAAAATGCCCCACTGACATCGACTTTGACAATCTGCTGACACCGACTTAGAAAAGTGACAATGGGGGTTGTAGTTCAATATCAACGGTACGAAACAGACCGGTTTCGGACATCCCCTCTGAGAGATGTACAAAAGTAGGCAAAACGCATTTCGTACATGTGTTATAATTCGTACATCCATTTCGGACGGAATGAGAGTATGTCACGCGTCTTTGCTTACTGTCGAGTGTCGACCACAGATCAAACTACCCAAAATCAAAGCCTGGAAATTCAATCCGCCGGTTTTGCCATTCAACGGCATCGTTTGGTTGAAGAAAGTATCAGCGGTTCAGTTGCGGCTAAAGAACGACCTGGGTTTAATAAATTGATCGAGCGGCTGGAAGCGGGCGATGTGTTGGTGGTGACCAAACTGGATCGGCTCGGTCGAAACGCCATGGATGTAAGGGCCACCGTAGAGCATCTTTCTGATGCTGGCGTGCGCGTTCATTGTCTGGCGTTAGGCGGGGTTGATCTGACCAGTTCTGCCGGCAAGATGACCATGCAGGTCATCGCAGCAGTCGCTGAGTTTGAGCGTGACCTATTGATTGAGCGAACCCAAGCCGGCATTAGTCGCGCGAAGGCGGCGGGCAAACAGTTTGGCCGGCCGCCGACACTCAATGCGGAAACTCGGGCTGAGGTTGTCAAACGATTGGCCGCTGGCATTAACATTTCGGAGTTGGCTCGGGAATTCAAAACCACCCGGCAAACCATTATGCGCATTAGGGATGCGGCGTTGAAATCACTGCAAACTGAAAGGTCGGTCCACTCGTCTGGGGAGTAACCAATGAATCATATTTATCTGGAACGCCACGACACCGACAAAAACCTGCACCGGTTTTACCAAATGTTCGTCACGCCGGGCATTTTCGGCGATTGGTCGTTGGTTCGGGAATGGGGCAGGGTGGGGTCGCCGGGTACGGTTAGGAAAGATTGGTTTTGTTGTGAAGAAGACGCATTAGCGGCAGAAAATAAACTGGTGGCCAATAAAGGTAAAAAAGGCTACCAGCCAAAGCCGTCAAAATAAATTCGGCAAATCCCGTGCACCGTGAATGACTCGGACAATCTGAACACCATTCTGCACGGTGCGATACAGAATAAGGTATTTGCCCACGACGAAATAACGCAATTCGGGCGCAATATCCGGCCGCAAACGGCCCATCAAAGGGTTATCGGCTAAGGTATGAAAGCATTCTTCAATCTCGTCCAGCACTCGATCCGCCGCAGTCAGATTATCCTGAACAATGTAAAGCCATAGTTCGATCAAATCTTCTTCGGCCTGCGCCGTTCGCTGGACGACAGCCATTAATGTTGCTGCTCAGATTCCTGAGACAATAAGCGTTTACGAGCCTCGGCTTTGATGGCGTTCATATCGCCATAACGACCCGGACCACTAGCCAGACCGGCTTGCCACAGATTTCGTAGCTCGGCGAGTTCGTTCTGCTGCAGAGAGCGTTTTAGTTTCCAATCGCGCAAGGCTTCGCGGATCACTTCGCTACTGCTGGCATATTCGCCGCTTTCGACGCATTGGCGAACGGCTGCAGCCATTTCTGGTGTTAGCGCAATACTCAATTTTTCGACATGGGCCATAACAGCACCTCCTTGCTCTATAGTAGTAATAAGTCATACTAATGGCAATTTTAATTAAGTGTTAGTCGGCTAAGTAAACAATGCAGTATGATTACAAATGAACCACGTTACCGGAGCAACCAGCATGGCCACTGAAGCCTTTACCGTTAGAGCAGAAACCGACATCGTGCATCAACTCGATTTTATTGCCGGGGCATTAGATCGATCACGCAATTACCTGGTGAACCAAGCCTTGCGCGAATATCTGAAAACCCATGCCCGGCAGATCGAGAAAATCACTCAAGGCATAGCGGCCGCCGATCTCGGCGAAGTCATTGAGCATGATGAAGTGATGAAAGAAATGGAAGCCATTGCACAACCTGCATCCGGCGATAATTTCTTTAACTGTGCCGGCATCTGGGAAGATAGAGACATCGACCAAACGTCCATTCGCGCAAAAGCCTGGCCGGACCAGCACGGATGATTCTGTGCGACACCAATATCCTGATTGAATTCTATAAAGGCAATCCGACTATCATCCAAACCCTCAGAACCATAGGACCGGCCAATATCGCCGTCAGCGTCATAACCAAAGCCGAACTGTTTTACGGCGCAAGAGATAAACAAGAGTTGACCAAAATAGAACGCCACCTTGAACAGCGCCATTGCTATGGCCTGAATCCGGCCATTTCCAGCTTGTTTATCGACTTGATGCGGCGTTATTCGCTGAGCCATAAAGTATCGATCCCGGACATGCTAATCGCGGCCACCGCGATTAGCCATGATGTTGCGCTGTATACATTGAATACCAAGGATTTCAGATTTATTCCAGACTTGAACTTGTATACTTAACAGGTACCAACCGACTTACCTATTTCCAATCTCTCAGCAAACATCACAGTCCAAAGGATCATGGATCAATTAACCGATTTAAAAGCCATATTACATTCCAAACGGGCCAACATTTATTACCTGGAAAAGTGTCGAGTCATGCAAAAAGATGGCCGCGTACTCTATCTGACAGAATCCAAGGATGAAAACCAGTATTGGAATATCCCCATCGCCAACACCACGGTGATTTTATTGGGCACAG
>NZ_LUUI01000010.1 GCF_001644015.1 Methylomonas lenta
TTTTGGTTAATTAACCCCAGGAAGAAGCTATCGTCGCTGGGAATAAGTTGTGCACGGCCAAATGTAAAAAAGGCTATCAATCTATTCGCACAGAAAAATGATGCTGGCATTCCATATGCCCTATAATTTGCCCTAATATAAGGTTAAATAGGGAGGCGTTTATGGCTACTACCGGTTTTCTGCATCAAGTCATTTCCGACGAGGGGTTTATTGCCGCCAATACCTTGGCCAAGGTATTGCATATCACGCAAAACGATCTGGCCGAAGTTACCGGCTTGTCCCGTGATTCCGTCACCAAAAGCGCCCGTTGTAAAAGCCGCTCCACGCAAGCACGCTTAAGAGATACTGTAGAGATCATCAATCGAGTAGCAGAGTGGTCAGGTGGTGTGGGACGGGCGTTTGCCTGGTTTCGCTCACAACCCTTGCCATCATTCGGCGATAAAACCGCAGAAGATCTAGTTAAGGAAGGCCGTGCTGAAGCGGTGAAAGCCTATTTAGCACGCATTGCCGATGGCGGTTACGCTTGACAATAGCGCTAAGCCGGTTTACCGGAACGGTGTTTCGTGCTCATCACCCGATGTGGTCTTACGATCCCTTGTCCGGTAATGGCGCCAAGAAACATGGCGGACGCTTCAACCCGCCCGGCTGTACGGCGCTTTATCTGTCGCTTGATCCGACCACCGCCTGGATGGAGGCTCAGCAAGGTTTTCCTTTTAAACCGCAACCCATGACCTTAGTCGCTTACGAGATTGATTGCGCGAAGATCGCCGACCTTAACGATGAAAAGCTATTGGTAAACTTGGGCAGCTCGCCCCAAGAATTGAGCTGCGCATGGGAAGATTTAGCTCTTCAACATCAAGTGCCGCCGACATGGCGATTGGCTGAGCAATTGCGAGCACTTGAGGTTTCCGGAATTCAGGTGCGTAGTTTTGCTTCTGGCTGTACCGCTAAAAACCAAAACCTGGTGTTATGGGATTGGTCTGATGCAGAACCTAATGCTGTTCGAGTCATTGATGACTTTGGCAGGCTACCAAAAACCCCGGATTCATGGCGTGGCCATTAACATGAAATCCTTGTTAGAAAGCAAGAGTATGAGCCGCTTGGGCGGCGGGGTTATCAAGCAACGAGTTGCCCGTAGCAGTGGCGGCAAATCTGGCGGGTTCCGCACCCTGATTTTGTTCCGCATCGGTTCACTCGCGTTTTTTGTGCATGGTTTTGCCAAAAATGAACAGGCCAACATCGATGATGATGAATTGGTCGCTTTACGGAAATTAGCGGCTGTCATGCTGGAGTATGACGATGCAGCACTGAACTGCGCATTGGCAAATAAGACATTGATAGAGGTAATCTGCGATGAAAAAACAATACCGTAGCCGTTTGATGGCCTCCGTGCATGAAACCGCCGAAGGCTTGCATGAGGCGGGCGTCATGGATAAGCGCACCATGCGCAAATTTGACGATCTGTGCTTAACGCCTGCCAGTCACGCCCGCAGCCGGAAGAAATTCGTTACATGTTAGACGTTTTTTACCTAATACATACAATTAAAAATCATGCTAGACGACATTAAAAGGACACTCTGGGCCGCAGCCGATAAGCTGCGGGCCAACATGGACGCCGCCGAATACAAACATCTGGTGCTCGGCCTGATCTTCGTCAAATACATTTCCGACACCTTCGCAGCCCGCCGTGCCGAACTAACCCGGCGCTTTACCGACGAGACCGACGAATATTTCTTGCATGAATGCGACGACGAGATGCTGGCCGAGGAACTGGAAGACCGCGACTATTATAAAGAGGTCAATGTATTCTGGGTGCCGGAATCGGCGCGCTGGGAAGCCATCCGTGCCGCCGCCAAGCAAGCCGACATCGGCAAACGCATCGACGACGCCTTAGCGATCATTGAAACCGAAAACCCCAAGCTGAAAGGCATCCTGGATAAACGCTATGCCCGCGCCCAACTGCCGGATGGCAAGCTCGGCGAACTGGTGGATTTGGTATCGACCATTGGCTTTGGTGACGATCCCGGCCAGGCCCGCGACGTGTTGGGTCAGGTGTATGAATACTTCCTTGGTCAGTTTGCTAGTGCCGAAGGCAAAAAGGGCGGCCAGTTCTATACGCCGGCCAGCATTGTTAAAACTCTGGTCGCCGTTTTGGCCCCGCATCATGGCAAGGTTTACGATCCATGTTGTGGTTCCGGCGGCATGTTCGTGCAATCGGAAAAATTCATAGAAGCCCACGGTGGCAAATTGGGCGACGTATCGATTTACGGTCAGGAATCCAACCCGACTACCTGGCGTTTGGCGGCGATGAATCTGGCGTTACGCGGCATCGACTTCAATCTGGGCCGCGAACCTAGCGATACTTTCACCCGCAACCAGCACCCGGATTTACGCGCCGATTTCATTCTGGCCAATCCGCCGTTCAATATCAGCGACTGGTGGCACGGTAGCCTGGAAGGCGATCCGCGCTGGGTGTACGGCACCCCGCCACAAGGTAACGCCAACTACGCCTGGTTGCAGCACATGCTGTATCACCTAAAAGCCAACGGTCGCGCAGGCATCGTGTTGGCCAACGGCTCCATGAGTTCCAGCCAGAACAGCGAAGGCGATATCCGCAAAGCGATGGTTGATGCTGATGTGGTGGAAGTGATGATCGCCTTACCCGGTCAACTGTTCTTCAATACTCAGATTCCGGCTTGTCTATGGTTTCTTGCCAAACAAAAGACCTGCCGCCAGGGCGAAGTGTTGTTCATTGATGCCCGTAAGTTGGGCAAAATGATTAGCCGGGTACAGACGGAATTTACCGATGAAGTGATAGCTAGAATTGCTGGCACGGTTGCAGCATGGCGAGGCGAAGCTGAGGCTGGAGAATATCAAGATACCCCTGGCTACTGCCGTAGCGTCAAACTGACCGAAATCGCCGAACATGGCCATGTCCTTACTCCCGGCCGCTACGTCGGTGCGGAAGAAGTGGAAGACGATGACGAAGCCTTTGCTGATAAGATGCAGAAGCTCACCGAAAAGCTTGGGGAGCAGATGGCCAAAGGCGCGGAACTCGACCAGTTAATTCGGCAGAAGCTGGGAGGGTTAGGGTATGAGTTCTGATCGTCCTGTGATTCCAGCAAGGCCAGCGGGTTATGGCGACTTTCTCGTCGATATCAAAAAACAAATCCGCCAGTGTCAACATCAGGCTCTGCGGGCAGTCAACAAGGAACTGCTGGCTCTGTACTGGTGGTTGGGCGAAAACATCAGCCGCCGTCAGTCTGAACAAGGCTGGGGCAAGTCGGTTGTCGAAAATCTGGCCGCCGACTTGCAGGCGGAGTTTCCGGGGCGTAACGGGTTTTCCGTCCAGAACTTGTGGGCAATGCGCCAGTTTTACAACGAATACAAGGACAAGCCAATTCTCCAATCACTGATAGGAGAAATCAGCTGGGCAAAAAATCTGCTGATCATGGCCCGCTGCAAGGACGATCTGGAACGGGAGTTTTACCTGCGCGCCACTGCCCGTTTCGGCTGGACAACCAAGGTGCTGCAACACCAGCTCGACAACCAAAGTTACCGGCAATATCTCAGCGGGCAAACCAACTTTGACGCCGCCGTACCGGAAAGCGTCAAGGCGCAAGCCATGCTGGCGGTCAAAGATCATTACACCTTCGATTTTCTCGGGCTGGCCGACGCGCATTCCGAGCGCGAACTGGAAGAAGCGCTGGTCCGCAACCTACGCCGCTTCCTTGACGAAATGGGCGGCTATTTTGCCTTTGTTGGCAACCAGTACCGGCTGGAGGCAGATGGTAAGGACTACTTCATTGACCTGCTGCTCTACCACCGCCGCCTGCGTTGTCTGGTCGCTATTGAACTGAAAATTGGCGAATTCAAACCCGAACACAAAGGCCAGATTGAGTTCTACCTCGATCAGCTCGACCAGCACCACCGGCTGGACGACGAAAACCCCGCCATCGGCATCGTTATTTGCCGCAGTAAAACCAGAACCATGGTCGAATACGCGCTACGCACCACCAACCACCCATTGGGTATTGCGACTTACACCGTCACCCCGCAACTCCCGGCAGACTACCGCAACGACCTGCCTAGCCCGGAACAGATCGCCGAACGACTGAAGGGCTGGGGCGAGATGGATGGCGAGGAGGGTGGGGTATGAGTTCTGAGTGGCAAACACTGACGCTTGGTGAACTCGGACGAATCGTAACTGGAAAAACCCCAAAAACAACAGAAGCTAATAATTTTGGCGGAGAAATTCCATTCGTAACACCGACAGACATGGACTGCCGAAAGGTCATCTGCTCCACGGCTCGTTACCTTACAGAGTTAGGCGCCTCAACGGTTAAGAACTCAATAATTCCAGCCGGTTCAGTTATGGTTTCTTGTATCGGATCAGACATGGGTAAAAGTGTCATTGCGGGGCGTGATTGCGTTACCAATCAGCAAATAAATTCTATTATCGTCGATGGTCGATTCGATAGCGGTTTCGTTTACTACAACCTAAGTATGCGGAAAGCTGAGTTGCAGCACCTTGCTTCAGGTGGATCGACTATGCCTATTCTCAACAAGGGACACTTTTCTGAAGTTGAAATTTCACTCCCCCCTGTTGCAGAACAACGCCAAATTTCTGCTTTTCTAGGGGCTATTGACGACCGCATTGCCCTTCTGCGCGAAACCAACGCCACGCTGGAATCCATCGCCCAGGGGCTGTTCAAATCGTGGTTTGTCGATTTCGACCCCGTCCGCGCCAAACAACAAGGTCGCGAGCCTGAAAATATGGACGAAGCCACCGCTACGCTGTTTCCCGATAGTTTTGAGGAATCGGAATTGGGGTTGGTGCCGAGGGGTTGGCAACCTCAGAGATTAGAAACTTTGATGGAATTGTCTTACGGTAAGGCGTTAAAGGCTAATGATCGCATTGCAGGTGAAGTACCCGTTTATGGCTCAGGTGGAATTACTGGCTACCACAACGAAAGTCTTGTAAATGGCCCCTCAATAATTGTTGGCCGGAAAGGAACAGTCGGTAGTCTATATTGGGAAGATCAATCGTTTTTCCCCATCGACACCGTCTTTTATGTTCGTTCGTCTATCCCTATGACCTACTGCTTTTATCTGCTTCAGACATTGGGTCTCACCGATATGAATACCGATGCGGCAGTGCCAGGATTGAATCGGAATAATGTTTACCGGCTTATGGTGCCATCCGTGCCTGAGCCTGTTCTGTCAGCATTTGATGATATAACTGGCATTATTCGTGGCGCGATTTTCAGAAATAATCAACAAGCCCAAACCCTAACCACCCTCCGCGATACCCTGCTGCCCCGCCTAATCTCCGGCAAACTTCGCCTACCAGAAGCCGAAGCCATGGTAAAGCAGGCTTGAGATGTCGCCCTTGCGCCTATTCAAGTTTTCTTTGATACTCGCTCTAACTATTAAAGAATGCTTTAATATGATGACTCTCTATTAAAGAAGATTTGCATAGCATGCGCAGCAGCGGCGATTACGTTATTTCCACGACCTTGGGCGAGCCCGTGCGGGCGTTTGTTCCGCATCCGTTGCCGCCTAGCGATCCCGTTTTGGCCGTCGAAAGTTATGCCGCGCTCAACTATGCGGCCGAACTGGCGTTGGCACGGTTGTCGGGGGTGTCCGGGCTGGTGCCGTCGGTGGATTGGTTGCTGTACAGCGCGATCCGCAAAGAGGCGTTGCTGACCTCGCAGATTGAAGGCACGCAAGCGACGCTGACCGACTTGTTCGATGAGGAAGCCGGCTTTGCCGTCAGCAATACCGACGATGTGGAGGAAGTGACCAACTATCTACGCGCCTTCCGCCTGGTACAGGACAACTTACGTGCCGCTGATGGCTTGCCGATCAGCGTCCGTTTGCTGTGCAATGCACATCACTTGCTGCTGAACGGGGCGAGAGGCACGGGTAAACAACCCGGCGAATTGCGCCGTTCGCAAAACTGGATAGGCGGTACTCGCCCTGGCAATGCCGCTTTTGTACCACCACCGGCGGAACGGGTCGCGGAATTGTTGGCCGATGTGGAACGCTTCATTCACGCCAGCCAGCCGAATGGCTTGCCGCCGTTGGTGAAGATTGCCTTGATCCATGCCCAATTTGAAACCATCCACCCGTTTTTGGATGGCAACGGCCGGATTGGTCGCTTGTTGATTGCTGCGTTGATGGAACATTGGGGCTTATTGCCCGAACCCTTGATGTATCTCAGCGGCTATTTGAAACAACACCAAAGCGAGTATTACCGCCGTTTGTCGGCGATTCGTAACGATGGCGATTGGGAAGGCTGGGTGTCTTTCTTTTTGGAAGCGGTAGCAGTGGCGGCCACCGACGCCGAGCGCAGTATTGTGGCGATTGCCAGCCTGGTAGCGACAGATCGTCGTCGCTTGTTGAGCGAGGCGAAAGTCGGCCCGGCCAGTTATCGCTTGTTTGAGATTTTGCCGATGATGCCACGCTTCAGCATTGAGCAGGTGCGTCAGAAACTCAATACCACCTTTCCAACCGCCACGGCGGCGGTCAAAGTCCTGGAGGATTTGGGTATCGTAGTGGAATTTACCGGCCAGAAAAAAAACCGCAGTTACAGTTATCAGCCTTACATCGAGTTGCTAACACGTTAATGAAAACGAGCACCACACACCACTAGCCTAGCGGAGACAGGCCATGACCGAAGACCAACTGGAACAGGAAGCACTCGGCTGGCTGGCCGAGGTTGGCTACTCAAGCCTGTACGGGCCAGACCTGGCGCCGGATGGCGACAACCCGGAGCGCGACAATTACCTGCAAGTGGTGTTGGTCGAACGCTTACGCTCGGCGATTGCCCGCTTAAACCCGGCCATTCCGCTGGCGGCTCGAGAAGATGCCTTGCAGCAGGTGTTGAATCTGGAAGAGCCTGGTCTGTTAGCGGCCAATCGCCACTTTCATCGTCTGTTAGTCAATGGCGTGCCGGTGGAGTATCAGCAGGACGGTGATACACGGGGTGATTGGGTGCGCTTGGTCGATTTTACCGAGCATACCGGCAACGAGTGGTTGGCGATCAATCAATTTGCCATCAAGGGGGCGAAACATTCACGCCGACCGGACATCATCCTGTTCATCAATGGCTTGCCGTTGGTGTTGCTGGAGCTGAAAAATCCGGCTGATGAGAATGCCGACATTTGGAAAGCTTTTGATCAGATTCAAACCTATAAAGAACAAATCCCGGATGTATTCCAGTACAACGAAGTGCTGGTGATTTCCGATGGCAGCGAAGCCCGTTTGGGTTCGTTATCCAGCGATGCCGAACGTTTCATGCAGTGGCGCACCATCGACGGCATCACACTAGACCCGTTAGGCCAATTCAACGAACTGGAAACGCTGATACACGGTTTATTAAGCCCGACTACCTTACTCGATTACTTGCGCTTTTTCGTGCTGTTCGAGGATGACGGCGGCCTGGTCAAAAAGGTTGCCGGCTATCATCAATACCATGCGGTACGCGCCGCCATTCAACACGTTGTAACTGCCTCCCGGCCTGACGGCAACCATAAAGGCGGGGTAGTCTGGCATACCCAAGGTAGCGGTAAAAGTATCACCATGACCTGTTTTGCCGCCCGCGTGATGCAGGAAACGGCGATGGAGAACCCGACCATCGTGGTAATCACTGACCGCAACGACCTGGATGGGCAGTTATTTGGGGTATTCTCACTGGGGCAGGATTTACTCCGTGAACAGCCGGTGCAAGCTGAAACCCGGCAGGACTTGCGGGCCAAGCTGGCCAATCGGCCGTCCGGCGGCATCGTCTTCGCCACCATTCAGAAATTTATGCCGGGTGCCGACGAAGACAGTTTCCCGGTGCTATCCGATCGCAGCAATATCGTGGTGATTGCCGATGAAGCGCACCGCACCCAGTATGGTTTTGAAGCCAAGCTTAAAACCGTCAAAACCCAGCAAACCGCTGCCAACGAGGGCAGGGTGGACATGGCCGCCGAATACCGAGGCATGTATCAAGTCGGTTATGCCCAGCATTTACGCGATGCTTTGCCCAATGCCACCTTTGTCGCTTTTACCGGCACCCCGGTGTCGCTGGAAGACCGCGATACCCGCGCGGTGTTTGGCGAATACATCCATGTCTATGACATGCAGCAGGCCAAGGAAGACGGCGCGACCGTGGCGATTTACTTTGAATCGCGACTGGCCAAGTTGGCACTGAAGCCGGAGCAATTGCCACAGATCGATGATGAGGTTGATGAACTGGCCGAGGATGAAGAGGAAGATCAGCAGGCTAAGTTGAAAAGTCGTTGGGCGGCCTTGGAAAAAGTGGTCGGTGCCGAACCGCGTATCGCCAGCGTGGCTGCGGATTTGGTGGCCCACTTCGAAGAACGTAACAAGGCACAAGATGGCAAGGCCATGGTGGTGGCGATGAGCCGGGAAATTTGTGTGCATCTGTATAACGAGATCATCAAGCTTCGCCCTGACTGGCATAGCGACGATCCAGAGCAAGGCGCGATCAAAATCGTCATGACCGGCTCCGCCAGTGACAAGGCCTTGCTGCGGCCGCATATCTACAGCAAACAACAGAAAAAGCGCCTGGAAAAGCGCTTTAAAGACCCGGCCGACTCGTTACGTTTAGTGATCGTACGCGACATGTGGCTAACTGGGTTTGATGCGCCATGCGTGCATACCCTGTATGTCGATAAACCGATGAAAGGCCATAACCTGATGCAAGCCATCGCCCGCGTCAACCGAGTATTCAAAGACAAGCAAGGCGGCCTGGTGGTGGATTACATCGGCATCGCCAACGAATTGAAGTCAGCCTTGAAGGATTATACCGCCAGCCAGGGCCGTGGCCGACCCACCGTCGATACCGCTGAAGCCTATGCCGTGCTGGAGGAAAAGCTCGATATTCTGCGGGGCGTATTACACGGCTATGACTACAGCGACTTCCTATCCACCGGCCACAAACGACTGGCCGGCGCGGCCAACCATGTCTTAGGCCAGAAGGACGGCAAGAAACGTTTTGCTGATACTGCTCTGGCGATGAGTAAGGCCTTTACCTTGTGCTGTACGCTGGATGAAGCCAAGGCGGTACGGGAGGAGGTGGCATTTTTCCAGGCGGTGAAAGTCATTCTGACCAAGCCGGACATTAGCCGAAAAAAACGCACAGACGAAGCACGCGAGCTGGCGATCCGTCAAATTATCAATTCTGCTGTGGTGTCGGAAGATGTGGTGGATATCTTCGAAGCGGTTGGCTTGGATAAGCCCAACATTAGCATCCTGGACGACGATTTTCTGGCCGATGTGCGCAATTTGCCGGAACGTAACCTGGCAGTGGAGTTGCTGGAACGGCTATTGGAAGGCGAAATCAAATCTCGCTTTGCCGGCAACGTGGTACAGGAAAAGAAGTTTTCCGAGTTGCTGACCAATGTTATCAAACGCTATCAAAACCGGGCCATCGAAACCGCCCAGGTCATTGAAGAATTGATTCAGATGGCCAAGAAGTTTAGGGAAGCCGCTGGCCGTGGGGAGTCGTTGGGCTTGAGTGAAGATGAAATCCGTTTTTACGATGCGCTGGCTGACAATGAATCAGCCGTCCGCGAACTGACCGATGAAACCCTAAAGCTTATCGCCCATGAGCTTACCGAAAACCTCCGCCAGAACATCACCGTGGATTGGTCGCAACGGGAAAGCGTCAGGGCCAAGTTACGCTTGATGGTGAAACGTATCCTGCGTAAGTACAAGTATCCGCCAGACCAACAGGAGGCGGCGATTGAACTGGTCTTAATGCAGGCTCAGGCATTAGGTGAAGAATGGATGTAGAGCAATAAGGATAGATAAGAATGCCAAAAATCAATTACGAAAAGATAATTCAAAGTGTATCTATTGATGAGGTCGCAAAGCGGCTTGGTATGGATCTGCGTAAGGAAACGGCTACTAGTTGGAAAACACTATGCCCCTTTCATGATGACACTACACCATCGTTACTTATAGATTCCAGCAGAGACCGTGGGCCTCAACATTTTCATTGTTACGCTTGCGGGGCTCATGGTGACGTAATTGACTTGGTAAAGGAGCAACTCAAACTAGATTTCAAAGCAGCGGTGGAATGGTTGGCCCCTGGCTCATTTAATTCCGCAAAAGGCAAACGCCCCGTAGCCCTCAACTCAGCGTCCATCACCGACAGCGACAATCATGCAGGATTAAAACTCGGCTACCAAACTTACAAGGATGGTCAAGATACGGCCAAATTTGAAGATTGGGCTAAGGAACGGCAATTAGACGCCGTTGTTCTGCGCCGCGCTGGGTTTGTCTATGCGGCTAATAACTTTTTGTCGCGAAAATTAGCTTCCGAAAAAGATGCGTCGAAAAGGCGTGAACGTTCCGGTTTGTTGGAAGATGCACATTTGGTGCGTAAGTTTTTTCCAGGTGTTACTGCTACGGATCATCTACCTCAAAGCGCAGTCGATAGCGCGATCAATCAGTATAGTGATTTTTTTATCGGTGACCGCATCGTCTTCCCGCTGTATGACGAAAACAAGCAATTAGTGGGGTTGGGTGGTCGATCTGTTGAAGGGATGGGGAGTTCAGCCAGTCCGAAATACCAGTTTACGCGCGGCTTCCCAAAGGCGACAGTGTTGTACCGAGCCGAACAGGCCTTCAAACAAGTGCAAAGCGAGGCTAAGCAGGGTAACAAAAACATCAATCTCTATTTGTGCGAGGGCTTTCTCGATGCTCTGCGGTTTGAGTCCCTTGGGATGCCGGCGGTGGCTATCATGGGCAGCTCGGTTACCAAACAGCAAGCGCAACTCCTGCGCGTACTCAGCGATGGTTTGCCGAAAGATGCCACATTGACCGTGGTCGTTAGCTTTGATAGGGATGAGGCGGGCTTACGTGGGGCTGCGCATGCATGTTTGGAGCTTATGCAGGCCTCCGCTGAATATGCCCCTGTGGAATGCGGATTTTTATGGCCTCAAACATCGCAGCTTACAGAGATTGGTATTGATCCGGAAAAAGTAAAAGATCCCAACGATTATCTTCAGGAACTAAAGCGTGAAGCAGCAGCTAACTTGATTGGATCTGCCACTTATCAGCCTGCACTGGCTGTGCTTGCAGACGAGTTTTGTGTTTCGGCCGAAGAGATCTTAAACGATAGTGTTTGGGCCGCTGCACCGCGCTCTCGGAAATTCCGCGCCTTTACTCGGGCGTTCAGCCGGCTCAAGAAGGCAGCTGGCAAAGACGCTGCGGCACTGCTGAAAAACTCAGAGCCAACGGTTTCCGCACTGGCTGAGTGGATTGCTTTTGCTGATCAATCCGTACAGGAAGCGCATCGATCCCTTTCAGAAGAATTTCTCAATGACGTACAAGCTCGGCTAAACCATTCGCGCATCCTCGCTTACATGGGGTCCAAACGCGGCGAACTTCCCTGCGATGAACCTCGCTGGGAAAGATTGGATATTGCTGCAACCGCGTTCAATGCGCTATTGGCGGATCGATTGAACAGTCCTGTTTCAGGTGGGCCCATTGCTTCCTACGATGCAGTCTGGGTGCCGAGGGTGTTCGGTGGCTCGGAATATAGGCTGAAGATGATGCCTTGCCCTGAGGATCTGATCATCCAGCAATATTTGCTGAATGAAATCCTGTCTGAGCGTTGGGATCACAAAGCACTCACTGATTCACCCTTCAGCCGAATGATTCCGGCGGTCCGTTATTATCGCGAAGAACGCAGAACTATTACTACGGGTTTTGATAGCAAAGGCGACGGTTGTTGGGGCGAGCTCCCTCGGACGTTGAGTTTTGCATACCAGATCGACATGGACGTGCTCGAAGGGCGTCAGCCTGCCTCGGACCAAGGCATGTACAGGCCATTCCATGATTGCTGGCGAGACTTCATGAGGTCTCTAGCCAAACAAGCCACAGAAATAGGTTACGTTTACTCGATTCGTTTGGACGTCAAGCGTTACTACGATCGCTTACGACAATACGTGGTGCGAGACCGATTACAGGCACGTCTCCAGGCAGCACTGGAGTCGGTTGCGGATGATACACCCGGATTTGCAGAATTACTCCATTTCGACGGTTCGCATCCCAGTGCAGCAATAAAAACAACTACCACCCTTGACCGCCTTGCCGAATATTTGTTCGGCGTTTGCTACAAAAGGCCTGACACGGGGCTTGACGACGAAACAGATGCCTTGATGGGGATTCCACAGGGGCCTGTACTGTCTGCCTGGATTGGCTCAGCTGCTCTCTTCCCCGTCGATGAGGAAGCCTATCGATTCATGGATCGGCTAAACACTGATCGTGTCCGCGTTGGATATGCACGATATGTCGATGACATTGTGCTACTAGCCGATAGTCCGACAATTTTAGAGGAAATGCGAGAGGCTATTGACCGATGCACACGCAAGTTGGAACTAACGCTGCTTGCCAAAGCGGACGAGATTCCGGCCATGAGCGCCGAAGATTTCTCGGATTATATTAACCAAGGACGTGCGCTCGCAGCGTCTGGACCTGCATGGGAGCCTCCTCTGGTTGGAGACGGCGAGTCGGGTTGGGATTTTTGGTCTGTTACGCCGACGACTGATCGGCAGTCGGCATTACAGTTGCTTCACAACGTGGAGTTATATAAGGCGTCTAAATTAACTCTTCTTCAGACCGTCAAAACAGCGTTTCAAGCCCCGGATCTACGTACGTCAGAACTTTCTAAGGCGGCACGATTGATCTGGTACTCGATTGCCAGTGAACAGTGTGAAAGCATTAATGCCAACAGCGCAGATGTGGCATGGGCTATGTACTTAGATGCTTGGAATGGCTGCATGCAAGGCGGCGCATGGCGTCTACAGCCGGAAAAGAATGTGTGGGAGTCTCCCATTTTGTTCGCACTCGAAGGGCTTGAACATTTGCTTGATAAGGAATCTCGCGATTTAGCCTTGCTGTCTGCCCAAGAGAACATTACACGACGGAAACGCATTACTTGGCTTGCAAAATTGGTCTTAACGGACGAATTCGATTCCAATGTCTTTTCAGCAAAGCCAGGTCCTCGGTACCAGTTGGAAACACGATTAAGACTGGTTCGCTGGAAAGCGGTGCGGGTTGCGGGACAAAAAATGTCTTCCGGTACTCGACAATACATAGAGCGTTCCGAGCCCGTTCAAAATTGGCGTCCGTTTGAATGGATGCATGAGGCTATTTCATTGCTGTCCGATGCTGATCAGTCTGACGAGGACCCATTGATTCCATTCGGCGGGCCAACTGTAGACCAAACACGCCGAGGGGTAATGTCCGGGTTTGCTGCTGATGTTTTTAAGGCTTTGCTTCCAGATGTCGAGGAACAAGGCGAAACACAGAGCAGTGAAGTGGAATCACGCCCGAATTCGAACGTTAATCGCATCGCCTTACAAACGCTCGTCAGCATCGTGCCAAGGGAAAAACTGCTAGCTTGCTTGAGTCGACGGCAGCGACTTATCTGGGAAGATACATCCACAACCGCCCCGAATCGACTCCCTCTCCCTCCGCTGCCCGGTCTTACAACCCATAGGCTCTTCTCATGTTTGGGCGAAAACGCTGACGAGCAGGGTCTTGTAACTGCCCGAGGTATCGAAGCGATCGGATTCACTTCCGCCGGCGAAACCTTGGCTTTGCCAACTTTTCTTGGCTCGGATGGCATTTCTCAAACTCTTATTTTGTCAACGTCCTGGCATGAGAGTTCTATTGTCGTTACAGACTGCACACTTCAGCGGGCGAATACAGACCTTGAAACGCGCGATGTCTTGCGCCTGCGTGAGCGTATACATGCAATGGACAAAAATGTATCGGCTAATGACCTCAAGCTGGCCGCCACGTTGTTTCGAGCACTTGCCCAGGTCGTCACGAGCTATGCCAAAATTAACGACGGCCAGGAGTTAGTGCCGGCCTGGCCTTACATTGCTGCAAGTGAAAATGGCTCAGTGTACTATCTAATCGTGGATGGCGTTTCTAGAGCTGAGCTAGGAAACAGAGCATTTGTGCGCGACGGAGGACGGATGCTCCGAACAGTTGAAGTACCAATCTATGAAGCAAGCCTATGGCGAGTCGGCGTAGCCATATCCGACTACTTGGGGTTACATGATGACGTAGTGAAATTCAATAGCGCTGAGTTAGACGTTGATCTGAATGCCGCTGCCCTAGCTAACCCTGCGCGATATGTTCTTCGTACCCAGCTTCGCAAGCTGCGTGGTGCTTATGCCGATTCCAAAATCGGCAAAAAATACAATGATGACTGCTTGTTACCCGCCACCGTTGAGCGGACCCTCCGCTTGTTGGAGACCTTTCCTGCCGATACGGAAGAGCCATTAGATCAGCTCGTTCACGTACTCGCCGCTGAAGCAGAATCAGCCGGGATGTATCTGGCTTTCCGCGAGTGTTGGAAATGCACGGATAGTACTTTCTTCTTGAAAGCACTGACGGGAAGAGTGCTTGCTCGCCTTCCGCTATCTATTGCGGAGGCGCTGGCAGCTAGTGATGAGAAAGCCAAGGGACTAAGGCGCGACTTCGCCGGCCTACTTTGCTTTGCAAGGCGCTTGTTCACTGTCGAAGTCGCAGAGCATGTTACCGCGCTCCCAGCGTGGGGAGCTCTACGCGCGGGGATAGTCTGCACTGGAATATCAGTAGCAATTGACGGACTTTTGGCGTCTATGCGTAGTCACGGTGCCTTTGAGCGCTACGACCACTTCGATTTCCCAACCGATTGGGGCATACCGGAGGCAGCACCGCAAGCAGAGGAACAGTATATCCAGGCGGCCGACTCTGCAGATACAATAAATCGCTCATTGGTTCGAGTGACGCTGATCGAACAACTGCGTCGGTTGATACGGCACTTGGGGCATCGTTTATATCCTAATAGCAATTCTCAAGACCGGCTGTCCGATCAGCTTGTCGAGGAGCTTCGACTTCTTGCACAGACTGTGGCGACTGTTGAGTTCGATGATGATGGCGCCGATTCTTTGCTTGACTGGCCGTTCGCGATATTGAGCAAACAAAGACTGGACTTACTGAACCTTGAGTTACTGGAAGCGGTTGCGATGATCGTCAAACAGATCGACAAGGAAATTGGCTTCGAAATTGTTTTGGTGACAGAGTCTACATACGGATACAACGCTCAAACACGACGGTTCACCGATTCAAGAAACAGCGTGCGAGAGGTCACCTCGTGGATGATTTCGCAGTTTCCGGCGAACTCAAAGCACATCGAAGAAATCTCCAACGATGGTCGTTTCCTACGGGTTTGGTCCGAGGTGTTCGATCGGAAAACTAGTAAACTTCTATCAGTGTCAGCCCTTGGCGAACCGTTTGCATCGATTGCTATCACGAAGCCTAAGTTGGATGCATCGGTTTCGCCGAACTCCGAGTTAGGACAGCCACGTGAGAACGAAACTGTAATCATTGCTCAAGCCGCTGATCTGACGGACTATGGTATTACCGATCAAGACTCATCGCAGGGTAACTCTTCTAGGTCGCAGTCTGAAATGCTCGCCGAGGGGCATGCACATCAGGACGAAAACGCGCAGCCCTCTCATTTAAAAGAGCAAGATGTCGCTGCTTCAGAGGATTCCAAAGAATCAGAAACCCTTGCTCCAACAGCAATCTCTAAAAAAGCAGCCAGTCTGGATACTACTGCATTTCGTAAGCAACAAATAGAACAATGGTCTCGGCGAGGTGAAAACAGCAGGAAAGACGGGCATGTACGCGTTGCACTGCTGCAAGCCGACTTTGACCTTACATACACACACCCCTTTGTTGAGGCTTCTCCGACAAATTGGCCATTTAACCCAAAAGTTAAGGAAACCGTTTCCAAGCATTTGAAATCGGATCCGAAATGGAAAGGCATTTACGGTCCGCTCTTGAGTGCAGCCGAATCTCCCAACACAGCGCATCTTTGGGTAGGATTAGATGATGATAACGATAAGCTTCCTAGTTGGTCGGAACACAGACGCCGAGCCATCCTAAGACGCGTTATCGATAGCTGCCAAGCGTTCGGAGTTGACCTTCTCGTACTGCCTGAATATTCCATTAGAAGCGATACGATTGATTGGTTAAAGACCTACCTAGCCAACAATACCTTGTCCGTCCTTGCCGGCACCTACATGAACGTGCAGAAAAACGCCGACAGCAATCACCTTACCGCACCACTGAAATTGCTGTGGCCGTTGCCCAAAGGGGTGGCCCATCAATTTATCGCCTCACTTGTAAAGAATGGCCAAGGAAGTGACAAAAACTATGATGCTTTGCTAAGAGGACATGTATTAGAGTTTTCACGGAATAAGAAATATCGCTCCATTGCGTTGGACGAGTTTCTAAGGCCTTCATCTGAAAAACTGGGACCGCTCTTCAAGCCGGATGAGCTTATCAAGAAGTTAGAGGAACAAATAGGCTTCGAGCCTTCAGCTAATGTAATAAGTCATCTTCTGGCCAACACAAGATTGCCGCTCAAGCACCTACTGGAATTGATTTGCTCCGAGATCTTCTTGGTATCCAGTCCTGCCAACTATAACCATATGGCGGATGACCTTAAGGTAATGAGGCGCAGGTTTGGCATGCCAACAGACAGTAATGAAGTATTTGCCGATATAGAAAGTTTGTCGGATCAATTATCCATCACCAGCGACGGAATTCGCGCGCGACGCTCAATTCTTGCTGTTCCTGCAGCGACATCTCGATCTGCCGATTACTGGATTGTTGGGCAAGCGAGCTTCCTTGCTGCGGGCACGGCAACCGTTTTCTGTAACGGTATTGACGGCAAAAAACTGGTCGGTGGAAGTTGTTTCATTGGTCGCGGTAGTTGGACATCTGAAGAAAAAGCAATTGGTTACATTTCCAAAATTACTCCATATCATGGTTGGTCTAAGGGTATTTACTACAACGATGAAAACGACGCACTGAGTAAAAAAGATCAGGCGGTCGTGATTGCCGATATAGATCCTTACAACATGCTCGAAGGTAAGCCGCGGGCACAAACCATGCCGTCACCTCTTCAGTTAGTCGCCTACTTACCATTAGTCGAGTCGGTTGATTGGCCTCGTACTGAGGCCAATTTACTACGAACACTTTCTGCGTCCAATCTTGCTCAAAACGACAAGTCAATCGGGAAAGTCAAACTGCGAATCCACGATGAGGAAAGTTTCTGGTGCGTTATAGAGGAAGCCAAAACCACATTCGATGAACAACACCTTAAGGCTCTTTGGTCAAAATTTTCGGACACGGATGCACTGTCCTTACGAGCTAAAGCCTACACAGATAACGGCGACATGCAACCCACGACTCAACATAGTCCTTCCGGATTCTTTTCATCTCCGGCACACTACGATTGGATTGATGTGAGCCTCACGCTAGAAGAACATGAAGATCTGCCAACGATTGTGGTTCCCCCATGGAGAGGAGAAAAAACTTGATCGGAGGTGACATGTCTGCTGCACATCATGCTTATCCGATGGGTACCGACTTTGGCTTAAAAATCTCTCGCGTTATACGGTGTTTCCACTACATTACCTGCGCCAGGCTATGAAGTGCCGGATTAGGGTCACCGCAAGGATTC
>NZ_LUUI01000011.1 GCF_001644015.1 Methylomonas lenta
CTTAATGGCATTGACGCGGCGCGTGGGAACGAAGGAAATAGCTACTTGCGAGCATACAGCTTTATTCCCAAAGCGGCCGTAGCAGCTTGTCCAATAGCCACGGGTCATCAAAATGCCGTTTGCCGAGAAATGCAATGGCATGTGTGCCCCATTGTCGCATGGCGCCGGCGCTGGGTACGCCCATCGGCCATAGTAGAAACCGCTCGGAACGTTCGCTGCCGGGCATTAAGCCATCCTGGTCGAATAAACTTTGGTATCCGCCGTTTGGCATCGGTAGCGAGCGCAGTGCGTCATAAGCTAGCCAGCCGTATTTTTTAACAATCGCTCCCGGCTCCGGCTGCTGGGTGGCAATGCCGGTGATAAAATGATTTCCGGCAGCGATTTTCACCAGCAGCCGTTCGCCAGGCTGATGAGCCAGTATCGACGTCGGAGTCAAAATCGGCTCCGAACCGTCCTCAGGCTGCACTACCCGCACAGTCTCCGCCGGAAAAATCTGGTAATAACAACCGCAAGGATGAATGCTGTCATAGACCAGCGGCTGGCCGTCCATTTTTAAGGTGACTCGCCAAATCAAGCCGTCAAAGCGACCCGCATAAATATCCAGTAATCCGTCAGGCGGTCGGGCCGTAAACCAGACCATATAATTCAGCTGCAGTAAAATCTGCTTTCCAAACCGGGTATGGGAAGGCAGGCGATAAACAATCGGCTTTTGAGTGTTTATATAAGCGTCACCGTCGCCTGTAATATTCACCATGCCGATACGGTCGTTGTCGCTTAAGGTATCAACCAGCCATGCCGGCGCGAAGGCGGCAAATAGTTGATCGAGTTGGTCTGTAGACGGTTCCGGAATAGCCAATGGGTTAGCTGCCGACTGTTCTAGTATCGCGGCAACGTCAGCCGCCTGGATAGCGGGGGAAGTAGGCGGCACATAGTGGATCAACTGCCCATCGACAGCTTGATCGTTATGCAGGAAAGGCGCCTGCATTTCCTGATGCAGCTGCCTGACACCGTCGACAATCGCCCAGCGAGTCAGATAATACAGGCCGAACAGCCGCTGCCAAGTCGAATAGGCCTCCGGCGACTGTAGCTCGGTTAGCAAGCGCGCGCGTTGGCTGGGAGAATTCTGCACCTGCTGGGCGAGTATTTGTCCACAGCTGTGTATTGCCACCTCCACATCGCCAGTCACTGAAGACTGCAACCGCGATTTTGCTTTATCCGGCAGGTTACGCCATTCGATCAGCCGAGCGGTTTCATCCAGTTTCTGCAAACGATTTAACCATGCGGCATAAGCATCTGTCGTTAAATTCTGCTGTGCAAAAGAGGCCAGAAAACGATCGACACGCAACCCGGCAAAGCCCGATATTTTTGCCGCTCCCGCATCCCCAACTCCGTATTCGTCAAACTGCTTATCTATAGCCTGAAAAAACCGTTCGCAACGGGTTGAATCCAGTTTTATCGGCTCAGAAAACGGTTGCAAATCGGCGCAGGCTGGCAACCACAAGACCAATACGGCAAGTCGTACCGGCAAACTGATGCGGCGTATCATCATAAATCGAAAGTTATAGGCCAGATCAATAACATAATAGTTTCCTGCAAAGGGCGGCGTTTCTTAGCAAAGTGTTCAAAGCAAATATACATCAGCGAGCTGCAAAAACACAAAAGGTAAGCTAAACCGTACGAACCATTTTTGGTACTCGAAAATAAACTTGCTCTCAAAGGTAATCTCTTGTTTTCACTAGGGTTTATGGCCGTGATCGATATAACGGCTTATTATCAGTTTACTTGTGCCCTGCGGGTATTCCGGCCTACGAACTGACTTCAAAAATGCACTCCTCTTACATGAGTTGAACTAATATCCAACCTATCGCTTAAAATTACGCATAACTCGTTGTAAATCACCCCGGAGCCCAACCCATGCCAGTCCTCGAATCGCTAATCGCCACCTTGTCCGGCTGGATCTGGGGACCGCCGATGCTGACATTATTGGTAGGCACAGGCTTGTATTTGACCGTGTTGCTACGCGGCTTGCAGTTTCGGGCGCTACCGTTGGCGTTTCGGCTGATTTTTCATAAAGACTACGGGCATGCCGGCGACATCAGTCATTTTGCCGCGCTGATGACTGCTTTGGCGGCGACGGTCGGCATTGGCAACATCGTCGGCGTGGCGACGGCAATCACGCTTGGCGGGCCGGGGGCGGTGTTCTGGATGTGGATGACCGGACTGGTCGGTATGGCAACCAAATATTCCGAAGCAGTGCTGGCGGTCAAATACCGGGAAAAAGGCGAGCACGGCATGCGCGGCGGGCCTATGTATTATCTGGCCAAGGGTGCGCACCTGCCTAAACTTGGCTGGCTGTTTGCACTGTTCACCGCGCTGGCGACCTTCGGCATCGGCAATATGACCCAAGCCAATGCCACTGCCAAAATTTTCGAAGCCACGTTCGCTGTCGAACCGTGGGTTACCGGCCTGGTGTTAACGACGCTGACGGCGCTGGTGATCCTGGGCGGCATTCGCTCTATCGGCAAATTCACCTCAGTGCTGGTGCCGTTCATGATAGTGGGCTATGTCGGTGCTGGGCTAACGGTGCTGGCGCTGAATGCCGCCGAAATCCCCGCCGCATTCGGACTGATCTTCGGTCATGCCTTCTCGCCCGCCTCGGCCAGCGGTGGCTTTGCCGGCGCTGGCGTTGCAGCGGCAATGCGCTTCGGCATTGCCCGCGGGGTGTTTTCCAACGAGTCGGGCCTGGGTTCCGCACCGATTGCCGCCGCAGCCGCACGCACCAATGACCCGGTCAAACAGGCGCTGGTCAGCATGACCCAGACTTTTATCGACACACTGCTGGTCTGCACCATGACTGCGTTGGTGATTCTGACCGCCGATTCCTGGACTCTCGGTGTCACCGCCGGCCAATTGACCAGCGCCAGCTTCGCCGAAACCTTAGGCAGCAGTGGACAAATACTGGTGGCCATCGCCACCTCAGTGTTCGCATTCTCCACCTTGATAGGCTGGAATTACTACGGCGAAAAGGCCATCGAGTATTTGTTCGGGCCGCGCGCGATCCGTATCTACCGTATCGCTTTTATCGCCACGGTGATCGTCGGCGCGATGATGGAACTGGAATTCGTCTGGAATTTCTCCGACCTGATGAACGGCATGATGGCACTGCCCAACTTGATTGCGCTGTTGATACTGTCGAAAGTCGTCAAGCAAGAGACCGATCGTTATTTCAAGGCGCATGGACCTGATTAAGGCTGCATAGCATGAATTGATAGGGCCTCAAGCCCTAATGACTGATTTTTGCTGCATTTTAAGCCAAACCATAATCGCGATGACCAGCCAGACACTGACCAAAGGTCCAACCACTCCATCGTAAGCACTAACCAGATATAAATAATCCGCTTGTGGATTAACGTTAAAAAGATCTTTACTCAGCTTGATTTGCCAAACCCAACCTGCATGACAGCCTATCGTTAAACCCAGGCTTTGCGGTATATGGCTTCTTAATATGGCTAAAAAAACCCCTACTACGAATAAAGCAATCAAGGCACTAACGATATCCGGGTTCAGCCAATTCGCAAAGGCTTCCGCCATTAACTCAAAACCGCTGCTCAAGGTTTGCTGATCATAAGGAATCTGACCGCGACTTTTTAAAAAATGCAATGCTGCATAATAAAACGAGCTAATGGCAATAGCTACAACCAACGAAAAGTGTCGTCGTAAGGCACTCAATAATAAACCACGAAACAGTATTTCTTCATTGATAGCAATCAATAACGCAAACAACAAGGCCAAACCTGTTTTTTCAACGATTTTGGCTAATGTCCAAACTCGCGATAAATCCCAAACGTGCACATCCAACCCGTAAAGCACGATTAACACCGGCAATAGCGTGATTACTGCCAATAAGAAACCATAGCCTACTTGCCTAAAAAAAACTGGGCAGGTGGCAAAACCTAAATCCTGCCAACTTAAATGCAGTGCTTTTCTTAATGGAAAGATACTGATTAGCAGCAAAATTAAAGTCAATCTGCTAACGACTTTCGCCAATGGCAATACATCACCAGTCAATTGTAGCAAACCAAAACCCAGCAAACAGGCTGACATAGCTAACAACAGCAACCAAGCCAACGGTGCTAGTGCAATAATCAAATAACGCATCAACGAAAGTCACCCCACAGGGTTTGCACGGCACTCAATGCCGATAACACGGCAGTTTCTGTGCGCAAAATCCTTGCACCCAATCTTACCGGCACAAATCCGGCTGATTGTGCAATTTGCCTTTCACGATCACTAAATCCGCCTTCTGGGCCGGATAATAATGTGATGTGTTGCTTATCCGGCTGTAAATCGGCTAAGGTTTGCTCGGCATAAGGATCGAGAAACACGCGTAAACCTCGTTGCTGCGCAACCCAATCCGATAATTCTGCAATATCACTCATCAACGGTAGGCAAGTTCGCCCGGACTGCTCGGCGGCATGTTGCACAATATGCTGCCAATGCTGCAGGCGCTGCTGTTTTTTATCGTCATTAAGTTTGGTCACGCAGCGCTCGGTCATCAGAGGGGTCATCTGAGTAACCCCCAACTCCACCGCTTTTTGCACCGCCCAATCCATACGGTCACCCCGAGAAATTCCCATGCCTAATCTCACAGACAGCGATGATTCCACATCTCGATCATGATAGGTTTCAATCACCACGCGTACATTTTTACGACTGACTTCGCTGAAGCGGCTTAGATATTCTCCACCCTGACCGTTGAACAATACAATATTCTGATCCTGCTTGAGTCGCAGCACACTGCGCACATAATGCGCGGCATCCTCATCCAGTTCGATGCGACTGCCAACATTCAACGCCGCATTGACATATAAACGGGACACGCGCATTAGTCTTGCACCGCAATTTGTATGCCTTGCCAAGCCACTTCGGCCATAAGTTCTATCTCCTGCTCGGTAATTACATAAGGCGGCATAAAATAAATGACATTACCCAATGGACGCAATAGCACGCCTTTGGATAAGGCGTATTGATAAACCTTTAAGCCCCGTCGCTGCTGCCAGGGATAGGGCTGACGGCTCTGTTTGTGTTTGACCAACTCGATAGCGACTATCATGCCGATTTGCCGTACTTCCGCCACATTTGGATGTTCTTTAAAGCGCTCCGCCGCTTTGGCCATCGCCTCAGCCAGCCGACGATTATTGCCCAATACATCCTGAGTTTGAAATATTTCGATAGTCGCCAGAGCGGCTCTGCAGCCCAAGGCATTACCCGTATAACTATGCGAGTGCAAAAATGCAGTGAGATTTTGATAATCGTCGTAAAAGGCTTGATACACCACATCAGTGGTCATGACAGCCGACAACGGCAAATAACCACCTGTTAATCCTTTGGATAAGCACATAAAGTCAGGACTGATACCGGCCTGCTCGCAAGCGAACAACGTACCGGTACGGCCAAATCCTACCGCAATTTCATCGGCAATCAAATGTACGTTGTATTTATCGCAAGCTGCACGTAGTAGTTTTAAATATACCGGATCATACATGCGCATACTGCCGGCGCATTGCACCAATGGCTCGACGATAACCGCACAAACCTGGTCCGCATGTTCCGATAACACTAGGTCCATATCTGCAAACCGACGGCTGGAATACTGTTCCCAGGATTCCCCGACTTCCCGATAATAACAATCAGGTCCTGCTACGGTGATGACATCCATCAACAAAGGCCCGTAAGTGTCTTTGTACAAAGCCACATTTCCCACAGCCAGCGCGCCCAAGGTTTCGCCGTGATAGCTATTTTCCAAGGTGATGAATTTGGTTTTTTGTGATTGGCCAAGATTGCGCCAATAATGGAAACTCATCTTCAAGGCCACTTCTATCGCCGAGGAACCATTATCCGCATAAAAACATTTATTTAAGCCCGGCGGCGTGATTTCCACCAGTTTTTCAGCCAACTCTACCGCCGCTTGATGGGTAAAACCACCCAGAATGACATGTTCCAGGGTGTCGAGCTGCCCTTTAATAGCCTGATTAATCAATGGATTGGCGTGCCCAAATAGATTCACCCACCAGGAACTAATCGCATCCAGATATCGGTTGCCAGCAAAATCTTCTAGCCAAACACCTAGTCCGGACCTAATCGGAATCAACGGTAAGTGTTCGTGGTCTTTCATCTGGCTGCAAGGATGCCAAAGTACGGCAAGATCGCGCTGGACTAGCGATTGATTATCCAAATGCATAGGGCTTTTGTAAGGTTGCTGTTAATAAAATTCCAGCGGTCAAGACCGCCAAAGTTCTGGTAGAAACGCATGTCAATATGGCTATGGCTTAACAAACCTGAAACTGTTGAATATCATAACCGGCTTGCAGACGTTGAACGCTATCACTATGATAAAAAGTCTGAGATAAGGGCTAATTGAATGGTGAACAAAAATCAGCAGCTCGCCATATCGTTTTTTTAGTCATTTTAACAACAGGATTTGAATGATAAGAGTACAACTTTTTGATCCAAAAACTAATTGCCTTCAGTTAGGCGGTGCAGAACTGATTGAGCGCTGGCTTTTGGATACGACTTTAAAAATATGGGTCGACCTACAAGATATTCCGCTTGAGGAAGAAAGTCATTTACTCAAAGACTGTTTTGGCTTGCATCCTTTAGCCATAGAAGATGCTCAACGCCCCAGGCACCCACCCAAGCTTGAACGGTTTGATGATGTCATATTTGTTTTATTGAAAGGCCTGGATGCACAATCCGACATCATGAATTGCGGCACTATTCAAATTTCGATTTTTGTTGCTAATCGATTTTTAATCACCCGACATTCAAATGAGTCACTGAGTACTAATAAGTTATGGGATATCGCAGCTGCAGACAGCCGATTAATACAAAAAGGCACACATTCACTGGCTTTAGATTTAGCCCGCTTAGTGGTAGATCGATATCTGGATATTTTGCTCAATCTTGAGCCTAGGCTGGAGGAGTTGGAAGATGAAATCCAAACCAAGCCTAAAGATACTTTATTACATGAGTTAAGCGATTATCGTACCCGGTTAAAAAAAATGCGGCGTTATCTGACCTATCAAGTCCAATTATTTCAGGAGTTGAAATCCGGAACTGACTACGCGATTGATCAATCGCTGACTCATGATATTGTCGATATCTATGAACGCCTGGAAAGGGCTAGTAGTTTAGCTAATCTATATTATGAGCTGGCAAGCGATTTAATGGACAGTTACATATCACTTGCTTCACATCATCTAAACAATATTATGAAAATATTGACAGTGGTGACGGTGATTTTTGTTCCGCTGACATTTATGGCCGGCATCTATGGGATGAATTTTGAACATATGCCAGAGCTGCACTATCAAAATGGCTATTACTTTTTGTTAGGGTCCATGGCATTTGTGGCTGTTATTTTGTTATTCATTTTTCGTAAGGTTAGATGGATATAACGCTTCATTGAATTACCCCCATACCAATAAACACAACCCAGAACACTCATTTACACATGGACTTGCTTTGATATGACTCAATCAGTCCATGCACAGGTTTCAATCGAGCACTTCAACTGACAATATTGGCATTTCGAAGTGCCAATTTTGTCAGCACTTTTTATTACCTCGTTCTCATCTATCCTGCGCAGCATGTTTTTAGGTCAAATCATTCAAAAATCACATTATTACGACCGCATCGACACTCTCAATCAAGAATGGCATCAACCTTGCTGATTTATATCAGGCTTGCGCATTAGCAAGTCCATATTTATTCGCGGGTTTTAAGGCCTGCCTGTTTCAGGAGTTTGAAAATGCTTAAAGCCCCCACGTATTACGACACACTTAAAGTCACTCGAGATGCGCCATATCTAGTGATTCAGACTGCTTACAGAGCTTTAATGAAATTAAATCATCCTGACAACTTTGCAGGCAGAGAAGAAGAAGCCGTAAAAATAGCCCAAACTTTTCGTGAAGCGCGTGACGTCTTGCTCGATACGAATACTCGATCACAGTATGACCGCTGGCTTGATAAACAAGAAGAAAATCCGATTGAGCAATTCTATGAAAATAGACTCCCCGATTGCCTTAAATTTTGTACCTTTTGGAGTCAAAAGAATCAACCGGTAAACCCAAAGCTTGAAAGTGTTTCCGTGAATATTCGATTGAAGAATGCGGCTTTGCTACACCAGCTAAATTAAGCTGATAAATTGTTTAGCGGTAGTTAGGGATCACGCAAAATAATAACTTACCGGATTCACGAAACCATTAGTGATGAGCAGCGTGGAAGCAGCGATGGCACTGTGATTAAATATTTTTCTTGCAAAAAAAAGGGGCTTTCAGCCCCTTTTTTGTAACTTACTCAGCTCGTATCAATAACGGTAGTGATCAGGTTTGTATGGGCCTTCTACCGGCACATTGATGTAAGCCGCTTGCTCAGCACTTAACTCGGTCAGTTTGACGCCGATTTGCGCCAAATGCGCACGAGCCACTTTTTCATCCAGTTTTTTCGGCAATACGTAAACTTTATTTTCGTAGCTACCCGCATTGGTCCACAATTCGAGTTGCGCCAACACCTGGTTACAGAATGAATTGGACATCACGAAACTAGGATGGCCTGTGGCACAACCCAGATTCACCAGACGACCTTCAGCCAATACGATGATGCGTTTACCATCCGGGAAAATCACATGATCGACTTGCGGTTTGATGTTTTCCCAAGTGTATTGACGAATAGCGGCAATTTCGATTTCGGAATCGAAGTGGCCGATATTGCAGACGATAGCCTGGTCGCGCATGGCTTTCATGTGTTCATGAGTGATAACACTCAAGTTACCGGTCGCGGTGACAAAGATATTGGCGATAGGCGCCGCTTCGTTCATGGTCACTACACGAAAACCTTCCATAGCCGCTTGTAAGGCGCAGATTGGATCGATTTCGGTAATCAAAACGGTAGCACCTAAACCACGCAGCGATTGCGCACAGCCTTTACCGACATCACCATAACCGCAAACTACGGCAATTTTACCGGCTATCATCACGTCAGTCGCACGCTTGATGCCATCGACCAAAGATTCGCGACAACCGTATAGGTTATCAAATTTGGACTTGGTTACTGAGTCATTAACGTTGAAGGCAGGGACTTTCAAGGTGCCTTTCGCCACCATTTCAGTCAAACGCAACACACCTGTAGTGGTTTCTTCTGACAAGCCTTTAACGTCCGCCATCAACTCCGGAAAGTTGTTGTGCATCATTACGGTCAAGTCGCCACCGTCATCCAGAATCATGTTCGGACGCCAGCCATCAGGACCGAGTATGGTTTGCTCGATACACCATTCGGCTTCGGCTTCAGTCTCACCTTTCCAGGCAAATACCGGCACACCAGCCGCTGCAATCGCCGCCGCTGCGTGATCCTGAGTAGAAAAAATATTGCAGGACGACCAACGTACTTCGGCACCCAATGCTGTCAGGGTTTCAATCAACACGGCAGTTTGGATAGTCATGTGCAAACAACCAGCAATTCGCGCGCCTTTCAAGGGCTGTTGCGCGCCAAATTCGCTACGCAAAGCCATCAGGCCCGGCATTTCGGTCTCGGCGATATTGATTTCTTTACGGCCCCAGTCTGCCAAGCTAATATCGGCGACTTTGTAATCGGTTTGACTCATTCTTTAACTCCCTAGTTTAAATACCGGCAGCGTCTTTTAACGCTTCGGCTTTGTCGGTTCTTTCCCAGCTAAAGCTGGCTTCGTTGCGTCCGAAATGACCGTAAGCAGCCGTTGGGCGATAGATTGGTTTGAGCAATCCCAATTGCGAGATCAGACCTTTGGGTCTTAAATCGAAATGCTCGCGGACGATTTCAACCAAACGCGCTTCTTCGACTTTTCCAGTGCCAAAAGTTTCAACAGTAATAGACGTAGGCTCGGCAACACCGATAGCATAAGAGACTTGAATCTCGCAGCGTTCGGCCAAACCGGCAGCAACGATGTTCTTGGCTACATAGCGGGCCATGTAAGCTGCTGATCTATCGACTTTGGAAGGATCTTTACCGGAAAATGCGCCACCGCCGTGTCTAGCCATACCGCCGTAGGTATCGACGATAATTTTACGACCGGTTAAACCACAGTCACCCACCGGACCGCCGATGATG
This sequence comes from Methylomonas lenta, assembly GCF_001644015.1. Taxonomy (GTDB): domain Bacteria; phylum Pseudomonadota; class Gammaproteobacteria; order Methylococcales; family Methylomonadaceae; genus Methylomonas; species Methylomonas lenta. Next base: position 10,144 of record NZ_LUUI01000011.1, read on the forward strand.
AACTGGCCGGTAGGATTGATGAAATATTTAGTATCTTTATGCAGCCATTCTGATGGCAGGGTTGGCAGGATGATTTCATCCATCACCGCTTCTTCCAGCATTTTGCCACCCACTTCCGGCGCATGCTGTGTAGACAACACCACGGCATCGATTGCCACCGGCTTGTTGTTTTCGTAACGGAAAGTCACCTGGCTTTTGGCATCAGGGCGCAACCAAGGCAGGGTTTTATTTTTGCGCAATTGGGCTTGTCTTTCTACCAAACGATGCGCATAAGTGATCGGCGCCGGCATGAAGACGTCGGTTTCGTTGCTAGCATAGCCAAACATCAAGCCTTGATCACCCGCGCCTTGTTCATGGTTATTGGATTCATCAACCCCCATGGCGATGTCGGCAGACTGTTTACCAATCGCATTTAATACTGCACAACTATTACCATCGAAACCGATGTCACCGTGATCGTAACCAATTTCACAAACGACTTTTCTAACCAGTTCCTCAGTATCCACCCAGGCATCCGTGGTAATTTCGCCAGCCAGAATAACCATCCCGGTTTTTACCATGGTCTCACAAGCCACTCTGGAACGTGGATCTTGCTCTAATAGCGCATCGACAATCGCATCGGAAATTTGGTCCGCCACTTTATCGGGATGGCCTTCGGATACGGATTCAGAGGTAAAAAGATAGTTTTTATTCACGGTGACACACCTCACGATTAAATAGTGTGAATATAGAAAAGGCCGTATAAAACGGCCTAGGGTATTATGGTGGGCCCTGTAGGACTTGAACCTACGACCTGCCGATTATGAGTCGGAAGCTCTGACCAACTGAGCTAAGGGCCCGGATTTTATTCGCCGTCCAGGAAGCAGCGCAACTGCTCAGATCTGGATGGATGTCTTAATTTACGCAATGCTTTGGCTTCGATTTGACGGATACGTTCCCGCGTCACATCAAATTGTTTGCCTACCTCTTCCAAGGTATGGTCGGTATTCATGTTGATACCAAAACGCATACGCAATACTTTCGCTTCTCTGGCTGTTAATCCAGCTAACACATTCTGCGTAGACTCGCGAAGGCCGGCGATTGTAGCAGATTCTACCGGCGATAGCATCTTGGAATCTTCGATAAAGTCACCCAAATGCGAATCTTCGTCATCACCAATCGGGGTTTCCATCGAAATAGGCTCTTTGGCAATTTTCAACACCTTACGGATTTTGTCTTCCGGCATTTCCATGCGTTCCGCCAATTCCTCCGGCGTTGCCTCACGACCTTGTTCCTGCAAAATCTGTCTTGAGACACGATTTAGCTTATTGATAGTTTCTATCATATGCACCGGAATCCGGATAGTTCTGGCCTGATCAGCGATCGAGCGCGTAATCGCCTGACGAATCCACCAAGTTGCATAGGTCGAAAATTTGTAACCACGACGATATTCAAACTTGTCCACGGCTTTCATCAAGCCGATGTTACCTTCCTGTATCAGATCCAGGAACTGCAAACCACGGTTGGTATATTTCTTCGCGATGGAAATCACCAATCGTAAATTGGCCTCTATCATTTCTTTTTTTGCTCGCCTGGCTTTAGCTTCACCCAAGGTAATATTGCGGCAAATGTTTTTTAAATTGGCGATGCTCAAGCCATATTGCGCCTCAAGATCAGCTAAGTTTTGCTGAGCTTGCTTAATCTTGTCCCGATTGGCATTTAGCCCATCCGCATATTTGGGATTATCCTGAATAAACTGCTCTAACCAGTTCGGTTGCGCTTCATTTTCAGTATAGGCATTAATAAAATCGCGCCTTGGAACCTTGGCTTTTTTGACGCATGCGTCTAAAACCTGTTTATCTTGCTCACGTATGGCAGCAACCATATCATCCGCAATGGATGTCATTCTTTTCAGATATTGAGGCGTCCATTTGAACTCGGAAAAAACCTCATCGACAACATCAAAAGCTTTTTGAGTTTTATCATGCCCATAGCCGTGTTTTTTTACTGCCGTCATTGCTGATTTCAAGGCTTTTTTCAGCAGATCGACTTTTTCCTTGACTTCATTGTAATCAAGAGTTTTGACCTCTTCCTCTTCGTCAGCAGACTCATCCACCGGTGCGTCGTCTACGTCAACAGTATCATCGGTATTATCATCCGCATCAACATCGGAGTAATCAGTAAAACCCTGAACCAAATCACCTAAACGTGTACTAAACTCTTCATCTGCAACGGTATCAAACGTTTCAACGAATGATTCAACGATAAATCCAGATCGAGCAACCGCACTCACTATCTGACGCTGACCTTCTTCAATGCGTTTTGCGATTTTCAGCTCTTGCTCACGCGTCAACAATTCAACTGAACCCATTTCACGCATATATAGCCTGACGGGGTCAGTGGTGCGCCCAAACTCACTATCGACAGAGGCTAATGCTGCTACTTCGGCAACTTCTTCGTCGTCGTCGCCGCCGGACACAACCGTATCAGACGAAATAAGGGAATCATCGTCATCCGGGGCCACTTCATAAACCTGTATCCCCATATCATTGATCATGCCAATAATATCGTCAATCTGCTCAGGATCAATGATATCGCTAGGCAAATGATCATTGACTTCTGCGTAGGTCAGATACCCCTGCGCTTTACCTTTTGCTATCAGTTGTTTCAGTTGAGATTGCTGTTGTTCTTGATTCATTCTTCACTCACAATACGGTTTCAGCACCAAGCGCCGCAGAACCGGACATTATAGCGCATAAAAGTGATTTGACCACCTACACGCGCTGTTTTAACCATTCGCGTAACACCTGCTTTTCTTCAATACTTAAGCCCTCTCGACCTTCCTTAGCCAATAATTCGCTTAATCTTTCTTGCCTGGCTTGGCGAAGCAACTGCGCCATCGCCCCGGAAAACTCGGCCATTTCGCCACCTATCGGCACATCAAGCTCCAATCCAGCCAGCGCTCTCACTGTTTTTTCGTGAGGTGAATCACGATAGGCTTCCAATAAGATTGCGCTATTTTCCGGTTTTTCAAGCGCAATTCTTTCTAAAACTTGAATTAATAATTCCTTCCCGGCAAAACTCAAGCCTTCCATGCTCAAATTTTTTTGCAAACTCAGCGACTCCAACTTCGGATATTGAATCAATAAAGCCAAAACCCTCCGCACCAACGAAGGTCTTTGCTGTAAAGCCTTAGAAGCTTTCTCTGTCACTCGCCGACTAAGTGTAGTCTTATTTTTCGGAACATCTAGCTGCCGAGAGCCGGTCAGATCATTAAGGCGGCGCCACATCATGTCTTTAAAAAAACACTGAGGAATCTTTTCCAACTGCGGCTTAGCCGTGACCATTAACTGCGACTGCCCCTCTATGGTCGACAAATCAAGCTGACCCGCCAAAAATTCAAAAAAATAATCCGATAAGACCTGAGCGCTTTCAATGCGTTCCCGAAACCCCTCAATGCCCACCGCTCTCACCAGAGAGTCAGGATCCTCGCCTTGCGGTAACAACATAATCTTGATCTGCCGACCATCTCGCAAACATGGCAAAGCCGCATCCACACCCTTCCAGGCAGCTTGGCGCCCCGCATTATCGCCATCAAAACAAAACACCAACTCGGCCGCAAAACGAAATAACAAATCGATTTGCGTTTTCGAAGTTGCGGTGCCCAGCGTCGCCACGGCATTATCAATACCATACTGCGCCAGTGCGATAACATCCATATAGCCTTCCACAACCAAAATCCGATCCGGACGCGACTTCCTTTCCAAAAGCTCGCATAACCCATACAACTCTTTACTTTTGGAAAAGACTGGCGTTTCAGGGGAATTTAGATATTTTGGCAAGCCATCATCCAGCACCCGCCCACCAAACCCGATTACGCGTTTACGCTTATCTCGAATCGGGAACATCAGACGCCCGCGAAACCGATCGTAAACTTTGCCATCATCCTTGACAACCAACATACCCGCATCAATCAAGGCAGCTCGATCGAAACGACTAATCAAGGCATCCCAAGCTTGCGGCGCATACCCCAAACTAAAAACCCTCGCCACTTCACCACTAACCCCGCGCGCCTTCAGGTATTCAACAGCATTTTTTCCATCGGCACCGCGCAATTGCTCCGCATAAAAATCAGCCACCAACTCCAATATTTTATAGAGCCGAGCAGAATCTTCCTTATCAATGACCGCATATTCGCCACCGGCTTCTCTTGGCACATCAATGCCAACAAAAGCAGCCAGATCCTCTACAGCCTCGACAAAATTAAGATTGTTAAATGCCATCAAAAAACTGATAGCATTTCCGCTCTCCCCACAGCCTCGACACAAATAGACCTGTTTCTGGCGATTTACATTGAAACTGGGTGTTTTTTCGTTATGAAATGGGCAGCAAGCAGCAAACTCATTGCCTTTTTTTTTAAGCGGAACGTGCGAATCAATCAGATCAACAATGTCGACCCGCACCAATAGATCATCTATGAACTGCCTGGGGATTCTGCCGGACATATTACCGACGACAGCAAGGGGAATTACGCTGGAAACCCAGCCTTGATTCTGAGACTGACCACAGCCATATCCGCGCGGCCTTGCATTTGGGGCTTGAGGATAGCCATGACACGCCCCATGTCTTTAATCGAAGCAGCACCGACATCAGCAATGGCTTTAGCCACCATATCGTCAATCTCCGCTTCAGTTAAAGCTTGCGGCAGGAAATCCTGGATCACCAAAACCTCGGCTTCCTCGATTTCCACCAAATCAATACGGTTAGCATCGCGAAACTGCTTGATTGATTCGCGGCGTTGTTTGAGCATTTTATCCAGCACAATCAGCACTCGATCATCACCCAACTCTACACGCTCATCCACCTCAATTTGCTTGATAGCAGCCATAATCATGCGAATTACGCCTAATCTGGCTTTATCACCGCTCTTCATTGAGGCCTTCATATCTTCCCTGATACGCTCCTTTAACAAATCCATAGTAAAACCTTAAGTCTGTGGACGGCCACGACGCAGGTTTTTCAACGCATAACGTTCACGTGCCAATTTTTTCAAATGGCGCTTAACCGCAGCTGCACCTTTACGCTTACGCTCGGTGGTTGGTTTTTCATAAAATTCACGACGACGCACTTCCGCCAAAACACCTGCTTTTTCACAAGCACGTTTGAAACGGCGAATAGCGATATCGAAATGTTCGTTTTCTTTAACTTTTACTGATGGCATTATCAAAAATCCGAATTGTGTTAGTATTTCAAAAAAGCTACAGGCAAAAACCCAGCCCTGTAAAACCGACCGATTATACCCACAAATTACTTTTATACAAAAAATTAATGTACGTTTTAGGCATAGAAACTTCTTGTGACGAAACTGCGGTCGCCATTTACCATGCCGACAAAGGCTTGATTTCCCATAACCTCTATAGCCAAGTCGAGATGCACAATGAATATGGTGGCGTAGTACCGGAACTAGCTTCACGCGACCATATCCGCAAACTCACCCCGCTTATCCGACAAATTTTAAGGGACAGCCACTTAACATCTAACGATATTAACGGCATTGCTTATACCGCCGGACCTGGCCTGATGGGGGCGTTACTAGTAGGTGCCACTACCGCGCGCAGCCTTGCATGGGCTTGGCGAGTGCCGGCAATTGCCATTCATCACATGGAAGGCCATTTACTGGCGCCGATGCTGGAAGACCATCCACCGAAGTTTCCATTTGTCGCACTATTGATTTCTGGCGGCCACACAATGCTGATAGAAGTCAAAAATATAGGCCAGTATCACTTATTGGGCGAGTCACTGGATGATGCCGCCGGCGAAGCATTTGACAAAACCGCCAAACTGCTAGGACTTGATTATCCAGGTGGCCCTGCATTGGCAAAATTAGCCTCGCAGGGACATCCGCAGCTAAAATTCCCGCGCCCGATGACAGATAGACCTGGCTTGGATTTTAGTTTCAGCGGCTTAAAAACGTTTGCACTGAACACATTCAACAACAGTCTTAAAACACAACAGGACAAAGCCGACATTGCTTTTGCCTTTCAACAAGCCGTAGCAGAAACACTTGCCATTAAATGCAAGCGCGCATTGCAACAAACCGGCTTAACCACGCTGGTGGTGGCAGGTGGCGTCAGCGCAAATCAGGAAATTCGCAAACAACTCCTGCAAATGAGCCAAAAACAAGCCGCGCAGATTTATTTTCCTCGCCCAGCGTTTTGCACCGACAACGGCGCCATGATTGCTTATGCCGGCTACCAACGATTAAACGCCGGCCAAACTCAATCTCTAGAAATTTTTGCTCGCCCACGCTGGCCGATGAGCGAACTGCTGGAGGTTTAAATCAGCTTTCTTGACCCGCCAGTAATCTTTGGATATTGCTTTTGTGTCGCCACAATAAAATCAGTGAAATCACAACAAACGCCACCAACAAATGAACATCACCCACAATCAACCAAACATAAAGCGGGGTTAAAGTAGCCGCCACCAGCGCAGACAAGGATGATATTTTACTGATTTTGTATACCGCAAACCATGTTGCAAAAACAGCTACTCCCAAAACCCAGCTTACCCCAAGCGCAACCCCCAGCGAAGTCGCCACCCCTTTACCGCCTTTAAAGCCAAAAAACACCGGATACAAATGCCCGATAAAAGCTGCAAATACCACCAATGACAACACCAAGCTATCAACCAACAGCATTTTAGCCAGCAGAACCGGGATCAAACCTTTTAACGCATCACCCAGCAAAGTAATTGCCGCCGCTTTTTTACCACCCAGCCGCATTACATTGGTTGCACCCGGATTACCCGAACCATTTGCGCGAGGATCGGCCAAGCCCATCAGTCTACAAACAATAATTGCACTAGACACAGAGCCGGTTAAATACGCCAAAGGCACTAGCAACCATTCCATCATTTAATCAACCTCTCTCATCAAGACTTGAACACTCGAGCCGTTTACCCGATACTAATAAAATAAATATAATAACCGGAAAGCATCCATGGACATCATCTTTTTAGGCGGACTTGAAATTGAAACAGTCATTGGTATTTATGACTGGGAGCGCACAATCAAACAAAAAATTGTGCTCGACATTGAAATGGCTTTTGATATTAAAAAAGCAGCAATTACTGACGATATCAGCTACACACTTGATTATAAAGCCGTTTCTGATCGCGTGGTCGATTTTGTAGAAGCAAGCAAGTATTTACTGGTTGAAACTTTAATTGAAGAAATTTCCAAAATTCTACTCAACGAATTCCCCACGCCTTGGGTAAAAATCACCCTGAATAAAAAAGGCGCCATTAGTAGAGCTCGCGATGTTGGCATCATTATCGAACGAGGGCAAAAATAACATGCCTACCGGATATATCAGCATTGGCAGCAATATCGATAAGGACATCAATATCCTCTCCAGCCTAACAGAGCTGGCTAAAGTATTTGGCGACATACAAGTTTCCAGCATCTATGAATCCGAAGCCGTTGGCTTTACCGGCGATAATTTTTACAATTTAGTCGTCAGTTTTCACTCAGAATTAGCCGCCAAACAGGCCGCTAAAATACTGAAAAAAATCGAGCTCGATCATGGTCGTACGCGAGAATCACAAAAATTCTCCGCCCGCACCCTTGATTTGGATTTGATATTGTATGGCAACGAGATTATTAACGATGGTCGCCTGCAAATTCCGCGTGACGATATTGAACGTTATGCGTTTGTGCTTGAACCTTTAGCAGAAATCGCCCCGCAGGAGAAACATCCGATTAACGGACAAACGTATAGCCAAATGTGGGAGAAATTTGACAAAACAGGCCTTCGACAAAACAAAATACAGCTTTCAACTATATAACGTTCTCCCGCCATCAACCGTCAAGACATGCCCGGTAATATAGCTTGCATCATCAAGCAAAAATTTCACCGCCTTGGCAATGTCGTCGATTTCACCGCAGCGCTGCAACGCCACCTTCTGCAAAATTTCAGCTTTTTGCAGCGCACTGACTTCATGATCCGGCCATAAAATAGCCCCAGGTGCTACTGCATTAACGCGCACATCAGGGGCTAATTCTTTTGCCAGTGACTTGGTCATTGCCACCAAGCCCGCCTTGGCAATACTGTAAACCGGGTAACCCAGCAAGCTTTTTTCTGCATGAATATCGACAATATTGACGATGCAGCCTTGACGCTGCTTCAACGTGAATGCCAAGCCCTGAGATAAGAAAAACGGTGCTTTAAGATTGCTATTCATCAAGCAGTTCCAGTCACTTTCTTCAACCTCACCGATAGCGCCCGGATAAAACAGCGAGGCATTATTCACCAAAACATCCACATAGCCCCATGACTGACAAGCCTGGACAACTAAAGCCCGAACCTGCGCCAAGTCAAGCAAATCAGCTTTAACTAGCGCCACAGAATCCAATCGAATGGCATTTAACTCATCAGCTAATTGCTTAGCTTCTATTTCAGAGCTGTAATAGTGCAGCACCACATTGTAACCACAGACATGCAACAGCCGTACACATGCCGCGCCCAACCGCTTGGCGGCACCAGTAACCAAAGCCACTTTAGGCATGGATAAAACCGTTATTGATCTGATACCACACTGGCAATCAATTTTTTTCTAATGAAATAGCAAACCCCAACTGCACAAACAACGGGCAATTGAGTCAATAAAAACTCCATCACAGAATGTTTGGGCACCATACTCGTCAAAGACTCTACCAACAACATCTTAGCTAACCACCATGTCAACCAATAGCCTATCAACCCAATCACAGACCAATTAATCACCGGCGCATTGTGATTCTTAGCCGCAAAATAAAACCAAACCAACGTTAAAATACCAAACAATTTAGCTAGAAATAACATAATCCAGTCCTGTTTTTATTATTGTAAAAGTGGCCTGCAATCACCACCAAGCCAATGTAATCAAATTAGCCATAAACATCAACCATAACCAACACTTGCGCAGCAATGGCTCGCTCTAACCCCACTGGCAATAGCCTTTATTTGCAATAACAGCCAGAATACACAGGCTTTAAAGTTACTAATTCAAGACATATAATCGAGCATTATTTTAAGAAAAATTCTATCAGGAGAAACCCCGTGCAGGCTTTAAAAATTATTAGCGCACTAATTGTGCTTAGCTTCTGCAACATTAGCTGGGCTCAATCCACTGGAGGACATGGCGGTCATGGTGGTGGTAGCGGCGGGGGTGACGTAAGCTGCATTAAAGCCAAAATGAGTCGCTTCAACCCCGAACATATGACCAGCGTAGCGCCAGGCTCAGAATTTTCATTTGCTGCATCCGGTACCAATGGTCCAGGACACATTCACGTCAGCATCAAACAACAGCCTATCGACGTAACTATTGAGGATAAAGATACCTTTTATTTAGTCAAAGGCAAGTTGCCGGAAGATATTAAAAACTCTGTCGTCCGCATCTCTGTACAGCTTAAATCGAAGGTAGGAAAATGTGACGCCGAGGGTGGTTGGCTATTAAAAGTGACCGAGTAAATTTAAAGATAGCCGAGAATGAATTCGCTCAACTCATAGCGGCGAGTTAATTAAAGCGTAGCGATTTAAAAGCCTCAATGCCATTAAGTTAAGAAAAAGCTCCCTCTCCTGCTGGAGAGGGTTGGGGAGAGGAGATTTATAATAAGGCAAAAAAGCTTTATTTAATCCCCTCATCCTAACCTTCTCCCGGAGGGAGAAGGGATTGTTCTTCCTTAACTTAATGGCAGTGATTTAAAAGCCTGCTTACTTAATTAAGGATTGAAAACCAAATAACTTTGGCATTTAACCCTCTCAACCTGCCCCTCTCCCGAAAAGACTGTCGCAAAGCCCCCTCTCCTTGCGGGAGAGGGTGAGGGGGATAATAATGTAAGCATCCGATTTATATACCCTCATCCTAACCTTCTCCCGTTGGGAGAAGGAACTGTTTTACCTTTTACGACAGCTTCCCGAAGGAGGAAGGAATGCCTTGCTAAAGCTTTTGTGCGCGTTCCTAATTATTGAAAAATCACCTCAACACTCATATCGCTCTGTTTTGATCAACAGCGATCATGCGATGACTTTTAAACTAATCCCACTCAAATAATAACCATTGATTGATGTTGCTGCCTCTATCTAGATCGTTCTTTTTTACGTCCATTTTTTCATCACCATCGGTATCCAGCAAATAGTAAGCAGGCCCCACTTGAGGCTGCACCTTTACCATATAAAGCCGACCATTTCTGCGGTACTCCTGGATGGTATCCTTACCTTTACGGATAATGGTAATATCAGGCTCCATTTCCTCACCGGACTGTACGCGCGGCGGCAACTCCGGCGATTCGGGCTCTGCAGGAGGCTCTTCTAAAGCCGGTGCCGCCCAAGCTAAAACAGGCAAGAAAAATATCAAATTAACAATCAAGGGACGTAACATTTAAATCTCGGGCTGAATCTTGTTGTGGAGGCATCATAAACCAGTTTCAGCATGAATGCCGCTAATAAGCTAATTTTCCCAGCTAAACATCAATAACCATCAAATTATGAATTTTTATCTGACGACATTTATCGCCCGCATAGCTTTACTGACCTGCATCCTATGCGTATATTCAACCGCCACAGCCGATCAAGTAAAATTGGGAAACGTTACTTTTGGCGCACAAGAACCAATAGAAATAGAAATTGCCGACACTGCCGAGCTACGCACCAAGGGTCTGATGCATAGAACTCAACTAGCAGAGAATCAAGGCATGTTGTTTGTGTATCCTGATGAAGCTGTACGCGGTGTATGGATGAAAAACACCCTGCTTTCCTTAGACGTAGTGTTTCTATCAGCCGATGGCAAGATTGTATCCATCTTGCCCAAACTAGCGCCCTGCACTGAAGAGCCTTGCCCGATATACACATCAATCAAAGACGCGGGATACATGCTGGAAGTCAATGCCGGCTTTGTAGACCGCCATCAACTAAAAACAGGTCAAGACCTCATCATCGAATATCGCCACGACATCCCCAGCGTTAACCAGCTACCCGTACCTAGCTTGGCCCATTAACATCATCAGGATCACCCTCATAGGGTGTCGCATACTTACACTCTTTTTGCGGGCAAACCTTTTCGGTTCCTCGCCGTTTGGTGGTTTTCAAGGTCAAAATCGGCCACTGACAATCCGGACAACTTTCTTTGATTGGCGCATCCCATAAAGCGTAATCGCATTTAGGATATTCTGAGCAAGAATAAAAGATCTTGCCACTACGGGCTTTACGTTTGAGTATCGAGCCTTTCTTGCATTGCGGACATTCGACACCGGTATCCTGCGGCTTTTCCAGCGGCTCAATATGCTTGCAAGTTGGATAGGCGCTACAGCCGACAAACTTGCCATAACGTCCGACTTTTATCACCATAGGCGAAGCGCATTTCGGGCACAACCTACCCTCAACTACCTCCGGCTCGGCGGAACCTGCGGCATTATCGTCACCTAAATTCCGCGTATAAGAACAGGTAGGATAGTTGGTGCAACCAATAAAACGGCCATTTCGGCCTAATCGAATCGATAACGGACTACCACATTCGGGGCATTGCTCATCAATGCTTTCCTGTGTCACATCCTTACGCTGAACACTTTCCTCTTTCTCACCGATCAGCTTGGTAAACGGTCGCCAAAAATCGTTCATCAGCGGAATCCAATCTTTTTCTCCGCGGGCCACCGCATCCAACTCGTCTTCCAGGTTGGCGGTAAAATCGTAATCGACGTACTTGGTAAAATGCTCGGTTAAAAACTTATTAACTATGCGCCCTACATCCGTGGGATAAAAACGCTTGCTGTCTATGGTGACATACTCGCGATTCTGCAGAGTTGAGATGATAGTCGCATAGGTCGAAGGCCGGCCAATACCATGCTCCTCCAAAGCCTTGACTAAACTAGCCTCGCCATATCGTGGCGGTGGCTCTGTGAAGTGTTGATTGGCAGCAATGTCATTCAACATCACTGGCCGCCCCTCTTCCATAGGCGGCAATAATCTATCCTGATCGTCCGCCGCTTCTTTACTATCGTCGACGCCTTCCAGATAGACCATCATAAAACCCGGATTGGTAACGGTAGAACCGGTGGCGCGAAAAACATTTTTATCGCTACCACAGTTCAAATCCACCGCCACCAGATTCAAAGTAGCATTGATCATCTGACAGGCTACGGTACGTTTCCAGATCAAATCGTACAGCTTGTATTGTTCAATACTCAGACGACCTTTAACCTGTTCCGGCAGTCTATAGGCAGAGGTTGGCCGTATCGCTTCATGCGCTTCCTGAGCATTTTTGGATTTTGTTTTAAATTTTCGCGGCTCTTTCGGCACATTGTCTTGCCCGTATTTCTCGGCAATCAAAGCTCGAAGATCAGCCAGCGCTTCGTCAGAAAGATTTACCGAATCGGTACGCATATAAGAAATCAAACCCACGGTTTCGCCACCGAGATCGATACCTTCATACAACTGCTGCGCCACCATCATGGTGCGTTTGGTGGTAAACCCCAGCTTACGGGATGCCTCTTGTTGCAGGGTTGACGTGATAAAAGGCGGTGCCGGATTTTTAGTACGTTGCTTCTTCTCCAGTTTGGCGACAATTAACTGGCCGTCTGCCGCATCCAACAAAACTTGTTTAACCTTATTGGCCTGGGTTTCATCGGTGATACTAAACTGAGTCAGCTTTTCGCCCTCAAAATGCGTCAGCTTGGCTTTAAAAGGCTGGCCCTGCGCACTGGCGTCGGCGGTATGGGACCAATACTCACGCGTTTTAAACGCCTCAATCTCCAGTTCTCGTTCGACGATCATCCTTAAAGCAGGACTTTGCACGCGACCGGCAGACAAACCACGGCGAATTTTTTTCCATAGCAAAGGCGATAAATTAAAACCCACCAGGTAGTCCAGCGCCCGCCTGGCCTGCTGGGCATTCACCATGGTCAGGGATAATTCGCTCGGATGCGCTATAGCCTCAGTAACCGCTTTTTTGGTGATTTCATGAAACACCACGCGCAGCACCTGCTTATTTTTTAACAGCTTCTTTTCTTTCAGATGCTCAAAGACATGCCACGATATAGCTTCCCCTTCTCTATCCGGGTCAGTCGCCAGATATAAGGTGTCGGCATTTTTTAATGCTTTGCTGATTTCCTGCAAATGACGCTGATTGCGATCGATAATCTGGTATTTCATGGCAAAGTCGTTCTCAGGATCGACTGCACCTTCCTTAGGAATCAGATCACGTACATGACCATAAGAAGCTAACACCTGAAAATCTTTACCCAGATATTTCTCTATGGTTTTGCATTTTGCCGGCGACTCTACAATAACTAAACTTTTGCTCATGTTATCCGTAACAAATCAATGTAAAGAAGTAGGTATCAGATCGTAAACGATATCTTCCATTCTGGAAAAAGCCGCACTATCCCCTGGCTGGCTCAACAATACCATCAATACAATCCACTTTAGCTTATCCAGCGTAATGTCTTCTTCCTTCAAAGCCATCGCTCGATCAATCACGATTTCACGATTTGCCGGCGTCAAGATACCTGCATGCTCAAGAAACATCAGGAAATCACGACATTCCAAATCAAAAACAGCCACTTCCTGACTGCTAAAAATCCTGAACGACGAGGACACCGTCAGAGAAATACTATCGGCTTCGGCCAAAGACTCCAACCAATCGAAGGCTTTGCTGACATCTGGCTGATGAAAACCGGCATCCAGCAATTCAGTGGCAATCATATCGGTGTCGGGATAGTTATCACTGTCACCATCCAGATAGTTTTCAAACAGATAAATGAGTACATCAAAAATATCTTCTTTCATTAGAGCCTTTATTGAATTCGGTAATAGCTACCGCCGGCGGCCGCGGCAATGTAGCCTTGTAGTTCCAGAACAAGCAGCATAGACGAAACAGTTTCCACTGAATAACCACTTTCCTGAACCAAGTTGTCAACCGTTATCGGGCTGTACGGCACCAATTTCAATAGATTTTGTTGCTCCAGGTCAAGCGCCGTCTGATTTATTTGTGCATCAATCGACTTATATACTTGATTATACTGACCTAATTCTTCAAAAATATCCTCGGCTGTCTCGACAAGTTTTGCTCCCTGCCTGATTAAAGCGTTGCAACCACGCGCCAAAGGGTTATGAATTGACCCTGGAATTGCAAACACTTCCCGATTTTGCTCCAGCGCCATTCGCGCCGTAATTAAGGAACCACTTTGCGCAGCCGCTTCGACTACCAGCAAACCCTGGCACAATCCACTGATAATGCGATTACGCCTGGGAAAGTGACCGGCTTTAGCCGTCGTACCCGGCGGAAACTCGGAAACCAAGGCGCCTTGGGCCACAATATCCGTCGCCAATTGTTTGTGACAAGCCGGATAAACCCGATCCAATCCGGTACCCGCCACTGCAATGGTATAACCTCCGGCATTCAAAGCCCCCTGATGGCTTGCCGCATCGATACCCAGGGCCATGCCACTGGTAATCACAAAGCCGGCCTGCGCCAGAGCCTGAGCAAACTCGAGCGCAATCTTGACACCCACACTCGATGGATTGCGACTACCTACCATGGCCATTTGCGGCTGTTGCAACAAATCCAGCAACCCCTTAACAAACAAAACCGGCGGCGGATCGGAAATTTCTTTTAATGACGCCGGGTAATCAACATCCTCAAGCGTCAATACAAAATTGTCCGGCTGTTCAAGCCACAACAAATCTTGCGCTACCAACTCCCAGGGCGGATTTTGTAAGGCCTCGATTAGTTTGTCGCTAAAACCAGCCGCAGTTAAACTAGCGCGAGAGGCCTGAAAGATTTGTTCCGGCGAGAAATGCTTCAGCAAACGCTGAACAGCCACAGGTCCGACACCAGGCACACGCACCAGCGCCAACCAAAATTTGATATGAGGATTAAGCGTTTTTGTCAAAAAAAACTAATAAGTTAGGAATTAAAAGGGTTCCGGCGTCAGACACCGAAACCCCTGAATGTTTAGCCCCATCAAGGCGTTTGCACAGTATCCAACGTATGGATAGCAGAGGTAGCATTCATTACCAGCGCGTAACTAACCCGCTCGAAAGGACGGAAAACCATTAAAACCCCGGCCAACTCATCGGGTAGCTTAACCTGCACGGCATGATCAGATTGGATTTTATCGGTCACAACGCGACCTTTTTTGTAAATATCCAGGGTATGCCCCACTTCCAGGCCATCGGCTTTACCCTTATCAATCACCACAATGTCATACTGACCAATTTGAGAAACCCCGCCCATCACCCGAATAATACTCCCGCTAACCGGGTGTTCCGGCGGCCTGGGGAAATAATTCAAAGCCATCTCGCCTTCCACGCTACGCATCAAACGATCACCGCGGCGAACCTCACTTTCCACTTTGATAATGCGCAAGGTAGCCGGATCGCCTGGCGTTTCGATCAGCGTGTCAGCAATATATTTTGCTTCATAGCCCAGCACTTCTTTGGTTTCCGGGCTCACATAAGGATCGCCCTGGCGATAAATGGTGTAGCCCAAACCTTCCGGATTCTCGATTGCCCGCACGTAAATCCGATCACCATTACCGGCGATCAAATGCTCATCTGCGATTTCCAGCACATAAGGTGCCTCGGCTATTTCTTCAGCGGTCACTACTTTTGGCGAACTCAAAAACTGAGCAATCGCATCGCTGGGAATCATTGGAATCGCTTGATCAAGCGGACTTTCCCGAATATGCGGCACTAAATTAGCATCTTCCGCATAGCCATTTCCATAACCCGGCGTCAAGCTCAGCTGCGGCTCACCATTTACATAAGAAAAATACAGCGTATCGCCCGGATAAATCCAATGCGGATTCTTGATCTGCGGATTCTTCTCCCAAAGCTGCGGCCATTGCCAAGCATGCTGCAGAAATTTAGCGGAAATATCCCACAAGGTATCGCCTTTAACCACAGTGTATTGATCAGGATGATTGGGGTTGATTTGCAGCGTATCCGCCCAAACAGAAGCACTAAACAGCAAGGGAATCAATAATCCCCGCAATATACGTAAAGTCATATGGTTATTCCTGCCAAACAGGGGTAAGAGTCATTAAAGTCCAAGTTTAGATGAATTCGACTAGAAATCTAGCCAAAAACAAAATCGTTGCGTCAATCCCGTACGCATCAAACCCATAAGTATTTCGCCAAAATCAACATCCGCGTATGCTTCCCATGCTTTGCGCCGGAACGCCGTCGGGGACGCTTCAGCGTCCCAAACCAAAAAGCGCTTCAGGATGCCATCCCGCACCAAAGTTAGATTGACCCAACCCATGCATATCTTTTGAAGCCCCATAACAAATACGACAAATGGCCGCACGCCAGCAAGCACACAATTAAACTGAACAACTCTTGATATACTGCCTGCCAAAAAAGCCTGACCGCTCGGCACAAAATTCAAACTACAATAAGCTTAATTGACAATACAAGCGGATTATCATTAATCACCACCCATCAGATTCACCCGCAATGTTACAGCATTACCACGGACCTATTACCCCGACCTACTCAGGTCTTTTGAGACTGAGGCAAAAAACGATTGGCTGTAACATGATTTTGATTTAATCAAACAATTTTTCAATATAAAACTGATTTACACAACAACCAGCAACAGGGAAATTATGCAATTAGCAGACACAAAAATTTGCGTTATTGGCTTAGGTTATATCGGCCTGCCGACAGCGTCACTACTAGGAACCAAAGGTTACGATGTCTTTGGAGTGGATACCTCGGAGCATGTGGTTAACACCATCAACCAAGGCAAAATACACATCGTCGAACCTGATCTGGACATCCTGGTCAAATCCGCCGTGCAGTCCGGCAAATTAACCGCAGGCCTGGAGCCGGCAGAAGCTGATATTTTCATCCTGGCGGTACCGACCCCCTTTAAAGACGACCACATCCCCGACTTGTCTTACGTCGAAGCGGCCACTCATAAAATAGCGCCCTACGTTAAACCCGGTAACATCGTGATTTTAGAATCGACCAGCCCGGTCGGTACCACCGATGAAGTCGTCGCCAAAATACTGCGCGAACACGGTCACAAAGTCGGCAGCGAAGTTTTTGTATCACACTGCCCGGAACGCGTACTACCAGGACGCATACTCACCGAGTTAGTCGAAAACGACCGTATAGTCGGCGGCATCAACGCCATTTCCACCGAAAAAACCATCGAGTTTTACAAGACCTTCGTGCGCGGCGAAGTACTGGCAACCGATGCTAGAACCGCCGAAATGAGCAAACTCACCGAAAACTCCTTTCGGGACGTTAACATCGCCTTTGCCAACGAGTTATCCTTCATCTGCGACAAAGAAAACATCAACGTCTGGGACTTGATCAAACTGGCCAACCGCCACCCACGCGTCAACATCCTGCAACCTGGTCCCGGCGTAGGCGGACACTGTATCGCCGTTGACCCCTGGTTTATAGTAGCTCGCGCACCGGCACAAGCCCGACTAATTCGTACCGCCCGCGAAGTCAACGACTCCAAGCCGCACTGGGTCATCGACAAAGTCAAAGCCAGTGCAAACAAATTTAAAAATCCTGTGATTGGTTGCCTGGGTTTAGCATTTAAAGCCGACGTCGACGACTTGCGGGAATCGCCCTCCATGGAAATCGTTAAACAAATTCAGGCAGAGAACATAGGTCAAGTACTGGTTTGCGAACCCAACCTGGAAAGTCACAAAGACTTTAACCTATTGCCCTACCAACAAGTGATAGAACAAGCCGACATCGTGCTGCTGCTGGTTGATCACAAACCCTTCAAAAACCTTAAAGCCGTCGACTTCAAAGAAAAAATCCTGATCGATACCCGAGGCATTATCGCTTAACCTGAATCCAAGGATATGCGCCAAAATCACAAGGAATATCAATGACACTAAAAGTATTAACCGTCTTCGGCACCCGGCCGGAGGCCATTAAAATGGCCCCCGTAGTGCTCGCCCTACAAAATGCCGAAGGCATAGAATCACGCGTGTGCGTTACCGCCCAACATCGGCAAATGCTGGATCAGGTATTAAACCTGTTTGAGATTCAGCCCGATTACGACCTGGACTTAATGGCCCCCAATCAGGACCTTTACGACATCACCAGCAAAGTACTACTTGGCTTGCGTGACGTACTGCAGCAAGCCAAACCCGACATTGTTTTAGTACATGGCGACACCACCACCTGCTTTGCTGCCGGATTAGCTGCATTTTACCAAGGTATTAAAATCGGCCATGTCGAAGCCGGGCTAAGAACCGGCAACCTGAAAGCTCCATTTCCGGAAGAAGCCAACCGCACCCTGGTCGGGCGCTTGACCGACTATCATTTTGCCCCCACAGCCTCTGCCCAAAACAACCTACTCGCCGAAGGCGTAGCGGCACAAAACATTATCGTTACCGGTAACACCGTCATCGACGCCTTATTGTTCGTCCGCGACAAAGTTAACCAACAACCGGAAAGCGCCTGGCGGGAAAAGTTTGGTGCAGAACTGTATCAAACCATCGTTAACCCACAACGTAAACTTATCCTGATAACCGGTCACCGGCGGGAAAATTTCGGCCAAGGTTTTATCGATTTGTGCAACGCCATCAGGCAATTGGCCGAAACACATCCGGATTGGGATTTAATTTACCCGGTACACCTCAACCCCAATGTGCAAAAACCGGTGTATGACATTCTTTCCAACCTTAATAACGTCTACCTGATCGATCCACTGGATTACGCCCCCTTTGTCTGGATGATGGACCATAGCGACCTGATACTGACCGATTCCGGCGGCATCCAGGAAGAAGGCCCCTCGTTAGGTAAGCCGGTACTGGTGATGCGCGAAGTAACAGAAAGACCGGAAGCCGTCGATGCAGGCACTGTTTTATTAGTAGGCACAGACAAAGATAAAATCGTCAACGGCGTTGAAAAAGTCCTTACCGACCAAAACGTTTACCAGACCATGTGCAAAGCGCACAACCCGTATGGAGACGGTCAGGCATGCCAACGCATCATTGAGTTTTTACGCAAATAAACCGTGCACGACCAAAACTTTAAAAATCTGATACTGGATTACCCGCGTCAATCGCTAGCCTTTTTCGCCCCCGAAGAAGTGACGGACGACTTGGCGCAGGCTCGCATCATTCCGGTTCGACAGGAACAACTGCAAGAACGCCTGGGTGAGCGTTTTCGTGAACTAGATACGCCACTCCTCATCGAATGGCCCAACGGCAAACGCGCAGCCCTACTGTTCATTTTCGAAGAAGAAACCAAAAGCAGCACATTCTCGATACATCGTTTAGCGCATTATTGCCTGGACATGGCTGAACTCATGAAAACCGAACGGGTAGTACCGGTGGTGATTTTTCTTAACAGCGGTCGTCGAACAACAACCTTAACACTAGGCAGCGACCGATACACTTACCTCAATTTTAGCTACCTCATCTGTGACCTAAAACAACTGTCCGCCGAAGCCTACCAAGACAGTGATAACATCGTTGCCCGCATCAACCTCCCCAACATGCGCCATCCGCGCAAAAACCGGTTGCAACTGTTTCTGGCTGCGCAACTGGGCTTGATCCGTAACGAAACCGACCCCAATAAAATCCGTAAATACAGTGACTTCATCGATTATTATGCCGACTTGACCGAGCAAGAAGTCTTAGAATACCAACAGCATTACCAAACAAAAGAAGGTGACATCATGGGCATGGTAAAAATCTGGACAGAACAAGGTCTACAAAAAGGCCTACAACAAGGCGAAAAAATTGGCGAAAAGAAAGAATGCATATCCTTGCTAACTCGGCAACTTCGACGCAAATTTGGCCTGCAGCCTACGTTGGAAGCCGCTTTACAACAATTGCCAAGCATGGAAATTGAAAAGCTGGAGGATTTAGCAGATGCCTTGCTGGATTTTACGGATATAAAAGATCTGGAAAACTGGCTTGGCTTGTAAAAAGCCAAGGGCCGGAATAAGCGACAGTGTTTCCGGCAAGCTTAAATTGCCAGAAACACCTATCGGATTATTCTGACCTACAAACCAAAATAACTTAAACGATTATTACCACTTATTCTGAATAAAGGACTCTGCCCCCCTTAATCGCGGAACCCTTATTTCCTTTCACTTCAACAGAATATGGAGCGGTTAGCGATGCAGCACGACACAGGCTATAAACTACTTTTTAGCCACCCGCGCATGGTACAGGATCTCATTACGGGGTTTGTACAACCCGAATGGCTGGAAAACATAGATTTCAATACCCTGGAGCCGGTCAAAGCCAGCTTTGCCACCGACGATTTACGCCAACGTCATGACGATGCCATTTGGCGCCTGAAATTTAAAGATAGCTGGCTTTATCTTTACCTATTGCTGGAATTTCAATCCAGCGACGATTACTTTATGGCTAATCGGATCATGACATACATGGGCCTACTCTATCAGGACATCATTCATTCACAAGGCTTAAAGAAAGGTGACAAACTGCCACCGATTCTACCCATCGTTATTTACAACGGCGCCTCTGATTGGCGTGGTCCAGTTGACATTTCGACGCTCATTGAGTCAGTTCATCCTACCCTGCGTGCTTACACACCTCAGCTCAGCTATTTTTTAGTGCAAGAAAGCGCCACGCCCAAAGACTACTGCCAAGCGCACCCGGATAATCTGGTCGGACATTTAATTGCGTTGGAACGATGCACGACACCCGCCGAACTGAGAGAACACATTCAGCTATTACAGCACAAGGTCAATTCAGCGACTTACCAACCGATTCGCCGCGCCTTTGCCATTTGGTTAAGCCGCTTATTGCGCGTAAAATTCAAACAAGAAACCATACCCGAATATCAAGAACTC
>NZ_LUUI01000012.1 GCF_001644015.1 Methylomonas lenta
AACCGACCCATAAGCGCCATTCAACTCAGTTTTTGTAGGACAAGTAGCTAACTCAAAGCTGACAATCAAATTCAATGGCATGTACGTTATCCCAGAACCCTCTCAACAAATCACATTAATTATTTTTTTATAAAATTCCATAAGGCTTAGAACCTGATAAAAACACTCAGTAGAAAAGTTAGTTTTATTGTGCTAAAAGACCGCTAAAGCCAAACCTATCGTAAGGTAGGGGCAGAAAGTCGCGGATCCTCTCCAGGAAAGCCGGGCTACCGAAAGTGACCATCGTTATGGGCACAAAGGTAGTTCTGTTTTTTTTCAATATGCTCTGGCGGTTTGTTGGATTTTCGAACTAGAGCTATCGTCATTCAAAGACTGTCTATCAGAACCAATTAGTTAGACATTGTTCAAGGAACAACAATGAACAAAATATATAGATTGGCAATTGGTGCCATATTGTTAGGAATTACGGTAGAGTCTCATGCCTCATTAGTCAGTAACGATTTACTTGGGTCTGGTGATGGACTATTGACATATGACAGTGACACAAAGTTGTCATGGCTTGATCTCACTGCAACGGTAGGGCAAAGCTACAATCAAATAATGGCCGGATTTGGTGGGTATACTAGCAATCAGGGTTTTAGGTATGCAACAGAAAATGAGGTGGCCGAGCTTTTTTCTGATGCAGGAGTATCTCAAACCAGTTGGGTCTGGGGGTATTGGAATTATAATAATCCGGGTTATGTAGCTAATAGCACATTAGTGTCACTATTGGGCATAACCTACCCTTTCGATGGATTATCAACATACAGCATTGGCCTTACAGGAAGTAATACGTTTGGCACCCAAGATTCTCATGATTATGCAATGGTCGGCTACAACAACCACGCCGACTATATTGCCTCTCTCGCAATTGGTACACTAGAAAATTCCACAAATTCCTCAAATGTGGGAAGTTTCTTAGTAAAAGATGTCTCAAATGTCCCTATTCCAGGAGCCGCTTGGCTGTTTGGTTCCGTATTAGTTGGCTTAGTCAGCTTTTCGCGTCGTAAAGCTTTAGTACCCGCACATACCAAGGAGTAAATCAATGAAAAAACACTACACAAGTCTCGTTGGATTGTTTGCATTATCTGTTTACGCTTTGCCGGCTACAGCAGAATTATTCACAGCGTCACTTGCAGACAATCTTGGCCCCTTAAATGGTGGCTCACTGAATTATTCTGTTACATCTCCAGGATCATCGTTATTTAATGCCGCGACTTTAACTTTTGATCTAATGGGGTATGGTTCGGTTGATGGTAGTAATAGCGGCAAAGACACTTTCACTCTAACTGTTAACGGCGAAATTTTGTTTAGCGGTGGTTTCGATATGGGTGGCGGGCCTGATGCGGGAGGTGACGGAAGTAATTTCATCAATTACATTGCGCCTGGCGTTAATATTTTATCATCCACAACATTTGGTGCTTTTCAAGGCGGACTTACACAATTCAGTGTAGATCATACCCTCATTGCAGGTATTAATAGTTTTGTGTTCGACTACGGTGTAATGGAAGGGCTCATTAATGAAGGTTGGGGGCTTAGTTCAGCGCAGATTGTAGCCAACGTCAATTCTGTTCCAATACCAAGCGCAATGCTTCTATTCGGTACAGGCTTGGTAGGATTTTTAGGTGCTCAATTTAAAAGAAAGGCATAAATTATCCAGTTATTAGAAATTCGCATGGTCGGAGTTAATTCAATTTTCCATTCCGACCATGTTTTTGTTTTGGACTTTCAGTATTTTTGATAAATCAAATCAAAAAAGATTACTGAATGACTGTTATAC
>NZ_LUUI01000013.1 GCF_001644015.1 Methylomonas lenta
AACCCGTCAACTGTTTTTTGAAACTAATTCTATTTTGGCGCATTTACGCTTGCCAACCTGATATACGCAGTTACTCAACACATCCATTACAACCTTCGTATCTTCCAGTTTTTCTCCGTCAATTTTAACCGCTCCCTGCTTAATCATTCTGATTGCTTCAGATGTGCTCGCTACCAAACCAGCATCTTTTAAGACATTGGCTATGGCCAAGCCTTCAGCATCGACGCTTAGTTGAATTTCCGGCATATCGTCTGGCAGAGCGCCTCGCTGAAAACGCGCCTCAAAGACCTCCAAAGCATTAATCGCCGCCTGATCATCATGAAACCTAGCTACAAGCTCCTGCCCTAGCTTAACTTTATAGTTTCTTGGATTTGCACCTGACTGACACTCTTTTCGCCAGAGCTCTATCTCTGTCATTGACCTAAAGCTTAGCAACTCAAAATATCGCCACATCAGATCATCTGATATCGACATGATCTTTCCAAACATTTCATCCGGCTTGTCTGATATGCCAATGTAATTATTGAGGGACTTTGACATTTTTTGCACGCCATCCAAGCCTTCCAAAATTGGCATGGTTAAAACCACTTGCGGCTTTTGCCCATACACTTCTTGCAGGTGCCTGCCCATCAATAGATTAAACTTTTGATCTGTTCCGCCCAACTCGACGTCTGCCTTCATAACAACCGAGTCATAGCCCTGAATTAGCGGATACAGAAATTCATGAATGGCAATAGGTTGTCCACCCTTATAACGTTTATGAAAATCATCTCTTTCCAGCATCCTAGCTACGGTATGTTTGGCTGCTAACTGAATCATTTCCGCACTGGACATTACCCCCATCCATTCGGAATTGAATTTGATTTCAGTTTTTTCTGGATCAAGAATTTTAAAAACCTGCTCTTGATAAGTTTTGGCATTTTCGATGACTTCTTCTTGCGTTAAAGGCTTACGAGTAACATTCTTACCCGTCGGATCACCGATCATCGCAGTGAAATCGCCGATCAAAAACTGCACTCTATGCCCAGCATCCTGAAACTGTTTAAGCTTATTAATTAATACAGTGTGGCCCAAATGTAAATCTGGCGCAGTAGGATCAAACCCCGCCTTAACTATTAAAGGCCTATTTTCTGCCAATTTTTTGATCAATTCAGCCTCGAGCAACAGCTCATCAGCCCCGTATTGCAATTGCGCCAAAGTATTTTGCAACAAACTCTTCTCCTGAAAAAAAGCATAAATTACTGACATTATAAATTATCAAGCTATTGCATCAGGACAATATTCCGATCTGAATTAGCCTATATCAGCAAAATTGCCTACAATATGTTGCTCGACAACCATTGAAGCGTGAATCCTGTGAGAAACAGAATACTCAAGACTTTGCTATTTGGCTCCTGCACCGTCGTTGCCGCAAGCGCAAGTTACGGACTTATACCCCACAAAAATTTCGAAGACACCCGATATCAAGAGCAAGAAAGATTAATTTCTTCCAAAGTCAATCAATATACCAACTACATTGCACCCAACGCTCAAACTGAAGAAGTCGCTTTTTCTGAAGACATGGAGCATACGGTTAAGTCAGGTGAAAACCTTTCTACGATTTTTTCATCGCTTAATTTAAGCCGCGAAGATTTACACAAAATCATTCATAGCAATGCAACCGGCAAACAATTTGCTGACGTACTTCCTGGTCAGGACTTAACGGCTACAGTCAATTCAGAGGGTGAATTAGAGCAATTAACCTACGTCAAAAACCCTTTCGAGACTCTGGTTGCCACTCGACACGATGGCGACTTCGACGTCAAACTATTCAGTAAAAAAGTTGACTACCAGATCACCAGCGCTAAAGGCAGTATCCATTCGTCGCTGTTCGAGGATGGAGTTAATGCAGGTCTATCTGAAAAGGTCATCTTAAAATTAGCCGATATATTTGCCTGGGACATCGATTTCGCCCTCAATCTTCACGAAGGCGATCAATTTACGGTTGTATATGAAAAATTATTCGTAGATGGCAAAGAATTCGATACCGGCGACATCCTTTCCGTAGAATTTGTCAACCAAGACAAGACATACACAGCCGTCCGCTTTGCTGACAATCAAGGTCATACCGGTTATTACACCCCGGAAGGTAACAGCTTGCGCAAAGCGTTTTTACAAAACCCGATGGATTTTGCAAAAATCAGCTCACACTTTAACCTGCATCGCAAACACCCCATCCTGAATACTATACGCGCCCACAAAGGGGTCGATTATTCTGCCGCCATTGGCACCCCGGTTAAGACTACCGGTGAAGGTAAAATCGTGTTTCACGGCACCAAAAATGGTTATGGCAATGTAGTAGAAATTGAACATGGGCAAAAATATTCTACCCTTTATGCCCATCTCTCTCGCTTCAAGTCCGGCCATAAGGTCGGTAGCAAGGTTAACCAGGGCGATGTGATTGGCTATGTTGGCAAAACAGGTTTAGCCACCGGCCCACATTTGCATTATGAGTTTAGAATCGCCGGCAAGCACGTTAATCCGGAAACAGCAAAACTACCGCGATCGATTCCCATGGAAAATGCCTTGCTTGCTAAATTCAAGGCACAAACTCAGCCACTCATGGCGCAACTGAAACTAGCTAAAAGCGAAGACTTGCTTGCAAAGAACTAAGCCATCAGCCGAACTCTACATCGGATTAATGTCCGGGACCAGCCTCGATGGTATCGACGCTGGTCTGGTTGATTTTAGTGAAAAAAAAGTTCGTCTGATTGCTTTTCACTACCAAGCATTTCCAGACAAACTCAGAGCAGAAATACACCGCATCAGCCAGCCCGGACAACCAGTGCTGCTGGAAAATTACGGCAAACTAGATGCACAACTTGGCTGCTTATTGGCTGAAGCAGCGCTAGCACTACTCGACAAAGCAAAAATCCCTGCCTCGCAAATAAACGCCATCGGCAGCCACGGCCAAACTGTTTATCATGCACCTGATGGTCGTTACGGCTTCTCATTGCAAATTGGCGACCCCAACCGCATCGCCGAAATCACCGGCATAACCACTATCAGTGATTTTCGCCGCCGCGATATCGCCGCTGGCGGCCAAGGCGCACCACTTGTGCCCGCCTTTCATCAAGCCGTATTTGCCGAACCTGACAACATCACTACCGTGCTCAATATTGGTGGTATCGCCAATATCAGCATACTTAACAGCAAGCAGATTTTAGGTTTTGATACCGGCCCAGGCAATACACTAATGGACTATTGGTGCCAGCAGTGCCTTAACAAAAACTATGATGCTAATGGCGATTGGGGTAATAGCGGTCGTGTGAATCCAGAGCTACTCAGCTTATTGTTGAATGATGCTTACTTCCGACAACCACCACCCAAAAGTACAGGTAAAGAATACTTTTCTCCAGCCTGGCTACAGTCTAAACTCGCTGACGTTACTGATTGCAGACCTGAGGATGTGCAAGCCACATTGTGCCAAGTAACCGCTGACAGTATAGCCAATGCTGTTTTGGAGTACGCGGCCGTTAGCAAACAAATTTTATTGTGTGGCGGCGGCATTCATAACCAACAATTAGTTAGCATGTTAAGAAAAAACCTACCCATGCCTCTAGTCTCGACTGCGAATTTTGGTATTGACCCTGATTATGTAGAAGCGATTGCCTTTGCCTGGCTGGCCAGACAAAGCTTCAACCATCAACCCGGTAACTTATGCAGTGTCACCGGCGCTAAAACTAGTGTCGTGTTAGGTGGAGTTTATCCCGGCCACAGCCCTCTGATTAACCAGATCGCCACCCCTTAAAAGCCTGCAGATTGCTTTTTATAAGCTTTCTTTATTGAATTAGCACCTCTACTTTCGTTATCCATTTAAAGATTTGATCAATCAAAAAGGGTGATTCTATTCTCACTACCGCTAAAAAAACGACTCTTTTTGTGAGTTAAGTTCAAATTACCACCCTTCTTAATCTGGCTGTCATTTTGTGAACAATTTTACCTGCTAGTATTCATGCCAATTACTTTAGCCATGTTTAAAGCGAAAAAAACATATGACACCAATCCTACGCACCAAGTTTAATCTTGGTCTTTTCTTTAACGCTTTCTTACTCCTTACAATTTTACTACCAAGCAAAGCATTCGCTCTTGACCCCCAACTCCTGAATGTCACCGTCACTGACGGTATCAGCAATACGCCGCTAGCCAATCAGGCGATAGGTATCTTACGCCGTGAAGCCGACGGCAACCTGAAAGGCATCCGCACCCTAAACACCGATGCCAACGGTCAGTTAA
>NZ_LUUI01000014.1 GCF_001644015.1 Methylomonas lenta
ACTAAAAAAGGTGGCTTATAAACGCATTAGGTGGCTGAGTCTGCTGCCTGTTGTCTTTTTGGTCGGATTAATGCCGACTATTGTCCAAGCGCATCGCGGTGCGCCTGACGAGGCCGATGCTTGCGTTACGAGGGTTGGTTTCGAACGAGTCCATTTCACGGCCTATACCCCGACTCTGTCAGGGGATCGGGAATATTGCAGCATCATTCCCGAAATCGGCCCAACTAATTTGGTGTTCGACTACGAAGGTAAAAGTCTGCGCAATGTCAGCGTGGAATTCGAAATCACCAAAGAACCTGAAGGGCAAAGGGTTTTTTATCAGCAGCCGAAAAAAGTTAAAAACGGCACTTTCGATAGTTTGGTCGATTTTAGTCAGTATGGTGCTGGTAATTATTTGGCTCACATCGCTATTGTCGACAAGGATAAGCGTCTTGATACTCATATTCCGTTCTCTGTTGGCCTGGAATCGGTTCCGGGAAAAAGCTATATGCTGCAGATTGTGATGATCGGGAGCTTGTTGTTGCTGGCTTATATATTACTGAAGTTAGCGAATAAGGACGCGTCCAATCACTCATCTGAGGCATGATCGAATGGTACAGACGAGTCAAACGAACTTAGGGGGAATATGACTATGAATATGACTCAATTAAAGGTTTATTTTTTAAGAATTAATTCTTGGCAGAAAGTGCTATTCGGGTTACCGATATTAGTAATGGTTGTCATGCTTTTGATGGATCATACTGGCGGCTCCGTAGAATTGGGGCAAGCCGTGTATCGGCCTGAGATGCTGCAACGTCTTTGCAAAGCTGATCAACTTAGTGGAGACGCTGGAGAGACTTATGGCGAAGAAACCGAAAACGGCATCAAATACAATGTCCGCACACCAGCCAATTATGATGCATCCGTTGCCCACCCACTATTACTGGTATTTTCGCCGGCGGGATCGAATCGGGCTAAAACCGAAAAAACAACTGGATTCACTTTTCCTGCTACCCAAGCCGGTTTCATCGTGGCCTATGCGGATCATCCGGAATTGTCGCCCAGCACTACCGTAGAATTAGGCAGCATTCCCAGTTTAATGGCTAAAAAGTGGTGTATTGATGAAAAACAAATCTATGTTACCGGACATTCCGATGGAGGGACTTCGGCGATGGCATTAGCATTTATGACTGGCACACGACACATCCCACGTGCCATTGCGCCGAGCGCAGCAGGGGTTGCGTATGATGATTTACGCGACCGCAGATGCCCTGAACCCTTGCCGGTTATGGTTCTGCACAGCAGCAAGGATCGCCTGTTTCCTGGTTATGGTCAGCAAGCGGTGGGTTGGTGGGCCGCTTGTAATAAATGTGATCCTATTCCGGATAAAATCGCAAATGGCTGCTCCTCTTATTCGGGGTGTGCCGAGGGCGTAAAAACGTTGTACTGTGAAGGTGATCAAATCCATTCACATTGGCCCGAGCGAAGTCAGGATATCATCGAGTTTTTTGTGTCAGCGACTCAAGTTAGCCCACGGGGGGCAAAGTGAAATTGGCTCTATATGAATCGCAGTGGGTGCAAAGGTAAACCCAAAAGCAAACGGGTGGCCCGGATTCCATCTCGGGTCTGCTCCTTTTCATGGCTGAACACTTGGTTGGCAACCGACCCGGACGCATTGAGCCTAGAGCCATCAAACGATGACCCAAACTGTAGCCGAATACCGGACAGCCGATCGGGTTACATGATGCCTTAATTAGAGTCTGCTCAGTAAATCACGCGGCGCGGCCAATTGAACGACCCGGTAGCGTGAAATAGTTGCGTGGATTTAAACGCGTCATTGACCATGCCTTTCTTATGACCGTTATCCAACTTGCGAAGCTGCCTTTTTCCAGGACAAAAAAGATCCTTTGCAGGATCAGTAGGTTCATGACCAGGAAGATGCTGTTGATCCAGGCGAACGAAGTATTCGCTCGTTTGGCACGGATGTAGTTGAGTCGGTAGCCATTCTTACCCTGGCCGAATTTCCCTTCGATGGGAATGCGCTGCAGATACTCTTGCCTGCGTTGTTCTTTGGCCTGTTTCAATTGTTCGCGGTTTTCCTCGTTTTCTTGTTTTGGGCGGCCCAGCGGTTTGCCGGCAAAGCGGATACCGCGTTGCTTCAAGTATTCGCGATTGGCGCGGGTGCCGTAGAGTTGATCGGCCATGACTCGTTCTGGATAGTAGCCATAGCGATCCAGATAGGCTTCGACTTGAGCAACCAAGTCCAGACCCTCGTGAAAGGCATCCCAGCGCAGGTGATCAACATGGGCTAAACCTTCGCCGGTCAGGCTGACGCTGAGCTTGGCGCCGAATTCAACAGGCTTGTCGAGCTTGCCGCGCACCATGGGCCGCACATAAGGTTGACTGATACTAACGATACGATGGTCACAGCGTCGTGTTTTGGTTTGGTACATTGCCCATTGCTGTGCGTATACCTGCTGAATCACCCAGTAGCGATAGAGCAACCAGTACGGTAATGGCAGGGGTGTGCCTTCTGGAATCAGCGCCAGAAGTTGTTCAATGTGGGCGAGGTTGCGGCGCAGATACTGTAGTTGTTGCTTAAGACCACGGCGTAGTTTTTTTTTGCCTGGGCGCTTTTGTTTTGCGATCGCCAAATACGCCGAGCGTGCTTTCTGGCGATAGGTGCGGGGCTTTTGGTCGACCTTCAGATTTTTACACAGGGTATCGATGATCTGTTCGCTGAATTCGCGCGCTTCATTCAGTAAACTCAAGTCGGTGGGAAAACGAATGGCTTGTTCTACCACGGTGGCGTCTAAAATTAATTGACCTTGGTGTGTTGTCGCTGGACTGGTTTGCGCTTGGGTTTCGGCGGGGGAAATCGTGATCTCTTCTTTGGTGGGCTCAACGTCAGGCTCGGCGCAATCCAGGGATGCGGTCGATGTTGCCGGTTCGGGTGTTACAGGCTTTTTGCCTTCATGCGCCTCGATAATGGCGCGGTGAAAGCCTTCAAAGACGGCTTCGCCCATGCGCTTGCGGATTTCGACGAAGAGTGACGAGGCGAAAGGTTCAGTCGATTGATACCCCGGCAGCCCAACAAAGAATTGCAGGTAGGGGTTTTCCTGGATTTGCTGCACGGTCTCCATATCCGACAGGCACAACTTGTGTTTGATGATGACAGCGCCTATCACTAGGCGAGCGTCTTTCATCGGACGACCTCGATCGGCGACAAATCCTTGATAGTAACTTTCAGCAAGCTCATCCCAGGGGATGCATTCGCTTAATTTGACCCAACGATTATGCTTATCCAGCACTGTATCAAAGGGCCAGTCGAATTCGGCAATCGTCAGTTGTTTTGAGCTAGAGATTCGAATCATAGGTGCACGGTTTTTGAGGGTGTTGGCTCATTTTTCATGCACTATTATATCAAAAATAATACAGTAATCTATATATATCAAATGGTTATAATTACTGAGCAGGCTCTAATTATTATAATTGGATAGCTACTCCGATCGGCAGCTTTTGGCCGACTGCCGACGACCAGAAAACAAAGATTTGCTCATTGCCGGTGGCTGCTTTTGAGCAATTTAACTAGCGGATTTGTATTCGATGGCGGTTTTCATTTTAATGCACACAATCACTTCTTTATCCGATTAACCTATCTTTTAACGTTGCCAGAATATTATTGCCGAAATCACCTTTGCTAATCACATTGCGGATTTGAGCTTTTATTTGTGCGTCAGTCATGCCTTTAGCACTAGCCGCGTTTAAAACGGACGAGTAAGCTTCCAACACATCACCGGCGGTTATTTGATAACCATAGCCCCGGGCTATCCAATGTAGCGCCGCCATTCCAGCAGACACCGCAAAATCCGGCTGTTTTTCGGCAAAGTCCCGGCTAGCTCGAATAAGCGTTCGTGGGTCGGTTGGGCTCTTGTTGACTAACTCGATTGCCACGTTGAATAAACCTGCGTCCTTGGCAGCTGCAAACCATTTTCCTTCAGTGCCGGGTTCACTAGCCACCAGATCCTGCAGTATGTCAGCCGCAGGTTTATGCGGGTACTTTTTGACGAGTGCTCGAAACGTAGCAAGATGGGTTGTACCTATGTTGGCATCTAGCGCATAGCGGTTATAGGCTTCTTCATAAAGACCTGACGATAATAAAATGTCTTCACAAACCTTAGCAACGGCCGATATTGGCGTATTGATGATCTTCTTGCTATCTTCGGCGTAACGTAAAGCGTCGGCCTTTCTATCCATAGACAGTAATGCCCGAACACCCCATTGACGATACCACCAGCCGCTGAAATAGGGGTTTTCCAACATCACCAACAATTCTTCGTGCCGGCCAGCGGCATACAGTGAAGAGAGATAGGCACTTGAACCCTTAAAATACGCATAACCTGATGCCTGCGACACCTGTTCCACAGCAGGTCTGAATTCATCAGCCCATTGGGACGCGCACTCAGGGTTAGCACACAGCTCACCCCAGTAACCGCCCAATTCCTCGATATACGGCACATTGTCATCCTGTAACGCCAGCCACAAGCGTTGCAGCCATTGTTGTCTCATGGCAGGTGCTACGGTCGCTTTGGCAATCATAGGTACCAAGGTATCAATAGCACGGTTAACTATGGATCCGATAGTACCGGAAGAACTATCAACCTGTTGGATGGCGGGTGAAATTTTTTCTAAAAAAAGGACAGCGCCTGCAGCGGCTAATGCCGGCTCTTTCTTTGCAACCTGCTTAATTTCGGACAGGGCTTCTTTAATGCGTTGTATCGGTTTATCCGATTGCCATCCAAAAGCCTGATATCGAAAACGCGCTGCGAACTGCCATTTGTAAGCCGTCATGTTGATAGTGTCTTTACTGAGTTTAAAGGGAACCATTGTGACTGAGTCTGCAAACCGCTTCAATGCTGTTAAGGCAGTAAAATGACGTTGGGGTTTAGTGAGTAACAACTAATATTTGTTCTCTAAACGGAGGTTTTCTGAGCGCCTAGCTAGAAATCATAGGCCTGTCGCACCTCGGCGGCGCTGGAAAACGGCAAAACAACGGCGTTGCGTTTCCCCAAATCGAACAGCATCTCCGGCTCAAGGCTTCCTTCAATATGAAGATGCAATTCAACCTTCGGCATGCTGGCGATAAAGTCGTTCAAATCGGTCATGCTGCTTATCCTTTACACCCGTCAAGTTTTAGAAATATCGTTCATCTTGGCGCTAATATATCCGTCCGCGATTCGGACAGAGGCCTAATTTCATTCAATAAAGCACAAAAGAACACCTATGCCTGAAAAAGAAAAAACGTTTAGAAACGGGTAAATCTAAACATGCTTTTGCAGTATGGGCTGTCTTTAGTTTAATAGCCTTGTCACTCATTCTCTGCACTAAGATTGCCCCACAAACCGAAACAGAATTCGACAAGCGCCAGTATCCTGCGTCGCGCGAACCAATGAGCTTAGCTAATCGGGCTAATTAACGAAATAATCGAAATAACGATTTCCGATAGGTGAATAAATGCACCCCGAGATTGGCGAAAAATAAGTAACCCGTCAATCGATGCCAACGTATCCGGCGTTTCCGCCCAGCCAAGTTTAAGGTAGACAAAGAGGTGCCTAATAATAACAGCATGGCTATTTTGTTATAACGGTTTAGATTCTTTTTCGATAGCAATCGTTGTGACGCAGCAGGGTTTCCAATCACACGATCAACGGCAGAATCAATCTGTGATTCTATGCTGGGCATCGCCACACTATTTTTGTTGAACCGCACGAGAAGACTGCCGGTTCGACAGTTGTCTTCTAACGTCGTAATCACCGACATGTTCAAGAGTTCCGTTTTCAGTCTGTCCAGTATCGTTTGATCGCGCAACTTGTTATCGCGAATCCTGATTCGTCCGGGTATTGAAGAAACGATTCGACTCATGCTGTGTTTTCGGGCTGCGAGGTTTACGTCATTCATGCTGTTTTACTGATCCGCCAAGAAAGTTAGCCTGTTTTTTACTGATACTCAGTTTGCTCGTCAAGCTTTTCATGACTCACGCTGACGTTAGTTTGCTGCCTGCTTACTGTAAAGGTGATATTAGTTGTATACACCGCTCATCATCATGCCGAGGATTATTCACCCAATCGCTGACGGGCGTGGCTATCATCTGTGCATAGGTCTGATTATCCAGTAACTCAAACGCTTGATCGGCATCAGCGGTTTTATCCAGCCATGGGTGATAGTGTTCGGGCGGAATTATCACCGGCATTCTATCGTGAATGGGTTGCATTAATTCAGTGGCTGCCGTGGTGATAAGGGTGCAGGAATACAGGGTTTCTGTGTCATGCTGCCATTGCTCCCAAAGGCCGGCAAAGGCAAACAGTTGTTGATCTGATCGATGGATATGAAAAGCCTGTTTGCTATCTGCATTTTTCGCCCACTCGTAAAAGCCTGTGGCGGGTATCAAGCAGCGCCGCTGTTTGAACGCCGAGCGAAACGAGGGTTTTTCACGCACCGTTTCAGCCCGGGCATTGATCAGATGCGAGCTGTTTTTGTTATCCTTGGCCCACGATGGCACCAGGCCCCAGAACAGATTGACGGCCTTGCGCGATTGATCGTCCAGTTCGACGATGGTGAGGATTTTTCGGGCCGGGGCGATGTTATAGCTGGGTTGAAATTTCACCGGCCGCAGCAATTGGAAATGCTCAGCTA
The DNA here is from genome assembly GCF_001644015.1 of Methylomonas lenta. Taxonomy (GTDB): domain Bacteria; phylum Pseudomonadota; class Gammaproteobacteria; order Methylococcales; family Methylomonadaceae; genus Methylomonas; species Methylomonas lenta. The sequence continues at coordinate 6,673 of NZ_LUUI01000014.1, forward strand.
TGGCTTCTGAAGTGGCTGTGAGTTGGTAGCGGCCGCACATGGCGTTTACGACTGGTTCATCGATGGGGCCGTGAATGCCAAAGCATTCTGCATTACTGCCAACCTTGTAACCAAACGCTAGTATCGGTCAGTTCGCGCCACGGCAGACTGTAACTGCGGTGAGAATACACGGCTTCCAGTTCCACCCATTCGATCGGCAGGTCAGGCTGGTCCGGCGTGATCACTTGGGTGACGATGAAATGCTTTTCCTTGTCACGCGGCATGGCAGCTGTCCATTTGCTTAACAGCAGTTTTTTCGGATTCAGGCGGCGGTTGATCGGCTGGGGCATGGCTAGAACCTCGTATGCATGATTGTGGGCTGATTACGATCATAGATTAAACCCTTTGGTTCAATACAACCGGTTTGGCTTTCTTCAAGGCTTTGTTGAGGGTCATGTAGGTATCCCGATCAAAAGCTGGGCGTCCGGCGTATAATAAATCATCGACCTCGGCTTCGTTTTTGGCCGTCCCCAGATAACACCAATGATCGATCACATGTAGCTCATCAGCTTCCCGAATACCAATGGCACCGGGATACGGCCAGCTGGCCAGTTTTAGTGACTGCATGGCGACCAATAAGCGAGTCGAGTGTTGCAGCGACTGCTCTGTGCCAACACAAACGCCTTGGCAGCGCTTTAATTGCTGGGCAAAACAGGGTTTGTTTTTGCCGGTTTTTTCCAACCCCAACACGCTGAGACACAGTTGATGTTGTTCGGCCAGATGGCGCAGGGCTTTTTGAGCGTCGCGTTGGCTATGATACAAACCGTACAGATTATTCTGTGTACCAAAATCCAAGTCACTGGCCCAGGTTAATCTGGGTACCAGATGCTCGCCTTGTTGTTGCAGTTGCCAGGCGCATAAGGCGTTTTTACGGCGCAGTCGCTGGTTATGCACCGGCATCAGCTGTTTGATCAGTTGGGCTTCGGTCAACAAAGCGCCCAGTTCGCCGCCAGTTTCGAGCCAGTCGATGCGCCGAAGTTGCTGCGACAGACTCATCTCTTTGTTACTGCGGTGGTCGGCGGAAAAATGCGACAGCACTCGTTGCCGAATATTGACGCTTTTACCGACATACAGCGGTAGATCGTTCTCGCCGTAAAACAAATACACCCCCGGACCTTCCGGCATTTCATGCACCAGCATCGGATCGATGTGCGACGGCAGACTGGAACGATTGACCAGTTTTTGCACGGTGTCGAGTAGTGTGGCCTGACTAAATTGCCCTGAAAGTTGTTGCCAGAATTGGTGTAGGGCTTGCGCATCGGCCAGGGCCCTGTGGCGATCGGTGACGCTCAGGCCATGGCGCTGGATCAAACTATCAAGATTATGCTGACGGTGTTGTGGGAACAAGGCTCTGGATAATTTCACCGTACATAATACGGAGGGCTGGAAGCTCATACCCACACGTTTGAATTCATTCTTCAAAAAGCCATAATCGAAACGAGCATTGTGAGCGATGAACAAACGACCTTGTAACAATTGCTCGACCTGCTGGGCAATCTCGGCAAACGGCGGCGCCTGTTCGACCATGGGGTTGCTAATGCCGGTCATCTGTTCGATAAATAGCGGAATACGCATCTGCGGAAACACCAGCTGGCTCCATTCCCGTACCCCGTCATCATCCACCAGTACGATACCGATTTCGGTGATGCGGTCTCGGTTGGCTGAACCGCCGGTGGTTTCTAAATCGACAAAGGCTAAAGGTTGCATGACAGTAGGTAGTGATTGGATGATTGCAACAGCTGGCGGTAACTAGACAACAGACTGTACAACAGCATGACATAAAAACAAAATAAGAACAAACATAGAACATTGATGTTTTCAGGGGTAGACTATCACTCCCCTGTTTCGTGTGCCATTGCCGTTATGCCAGCCCTCCCTTTCAAGATCAATACCACCGATGACGTGTTAAGTCTAAGCCCTGTAATAGCCGTATTCAAGCCGGCGCAAAGACCCATCAAATTTCGTTTACCGCTATTTGCTGGCCAGGTGTCTGCCGGCTTTCCTTCTCCGGCGGCGGATTATGTCGATAAATCACTGAGCCTGGACGAACTACTGATTCAAAAACCCGCCGCCACCTTTTTTGTGCGGGCGCAAGGTGAATCAATGCTGGGTGCCGGTATTCATCCCAATGATATTCTGGTGGTGGATCGCTCGCTGAAACCGGTATCCGGCAAGATTGTGATTTGCGCCTTGAATGGCGAGCTGACGGTGAAGCGCTTGCTGCAGAAAAACCAGCAGTGGTTACTGCGGGCTGAAAATCGCCACTATCCTGATATCGTGTTGACCGATGATTTGGAACTGGTGGTCTGGGGTGTGGTGACCAATGTGATTCATCCTCTTTAGTCTGCAGTATGTCGGCAACGCAAAAGCGTACTGCTTTGAAAAACACCCCTTAGGGTCGATATTCGAGGTTTATTGCGAAAGTGAGGAGGTATTGATCATGACAGGCTGAGTGCTCACTACTTGTTCTGCATCGTCCGGATTTCAGAATATCCGTTTAAAAACCAGTAACCGATTATTCGCTGGCATGGCATGATCCGCCTGCAGCTGCAAACCAATCCTGTCAGCGAGTTGACAGACCCATTCAAAGTCACGGATGCCGCTGACAGGATTTTGTGCTTTGAGCGATTGATCAAACCTAGCATTACTGTCGCTGGTAAAACGGCCTTGATAATTAAAGGGGCCGTAAACGCAGACTGCGGCGTGCACATTAAGCACAACACCGAGCCGTTCGAATAAGGTTTCAACTTCGGCCGCACTCATGATATGCAAGGTATTGGCGGTGAATAGCGCGTCGATAGCCTGACAAGGCCAGGCGTCATCATTGACATCCAGTGCCAACGGCGATCGGATGTTGGGTAACTGCGTGTCATCCAGCCACCGTTGTATGCCAGCTAAATTCTCGAGTCTGTCCATCGGTTGCCAGGTAAGGTGGGGCAGTTGACGAGCAAAGAAACAAGCATGCTGCCCGGTACCACTGCCAATTTCCCACACGGTCGTCGGTTGGGTGAATACCTCGCGCAGAATAGCTAAAATAGGGCTTTTATTGTTTTCACAGGCTTGGGAAAATGGCTTTGTGGCTGTCATGGTGCTTGGGTTATAGAATTAAAGGCTACATCGTAAAGGTAGACGCTATAGCGATAAACTGCTTTGTTTCCGGCGTCTTTCAACCCTTACACCGACTATCCCCGACTATCCCCTTCTGGAAGGGACTAAAAGCTGAGATCAGAAGCCTTACTAACCCGCGTCAGCTTGGATTCCGGCTAAAATAGCGGGCAAACACATCGGTATTTTCAGGAGACATATGACCCGTTCAGAATTGATCGAAATGATCGCGCAAAAACAACCGCATTTACAATTGAAAGATGTGGAGCTAGCGGTTCGCTGCATCGCTGATCACCTTAGCGCAACACTGTCCCAGGGTGACCGCATTGAAATCCGGGCAATGAACTGCGTGATCGGGTGGACGCCTCCCGGCAAAAATACAAGATTGTGGATTAGCGCCCTCCTCTCTTACTGGTACATCTCACCACTTAGGCTATGGTTGGAAATAACATCCCGAAATCCAAGCGCATCGTTCCTATGCTTCGCGTCACTGCCATTAAGT
>NZ_LUUI01000015.1 GCF_001644015.1 Methylomonas lenta
ATTTTGGCGAAATCCTTAGCAAACCCCGCCTTCACAATCTGAGCTAATAATGCCGGTGACATTCAAGCTCTCAGATTAAGTTTTTAACGCATTGCCGGGCAAACATTCTGATCGACAAATCTACGCTGAGAAATTTATCAAATAATTGGTCAATATCCAGCGGGGTAAAATAAACATAAACACCGCAGCCAGTCATCGCTACAAATTCCCGACTTAAGGTTTCAATAAATGCAAAGCGTTCGCTATACATTGTATCGATTTCATTATTAGTTTTCATGACGTCCACCCATTTAACTGGTTTAATTCAGTTATTAACCAGCATAAGCAAGACCATGTTATTTAATTTTTTTGAAATCAATCACATAAAACATAAGCAACTCTATGGTAGCCGCTGCACTTACGTTCTTTTTATGGAGATGTGCCAAATATGGCACTTGCGTTGACATATTTGGCACGAAGCAGGCAGATAATTTAACTATACCTGATCAATCACGACAGGACTATAGCTATTAATCCTGCTGTGAGGAGCAGGATGTGTAGACAAGGTAGGACTAATTTTTGGCTTTATTTAACCAGACAGAATCCAGGTTAAGGGTTTTTTTCACCCTAGCCGCGTAAGCTGCAGCTTCATATTGACTGCTAAATCCATCCACGCTTAATCGATACCAGGTTTCGCCTTTAGATTCAGTTTTACTGACCTTGGCTGATACACCTTTGGCCGCAAACTCATCGGCTTTTCGTTTTGCATACCAGTCCTGCTTAAAAGCCACTAGGTTGACCACCCAGTTATCCTTAACCACAACAGGTTTTTTAGGGACGGGTTTGGCAACAACTTTTGGCTTGCTATTTTCCAAGGCCGACACCTTGTTTTGCAAGGATTCAATAGCAGCCCCTATTTGCATGAGATCAGCCGATGGCTTCCCTGAATCTCCGTTTGACTCAGTCGATCCATTGTCCAGCAAGGTTTTGTTTAGCTCGGCAAGCTGTTCAGAATTTATGCTACTGACACGAGCCAGTTCATCCAGCTGATTTCGCAACATTTCTTTTTCTTCAGCCGCTGCCCCAGGCGCCATTACTAATTGAGCCTGAAATTTATCCATAATCTCAATCAGCTGTTTAATCTGTGATTTGGCCACGTACCCCTGGTATCCCATACTACCGCCGACTATCATTGCCAAAACTGCAATCCCAATGGCAACATAGGCGGCTACAGGTTTCTTATTATTGACGGCTTCAAGATTACGTTTGGATTTTTTCTGCTCCGTCTGCAAGGTATCGATAGTGTCTAAGCAAGAATTCAGTTCATCCTTGTTTGCTTTTTGTTCAATATCCCGCCTAATCTGAGCTTGCTGCTTGAGCAGCTCATCGATTTTGCTTGTCACGGCTGCCAGCGCTGCTAGCTGTTCAGCGTCAGGCTTATCTTGTTCAAAATCGGATGCACTGATAACCTGTTGATGATCTGATTCAGCAACTACAGGCTCGGATTCAATCGATTCAAGTACCTCATCAACTGTTGTTTCTAGTAAAATGTCAGGCGTTTGTTCATCTTCTAAATCTAGTTCTTGTTGAGGCAGAACGGCTTCATCTTCAGTTACAGGCTCAATAATGACCGCCTCGGGTTCTAATGCCGCTTCAGGTTCTATCGGATCAAAATCTTCAGGTGACACTTCTAATCCGACATCCTCGTCGGCAGAAATATCAAAATCCGCCAACAGAAAATCGGCATTGTTATTTTCCGACTCAACCGAAAATTCATCAATTTCAGTCATATTTTCTAGATCATCATTCATCTGATCCGGATCTAAAGCAACATCAAGCTCCAGCAATTTTTCATCAACCAGGTCTTCAATTTCGCCGACTGTTTCCAACGCACTGAGATCCACTACATCATCGATACTCACGGTTTCCACAGCGGGCATATTTTCGGATGCAACAGCTTTATTCTGTTTCAGGTCTGGTTTAATATTGGCAAGCAAATCATCAATATCATCACCAAACTCATCAAATTCCGCATCATCAGCGAGTAACTGATCAATATCATTTGACTGCTCGGCAGTATCTTCTTGCGACTCCTGAAAAGCATCATCTATCAACAAGCGATCAATAGCGTCATCATCATCTACCAAGCCAACTTGTTGCTCAGGGATTTCATCGATATTCAGCATCGAATCTAAATCATCGGCAAAACTATTCTGCGAATTTTGTATTTTTCCCTTTTTAGACTCTGCCATTTTTAACCTCTTACCTGCATAAAATTAATTCAAAACCAAATATTGCTTATCATTTGATGGCAATCATTAGCGCATTAACATCTTTGCGCAATTTCAGCTGAATTTTTGCAAACCCTGCATTCATCAGTTGTTGCATGGCAATAGATTCACGCATAACATGATTTTCGGATTCGTCACTGAACAAATGAATAATCCAGTGCTCCAGTAAATCCAGGCGATTAAGTTGAGTCAAAACCTTGAAATAACCTGCCACTTCCTGCTGTATCAAACGAGTTTGGGCATTAATATCATCCAGCGCATACCGATCACCATTGATAAATTGGCCAGCAGGTTTTAATACCCGAAACACGTTTTGAATAACCTGTTGTCGATAATCAGCTTCAAAATTATGCAAGGTATACACTGACACCACCACATCAAGACTGTTGTCGTCGAGTTTTTGCAATGCACTTAAGGCATCATCAGCAGAAAACCTCAGTCGACCAGCTTTTACCCATTCTTGTAAACTTTGCTTGGCCTGATTTTGCATGGTTGGCTCATTGTCGACAGACAATACATAAACTGTGTCGACAGCCGATAAAATCGATAACGTGGTAATACCTGTGCCACCACCCAATTCCAACACCTGTAGCTCTGCCGATTTTTGCCGAGCTATTTCAGCAATTTCAATACCCACTAACCGACTCATTTCGATTGCATACGGGCAAATCAGTTTCAACACTTGATATTCCTGACCAATAACACTAGAAAACATCGCATCAAATGGGATATCGGCTGTCATGATAGATTTTTAAGTTTTTGTTTGGCTTCGTATGCAGCCAATTGATCTGCACTAGCTTCAGTTTGATGGCGCTGCTTCCATTCATCGTAAGGCATCCCATAAACGATTTCTCGCGCTTGTTCATAACTCACATCGACACCACGCTCATCGGCCGCGGCTGTATACCATTTGGCAAGACAGTTGCGACAAAAGTCTGCCAATATCATTAATTCAATGTTTTGTACTTCAGTATGTTCCTGAAAATGTTGCAGCAAACGCCTAAATGCAGCCGCTTCTAATTCAACAGTTTTATCGTGCATGCCGTTCCTCCAAAAACAACATTTTATCAGTAAAGATGTTCAGCTCATGTACATTTGAAAATAAAGATTCTACAATTGGCAATTATCTGGGGCGCTTGCAACAACATACTGTGAACACTATCCATAGTTCATCACTGGCTTTTATTCCTACCGGTTACATTAAACCGGAGCAGGAAAGTATTATCAAAAAACCAGCTGACACTATTGTTAGCGCCAACAATGGTATAGGCAACCGCTTACAAGCGTCGGCATCAACACCAGAACAAGTTAAAACTGCGCTTACCAAATCGGGACTAAATAACCCGAATAACTTTGACCAAGGCGACAATAGTCAAGCCAATAAAGCCCTAAAAATCTATGCTGAGACCCGCAACCAACCTGCTAAAACTCAACTTGAAAACATGATCTCCCGAGTTGATTATTACGCTTAACTTATTACTTATTTTCGATTCACACTCCCGGTCATTCATGAAGCCATTCTTAGAATTTTTCCCCATCATCCTCTTTTTTATTGCTTACAAACTTTACGACATCTATATCGCCACCGCAGTAGTGATAGCCGCCACCCTGATTCAGGTAATCACCTACTGGATCATGTATCGCAAGGTAGAAACCATGCAATGGATCACCTTAGGGTTGATTCTGGTCATGGGAGGCGCCACACTGTATCTGCAAGACGAACAATTCATTAAATGGAAATTATCCATAATCGAATGGATGTTTGGTGGTGCTTTCCTTGCAAGCCAGTTTTTCGGCCCCAAAACCTTCATCGAACGCATGATGGGTGCCAATCTGGAATTACCTACCCCAATCTGGAAGCGGCTGAATCTGAGTTGGGCCTTATTTTTTACCAGCATTGGTTTTTTAAACCTATATGTCATGCATCAATACAGCACCGACGACTGGGTCAGCTTCAAAACCTTTATCGTACCTGGCTTAATGCTGGTTTTCATCCTGATTCAAATGGTGTTTTTATACAAATACGCCCCGGAAGCTGAGGTAAAGAAATAATGCTATACGCGATTATCTGTGAAGACAACGCAGACAGCCTGAGCCATCGACTCACTGCGCGGCCTGCGCATCTTGCCAGACTTCAAACGCTACAAGATGAAGGACGATTGATACTAGCGGGCCCTCACCCCGCAGTGGACACTGAAAACCCAGGCGATGCCGGCTTTTCCGGTAGTTTAATCGTTGCCGAGTTTAACAACGTACAGCATGCTCAACAGTGGGCCGATGCCGACCCTTATCTTGATGCGGGTGTTTATGCCCGTGTTACCGTTAAACCTTTTAAACAAGTATTTCCACAATGACCGCCACCACCATCAGACAAAAACTGGAAGAAGCTCTTAAACCCGAGTTAATCGAAATCATCGATCACAGCGCTGCTCATGCTGGCCATGCCGGCAACAAAAAGGGCGGCGGTCATTATAATGTCACCATCGTTTCCCAGCTATTTGAGGGTAAATCACTGGTACAAAGACATCAATTGATTTATCAAGTCATGGGCGACATGATGAAAGAAGAGATTCACGCCCTTGGTATCAACGCCTTAACCCCATCTGAAAACAGCAAAGGAACTATATAAATGAAACTGAAACTTATTCCACTGATTCTGGCAAGCGCGACTTTATTACCCGGCTGCTTTGAAGAAAAAACCAACGATTCCGCATCGACAGCCCCTGCAGTCAGCAAGGAGGATGCCGTAGCTTCAGTTAATGGTGTTTACATCAGCAAAAAAACCCTGGATACCCTGGAAAAGGAAATTTCAGAACGCAGCCAAGGCCAAAGCTTTCCCAAAGAACAGTTATTGGAAGAGTTGATTCAACGTGAATTACTGATTCAACAAGCACTGCAAAAGAAACTGGATCAGTCACCTGACGTGGTCGAACGCATGGCGACCGTAAAAAATTCTTTGTTGTCACAAGCTGCTTTACAAGATTATTTAAAAGCCAATCCGGTTACGGATGAAGAAATTAAAGTCGAATACGACACTAAAATGGCCAATATGGGCGAAGAATACAAAGCTCGCCACATTTTAGTCAAAACTGAAGACGAAGCGAAAAAAGTCATCGCCGAACTGGATAAAGGTGGCGATTTCCAAGCGATAGCCAAAAAACAATCCATCGACCCTATGGGCGCTGAAGGTGGTGATTTAGGCTGGTTTACTGCCGACCGCATGGTGCCACCTTTCTCAGAAGCCGTTGTAGTTTTAGAAAATGGCAAATACACCAAGCAACCCGTTCAAACACAATTTGGCTGGCACGTCATTCTTAGAGAAGAATCCAGAGCACTGACTCCCCCACCTTATGATGCAGTTAAAGAACAAATCCGTCCTATGCTGCAACGCCAGAAAGCACAAACCATGATTGAGTCTCTACGTAATAGCGCTAAGGTTGAGATTTTACTACCCGCTGAAGAAACCAAACCAGCAGAACAACCGGCTGAGGCAGAATCAGCACCCGCTATAGATCAAACGCCAGCGGCTGAAATTGCCCCTAGCGAAGAGTCACAAACTGAAGCGGCTCCTGCTGAATAATCCCTAAAATAGCAGGATGACAAAATCATCCTGCTATTCTTGTCTTCTGGATGACAAAAGACTCTAATACCCCGCTAATTCTCAACTGTGCTTGCACTGCATTCAGTTAGCGGTAATTTTTAAATCTTCTAAAATCTTGCTCGAATAGGACAATTTAAAATTTATACTGCCTGACCATCTCTATTCCTCAAGCTGACTCTGAGCAAACAGAACCGTTCGGTATCGCTAAATTAAAAGATACTGTTTGAAATTTGTTAGACTATACGTCTTTTGTTTTCAGCCAAACTTTCATGAAAAACGTCGAACTTCTCTCCCCCGCAGGTACTATCCGTAACATGCGCTACGCTTTTGCGTACGGTGCCGATGCTGTATATGCCGGCCAGCCACGTTACAGCCTTAGGGTACGCAATAACGATTTTCTTTCGGACAATTTGGCCAAAGGCATCGCTGAAGCTCATCAGCTCGGCAAAAAGTTTTTCCTTGCCGCTAACGTGATACCGCATAACGCTAAGATCAAAACCTATATTAAAGATATAGCACCCATTATTGACATGAAACCGGATGCCATGATTATGGCCGACCCGGGCTTAATCATGATGACACGTGAGCAATGGCCGGATATGCCGATTCATTTGTCAGTACAAGCTAATACCGTCAATTACGCCAGCATTAAATTCTGGAAGAGTATGGGTGTAGAGCGGGTAATTTTGTCGCGCGAATTGTCATTAGATGAAATCGCCGAAATACGTCAGGAATGTCCGGATATGGAATTGGAAGTATTCGTTCACGGCGCCTTATGTATCGCTTATTCCGGCCGATGTTTGTTATCCGGCTATTTCAATCACCGCGACCCCAATCAAGGCACTTGCACCAATTCTTGTCGCTGGAAATACGACACTATCCCCGCGCAGGAAAATGCCGAAGGTGATTATGTATTAGGTGAGAGTTCGGTATTATCACTGGATGCGCTTAATGAGGGGCTGAATACCGCCAGTTGCGGCGGTGCTGAACGCCATCCTTTGGCCGATAATGTCTATTTCCTGGAAGAAGAAGGCCGTAAAGGTGAATTGTTACCGGTGATGGAAGATGAAAACGGCACTTACATTATGAACTCCAAAGACTTACGAGCAATAGAGCATGTACAGCGCTTGGTGGAAATTGGCGTCAATAGCTTAAAAATCGAAGGCCGCACCAAATCACATTATTACGTGGCGCGCACGGCACAAACCTACCGTCAAGCCATTGATGATGCACTGGCCGGCCGGCCCTTTCAACCAGAACTGATCGGTGTATTGGACAATTTGGCAAATCGCGGTTACACCGACGGTTTTTACCAAAGACATCACACTCACGAGCATCAAAACTATATGTCGGGTTATTCCAAAAGCCACCAACAACAGTTTTGTGGCGAAATAACTGCTTATGATGCTGAAACCGGTCTAGCCGATATCAATGTCAAAAATAAATTCACAGTTGGCGACAAACTTGAATTAATTTTACCGGAAGGCAACCGCGACATCACTGTTGAAAGAATGTTTGATAAATACGGCAACCCTATGCAAGAAGCATCCGGCGGCGGCTACGAAGTCCGTATCCCATTACCTGAAGCCGATTGCCAAAACGGATTACTTGCGCGTTATTATTGAAAGGTTTTCGAAATAATAAATAAACCAAGCACTTGCTAAAGGGTGATATTTATTTAAGATTGGTAAATGCTTTATCCGTTATCCTGTTTAGCAACTTACATCATTGCAGCGTAACCCTCAAGGTTATACTGCAATGAGCCCCCTAGCCTATTCAAATACTCAGGAAAGGCGAGCAAAACTGATATGGGTAGCTGTCTTTGATTATTTGCCTTCTGCGCGCTGTTTTTTACGCGCCTCCCAGCGGTGGAGTACATTCCAACGCCAAAATGCCTTCATGCCAAAATATCCCAGACTGGAACAGGTAATCCCCAGTACCAGGCAACCAAATAAAAATGGCCCACCAATATCAGCCATACTGGAAAACACGCTATCCACCGAGAATTCGCCATCAAAATGTGGCTTATTTAATAACCAGATACCCACCCGATAGGCAAAATAAAATAAAGGCGGCATGGTAAGCGGGTTAGTAATCCAGACCAAGGCAACCGAAACCGGCAAGTTGGCGCGTACAAACAGCGCGACGGCCGCTGCCATAGCCATTTGAGTCGGTGTTGGCACCCAGGCGAAAAACAAACCAACTGCAAAAGCCAGGGACACGGAATGGCGATTTAAATGCCATAAATTAGGGTCGTGTAATCTATCCCCTAAAAAATGCAGGCTTTTGATGGATTTTATTTTTTCCGGATCTGGCAGATACTTTTTTATTATTTTTTTTGGCATGATGATGCTCTTTATTTTTAGTGTTGAGCGATTTTAACCCAGCCATTTCCCGGCAGTCGCTTTATTTCTGTTTTAACGCGTCGCCCATTGCGTTAATTTCTGTAATTATTTTATCCACTTTTTCCCGATAGCTATCTTGCTCTTTATTGACGGTATCTGAAATAAGCTGATTGTCAGTATTGGCCTCTTTCACCATACACTCAAAATAAGTCTTGGATTGCTGTTGCCAGTCATTAATGGCTGTAACACTGAGATTATAAGCTTCAATATTACTGCCATCGATGTTTGGCGCTTCCGGTTTGCTACCACAGCTGCCAGCCGTCCATTGGCCTTTACTGAGCGAACCCGCTTGGGCTGGCACTACTGAAATCAACATCAGCACCATAGTGATGAATAAGAGGGTTTTCATAAAAGTTCTCCTGGGATTCAAGTTGATGATTTCAATTTATGCCAGTTGCTACCAACCAAAGCAAGTTTGATTAATTTATTTTGCTTGTCAACCAGGCTCGAATCATCCGGAATAAGGCTAGTAAAAATGGATAACAGTATTGCCAGGTTTTATTACCATAGTATAAAGCCAGCGTCTGCCAGCGTCGGCCTTTAATACGCAGCATAAGCATTAGATCAAACGGTTTATCTCTGATATACCCTTTGCGATATAACCAGTGCGATACGCCACTGACCCACAGAATTAACGGCATCAAACCCATTAAAAACCAAATAAAACGCCCCACATCACCGAAAGCTTCACCCGTGTGCAATGGCCATTGCCAGGTAGTAAAGGTTTGTCCGGCTGAAAACTGGCTAGGATTGTTGACGCTGCGAATCTGTCCGCTCCAGCGATCCACCCAAACGGAAGTAAAAGGATGATGCTGATTCAACTCATTGCGCTGGCGCAAATTGATACGATAGGTACCCAGTTCACCTGCAGGTGTCGTGATGCGCCTAACCTCAGAGCTAGGAAACAAGCCGCGTGCTACCAATACCGCTTCTGCAATGCTAATCGGTCTATTATTAGGCACTGCCGTACTTCGCACGCTTGGTCCTTCATCACCATGCCCCATGCCGGCGGATGCAGTCAGAGTTTCAAGTAACTGGGGATAAGCCAAGTGAAAACCAGTAAAAGCTAACAACAGCAAGAAACCAGCACTCAACAACCCCAGCAAACGATGCGAATCCATTAAAAATCGCATCAACCCGGCATCATGACGTACTTTAAATGCACAAGAAATACGATTCAGACCAGGCCACCACAAATACAAGCCGCTAACCACGGATAGTGATAACAAAACCGCCAATACCGCCACAATGTCACGCCCCGTAGCCTGCAACTGTAGATGAGTATGCAAGTCCAGCAACCAAGTAGTCAGCGTTTGCCCCCAAAATCGGTTATTGATAATCTCAGCCGTATAAGGATTAATCGCCACCATGAGCGGGGCATAAAACTCATCCACACTTTCATGCGGCTTTTCAAACCAGGCAATGATGGCGCCATTGGCTGTACTTGGCATCTCCAGCGTCCATGCACCATGACGATTTGGGTGATGTTGCCGAACCTGGACTAAAATAGTATCCAACGGCAAAGCCTGAGTTTTTGGTACTTCGATGATTAGACTGGGATTGAATAGCTCGTCGATAGCTTCACGGTAAACACTCAGGCTGCCTGTTAATCCCATCAGCCCAAAAAACAAACCAAAAACGAGTGCCAAATACAAATGGCATTTGAGCCAAACGGCTCGGTTAAACCAGCGACGCAAATGAATAAACATGGAGATAAAAAGATGCTAATGGCTTTGGATAAGCCGGAGTTTGCCGGCAGTTTACAGTGGCTAGATAACCCTGGCAAAGGCCTTGGCAAAATAAACGTATTTGTTGGCCCTGGTTTTTAGAATCTACAAGCCTATGAGTTTGCCAATTGTTGCATTCTTTTTCGGCGTAGCCGCAGTCCAGCAATGGACACGTTTACCTTATTCATGGGAATGGCTGTTAGTGATTTTAATGGCTTTCCTATTCGGCAGACGTCATTTATGGTTAGGCTGTCTATTTTTAATCGGTGTGTTATGGGCTAGCGCTTATGCAAACTGGCGACTAAACGATCGATTGGTCGACACATTGCAAGGCAAGGATGTTCTGGTTAAGGGTTATATCGCCAGTTTGCCGCATGCACAAGACGATCGCATCAGTTTTGACTTTAAAGTTTTCCAGGCTGGCGCTGGCGTGCCCAGCAAATTACATTTGAATTGGTATAACCCGCCAAATGATACCAAAGCGGGACAGAGCTGGGAAATGACGGTTAGATTGAAAAAACCGCACGGCCGTAGCAATCCGGGCGGATTTGATTACGAGGCTAGGTTATTTTCCAATCATATTGGTGCCACAGGTTATGTACGACCCAAGCCTATGCCACGGCAAATCGCTCCATTCTTTGCTATTTCCCGTTATGTTGCCAGCTGCCGACAAGCGATTTCCGACCGTTTGGACGCAGCTTTGCCGGCCAGCCAGCAATTGGGAATAATCAAAGCTTTGACTATTGGCAGTCAGGATTTAATTAGCCAACAGCAATGGGAGGTTTTTAGGGCTACCGGTATCGTGCATTTGATGGTAATTTCCGGTGCACATATTAGTTTAGTGGCTGGATTAGTATTTTTTGCCGTTAGGCGCGGCTGGATTTGGTCAGGCGTTTTACGAATTTCCCCGCAAAATTTAGCGGCTACTACAGCTTGGTTGGCCGCCTTACTTTACGCTGCGCTGGCCGGCTTTTCAGTGCCTACTCAACGTGCTTTATTAATGCTATCGGTCGGTCTGTGGTCTATTGTTTGGCAACGCAGTACAGCACCCATACAGGTATTAATGCTAGCTTTGCTGGTGGTCATATTGTTTGATCCGTTAGCGCTACTATCGGCTGGGTTTTGGTTATCGTTTGTGGCTGTAGCCTTGTTGATGTATGTGTCCTCAGCCAGACTGGGCAGCGCAAAAAATTGGCTAAGCGTAACCAAGTTACAAATAGCCATGACTATAGGATTAGCGCCACTTTTAATTGTTTTTTTTCAGCGCGTATCTGTGATTGCACCGCTGGCCAATTGGTTGGCAGTGCCTTTGATTGGTGTGATAGTAACCCCGGTATGTTTACTGGCGACTGGCTTGGCCTTTATTTCCCCCATGTTGGCAAAAGTAGTGCTATGGCCAATTGATCAACTATTACAAGGACTATGGTGGCTGTTGCAACAAATGGCCGCCTGGCCATTGGCAACGCTATCTAGTTTACAGCCACCGTGGTATGGCATTTCCTTTGCTGCTTTAGGTGTCATGTTGCTATTAGCACCCCAAGGTATGCCGGTGAAATATCTGAGCCCATTCTTATTTTTACCGTTGATTTTTGTCTCGGCTAATAAACCCAAGCTAGGCGAGATCTGGCTAACATTATTAGATGTTGGACAAGGACTGTCTGTGGTTATTCAGACACAAAAGCATGCACTAATATTTGATACCGGTGCTAAATTTTCTGAGCAGTACGACATGGGCGAAGCCGTGGTAGTACCCTATTTACAGCATCAGGCAATAGATCGTATCGATACATTAATAATTAGCCACGGGGATAACGACCACATAGGCGGCGCAGCTTCACTGATTAGGACAATACCCGTAGACGCTTCATATAGCAGCGTACCGGAATGGGTCGAAAATCAAGCTGGACAACTGTGCAAAGCCGGACAAAGTTGGCAGTGGGATGAGGTGGCATTCAGTTTTCTGTCGCCTGGCACAGAGTCGTTTGATACAGAAAACGACAATTCTTGTGTATTGAAAGTGAGTGGTAAAAAGTTTAGTTTTCTACTGACAGGTGATATCGAACAGCCGGCGGAAAACTGGCTAGTAACGCACTACGGCAATGCATTAGCCAGCTCTGTTTTGATTGCACCACATCATGGCAGCAAAACCTCATCAAGCCAAAACTTTCTTGAACAAGTTGATCCTGAAATGATTTTGATTCCTGCAGGTTATATGAACCGTTTCGGATTTCCACATAAACAAGTATTAAAACGTTATCAAAATAGAAACATTAAATATTTTGATACCAGCAAAAATGGAGCTATCAGCCTTAAAACCGATGATCAATCACTAACAGTTGAGTTAGCGCGGCAAGTGCAAAAAAAATATTGGATGATCAACACCGATTAAAACCTCAGTTTGAATTGTAGTCAAACCTTACCGGGTGTAATATTTGAATTTATTTGAGACTTTTGCAGTCGTTGCATCAGTATCGTAATCAGATTTTATATGCTGACGAGTTTATGTTACAGAACATCAAAAAAAGCAAAAGGCGTCGCCACATTCGCTATGCAATAGAAATTGAAGCTTTACTAGTGATTGAAGCGGCAGCGCCTTTACCCTGTATTATTCTGGACTTTTGTACGGAAGGTTTTTTTCTGGGGTTTAAAGAGCTCAACCCGACTATCACTTTAAACAAAGAAATCAAAGTCCAGTTCTCACTAGGAGCAGAAGAATACCGGCAAACGTTCGAAATCGATGCAAAAGTCGTTCACGTCACCCCAACCGGGCTGGGTGTTGCGGTCGAAAACATGCCTGTTTCCACATTAAATGCTCTGATAAAAGTAACAGATAACGACGCAACCATAATACTGCAAGACCAGCGTAGATCCTCGCCTAACAAATTAAATCTAGTCAATTTCAAAAACTTGTTGAAAAAAACTCTCAACAAGGAATTACCATATTTGTTGGAGGATTTTTTTGCTTCTGTCGGCGAAGACGTGCGTATTGCTAATGACCAGACAGGATACTTTTCCAATCAATACGAATTAGACGATTTCATTACTTCTTTAAAATCCAATCAAACATCATTTGTTAGCATATATAACGTCCTGGTTATTTCGCAGGTCGATTATATAACAGAATATAATCACAAAAACGACGATATTTTCAATGCAGATATGTCGCTATCACTGGTTGAAAAGGATGATTTCGAAGATTGGCTTAATATGTCAGAAGTCATCCGTAAACTGACAAATCACTTTGAAGAACGAACCAACCAATTAATCAGGGAATTTAACAGGATTATTGGCTATTCAAGCTCGCCTATTAATAATCCGATAAGTCCGGCAGTTCTTTGCGACTGTTTTCGCGAAACTCTATTACAACTTGAAGTTGATAAAAAGATTAACAAAACGCTTTATCAGAGTTTTGGGAAAACTGTTTTTAATGGTTTATACCCGCTATACGATCAGGTAGAAAAAGTTTCTAAACAGTATAAATCAGCTGATAAAAAAACACCTCAAATACAGCCACCTATCTTAAAAACCAGAGAAATAGATATTCATCAATCACAGAGAGCATCCAATAGAGCTCAAAAACGTTTAAATAAAAGCGATCAATATCCTGAATCATTGGATTCCGATGTATTTTTTGATGAATTTGATGAACCTGATGAATATCAACCAAAAAACAAACAGCCCATTTCACAGGTTGCTGGCAAGTTGATTCACTTGTTAAATGAGCTTGATTCAGGTTCATTGGAAATAGTCAGAAAAAGGGATGGCTATACTCAACAGCACCCTGACTTTTCAACTAATGAATTAGTAGCAGCAATTTCTAAACTACAGCACAATTACCGCGACGACAACGCCGTTCATTTTGACTCATTAGCGCTACAAAATAAACTGAAAAATACGCTTGAACAGTTAAGTAATCAGTCCAAATCCATTTCCAGTCAGGACATTCACCAACTAGAGGTTTATGGAAAGTTTTTTGAAACACTCTTTAATGATTTATCCATTTCTGACGAATTAATAAATCATTTTGAAAAAATACATTTACCGTTGCTTAGCTTACCATTACAGGGTAATGATTTTCTTGAAGCCGATAACCATCCAGCAAGAAAAATATTAAATCAATTAGCAAAATTGGAATCAAGTTTAAAAAACAGTAAAGGCATCAAAAATAAAAACATTGCTAAAGAAGTCGATAAACTTGTGGAGCGAATAGCGGGCGAATCTGCAACTAATATCAATATATTTTCAGAAGTTGAACAAGATTTAGAGCAACTTACCAAACGAGTCACTAAATCTGTAAATTCTAATATAAAACATATAGTCGATGCCTATGAAGGTCAACAAAAACTGGAGATGGCAAAACGAGCAATACAGAATCTACTAGATGAAAAATTAGCTGGCAAAGCCATTCCATCGATTATCCCGCTTTTATTAAAATCCGGCTGGCAACATTTGTTAGTGATGGCTGAACTTAATAAAGATAAAAATGAAGAAGAAAGTTTAAAATATTTTAAAGCTTTTGATGATTTATTTTTTTGGTTTTATGAGCAGGATTCAGTTCTCAAGATGCAAGCCCATACCATACAAGGTACCCTCGATTTTATTGCAGAGAACTTAATCTCGATTTGTACCAATGTCGCTGAACGTAAAAATATTATCGACGAATTAACAGCTCTGCTGTTAGGCGTAGGCACACCAAAAGTCAGAAAATCGCTTAAAACTATCGTTATGCCCGCTGTCGAATCTAAAGAAGACACCTCAACTCAGCGACATGACGAAAATTGGCTTCGGGTCGAACAGCTTGTGGTGGGGGACTGGCTAATGATGTATAGCATTGCTGAATTTGAATCGATGAAACTGATTTGGAAAAGTGATGTGATTGATGCCTACGTATTTGTAAATAGTGATGGTTTGAATAAAGTTGAACTGAATAAAGCAGAATTAGCAGAACAATTTCGAAATGGTGCAGCCAACAAACTTGAAAATCAGGATATTCCAATAGTAGATCGCACCACTAACGTCATGTTAGAAAAAATGCATGGAAAACTGGTGCACAGTGCAACACATGACCCTGAAACTGAGTTTTTAACCCGAGATGAGTTTGTCAAACAAATAAGAAATGATTTAGCTAAACTTACTGACTCGCATAATATGCTTTGTCATATTGAGATTTTAGAGTTTCGTATTATTACAAATATTTGCGGTATTGCAGGCGGAAAAGAATTAATAAAAAATATTTCAAATACCCTGAAATCAAATTTAATCAATGATGAACTAATTGCTCGTATTGGTGACAAGTCATTTGTTTTTCTATTAAAGAATTGCAATACTGATGAAGGTGTAGATTTAGCAAAAAAACTGATAAAACAGATTATTGCCTCACATTTTTCATGGCAAGAGCAGAGTTTTTCTATTGGCGTTAGTATGGGGTTGGTAGCTTTAGATAACAACTATTTCGATATTCATCAATTACTCCAGCAAGCCGATGCAGCCAGTATGTCTGCAGAGCAAAGAGGGCCTAACCATGTTTTATTATTTTCAAGTGATGACGAACAAATACAGTTGCAAAATAAAATCAACGAGTGGTCAGGCAACATTGATAATGTCTTTACGCAGAATCGACTATTTATTCGCTGTCAAAAAATTACAGCGATAGCGCCGTCCTCTGGAAAACATCAGCACTATGAAATTTTATTAGGTATAAAAGATGAAGCTGGCATTACTATACCACCAGATAATTTTATACCAGCCGTTGAACGATGCAAACGTATGCCCGAAATCGATCAATGGGTGATCAAAAATGTATTTGAATGGATAGATAAAAACAAAGATGATTTCGCAAAATCGGATGGCTTTGCGATTAATCTTTCAGGGCAGTCAATTAATGATGAAGAGTTTCTGGATTTCCTTAAAGAGTTCCTAAAAACCACTAACGCTCCGCTTGATAAAATTACATTTGAAATCACTGAAACTATCGCCTCGAAAAGCATAGTATTTACCAAAAATTTTATTCATGCCATCAAAGAATTTGGTTGTAAATTTTCATTAGATGACTTTGGCTCAGGCTACTCATCCTATTCATACTTAAAAAATTTAGATGTCGACTATCTAAAAATAGATGGTGCATTTGTTAAAGATATTGCAAATAATAAAGCTGATGTTGCTATCGTAAAATCCATGAATGAAATTGCCCATTCTTTAGGTTTAAAAACGATAGCTGAGTATGTTGAAAACAATGAAATCATGGATATTCTTAAAGACATAGGCGTAGACTATGCCCAAGGTTACGGCGTTGAAAAACCAATCTTATTATCAGATCTTGTGATTGACGTGCCAGAAGCTGAATTATTTTATTTTGAAGACGATCAGTTTTGGCAAATTTGATCTAACTATCTAAGACGCCCATTAAAAAATCGAGCTATATTATTTTACTTCCGATAATAGTTGATCAATCATATTTTCAGCTTGATGCTGATAACCACTTCCAAATAAATTAACATGGTTAAGAATATGGTAAAGGTTATACAGCGTTTTTCGAGTTTTATAGCCTGAATCAAGCGGATATTCGTCATGATAGGCCTTATAAAAATCCTGACTAAAACCGCCAAATAATTCGGTCATAGCCATATCCGTTTCACGATCCCCATAATAACAAGCCGAGTCGAATATAACTGGATTGCCCTGGTAGTCGCTGGCAGCATTGCCGCCCCATAAATCCCCATGCAGCAGTGATGCCTGCGGTTGATAGGTACTAAAGAACAGTGGTACTTTTTCCAGTAGTTTTTCACCCTTTTTCTGCAAACTACCGATATAACCATTAGCGGCGGCAAATTGCAATTGTTTGCCTAACCGTTGCTGCTGCCAAAACCTTATCCAGTCACTATCGCGTGCATTATGCTGCGGAGTGCTACCGATAGTGTTGTCGCTAATCCAACCAAAAAAGGCTTGCTGAATTTTATGCAGACTAGCCAGTTGACGCCCCAGCAGCCTTGCACTCTCTCCCCGCAAGGCATGCAGCTCAATATACGTTAAAACCAGATATGCCTGTCCACCATACTGCCCATGACTGACTACCGCAGGCACTTGTATTTGCCCGGAGGCCATTATTTCCGTTAACCCAGCGGCTTCAGCAGTGAACATTTCAGACAGTGCCGCACGATTCAATTTGATAAACCAATCTATGCCATCAGCTTGCAAGCGATAGGCGGCATTGATATCGCCGCCACCTACACTTCGTTGCTTATAATTTAGTAAAGATTGGCCGGTAACCTGCTCTAAATGTTGGATCAGGCTAGTGGACACCGACATAGTAAACCTTTACTTACCCCAGCTGTCGCGCAGGGTAACCGTACGATTAAAAACCAACTGCCCAGACTGGCTATCGACCGCATCCAGGCAAAAATAGCCGGTGCGCTCGAATTGGTAACGAATATCCGCAGTGGCATCAACCAAGCTGGCTTCCACGCGACAGTTCTGCAAAACTTCCAGCGAGTCTGGATTAATAGCATCCAAAAAGTTATCCAAGGTATCTGGATTAGGGTGGTTGAATAAGCGATCGTATAACCGCAATTCAGCCGGCAGTGAATGGGCCTCAGACACCCAATGAACCACACCCTTGACTTTACGTCCTTCCGGATTTTTACCCAAAGTTGCAGGATCGTAGCTACACATTAATTCGGTGATGTTGCCGGCATCATCTTTAACAACCTGCTCGCATTTGATGACATATGAACCACGCAAACGCACTTCGCCACCTAGGGTTAGACGTTTAAAGTCTTTGGGCGGATTTTCCATAAAATCGTCCTGCTCAATCAGAATGACTTTTGAAAAAGTAACATCACGTTTACCCATTTCGGGTTTTTGCGGGTGATTGGCCATCTGATAAGTTTCGGATTTACCCTCTTCCCAATTTTCAATGATCACGCGTAATGGATGCAACACTGCCATCGCCCGCGAAGCACTTTCATTCAGATCTTCACGTATGCAATTTTCCAACACCGTCATTTCGATCCAGGAATTCTTTTTAGTCACACCGATACGCTCACTAAAATCACGAATAGCAGCTGGTGTAAACCCGGCCCGCCGCATACCGGAAATTGTAGGCATGCGCGGATCATCCCAACCATGAACGTGATTTTCAGTTACCAGCTGTAATAATTTGCGCTTGCTGACGATGGTGTATTCCAATTGCAAGCGGGCAAATTCGATTTGTTGCGGATGACACGGGGTTTGTAATTTATCGAGCACCCAATCATAAAGCGGCCGATGATCTTCAAATTCCAAGGTACAGATGGAATGCGTAATGCCTTCTATCGCATCAGAAATACAATGGGTGTAATCGTACATCGGATAAATACACCAAGCATCGCCCGTACGCTGATGATGCACCCGCCGTATACGATAAATAGCCGGGTCTCGCATATTAATATTAGGCGAAGCCATATCGATCTTGGCGCGCAATACATACTGACCATCGGCAAATTCGCCGGCACGCATGCGCTGGAATAAATCCAGGTTTTCTTCAATAGTACGGCTACGATCAGCGCTTGCCTTACCGGGTTCGGTCAAAGTGCCTCGGTCGATTCGCATCTGTTCGGCTGAAGAGCCATCCACATAAGCATCGCCTTGTTTAATCAATTGCACCGCATAATTGTAAAGCTGTTCAAAATAATCGGATGCGTGGTATTTTCCCGCCCATGCAAATCCCAACCAAGCCACATCGCGCTCGATTGACTCCATATATTCAATACTTTCTTTTTCAGGGTTGGTGTCATCAAATCTAAGATTACAGCACCCCTTGTTTTCGGCCGCTAAGGTAAAGTTCAAGCAAATGGATTTTGCATGGCCGATATGCAAATAACCATTAGGCTCAGGGGGAAAGCGAGTAACCACTTTGCCGTTGTTTTTGTTCGCCGCCAAATCTTCGGCGATCATGTGACGTATAAAGTTGGATTGAACGGGGCTTTCGCTACTGGACATGTTTTTTGGCTAGTGGTTTGAAGATAAAAGTAAGGTGCGACTGGTTTATCGCCGTTTATCTATTTTAACGAGTTTGACAGCTTAACGTAAAGGAATCCCACTTCCAGCTTAATATCGTTCAATTTATTAAAATCATGATTAACCCGTTGTTAAAAAACATTTTTCTAAATTATTAGCACTCTTAGTATTCGAGTGCTAAAATCTAGCCATCACAAGATTTCATCGAAGTAGGGGTAACTATGAGCAATATGTTGGCTTTGCCGATTAATATATCGGTTGGAACTTTTGACAGTTATTTGAGCTTGGTTGCACGCATGCCAAAACTGTCTGCTGAGCAAGAATACGACTTGGCTGTACGTTATCGTGACGATGGCGATCTGCAAGCAGCTCGCGAACTAGTCATGTCTAATCTCCGCTTTGTTGCCTATGTTGCACGTGGTTTCGCAGGTTACGGTCTACCTTTGGCTGATATCGTCCAAGAAGGCAACATCGGTTTAATGAAAGCGGTAAAACGTTTCGACCCCGACATGGGCGTGCGTTTAGTATCCTTTGCTGTGCACTGGATAAAAGCTGAGATTCACGAATACGTCATCAAAAACTGGCGCATTGTCAAAGTTGCCACCACAAAAGCCCAGCGTAAACTGTTTTTTAACCTCCGTAAGCTTAAAAAAGATATGAGCACCCTATCTCCTGACGATGCAGAAGCGATTGCTGAAAATCTGGATGTCGACGTAAAAACCGTTTATGAAATGGAGCGTCGCCTGGATGGTCGCGATGTCGCTTTAGAGCCGGCCGTAGATGAGGATAGTGACGAGCATAATTTTGCACCGATCAGCTATCTTGAGCAGCAAAATGCTGATCCAGCCTTGTTATTGGAGAACAGCGACTGGCAAGATCGTAAAGAGGACATGCTGATGGATGCCATGTCTGAACTGGACGACAGAAGTCGCGACATTCTCGCTAGTCGCTGGTTAGCCGAAGAAAAAGCCACACTGCACGAACTGGCGGATCGTTACAAAGTGTCTGCTGAACGCATTCGCCAATTAGAGCAAAATGCCATGAAAAAACTTAAGGCTGCAGTGGTATTGGCTGCTTAATTTTATAAAAAACACTTGGCAAAACGCTCACAAGTATTTATAATGCGCCTTTCTTTGCCGGGGTGGTGAAACTGGTAGACGCGCCGGATTCAAAATCCGGTTCCTTCGGGAGTGTCGGTTCGATTCCGACCCTCGGTACCATCTACTCTTCCAGAGTAGTCCAAAGAAATTTAAAAACCCGCTAGTCGTAAGGCTTAGCGGGTTTTTTATTGTCAAAAAACAGCAAAAACTTGCACTTGATGCCTATCCAATTATTGGCCTGAGATAGTCAGACGCAAAACCAAAGGCACGCAATCACATAGCCATGAGGATGGATACAGGCAAAATCAGAGCCTCTATACCCCCCTGCGTCAAAATAGATGTCGCCTCAAATTTTTAGAACCCTTTAAATTTGAGATAACAAAATGAATCCTTCCAAGAAACTGTATTCTGATGAATTCAAA
>NZ_LUUI01000016.1 GCF_001644015.1 Methylomonas lenta
TAAGGAATGCGCATGAAACAAGTTCGTCAGCTGTAGGTGCGAATTCATTCGCACTGTGCGGATAAATCCGCACCTACACCGGATTCGTGCGTATGATATTCCATGCATATTCCTAACCACGCAAAAATCCCATCATTGCCTTCCTAGCAAACGCTGATGCGCAGCATGGAGTTCCATCGCTGCCGACAAATCGTTTACGCCTGCTCGTATTGTTTGTTCACCCTTAAACAACTCAAGCAATTGTCGCCCGCGCGGTCTATTTTGCAATTTAAGGGCTTCAGCTATAACAATTTCGCGAAAAGCCGCTGGCGTGCTTATGTGAAATAACCCCATGCCTTCCGGCACATTTTTGATTTCTGATAAAACCGTTATTTTTTGTTTTAACTGTGGATTCATTTCAATGGCGATGTCATAGGCATTTTGATAAAGGCACGTTACATCCGCCTGATTAAAAAATAACATCAATATCAGCTGATGGGCTTTTTTAACGCGTTTGATGAGCTTGAAACTATTGCTATAGCTCTGTTTGAAATCGGACAAGGACAACAAATCCAGATAAAGTTCGCAGGTTGGATCAGATTGGGCTAATACCAGCCGTTGTCCGCGATAACTATTAAACCCATCTTTATTGGGTTTGTTCTGGCCCAACACTAACAACTTATCCAGTGACTCGACTGAACGGATAAAACGAAAACCATCGCTGAGTAGGTTTTTGTCAAACTGGCTGACCATTAAAATTGATGAGGTAACTACAAAATTGATAGTACCGTTTTCAAAATCCTGCCGCATGGATTGAATATCTTCATAGGCTTTGACAGTAGTCTTGACGCCTACCTCTTGACCAATTTCTTCAGATAGCAGTTTTACTGAAACCTCGACATCTTCGACCGAGAAATCCGGAAACGACTTGGCGTAAAAGCCTGCCCGTAAGGTTTCCGAGGCAAATGGGTCGTCAGCTGCATTCGCCACAGTCATCAGCATGCTGCAAGCCAAAGCACAAACCAAAAAAGGCAAGCTGATTAAGACCGCTAGATGAGTGTGCATAGATAGATTTATGCGGAAGCCGTATTTTTCAGTTTCTTGACCACGCTTCACCCCAATCAGGACTAACGGCATTTTGTCTGAACTAACTGATGATTGGATGTGTGTGGTTCTTCATCAGCGGTTTATAACGACTGTACATTTTGTCCAATCAAATATTCCAGCGATAATAACCCCATCTCCAGCGCATAGCGCGCCCGATAATGCGTGCCTTGCGCAAAAGTTTCCACTATTTGCGATTCGATCACATCCTTGGTTTCAACCAGCTCGTCTTGATAAGCGCGCACATGCAATTTACGATTTTCGCTGGCATAACCCACTGCCTCCTGGCTGTTTTTGGTTTGACTATTGGCACTTTTGATACTCAAAAACTGTTGTTTAACCTGCAGGGCGATCGCTTGATCCAGCAGAATTTGCTGACTTTCGAGTTTACGTTGCTGGGCTTTAGCTTGATTGACTTTGCCGGTGGTTTGAAAGCCATCGAACAAATTCCATTGCATACCCACGCCGATAGTCCAACCATCCCGGTTGGCAGCATTGGTTAAACCAGCATGATACGGTGTTTGTATATCATGCACTTCAGCCTGGAAGCCTATCATTGGATAATAACCGCTACGGGCTTCAGTGATCTGATCATCACTGATTTGCACGGCCAACTTTAATTGCTGAATGTCCGGATTAAAGTTTTGTGCCGATTCGACTAATTGTTGCAGACCTTCGCTGATAGGTGAGGCTTCATCGACCTCCACCAAAATATAGTGTTCGCTCCATTCCTGACCCATCGCATTACCCAGTGCTTCGTGCGCCATTTCGCGGGCATATCTGGCTTCGTTGAGAATGGTGCGGGTCATGGCAGTGGTGGTTTTTGTACGCAAATAATCGGTTTTCTTTACTTTCAACGAGCCATTTTGATACAGGCGTTCGGTTAAATCTTCCAGTGCCTTGAAGCGTTCCAGGGTATCTTCGGTCAATTTCTCCATCTGAATGGCAAATTGAGCAGCATAGAAGTATTTTTTTACATCACGCACCAGCTCCAGATTGGTTTTACGCTGACCTTGCTCGGCTATCTGTATGCCTTTTTCTGCTTGCGCCACTATCGCTTGGCGTTTTAAGCCGGTAAAAATTGGATAAGTCAAATTCAACGAGGAGGTCACCATGTCTTTGTCAAATAATTTGACGTCCATGTTGATGGGTATGGGTTGGGCGAGGGCCGCACCTGCAGGCCCAAGCGCGCCTGTCATTGCAGGAGGCAAACTAAATGCCCCCTCCATCGTAAAAGTACGATCTTGGTCAGCCCGCGAGGCATTTACTTGGGCAGCGATTTGCGGCCAATATGCCGACATCGCCTGTTGATACATGGCTTCAGCCATCGCCACATTGGCGGCGGATATATTCAAGGATTGATGTTTTTCTAATGCAACGCGGATACAATCTTCCAAGTTGAGTTTTTGTTGAGATGTCGTCTCTGCTCTTAAACCGAAAGCGGCAGAAAGAATAAGTACGCTGGCAATTAGGGTTATTTTCATGCTGTTAAACCATTTCGAATACTTAGAATTTCATCAATATTATCCATAAATAAATCGACTAGTTCAGGATCAAACTGGATTGCCTTGTTTTTATTCAAATATTCGATGATTTCTGCATCAGGCCAAGGCTCTTTATAAATACGTCGAGTACTTAAAGCATCAAATACATCGACCAAACTGACAATGCGGGCTTCAATTGCAATATGTTCACCGGTCAAACCGGCCGGATAACCTGCACCGTTATAGTATTCATGGTGTTCATGGGCAATGGTTGCCGCCATTTTGATCAGCGGTTTATCCAGCTTATTCAGCAACTGATAGCCTAAATCCGCATGTTTCCTCATGATGGTATATTCTGATTCTGACAATTTTCCGGCTTTATGTAATATATTGTCCGGTATGCCAATCTTGCCAATATCATGCAACGGTGATGCGATTTTAATCATGTTGGCATATTCATCGCTCAAACCGTATTTTCGTGCTAGCAATTCAGAAATCAATGCTACTCTTTTGATATGGGTGCCGGTTTCGTAACTACGATTTTCTACTACTTCACCCAATACATAAATCAAGTCTTTTTGATTTTCTATAATGTCTTCATTGAGCTTAATCGCATCGCTGATGTCTTGACTCAAACTCATTAAGGAATCAATATGTCCATCCTGATTATGGATGCCGACAATTACGGTGCTCAGCGTACGCTCAAAGCCACCTTTGCTTGCCATTTTAATCACGCGAGAACTAAAACCCTGCTGTTCTACTTTTGTCAAAACACGCCGCTTAAATTCAGTAGCATCCTGCATTAGATCGTATAACGAATGCCCAATTAATTCCTCTGGTGTGTAATTTAAAGTTGCACTGAAATTATTATTGGCGCTGACGATTTTCCCATCCGTATCGATCACACATAATGAAGTGCCCAACTCCATCGCGCGTTCATATTCATGTAAATAATGTTTTTGTTCATTTAAATCTTGTTTTAAATTAAGCGATAGGCGTTCAAATTTTTCATAGATTTCGGTCATGTCTACCATCAGGGCAACAAATTCTTCAATCTGACCTAGCGCATTGAAAACCGACACCACACTGACATCGACTACATAGATAGCGCCGGATTTGGTTCTTTTTTTAAGAATACCTTGCCATTTTCCTTTGTCTGCAAGCGCTTGTTTTAAATCTGCAAAGATATCTTCTTGGCCGCTGGCATCAAAGCTAAATAAATAATGCTGGCCTAATAATTCAGCCTCGGTATAACCGGATAATTCACAAAAATGCTGATTCACATAAACTAGTATGCCGTTTCTATCAATTTTGGCGACGATGGCTTTTTCATCTACCAGCATTTTGTATTGTTCTAAAAGCTTACGGCTTTTTTCGGCATCCCTAGCCAAAGTCATATGCTCGGTTATTTCTGCCAGTTTATTTAACAGGCGTTCGACACTGATGGGTTTGGTGATGTAATGCTGGAGCTCCAACTCCAAGGCCCGAAACAGATATTCAACATCGTTATAGGCACTCAGAATGACAATCTGCTGCTCTGGGTTAAGAGATTTAATATCCGCCGCCAGCGACAACCCATTCATTTCCGGCATTTGAATATCGGTTACAACAATATCGGGCAAATATTTTTTATAATATTCCAGTCCTTCACGACCGTTTTTTGCGACGTATAGCTCGGAAACATACAATTCCAGAATGGATTGCAGTTCTTCACGTGTTTCCGTATCGTCTTCGACATACAGTAGCCGAATAGCGGATAGTTGATTTAACTTGTTGATTTTAGACATAAGGGATACTTTTATTATTAAGGTTCAAAGTGCCAGCAGAATTGGCTTTTACCCTGTTCTTTAGCTTTATACATGGCTTCATCGGCATATTTTAATAGCACTATTGGGCTATTACTGTCTTGCGGATAAACCGAAATTCCGATACTGGCTGATACCTGTAATTCGGTGGTTTGATCTTTGACGATTAAGGTCAAAAAATCAATGATGCGCAGGGCTGTGACAGCAATCATGTCCTTGGAGGTGCCATTTAAAATCACCACAAATTCATCGCCGCCTAATCGACCCACCGTATCTACTTGCCTGACGCATTTTTGTAAACGTTCTGCCACTTCTTGCAACACGTCATCGCCTTTGCCATGGCCAAAATGATCATTGATTTGTTTAAATCCATCTAAATCCAGAAATAATACCGCTACCGTGTAATTAAAACGTTTGGCAGAGGCAATAGCATTTTCCAGCGACTGAAACAGTAATTTCCTGTTACCCAATTTAGTTAATGGATCGACTTCAGCATGGTATCGTAACTCTGATTCGCGTTGCTTTTGTACAGAAATATCCAGCATTAATAATAAATAATATTCTGCACGTTGTACTGTATCGACTAAAGCATCGACATAGACCTGCGCAGGAAAATACTGTTTGTTTTTACAGATAATCAGTAATTCATCATTAAAAAAACGGTTATGCGACAGCTTTTGTAATAAATATTGATTACTATCCGTATGTATCTGATTAGCGCAAATCTGTGTAATTGATTTCCCCTGTAATTCAGCTAAATTAAACCCGGTAGTATTACTAAACGCAGGATTGACACTGACAATATTAAAATCTGCGTCCATGATCAGCATAGCTGCGCTGGATTGTTGAAATATCTGAGCTGTCAAGCTAGCCAGTTCCAGGTGATTACTTGCCTGAGGAATAGCTTGTAAACGCCATATCAAGTGAGGGCTGGGTTGATGGATTAATTCCGCCTGACATTGTATCTGTTGGAAACTCAGATTTAGGTTAGTCAGCGTAAATCGTTGTTGAGTTATCCCCTGCTCTAGCAATTGTTTTTTAAGCCGCTGGCATAATGCCTGATCGTTAGCTAATTCTATGAAGAGCTTCCCTAAACTAGGCAAGTGGTCTTTATTAAGATTAAAGGTGTTTAAAAAACCAGTACTGGCTTTAATAATACCAAAATCCAAATCGGTAATCAGCCTGAAAACAGGCCATTGCTGAATAGCAATAGCCTGTTTTTCTGCACTGATTTTGGCTCGCCTGTTTAAGCGCGACCAGTGCGAATAGGCTTTTAAGGATTTGCGCATTTTGTAAATCGAAAAATCTAACGCAATACGCCGCTAGCAGGTGTATAGCTATCGAGTACTTGCACGTAATTTGCTCGCTCATACAAGCTGGGGTCGATGGAATGTTGTTGGCTGACACTGCCTTTCATTTGTTTAATCGATTCATATTCATGTGCTTCCAGCCATTCAATAAGCTCGCTGTGGATTTGGCTTAACTGACCTATGCCTCGGGCTAACAACACACTACACAAATGCACGACATCCGCACCTGCCAGTAAAGCTTTGATCACATCCGCTGTTTCATGAAAGCCGCCGGTAACTGCCAGGGATAATTTAACACGACCATAAAGTAGCGCTGTCCAGCGGATACGTAGCAAGGCTTCTGCGGCAGTGGACAATTCAAGCTTTGGCACAACTTGCAGGGTTTCCAGGTCGATATCCGGTTGGTAAAACCGGTTAAAAATAGCAATGCCGTCTGCACCAGCCTCTTGTAAACGCTGGGCAAAATGTATCGGCGAACTAAATTGCGGACCTAATTTCAAGGTTAATGGAATGCTGACTTTGCTTTTCAACTCACGCAGAATTTCCAGATAACGCGTTTCCACGGCTTCACTACTTTCTGCAATATTGGCCGCCAAATGGTAAATGTTTAACTCCAGCGCATCTGCGCCTGCTTGCTGCAAAGCCTGACCATATTCAATCCAGCCGCCCAGCGATGTGCCATTTAAGCTGGCAATCACTGGAATCTTCAAAGCAGATTTAAGTTGTTGCAGATGTTCCAAGTATTGCTCTTGATAAGTCAGAACCTGATCCGGCACAGGATGGAATGAATCAGCTTCGCCATAACCTATGCCCTGCCCATAAAAAAACCGCTCCATTTGCTGCATTTCAGCTTCGATTTTTTCTTCAAACAATGACGATAACACCAATGCCGAAGCACCTGCGTCTTCCAGTTGCCGGGCACTATCTAAATTCTTACTCAACGGAGATGCCGATGGCACTAAAGGATGCGCCAGTTTTAAACCTAAATATTCTGTTGTTAAATCAACCATTGTGAGTCTCCTGTGCGGTCTCGGTATTCAGCTGGGCTTTTACTGCCGACACACTGGTGGCTTCATTCCATTCCAGTTCCGACAGTTGCTTGTAATAACGGTAGCGACTTTTTACATCCTGCTGCGCCTGCTTTAAAAAGGCTTCGGCAGCATCAGGGTGCGATTGCCAAAGCATGCTGAAGCGTGTTTCAGTCATCACAAAGTCACGATATGGGATGGATGGCTCCGCCGAATCCAGTTGCATCGGATTTTTACCCAACTTAATGCGGTTGGGGTTAAAGCGAAATAGCGGCCAATGCCCACTTTTGACGGCCAGGTTTTGCTGTCTATGATTATTGGACATATCCACACCATGCGCGATACAAGGTGCATAGGCGATGATGATGGAGGGACCGTCATGCGCTTCGGCCTCTAAAAAGGCGTTGAGGGTTTGAGTGTCTTTACCGGCATAAGCCACATGTGCCACATAGACATTGCCATAATCCATTGCCAGCAAGCCTAAATCCTTTTTCGCAGTGGCTTTGCCGCCTGCGGAGAATTTGGCTACTGCGCCCAGCGGGGTGGATTTTGAGGTTTGTCCGCCGGTATTGGAATAGACTTCTGTGTCCAATACCAGAATATTAACATTGCGGCCACTAGCCAGCACATGGTCCAGGCCACCGTAACCAATATCGTAAGCCCAGCCGTCGCCACCGATGATCCAGACGCTTTTTTTACATAAGTGATCAGCCAGTTCCAATAAGGTTTTTGCCGCAGGTTCCGGCAAAGTTTGCAGGCGTTGTTTCAATTCCACAACGCGTTGGCGTTGTTCGTATATGCCCGCCTCGTCGGATTGGTCTGCATTTAGAATCGCATCCACAGTTTCGCTACCCAATGGGCCGCGCAAGCTTTCTACAAGTTCATTGGCAAATTCTGCCTGTCTATCTAGCGATACCCGCATACCCAAGCCGAATTCAGCATTGTCTTCAAATAAAGAATTGCTCCAGGCCGGGCCGCGACCCTCAATATTTTTGCTCCAAGGCGTAGTAGGCAAATTGCCGCCGTAAATGGAAGAACAACCGGTGGCATTTGCGACTATCATCCGATCGCCAAATAATTGCGAAGCCAGTTTGATATATGGCGTTTCACCACAACCGACACAAGCACCGGAAAACTCGAACAAAGGTTGCAATACCATGGCACCTTTGATGGTGTTCAGTTTAAGATTGCGCCTATCGTATTCCGGTAACTCTAAGAAGAAATCCCAGTTTTCCCGTTCAGGCTCACGCAGCGGTGCTTGTGGATGCATATTCAACGCCTTGCGACTGGCGTTGGACTTATCGCGAATCGGGCAAATATCCACACATAAGCTACAACCCGTGCAATCTTCTGCGGCAACTTGATAAGTCATGGCTAGACCAGCCGGAAAATCTTTGCCCAGCATCGGTGCGTGTTTGAAAGTTTCCGGCGCATTATCCAGCGCTTCAACGGGGTAAATTTTGCTACGTATGGCCGCATGCGGACACACCATGGCACATTTGCCACATTCGGTGCACAAATCCGTTTCCCAAACTGGAATTTCCAAAGCCAGGTTGCGTTTTTCGTAAGCGGCAGTACCGGTAGGGAAAGTGCCATCGACAGGCATCGCACTCACAGGTAATAAATCGCCTCGACTCGCGATAATTTCAGCGGTCACGCGTTTGATAAAGTCAGGCGCTGTTTCGGCAATCTGCCCCATGATGTCGAAATGACTACTGGTTTGTTTTGGCAACGTTACTTGATGCAAACCCGCCAAGGTTTCGTCAATAGCCTTGAAATTAAGCTCGACAATGCGACGACCTTTTTTACCGTAAGTTTTTTCCACCGCATGTTTGATAGCCTCGATGGCTTCTGCTTGCGGCAGAACGCCGGAGATGGCAAAAAAACAGGTCTGCATGATGGTATTAATGCGTTTACCCATGCCACAATTTTCCGCCACTGCATAGCCATCAATCACATAGAAACGAATATTTTTAGCTAACATTTGCTGTTGCATGATTTTGGGCAAACTATCCCAAACAGCTTCTACCGATTCCGGGGTGTTGAGCAAAAACACCGCATTGTCGGCAGCGTTAACCAGCATGTCGTAGCGTTCCAGAAAAATGGTTTGATGACAACCAATAAAATTGGCGTCGTTTTCACCGATTAAATAGGTGGATTTGATCGGTTTAGGGCCAAAGCGTAAATGCGACACGGTAATCGCGCCGGACTTTTTGGAGTCGTAGACGAAATACCCCTGAGCAAAATTAGTGGTTTCTTCACCGATGATTTTGATGGTGTTTTTATTGGCGCCGACGGTGCCATCACTGCCAAGACCATAAAACATGGCCTGGAAAATATTGGCATGCACATCGGTCCGAAAACTTGCATCCCAGGCCAGACTGGTTTTTGATACGTCATCGTGTATGCCGATAGTGAACTGGTTTTTCGGCTGGTCATTTTTCAGCTCGTCAAAGACGGCTTTGATCATGCCCGGAGTGAATTCTTTCGAGGACAAACCATATCGACCACCCACTACTTTGGGCATTTGTTTGAATTTGCTGTTGGCGCCGATCACATCCTGTGCAATGGCGCTCAGAATGTCCTTATATAATGGCTCGCCATCAGAGCCTGGTTCTTTAGTGCGATCCAGCACAGCAATTTTATTGCAGCTAGCCGGCAGCGCATTCAGCAAATATTCTGCTGAGAAAGGCCGAAATAACCGCACTTTTAGCATACCAACCGACTCACCCTGTCTATTGAGATAATCCAGGGTTTCTTCTACCGCCTCAGCCCCGGAGCCCATGATAATTATCACCCGCTCTGCATCGGGCGCACCCACATACTCAAACAACCGATACTGGCGACCGGTGAGCTGGGCAAAGCGATCCATAGCTTGTTGGACAATGGCAGGTAAAGCTTGATAAAACGGATTCACAGCTTCCCGGGCTTGAAAATACACATCCGGGTTTTGCGCGGTACCACGTAGTACCGGTTTATCCGGTGTCAACGCTCGACTGCGAAAAGCACTCACCCATTCTTGCTTGATCATGCCATTCAACACGTCATCATCAATGGTAATCAGTTTGGCCACTTCGTGCGAGGTGCGGAAACCATCGAAAAAATGCATGAAAGGAATACGGCTTTCTAAGCTGGCTGCATGAGCAATCAGGGCAAAATCTTGTACTTCCTGCGGTGAGTTGGAGCAGAACATGGCAAAACCCGTCATGCGTGCCGACATCACATCACTGTGATCACCAAATATCGACAATGCCTGGCAAGCCAGAGAACGTGCGGCAATATGAAAAACCGTTGGCGATAATTCGCCAGCAATTTTATACATATTAGGCAGCATCAATAATAACCCTTGCGAAGCGGTAAAGGTGGTAGCCATGGTGCCTGCCTGCAATGCGCCGTGTATGGTACCTGCGGCTCCGGCTTCACTTTGCATTTCGATGACCTGTGGCACGGTTCCCCACAGATTTTTCTGCCCTCGCGACGACCATTCATCCGCCCACTCCCCCATTGCTGATGAAGGTGTAATCGGATAAATGGCAATCACTTCGTTTAATTTGTGTGCAACACTGGCCGCTGCCTGGTTGCCATCAATGGTGAGTGTCTGCTGATTTTGCATAAAACAACCTTTAATAACTAAATGAAAAGACTGAGGCTAAATTAATAGTCTTATTGGTATGTGCCACTGATTATAAGCCCTTGCAACAATTGGTAGAGCCAAAATATGCGGCGGCTAAAAACTCACCAGAACTGTTAGCGGTGACTTTTAGTATTGAGAATAGTTGAAAAAAGACATAAAGACTGGTTGGTTTTTTGAATAAAAGTTACCCACAAAATCTGTGGATAACTCTGTGGGTAAAATGTCGGAAACTGCGATTAACCCGCGAGAATACTGGGGCTGAGTTAGATTGCTTTAAACTTAATCAATTCAACATAATAATTCAATATCAATAACTTACGTAATTTACACCAAGATTCAACAAGTTGCGTTGTCAAGT
This sequence comes from Methylomonas lenta, assembly GCF_001644015.1. Lineage (GTDB taxonomy): Bacteria > Pseudomonadota > Gammaproteobacteria > Methylococcales > Methylomonadaceae > Methylomonas > Methylomonas lenta. The sequence continues at coordinate 10,703 of NZ_LUUI01000016.1, forward strand.
GTTTTTTCTGGTTATTTGTAAAAAGAATTTGTGCATAACCCCCAATTTAGCTGTCAATAGTGACAAGCAAATAAAGTTGGTTTGCCGCTTAAAAAAACTTATGACTACCAAGGCAACTGGGCGCCTTCATAATTTAAAAAACGCCCCGTTTTCTGCAAGTTAAAAATCTCAATCTGTTGCCTCATACCGGATACGCTTTCCTCAACAGTGATCGATGCGTTTTTACCACCCATGTCCGTTTTGACCCAACCGGGATGCAAGATCAACACGCCGACCAAATCGCGACATAGTTCAATCGATAGACTTTTCATAGCCGCATTTAAGGCAGCTTTACTGGAACGATAAGATAAACTACCGCCACTAGCGTTATCCGCCATGCTACCCATTAAACTACTAATACTAACGATCAGCTTTTGTTTACTTTTTTGTAATTGCGGCAGAAATGTCTCAGCCATTTTTACAGCTGCCAGGGTGTTGATCAAAAATGATTTTTCCCAGGCCTGATAATCCAATTGACCCACTCCACACCCCTGCTGATCAGCGTAAATGCCAGCGTTGTTGATTAATACATCGATAGATTCATTGACTAAAAGCTGGCTAAGCGCATCGATTTGAGAAAAATCAGCGACATCTAAAGCATGGACTTGTAGGTTTGCATATTGTCGCGCCAAAGAATTAAGATCATTTGCAATATCTGGATGGCGGCAAGTAGCAATCACTCGCCAATCGTCGCGAGTATATTGCCGACAAAACTCAAGACCTAAACCTCTGTTTGCACCTGTGATCAAAACGGTTTTCATAACACTATCCTAATATCATCTAAATTTTTGGTGGATTGTAAAACCTAGCAATTTTTAAAGGTAATCACTAGCAAAAAAGCAATTTTAAAAATGGATATTTACATAACTTAATCAATATCTTATTGACTTATATTAAAGCGGTTTAGGCTGCATGGTTAAGCTCAAGCAAACCTGTTTACCTGACGTTCCGCATGAAACAATTACCCTAAAACTGTCTATGTGATGGTGTAAACTGCAATTTTAATAAACTTAATTTTTGCCGGCAATGGATAAAAACACCAGGCTGGCTCATGGAGGCAAAATGAAAACCCCTCTACTTATATCTGGATTTATCTTGATTTTTCTAATCAGCGTACCACTTACCTCAAGCGCTACTATCGAAGCAGAGAACCAAACCAGCACATCAACAACGACTCATAAGCCTACAGCAAATAACGATAAACCCTACTCCGGCTATTCAGTAGATGGGCGAACCTCTGCTTCGGTGCTATCGGCCAAAAGAAGCCATCAAGTAGCTAAAAAAGATGAAATTGGTTTGGTAGTTTTTTCCGGATTGTTTGCTATTGCAGTGATCGGCTTTCTGACGCAACAATTTTTCCAGAAAAAATAATCCACTCAGGATCTGATCTCAGAACGTCCTTCTCGATGTCGCAGGATTTCCCCGTTGCTCCTGAGCCAGTCTAGGGATGCAAGGGAAAACCTGGTTTCGCGGGTAGCTATTATCCGGGAAGATGTTTATTGCGGAATCCTAAAGGGTTAATCACTACCGAGGAAAAACATTCAAATCCGTTTTATTTTCTGAAAAATCCAAAATGTCAGACTTCTGATGTAAATAAGACCCACCAACCAAAAAAACCAAGATTAAAAGGTATAGCACGGCGGCAATATTCTTGACTTTTTTGCTTTTATCTACTGTTTGATCTTTGACCATTTCGACCTCCTGTGGACGTATATACGGTAAACTTCAGCGATTTACGTTAACCATAAGTCGCCGAAAATTAATATCAATGCGTAGCAATTAAGGAGCGTAGAACGTCAACCCGACTAATAATGCCAACCATGGCACCGTGATGAAATACAGGAAAGCTTCGAATGGAAGAATCCAGAAATTTTGCCGCAACATCAACCAAGCTTTCGTCCGCATCGATTACCATCGGATCTGCTGTCATAAAATCTTCAACCTTACCAGCCATGCTTTGATTATAGGCCGATTCAACGACAATCTTTATACCGTCTTTTTCAGAAAAAATACCTAATAATTTTCCATGACTATCCACTACAGGCACACTAGTCACTTTGTGATCCAGCATGGTTTTAATAGCAGAGGTAACCTCTGTTTGTGGTGTGACTGTGACAAGATGCTTGGACATGTAGTCGGCTACAGCAAGTTTGGCTAACATAGTTCTACCTCATAAATTATTATTGTCAGACAGAAAAGCAGCAGTGGAATTGGCTGCATGCACATTTCTGATGTACAGATTATTATAAAAATCGCTGTTTGTAGCCAGCATTATTACTGTTTGTCAGTGTTTTAAGTAATTTTAACCAATAACAGCATTCAACTGACCAGCCTGAATAGTACATTTTTGCATAGCTATCGCATTCCCATTCCTAAACAAAATACAGATGACTAGTGTTGAAATATTTAGCATTGAATACTATTGTCAGAAAACAGTAATAGTCTAAACTGTCTGCTATTTTCCATCATCCAGGATACTTAAGCATGCCCAAGCAAATGAGTCAGTTGTTCGATAGCATTCAAAAATTGCCACAAATTCCTGAAGTAGTTCGAACCATTATTAATCAGCTCAATGAACCGCACGCAGAAATGCTGGATATTGCTAAAAATGTGGAAAAAGAACAGGTTATTGCACTAAAAATCCTGCGCTTAGTCAATTCCGCTCACTTTGGTCTCTCGCGTAAAATAGCTTCGATAGATCAAGCTACAGTCATGTTGGGTATGAACCAACTAAAAACCTTGGTCATTGCCTCCGGCATTGTTGGCAGCATGCCCAAAATTGAAAATTTCGACATTAGAAAATTCTGGAACAATTGCTTCAGAACCGCCGCCTATGCCAAGTGGTTAGCCGAACACAACCAACTGGAAGCCGATATTGCCTACACAGCGGCTTTAATAGGTAACTTGGGTAATGTACTTATCCATATGGTCTTTCCAAGCGAAGCTAACGAAATTGATCAACACGCTAAAGCCGGTAACACCCCCCGACCGGAGATTGAACGTAATTGCATTGGCTTTACCAATCAGGATGTGTGTGCCGAATTATGCCGTCGCTGGAAATTTGCGGATGAATTGATAGAAGCCATTCAGCAATCGGGTGAGCCTTTAAGCTTCGAAAAACCATCCGCCTATGCTTGTACACTACACTTGGCTCAATACATCAGCAACAAGGTAGACCAAGGGAAAACCGAAGAAGAAATCTTGGCTGACTTTCCTTATGCCGTCGCTGAACGAGTAGGCTTATCCGAGTCATTTATCAGCTCCAACCTGGCGGAAATTTTAGCTATCCAATCCAATCTAGAAGGCTTGGCAGATTAAAAGTTTACCGGATCATTTCACCACGAAGCCAATGCATGCAATACTTCGTGGTGTAAACCAGTCACTATGGGTTTTCGCCAGCATTATTCTCTGTAACATCTGAATTTTCTACCTCTTGCCAGCGTCGCTTAGCAACTGCTCGGCGATTGATCTCAGCGACCGTTTGTTTGTCTTCCAGTAAAGCTTGATGTGCAAGTTTATCTGTCATCTGTTGAGTCTCTATCAGCCTTTGTCTGGCTTCAAGCTGTTGCTGGACGCGCATTTCAATATCAAAATTAATTTCTTTTAATTGTTGCTCGTGATTGATTTGTTCGGTATGGATACGCCTTTCTACCTCACGTTGTCGCTCAAGCTGTTGCTCTTTGTCTTGTAATAATTGAATTTGTGTTTCGGCATCCTGAAGCTGAATTTGTCGCCGCATTTCCGCCAACTGTTTTAAATGCTCTAATTCCTGTTGTTTAGCCTGCAGCGCTTGCTGATGATCCAGTTGTTGTTGACGCTGAAGCTCAGCATGTTTCTGTTGGTTTAATTCAAACGTTTTCTTTAATACATGCAGGTAAACACTATCTTTACCTAACTGTACTTCGGGAAAGTCAACGAATGTCACAGCTATATGACAGAGAGCTTCGGCCTGAATATGTTGTTGCGTGAGTAGTTCACATATTGAAATTGCTATGCGATTTTCATGTCGGCTTAAGCCGTTTTGCACCCAACTACCGTCTGCCAGTTTGCTGAGCTCCTGGCTTATTTTATCTTCGATAACGTCTGCGTAAAGCTGTTTGATATGTAGATTAATCGAGTCCAACTGTTCAGCGTTTTTTTGCACATAAATCAATGTAGCCTGAAAGCGGATATCCAACGTAATGTCTAAGGTGCAAAAATCCTCAAACAATTTAATCTGTCGCCGATACGGCCAGGTTTCAATTTTTAGTGGATATAGCTGATGATAAAAGCGTTTGTTGAAGTTTCCTGGCCGTAAAAAAAGGCGTTTGAACGGCCCGACTTTTAAAACAACCAATTGCCGGTCAGCGTCAAAACCAGCCACCCAATCTTCAGGCACGGTAAGCGATTGGTCGAAAATATCCTCGCCAGCCAGCCAAGCATCCAGTTCGCTATTGGGATTATTCATGACGTTTCAACCGGCAATTTAACCAGTGCTTTGGCTTTTATAGCTGCAATTTTGTCGGACATTTTTTCGGCGATCAACGGGTAAAGACTGGGGGCAAATTCAACCGTCCTGGCATCCACTTTTCTTAAAAAACCTCGACTCAATAGCAAACCCACCACAAACATGCGAGACCAATCAGAATAACGTCGGGCTTTTTCCAGCTCGGATTTTTCGATAATCATTTCCAGTTCATCGTTTTCGTTAATACGAAACTCTGAAAACTGTCGCAAGCACTCGAATACCAATTCCTCTTCTTGCACGGTTAATGGGCCGGGCGCGGTAAATTCAAGTCGATAAGACAATAATACAGTGAAAAAATCCACCATGGCCGCGCAGACGAAGGCAAACCAGGAAAAACCCTGCCACATCGCAAAGGAAGGTTTTACTTCCTCAACAAACTGCTTATAAGTCATTAGCATAGGTGCATCCGGCAGCATCAGGCCTGCGCTACTGGATAGCTGATTGACCTTCAATTGAATATCCTGATAATGCTTGAGAAACTTGAAATAAGCGGCTTCTTGATTCTGCGCCACATCCAAATCACCAAGGCTAGACTGCATTAGTCGAATTTCGTTATCCAGCTCAAGAAAAGCTTGCTCCTGATTTTGATAGGCCTGTTTTTTTTCCTGATAAATCAGATTGTAATGACGCCAGAAAGGTCCCTCGCCAACCTGATTTTTGTATCCTGATGCAATTTGCTCATGGGTGCCAAAATAAGCCTGAGATACATCTACAGAGGCTTTATCCAATGCCTGCTTTTGTTTCTGTAGTAATTGGCTTTTGTGCTCAAGAACAACATCGAGATAGCCTTTTATGTCTTGCCGAATCTGTTGTATCCGATCGATATGCAGGCTTTCTTGCTCGGAAATTTCATAAAACTTGAAATAAGAAAAGGTCACGGATGCAGCCATTGCAATAAAAAGCGATACAACCACGGAAAAATAACGCGTGCGGTTAGCCGTCCAATGTATCCCCGCCATTTCCAGCGAACAAATTACGATAATCGATTGAATTGCAACAGTAATAATCAATGCAATCCATGGCGTGATAAAGTGAGACAAGCCATAAAAAGTGGTAAAACCGGATGCCAAACTGAGCATTAATACGATTGGAATGGTCCAAATTCGCAGCATGCTGACAAACAAGGTCTGGATACGATTGATTAAGTAGCCCGAGCCTGCTGAGCGCAATTTTAATTTTGGATCATTCATGGTTTAAATTTTACAAGACCTAACCGGAAACATAAAAGCAACATTATCATGATTTTAAGTATCAGCCCATATAGCTAAATTCAGGGTGGCAAATAATTAACTGCCCCCCATTGACTATATGAAATCTGATAACAGATCATCAGTTCCGTAATGCAGAGAAAAAGCCCACTCCCGCTTGATCTCCGAACGGCCCATAATGTAAGCCCTCAAGATTACCATAGTGGCAATCAACGGACGAACCTTAATAGGGTCTTATGGCGTTAACTCCATGGTTTCACACGTCAGGCCGATTACCCTATTTAAGGGCCTCCTAACTTGACCGACGAAAGTCAAAGCTCACAACTCCCAAAACCAGGATCGCCACGCAGACCAAAAAATCGCAAAACCTTCGAAAGCGTTAAAAAATTTAGACTCCAAGTAGCGAAATAATGGAATATGTAAAACAACTGCATGAGCAATCTCAACGCTTGTTTGAATCAAATTACTGTGTCATATGCCGCATACTGTGTGATATGACACATCCGCGCATGACCCAAGCTTAGGATTAACAACCTGTCACCCTAAACCAAAAACCATTGAATATACTTGGCCCGATTATTGCTGATAATTTTCAAAATTACACGAGCTACGGCTTTTTCAGTGAGACCACTCTATGCTATTAATCCGTCTCGCTAAATCTTAAGTTGTTAAAAGTTTTAATCGCACAATTCAGATTCCGAATTGTTTAGGGTTATTACTGCAAAGTGAAAACTTTTTAAATTGCAAAGCTTCATTCATTCAATAGTCACAACTAATGTATTTGCAACACCTATCCCAGCGGCATTTTGGTTATGGACTGGAGCATTGGCGACGACGATTTCCTTTGTAAGACGCGAAAAAGAATATTAATAATGCCTGTCAAAAAACGCAGAATAAATGCAAACAATTCGGTACATTTACCAAGAATGGAATCAGAGTTACCATTCACCTAAGCTTGCCGAAAAATTTACTCTGCACATTGCCAGGATAATGAAATGAGAATTTTGATTCAATAAAAATCACATCTAAAACAAAGCATAAAAAATCAATAACTCAGCAACGGAATACTGTATGAACCATCAGAAACACGATTTATTAACCCTCTTTGCCCTGCCACTGCTGGCGATTTCGGCGCAAGCATCGGCCGATTACAAGGCAGACATCGGCTATACCGCATTACAAGCCGAACTGGCTGCGGCGATACCTAGCGGATCTGGAGTTAAGGTCACTCAGGTGGAAGCCTCCACCGGCACAGATTCAGCGGACGATCCGATCTTTGCGCCCGATCCCAGCGTAGGCACTATGACAGGCAAAACCTTCAGCTATCCAGGCCTTACTTGCAGCACGCCACCTTGTATACCCAGTGTTTTTTCCGGGCACGCCATGGGGGTTGCTGACCGGTTCTACGGCAATTCGCTATCAATTGCACAAGGCATCAGCGATATTCATAGTTACGAGGTCAATCAATGGCTCAATAGCTTGAACAAAAGTAATGGTCGGGCCACAACCAGCGACCGACGCATCGCTAATCATAGCTGGGCGGGCACTGCTGATTCGCCAGCAGAGACCAGCAACATTCTCCGATCAGTGGATCGTCAGGTTGATCTCAATGAATATATCCAGGTCGCCGCAGCGACCGGCTCACCATTAATCGGTAACGCTTACAACACGATTTCAGTAGGCCTCACCAATGGTTCAAGTTTAAGCTCAGTTGCCGTGGATGCAACCTATGTTGCAGGTCGCGCCATAACCGATATCGTTGCACCAGCGAGTGCTGTCAGCAATTCCACCCCTATCGTTTCCGCCGCTGCCGCATTATTAGTGGAAACAGGCCATGAGCAAACCGACTTATCGCTCGGATACAGAACCGTAACCAGCGCAGGCACCATCTACAATGCAGAGCGCTCCGAAACCGTTAAAGCCATCTTGATGGCGGGCGCGGATAGACAAACAAGCAATACCAGCGGCTATGGCGATATTACAGATTATCGTAGCACCGGCCACCAAACGGATAATGGTTTGGATGACCGTTATGGTGCTGGTCAAGTCAATATTTACAATAGCTACCAGATCATGACTGCAGGTGAACAAAACAGTTTGCAGGATGGCGGCAGCAACAATGGTCAGATCGGCATGTCCGGCTTTGATTACGACGACCATTTTGGCGGTGCTTCTGGCAGTAACGATCTAGCAATTTATTCATTTACTACGAATACAGACGAAACGTTAGCTGCCTCATTGGTATGGAATCTTGGCGTTTCCAACACTAGCGCAATGAATACCACGCTGCATCATTTAGAACTTTCATTAGTTGACGTTACCGAAGCTGCCACTATCGCCTTCTCGGACAGTATAGTGGACAACACTCAGAATCTTTTCTTGAGTAGCCTGATTGCCGGACATAATTATCAACTCCAAGTTAGTTCACTGGAAGGCGCTATCGATTGGGATTATTCAATAGCCTGGAATCGTACCATCAATGCCGCCCCAGTGCCCCTGCCAGCAGCCTTTTGGTTATTCGGTTCGGCGCTAGCTAGTTTGGTTGGCTTCCAAAGAAAAGGCAGCCTTACATAACCTGCTCGGTAATCCACCCAGCTAATGTGGCCCGAGAGGAATGCAATGCAGAAGTTCATCGCATCGTTCCTACGCTTCGCGTCACTGCCATTAAGTTAAGGAAGAACAATCCCTTCTCCCTCCGGGAGAAGGTTAGGATGAGGGGATTAAATAAAGCTTTTTTGCCTTATTATAAATCTCCTCTCCCCAACCCTCTCCAGCAGGAGAGGGAGCTTTTTCTTAACTTAATGGCATTGACGCTTCGCGTGGGAATGCAACCTGAACCGCTCTGCGGTTCGGGACGCTGCAGCGCCCCCATCGGATTTCCCACTCAAAGCATTGAAACTATAAGCGAAAAATACATCATATTATGGTTTACATGCTCCGCGCGCAAAGCATGTAAACCATACGGAAGTAATTGCTAGCGAAGCCCCTAGTCTGCCAAATTGCGGAAATACGCAATAGTTTCATTAAGCCCATCAATCAACCCAACTTTCGGTTGCCAATCCAGTTTTTCCTTGGCTAGCGTGATATCCGGCTGGCGCTGACGCGGATCGTCCTGTGGCAATGGCTTGTAAATCACTTTTGAACTGGTTTTACACAGCGAAACGATGGTTTCCGCCAATTCACCAATCTGATATTCCCCCGGATTACCCACGTTGACAGGACCCGTAAAGCCTTTTTCTGTCGCCATCATCGCCACAAATGCATCAATCATATCGTCGACATAACAGAATGAACGGGTTTGGGTGCCGTCACCATAGATCGTAATATCTTCGCCGGCCAAAGCCTGGGTAATAAAATTACTGACTACCCGACCGTCGTTTTTCGCCATCCGCGGACCATAGGTGTTGAAGATACGCACCACTTTGATATCCAGTCCATGCTGACGATAATAATCAAAAAACAGAGTTTCAGCACAGCGTTTGCCTTCGTCATAACAGCTACGTATACCAATAGGATTAACCTTGCCCCAATAAGATTCGACTTGCGGATGTATCTCAGGATCACCATACACTTCTGATGTTGAGGCTTGAAAAATTCTGGCTTTTACACGCTTGGCCAGACCCAACATGTTAATGGCACCATGTACACTAGTCTTGGTCGTTTGTACCGGATCGAATTGATAATGCACAGGTGACGCAGGACAGGCCAGATTATAAATTTGATCCACTTCCACGTACAAAGGAAACGTCACATCATGCCGCAACACCTCAAAGTTTTGGTGATTTAGCAAATGGCGGATATTATTGCGACTGCCGGTAAAGTAATTATCCACGCATAACACATCCTCTTCTTGCTCCACTAGTCGGTCACATAAATGCGATCCGATAAATCCAGCACCACCCGTAACCATTATGCGTTTATTCATTTGATATCTCCCTTAGAAATTAAAACCAAAGTACTTCGGCATTTAATCCCCTCACCCTAGCCCTCTCCCTACGGGAGAGAGGATCTGTTTGTTTAGCTGAACCAGCTTGCTAATCAGGTTAGTTTTGCCAGTAATCGACAACTCAATCTCGCTCAGTCTTAATCCAACGCGTTTCCCTGCTTATAAAAAAATCGCGGTAAATGGGTAGCTTCCAAATTATATATCCTGGCACCGCAGCAAGGGCGGCAAAAGTCATGTCGAATCCGGCAAACTTTAACCAGGACACCAGTATTGCTGCGCTAAAGGCAATGGCGCTGGCAACCAACATAAAAAGTGGCAAAGCATTCAGAATCAGCGCAGAAGCAATGGCCATGATGAGTGCAATCAGCCAAAGCAGACCCAGATAGGCCAGCGGAGGAACTAGTAATTCCAGCCCTAATGCAATACGATTCCTGTCAAGCCCGATCAAGCCAGCCCACAACAAGCGAGGTGCTGTAAGAAACGACAAATACAGGTGCCCATGTTCCCATCTGCGTCTTTGCTTTTGTGCCGTGCCTTCTCGCGCTGGCAAACGACCATCAACTCTGGCTTCAGGTACGAAAGTAGTGGGATAGCCCAAATTCAATAAATCAACGCTAAGTTGATAGTCTTCCGCGATGGAACCTTCTCCATGCTGCGCATACCTGATCAGGTTGAATGGATAAGCCGATCCGCTACCATTGAGTAGGCATGGCAAACCCAGTCTGTACAAACCGAGCGGCCGGATAACATTCTTTAGCATGATAGCCAGACTGGATAATTTAGCCACCTGCCGGCCCTGTTCGGGTGCAGCAAAAAAATAAGCCCCCATCACCGGACGATTCAGGCACTTAGCCTGAGTGGCTAGCGCGCGAAGACTGCCGCCAGTCACTGTACAATCCGCATCGATGATTACCACCACTTCCGGCGGATCAGCATCAAGCCAACGCAAGCCGGCTTTCAACGCGTCCGGCTTGCCACCTGCACCCGCATCGTTAACTTCGATAACCTCTGCGCCAAATCCACGTGCAATATCGGCAGTGGCATCCGAACAATTATGCGCGACACAGAGCAAGCGGCAATTCGACGGCAAGTCTCGGGCCAACACCTCTAACGTATGCCCTATCTCACTCTCTTCGTTATGAGCAGGCATTAAAACTACCGTTTTAGGCGTTTGTTCCGGTTGAGAATCGGATGCTTCACGATGACCGAAGCTCATTGCAGCCAAGGCTTCGATAGTTACGATCCACATCGACAGACAGACATACCCCACCAGCAAGCAAACCAAAATATAGAAAATGATATCCATGCCAACTCCTAATTCCTTTAAAAAAGGTAGCTTAAATTGTAACCCCAATAGGGCAACTAGCGAAAATCAACTAATGAAGCGAATCTCACCTTTTTGATTCCAGCAATAAAAACTGATCATTACCTTTCAGTCTTCACCCAACCCTGCTGCCTTTTAAATACAAAAGCCAGATAAAGCGGTATTTTGCGTAGCATGTAAAATGGAACTACGCATAAGGCTTTAAATGCCAAGACCTTACGCCCAAACGTATACCAAGCGGCTAATGCCGCTACTGCAAAAATACTGTTTAAACCTGCCACCCAGTAAAAGGATATTGCACTGCCGGTAGCGATAGCCAGAACACTCGCCATACCGAACATGGCAAGCAAAGCCAAACCCAAAACACTCAAAGGTGGTACCGACAAATCGAGTGCCATGGCTAATAAGTGGGAATCTCGTCGCTGTATTGCGGCTTTCAACAATCGAGGGGTTTCAGAAAAAATCGTCGCCAGGTGACCATGTTCCCAACGGGTTCTTTGCTTGGAAGTAACCGGTTCCGACGTAGGAAATTCACTGGTCACCAAGGCATCCGGGCAGAACTCCGGTGGAAAGCCCTGCAGTGCTAAATCGATGCCTAATTTCATATCTTCGACCATATTACCATGCGCCAGATCGGCCTGATTTAAAAGCGCCCAGGGAAAAGCCATGCCGGTGCCCATCAACTGGCAAGGCAAATCTAAACGCTTTAGCCCTAAAGGCCTGACCTGATTTTTAACCAGCCAGGCAAACTCGGCAATCGCTTGGGTGATGGATTTGTTTGTAGGCGCTTGCATTAGGTAGAGCGCCTGAACTGGCCTGTTTTCGCTTTGCGCCTGCCTCGCCAAGGTATCAATACAAGTCGGCGACACCTGGCAATCGGCATCAATGATGATAACCACTTCCGGCGGATTGTTCTGCGCCAGAAATTGCAAACCAAAATCCAGTGCATAGCCTTTGCCACGATGAGTTTCATGCTGACGTTCGATTACCTTCGCCCTAGACGCTTTCGCTAAAGCCGCAGTCTTGTCTGTGCAATTATCCGCCACGACTAATAAGCAATCGTTTTCGCCCAACTGGGGAATGATGGAATGCAATGTATCGACTATCACCTGAGCTTCGTTATGGGCCGGCATCAACACGGCAACGCTTGACCTGGGACCGACTGGTTGAATTTTCCTCTTAGTCACGCCTGATGCCAATAAAACCTGCATGCCAAAGAATAGTGTAGGTATCGCCAGAAGGCCGGTAAATACAATCAGTAGCGTATTAATAAAGTCCATATAAAGCATTGAATCCAGAATGAATAAAAAACTGCCGACGAAATTTTGCCTTTTTAAAGGTTGTCGTAAAAATCGAATACAAGGCAGAATAAGGCCAATTGAGCGGCCGCGATATAGGATTTATTCCGGCCTACAATTACAACAACCTACTTATGAGGGTGCCGTAAAAGGTAAAACAGTTCCTTCTCCCTCCGGGA
>NZ_LUUI01000017.1 GCF_001644015.1 Methylomonas lenta
TGGCAGTGACGCGAAGCATGGGAACTATGAGCGTGAAATTCTTTAAGATATTTCCGACCATATCCATACGTGATATGGCAAGCTAGATGCACGATTTTCTGTCCCTTCAGAGCTTTACTCTAATTCTAAAATAAAGTCCCATTGCTGCTGACCCACCGGCATGATGGACAGCCGGTTGCCACGACGCACCAAAGCCAGATCGGCCAATTCTGTTTTTTGTTTTAGTTCTTGTAGGCTGATAGTGCGGAGCAATTTACGGACGAATTTTACCTCCACCATAAACCAGGTGGGTTTGTCCGGATTGCTTTTGGGGTCGAAATGTTTGTCGTTCGGATCGAAAGCCGTGAAATCCGGCTGACTTTCTTTCACCACCTCTGCGATACCGACGATGCCGGGCAAGCTGCAGTTGGAGTGATAAAAAAACACCTGATCGCCAATTTTCATCTCGTCACGCATCATGTTCCGCGCCTGATAATTTCGCACGCCGTCCCAATGCTCAGTTTGCTCAGGCCGCTCAGCCAGATCATCGATACTGAAAGCATCGGGTTCGGATTTCATCAGCCAAAAGTTCATAGTTTTATAGTGTGATCTGGGTAGATGGTTTTGCCCTGCATCATGTTGCCATATTCCGATTTGGATTGGCGTATCAGGGCGTTAATGGTTGTTTTTATTTCATTACAAAACAAGCCTTCTCGGCCGCTGCGTCGGCGGCTTTTAATTGGGCGCGCAAATCTTTGGCGTGCTTAGGATCGCGGAAGGGGGCGCCGTTTTCACCCGGTGTTTTTTGCATTTGTACAAAGGTGTGGGCGGCTTCGTATTCTGCAAAGCTCATTTGTTCGGCGATTTTATCGATTTTGCAGCCGCAGGCGTATTGGTTGATGTAACTTAAACCGCCGTGTTTAGCGACGCATTCAAATACATAATCCACCCGGTCTCGGGTTGGATAATCGTTGGCTTTTGCCACAGTTTCAGGTGATGTTGCTTCTTGGGTGGTGGCGCAGCCAGCCAGTAATGTGAAAAGAGCCGTGATTAGCAGTGTTTTTTTCATGGTGATTGTAAGTGTTGTAGTAAAAATTATTCTTCAGCAGCAAAATCGACAATCTGCTTCAACTGTGGGTTCATTTTAACCGCAAATTCATTTAATTCGGGATTGTCGCCGTCTTCCGGTAGTAAATGGGTTTTAATGATGGTTTTACCGGCAAATTGGTAAACCACCACATTGCAGGGCATGAAGCCGACCGCGTGCGGGGTGATTTCCAACATGGTTCTCGCCAGGGTCAAATTGCAAAATTGTATGGTGTCGTATTCAGGGAAATCTTTAGCGCCACGGTCGCGTATCACTTTACCGACCCGACTATGGCCGGTGATGCGAAAATTATGCTCGGCTATGGCGATTTCAAGCTCTGCCAATACCTCGTCATAAGGTTTGTGGGTTTCCAGTTGATAGTAGTCTACCCGCTGGCTATGCACGTGAGGTGGGTGGGTTTGTATAGCGCAGCTTGCAATCAGCACTAGGCTTGCGAAAATGACGACTCTTATAAACATGGCAAAAGCTTAACATCATGAGCGAGCAAAACAAAGTCAGTGGCGTTGTATTGGCGGGTGGTTTGGCAAGGCGAATGGGGCAGCAGGACAAAGGTTTAATCTTATTCAAAAACCGGCCACTGGTGAGCTATGCCTTACAGGCCATGACTCCTTTAGTCGCGGATTTGTATATTAGCGCCAACCGCAATCAGGAACAGTATCGGCAATTGGGTTTTCCGGTGATTACCGATAACAGCGACTGTTTTGATGGCCCGTTAGCCGGTATTCTGGCAGCCATGCAAATCGTACATCATCCGGTTTTGCTGATTATGCCTTGCGATTCGCCGTTGCTGACCACAGAGCATGTTCAAAGGCTTTTAGCGGCTTTGGCAGACGATGTCGATATTGCGGTGGCTTTTGATGGTGAACGACTGCACCCCGTCTTTGCGGCCTTGAAAACGCATTTACGGGCCGATTTGCAAACGTATTTGCAAGCGGGTGAACGCAAGTTGCAAGCCTGGTTTAAGAAGCATCAAGTTGTTGAAGTGGATTTTAGCGATAGGCCGGCGGTGTTTGCCAATATCAATACCCCGGAACAATTAGTGGAACTGGAAACTGCTAACAATATAAAGCTGTCGGGTACAAATTAGCGGCCAGATATTCACTGCGCTTTAGGCTAGTTTTTTAATCCCTACAAACTTGTTTTGCGCGTTCAGCTCCATTTCAAAATAGCCCTGTATGCCGGTTTTTGTCAGATAGTGTTTAATGTTGCCGGCAGGGAAGACAATCCGGCGACCATCATCGGCTATCACCCATACGGTTTTGGCGATGCCTTGGTAGACGGCCAGGTACTGGTCGTAACTGATGCTGAGCTTGAAGCGAATGAACTGATGATCAGACATAGAAAAGCCAGTGTCGGTATAAGCCGGCACTGGCAGACAATATTAACGTTGACTTTTCAGAGCTTCGATACGTTCTTCCAGCGGCGGATGGCTCATGAATAAACGTCTTACGCCACCACCATTGATGCCAAAAGCGGCCAATTCACCGGGTAGCTGTGATGGTTCATGCGAACGTTGTAGGGCCTGTAGGGCGGAAATCATTTTCTGACGACCCGCCAGATTTGCGCCACCAGCATCGGCACGAAATTCGCGGTAACGCGAAAACCACATCACAATCATAGAAGCCAGAATCGACAAGGCAATTTGCGCCACAATCTGGGTAATGTAATAAGCCGGACCGTAACCACGTTCGGTTTTGAATACTACACGGTCGACCACATGACCGATAACGGATGCAAAGAAATAGACAAAGGTATTCACCACGCCTTGCATCAAAGCCATGGTCACCATGTCACCGTTGGCAACGTGGCTGATTTCATGGCCCACTACCGCTTCCACTTCATCGGCACTCATGCTCTGCAGCAAGCCGGTGCTGACTGCAACCAAAGCACTATTGCGGTTGGCGCCGGTGGCGAATGCGTTGGGCTCGGGGGTTTGGAAAATACCCACTTCAGGCATGCCGATACCCGCTTGTTGGGCTTGTCTGGAGACGATGCTCAACAACCATTGTTCGGTTTGGTTTTGTGGCTGATCGATTACATGTACGCCCATAGCTCTTTTAGCAGACCATTTGGACATGAATAGCGAAATGATCGAACCCGTCATACCAATGATGGCCGACATCATTAGCAAGGCATCCAGATTCAGATCAACGCCTTGCGCATCCAGGGTGCTTTTCAGGCCTAGAAGGTTAAAAATCACGGTAATCGCAATCATGATGGCGACGTTGGTCGCCATAAACAGCAATATTCTCATCATAGTTATAGTCCTGTGTTGTGGGGTGATGGAAACAAGGTTGGGTGCTGAATAGTTAATTTCAAGGTTTGGAGTGGTAAGATGCGGCAAAGTTTATTTTAGGGCGCTGAAAAATGAAAGGTTTAAAGTCGATATTGTTGTTGATGATGTTTTCGTCGCTGTGTTTTGCGGCCAAACCGGAACACGAGGCGGTACTGAAGCAGTTGCATTTGCCCTACGGGTTTAAAATTTCTATTTACGCAGATGATGTGCCGAACGCCAGGCAAATGGCCGTGAGTCAACAAGGCATTGTTTATGTAGGTAGCCAAGATGGCAATGTGTACGCATTAGAAGATAAAGATGGCAATGGCGTGGCCGAAAATCGTTATATTTTGGCGCAAAATCTGAATTTGCCCAATGGTGTGGCCTATAAAGCCGGGGCCTTGTACGTTGCGGAAGTGAACCGTATTATTCGATTCGATAAAATCGAAGCTAATCTCGAGAATCCGCTCGCACCTGTAGTGGTATTTGATCAATTACCGTCGACAAAACATCACGGTTGGAAGTATATACGCTTCGGGCCGGATGGTAAGTTATATAGTGCTGTGGGCGCACCTTGTAATATCTGTAAACCTGAAGAAGAGATTTACGCCTCATTATTTCGCATAAACGCCGATGGTAGTGGTTTTCAAATTTTGGCCGATGGCATACGTAACACGGTGGGTTTCGATTGGGAGCCTAGTACCGGGCATTTATTTTTTAATGACAATGGTCGCGATTATTTGGGCGATGATGTGCCTGCAGACGAATTGAATCAATGGACTGGTAGTCGCGAGCATTACGGCTTTCCTTATTGTCATGCTGGTAATGTGCCGGATAAGGAGTTCGCTCAGAACAAAAAATGTGGTCAATTCAAAGGTCCGACTTGGCGCTATAAAGCCCATGTTGCACCGCTGGGGATGCGATTTTATACCGGTGCGCAATTTCCAGAGCAATACCATAAACAGCTATTGGTGGCGCAGCATGGATCCTGGAACCGCAGTCGACCACAGGGCTATCAGGTGGCGCTGGTCAAATTCAGCAAGGGTGAGCCGTTTAGCGAACAAGCTTTTGTGTCAGGGTGGCTGACGCCGTCGGATGAGGTATTGGGTCGGCCGGTGGATATTGTGCAAATGCCGAACGGTAGTTTGTTGATCAGTGATGACAAGCTTGGAGTGATCTATAAAGTTGAGTATACAAAGTGAGTGTTAAGGAATTTGAAGTTTTAGCCAAAGAAACGGTTTATCACGGTTTTTTCAGGCTGGAACAATACACGCTTAAACACACTTTGTTCCGTGGCGGCTGGAGCCAGCCCATTACCCGCGAATTATTCCGCCGCGGCAATTGTGTTGCTGTCTTGCTATATGATCCTGATCGCGATGAAGTGGTGTTAATCGAACAATTTAGGGTGGGTGCGGTGTATCAACCGCAAAAGGCCTGGTTGATAGAGATTGTGGCTGGCGCCATCGAAGAAGGTGAAACCGCTGAACAGGTTGCTTACCGGGAGTCTGAGGAAGAAGCCGGTTGTGCTATTAAAGAGTTAATCGAAATCCAGCAATTTTATACCACGCCAGGCGGTTGCTCAGAGCGAATTACCTTGTTCTGTGGGCGTGTGGACAGCTCTACAGTCGGTGGCGTGCATGGTTTGACCGAAGAAGATGAAGATATTCATGTGACGGCGGTAAAATTTGCGGATGTGTTCCAAATGCTGGAAGACGGCAAAATTGAATCGGGTATTCCAATTATAGCGATTCAATGGCTGTATATTCATCGTGACAAACTTAGAATGCGCTGGCTGAATACCACGGCATAAAATCGGAATATGTGAACTAATCAATGCAAGCAATCGTTCTCTGTTGGCTGATATGCCTGAACAATTTATCATGGCCAATACCGAATAAGTTTTAAGTAACACATTACCTTTACGTGGCCAATATACTGATCTATTCCAATAACCCTCAGCGGACTGCCGAGTGGACCCATGCCTTAATCGCTGAGCACAGTGTTAGCCGATTATTAAATGCGCGTACGGATTATCAAGCAGATGCGGTTATTTTTGATGCTCGCAAACTGGATGAAGATGCCAGTCTATTGACTGTTTTTGCCAATCCCGCCACGCGTTTTTTGGTGATGGGGTCTAACTGGTCAGATCAAAAACAGATCGATGTGATGGTGCATGGGGCGGCGGGTTATTGCGAAACGTCGGAATCCTCACAGTTATTGAGGCAAGCCGTTGACTGCATTTTAAAAGGCGATGTTTGGATACGCCGGGCTTTAGTGCCTAAAGTGATCGGCGTGCTAACCGGACGCTTAAAGTCACTGCATGCGCCTCATCTAACACCTGAAAAGCGAGATGAATTGCAGCGGATGGCCGATTCATTATCAGTGCGCGAAATTGAGGTAGCCAATATGATACGGCAGGGCGAGAACAACCGCAGTATTGCAGTTTCAATGAATATTTCCGAGCGTACGGTCAAAGCCCATCTATCTTCTATTTTTAGAAAATTTGAGGTCGATGACCGTTTGCATCTGGCTATACGTTTAAAAGAGGTGGATCAATCTCGCTAGCCATCACGCTTGCTTTTCATACTGGGCCTCAGAGTAAAAAATCCTCCAAACTTAACATCCTGAAACCTTGCTGGCTTGCTATGGCCTTGTCTTCCTGAGTGTTATAGCCCCAGGTCGCAAATAGTAATTCAACTTTACTCAGTTCCGGAAGTTTTTGCACATTCAGCAAAGTCGGCAGTCTATCCTCGACAAACTCAATGGGCTGATCAGGGTGTGTTATTAGCAAGTCCTTTAAAACCTCGGGTTTGCTCATATTGCGATCCAAACCAAAAATGCGCTGATCAGCCAATTCGATGGCATTGGCTTGTAAAATTTGCTTAACGAAACGCTCCTGTTTGGTGGTGATGACATACCAGTTATGGGCTTGCCCAATCGCTTGCAGTTTTTCTTTGACACCGGCAAATAACGGGTTCATGGCAATCCAGTCCGGCAAATCGTTAGCAATCCAATGGTCGCGGGTGTCACCAAATAGTTTTTTCAGATCATCACTACTAACTTGAGCTTGTTCTAAAAGCTGCTGGGTTTTAGCCTGATAATGACTATAAATGGCCGTACAGCTTTCGCCTAAAAACAATAAACGCATGGCTAAAATGGCTTCGTAGCCGGTTTCGATGATAGGGCGCACTAAGCGAAATTGATCGATCAGGCTTTGCGGAGCTGCGCTGTTTGGCATGTCTTGCCAGATTTGGCTGGCCGCTTTCCAGCCGGTGATGGCGGTTTCGACCGCACTGTCGCAGATGACGCCGTCAAAATCGAGTGCATGAATAGTCGTGTTGTTCATGATGTTTGTTTAGTCTGTCTGGGCTGATAGTGTCAGCTATTGTAGCGGATGCGGTTTTATCTTCAGGCAAAAATTGGCGGTTTTTTTATTTTCGTAGCCAGAAATTAGCCAGCAGCGTGAGTAATACACTGACCACAATCATCGATGTGATGGGGACGAAAATCCGGCTGTTGGGATTTTGGATATTAATATCGCCGGGCAATTTACCGAACCAGTTGATTAGCCAGGGCGCATATTTAACAATCAAGCCTAGCAAAATGATGCCTAGGCCTAATGTTATCAGTAGCTTACCTATGTCCATAGCGCTCTCCTGTATATCTGTGCAGTATTTAATCAAGTGAAAAAATCAAAACTCATTTGTCCGCCCGCTGATGGTTTACGGAATAAATCACTTCGCAGTGGGGGTAAAGATTTAGCCAGCCCCAGCTTTTTGCTGATCAAGCGAAAACGTTGCTCAAGTAAATTGGCATAGTCGCCACTGCCGCGCTGGCGCTGATGGAAAGCTGCATCGTAGGCTTTGCCACCTCGACTGTCGCGGATGCGATTCATCACATGCTCGGCTTTCAATGGAACATTCTGCTGCAACCATTCATGGAACAGATCGGCCACTTCCAGCGGTAAGCGGAGCAAAATGAAATCCGCGCAAAGTGCGCCGGCGGCATGCGCGGCGGTGACGATATTTTCTAATTCGTGATCAGTTAAAACCGGTATCAAAGGCGCAACCATCACGCCAGCTGGAATACCGGCATCCCGACAGCGAGCCAAAGCCTCCAGCCGGCGCTGTGGCGTAGCGGCGCGAGGTTCTAAGCTGCGTGCCAGTGAGCGATCCAGCGTGGTAATCGATAAATACACAGAGGCCAAGCCTTGTGCAGCCATCTCGGCCAAAATATCCAAATCCCGTTCTATCAAGGCCGACTTGGTGACGATGCTGACCGGGTGGCCGGTTTCTGCCAGTACTTCCAGAATTTGCCGCATGATTTTGTGTTGCCGTTCCAGCGGTTGATAAGGATCGGTATTGGTGCCCAAAGCCAATGGTGCGCAACGGTAATTGCGTTTAGCCAGTTCTTCGCGTAGCAAACGGGCTGCATCGGGTTTGATCAGAATCTTGCTTTCAAAATCCAGCCCGGCGGAATAACCCAAATAGGCGTGAGTGGGGCGGGCAAAGCAATAAATACAGCCATGCTCACAGCCGCGATAAGGATTGATGGAGCGGTCGAACGGAATATCCGGCGAATCGTTGTAGCTAATTAACGAGCGACTGCTATCAATGATGATTTCCGTAGGCAGTGGCGGCAAATCGGCATCCAGACCGCCCCAACCGTCATCCTCAGCTTGTCGACTTTGCTTTTCGAACCGGCCGACAGTATTGCTGATACTGGCGCGGCCTTTGTGGATCAGGGGTTTGGACATGGTAAAAGTTAACACAAAGCTTGGGAAACGGAATTTTATAACTTATCCGATGACAAGTCGTGAACTTGCGTGGGCCAGTCTTCATGGTTCACTCAATCATTGAAAATGATTTATGCCGTTTACGCAATTATCATATTCATCTAATGCTAGTTTGTCCTATTTATCAAGCTAATCGTGCCGAAGCGCTAGAGCGCGAAGGATAAATGGCACTGGATGTCTGCTTCCCGGTGGGCATGACGGCGGTTATTTAAACTGACAAACTAGAACTCATATCCAGGAAACATGATTGAAGGAGTTTTATGACCAAAACCACCATTATAATTTCTGCACGTCCGATATAGGCTGATCACCGGACGTCTATATATTTTGTCGTTTATGACGAAACACTGATTACGACTGTTAATGCACTTTTGCTGGCTCTGACAAACGCCGCAGGTTTTTATCTTTTTTTGCTCAAAATACGCCGTAGACGTGCTTTAAAATGTTTACCTTTGTTCGATTTTACCGGCTGTGCAAAAGGTGCTGGCGACCAGGATGGCACTCTTCGATCATGGCCCCATTTAGGATAGTCGTCGGTCAACGTCATCAAAAAGGCTACGATGGCTTTTTCTTCCGGGTCCGTTAAACCCAGATTGCCTAATTCCTCCTGATTAAGCGTGTCACTGATGAGTTCAGGTGTCGGCCAACCGGTTATGCCGAACCCTGGCTGATTGATGTCTTCGACATAGCCCAAAGTATCGCGAGTGTTATAAAAATGGACGATTTGCTCCAGGGTCGCCATGGAACCATTGTGGCCGTAGGGTGCGGTTAGAGCGATATTACGCAAGGACATCACTTTGTGTTTGCCCAATTCATCGGCCGCAGCCGTGGTTAAATCGGTACGCCCGCCTAGGCCCGGATTTGGCTCGGGGTTACCAGGAATATTGATATTGCGCGGTAGACCGATGTTGTCGTAACTAAAATCCGTAAAAAGAGGCGGTTCAATACTGCCGTCTTCGCTAACCGTGGCTTCGCTGATATGGCAAGCAGCGCAATTGCCTTTATCTGGGTTATTGAATAATTCAAAACCTTTGGCTTCCAGTGGACTGAAGCTGGTTTTGCCGGCCAGTACATAATCGAATTTGGAATTGAATTTGTTGAATTCCTGGGTTTGTTCATATTCGCCTATTGCTTTGGCGGCAGCGGCAAAAATCTGTTCGACTGTTGCTGATTGTGTTGGCGCCGATTGGCGGGTATTCGATTTTCCTGAAGAATTAATCTGGTTCAGATTCAAGCCGTAGACTTCTCGAAACAAACGTTGATAGGTTTTATCCTGTTTCAGGCGATTCACCACCGCCAAATCATTGGGCATCGCCATTTCAACAGGATTCAGAAATGGCATTTTGGCTTGATCGCTTAAGCTGCTGGCACGACCGTCCCAGAACTGTCCGCCGATATAAAGACCAGCGTCATTTCCATCTTCATCTACCTCTTGGTGCCAATGAAATTCCGGGCTATACGCAGCATAGCCGACACTCGGTGCGTTCAAACTGCCGGTCAGACCACGAATGGAACCCTCCGAAACAGCACTACCGGATTTGACATTATCCGGATCGACAAAGCCTGGTACTAGTTTGGTAACTAGAGATTTGGCGTGGGCAGGGGAAAGACTGTGACAGCTAGCGCAGGCTTGGTTTTTGTTCAATGACAAGTTTTCGTCGCTGAATAGCCTTTCGCCCAATTGTTGCTCGGCAGTTAAAAGTTGTCCGGCATAACTGTTTAAGCTGCCGGAGAGTAGTACTGCTACAGTCAAATATCGCATGTTCGATCTCCAATAAAAATTCCGGGCTTAATTATACTAATAAAAATCATTCTCATTACGTTAAATTTTTGTGACAGGTATATCCAGAAAACTTTATCAGGTGATCAGGTTAGTAATGATCCACTTTTGGAAGGTATCGATGCGCAGGGCAGACATAGCTTGTCGACGGTGAGTTGTGCAACTCCGGTGTTGCTACTTGCTTGGCTGTGTATGGGGTTGGCCTTCCGGTTTATACGGGTTCATACAGTTATGGTCACTAATGAAAAGTCCGTCGATTTCCTAGCAAAACAGATACGCCTGATTAGGTTGGAGCAAGTATATGAAAGGTAACAAGCACGTCATTGCACAGTTAAATGAACTCCTGGCTGGCGAATTGACAGCCTTTGTAGCCCGATTAGGGAATTCGCCGCAGCTAAAACTGCTCCAACACACCTGCGAATGCAAGAAAGGCACTTCTTAAGGAATATGCATGGAATATCATATGCAAGAAACCTGTGTAGGTGCGGATTTATCCGCACAGTGCGAATAAATTCGCACCCACAGATGACGAACTTGTTTCATGCGCATTCCTAAGTATTTTGCCAACCACCTCCAAATGCCTTGTAAAGCTGAACCAAGGCTTGCATGACATCCAGCCTTGCCAGTACTTCAGTGTTTTCCGTAGAAATCAAACTGCGCTGGGTATTGAGCAGGGTTTGATAATCGATGGCGCCTACCCGGTATTGTTCGAACGAAATTTGATAAGCCTCGCGCGCACGAGCCACTGCTTCGCTTAGAGCCAGCAATCGCTGTGAAGAATGATTACGCACAGCGGCGGCGTCTTCTACTTCCTTGAATACTACGAGTAGGGTTTGCTGATAGATTTCCATTAATTCGGCATAGTGAGCTTTAGCGTATTCCAGACCGCCTTCCAGTCGGCCACCCTGGAATAAGGGCTGCGCCAGATTAGCGGCCATTGCCAGTGCCAATCCGGCTGGTTGCGGATTAGCCAGTATTGTGTCTAGGTTAATTTGTAGGCTGGGATAAAATGCGCTCAATGCAATACCCACATCAATGTTGGCCGCTTTCAACTGCATTTCCGCCTGCTGCAAATCCGGCCGGCGTAGCAACAGACTGTAGGGTTGTTGTGATTGAACCGATGGTAGATTCAAATCGGCAAAACGTTCAGCTATCACTTGAAAATCGGCGGGCGGTCGTCCCAATAAAATTGACAGGGTATTTTCTATTAACGACTGCTGCTGCTGCAACAAAACCAGACTGGCTTTGGTACTCGCCAGTTCAGTTTTCTGTTGGGCTAAGTCTAGCGCCGAAACCGCACCTGCCTGGAATTTGGCTTCGACGATGTTCAACACATCACGCACATTTTGCAAAAATGCCTGGGCGATGCGTACGCGTTCTGACGTGGCTGCTAAATCAAAATATGCCTGACTGACTTCAGCCATGATGACTAGTCGTAAGGCATCGCGGGCAAATACCGTGCTCAGATAGCGGTCTTGACCGGCATCGCGCTTGCCCCGGTTGGCACCCCACAAGTCGACTTCATACACAGCGAACAGGCTAGCGGTTTTTTTGCGAGTTTCGCCTAAAGAATCGTGCTGGCTGTGGATATTGCCGTCTATGCCGATGACTGGCCATAAGTCGGCGCTGGCAATTTTGGATTGGGCGCGAGCCTGAGCGATGCGCTGAGTGGCAGAAGCCAGATCGTTGTTGTATGCCAGGGCTTCGGTAATCAAACGATTCAGTTGAGGGCTGCCAAAGGCCTGCCACCATTGTGGATCTATCTTTGACGCTGTTGTATCGCTGTCGATATTGCGCCAATGATTAGGTAATTCTCCGGTTTGCAGTTCGAAATTCGGCATCAGATTGCAGCCACTCAATAATAGTGAGGCAACCAAAACGATAGGAATGTGCTGAGTTATCATGCGTTCTTCACTCCGCAGCCAAGGCAACGACCGGATCGAGTGACGCGGCTTTTCGTGCCGGCAAAAATCCAAATAGTAAACCGGTTGCGAAGGCACTGGCGAAAGCCATAATGGCCGGCAATGGTGAAAACACCACGGCCATGCCGAAAAAGATCATGGCGTAACCAAAGGCAAAGCCCAGCAATACGCCGATTAGTCCGCCCAAGGTGCAGACCACTGCCGCTTCGGTATTGAATTGCAGCAAAATGTCGCGTCGGCGAGCCCCGGTCGCCATGCGGATGCCGATCTCGCGCGTGCGTTCGGTGACGCTGACCAGCATGATATTCATCACACCGATGCCGCCTACCAGCAAAGAAATCGCCGCCACGATACCCAGCATCAGAGTAAAGGTATCCTGGGTTTCCTTGGCGTTTTCCAAGATAGATGCCATGTTGCGAATGCGAAAATCCTCGGTCTGGTGACGTGCCAATAACACTTCTTGGATAGCTTGCTGGGTAGCGTCGATCTGCTCGACATCACGCACTCGAACGGTGATACCGTTCAGGTAATTTTGACCAAACAGTCGGATCAGGCCAGTGGTCAATGGTACAAAAACCCCGTCGTCCTGATCGGTGCCGTTCGGCGAAGCACCTTTGGCAGTCAAGACGCCAATCACTTCAAACGGAATATCCCGCAGCAGAATGTAATGCCCGACCGGATCGACGGTTTCCGGGAATAGTAATTGAGCTACGGTTTGACCTAAGACCACCACCGGTGCGTAACGGTGCATATCGTTATTATCGAAAAAATCTCCCTGGTTAACCGGCCAGTCGCGCACCGTAACCATATTGGGCGCCACACCTTGTACGCTGGTGGCGTAGTCGATGTTGCCAAAGCGTACAGTAATTCGACTACTACGCTCCGGGGATATCGACTCTACGTTGTCGATTTCTGCTACAGCTTCGGCATCGGTTGGCACCAGCGTAGCAACGTCGTTGCTGCCACGCAGACCGGGAGCGCCTGGTCGTATGGACAAGATGTTGGTGCCCATGGCTTTCATTTGATCCATGACTTTCTTCTGGCTGCCTTCGCCGATTGCCAGCATGCTGACTACCGCCGCCACGCCTATAATGATGCCGAGTAGCGTAAGGGCGGTACGGAATAAATTGGCATATAACGCGCTTAAAGCAGTTTTTCCCGCCTCGGCTACATCGTTTAAGACACTGATGCTACCGGATGCGGGGTGAGGCAATATCGCCTGGTTTTTTGGCGCTGCTTGCCGGCCGTTGTCACTGATGATGCGACCATCATGCAAGGTAATGATACGCTCGGCATGGGCTGCGACCTGTTTGTCGTGCGTGATCAGCAAAATGGTGCGGCCCTCAGCATGCAATTGCCGCAGCAGTTCCATCACTTCCCGGCCGCTTTGGCTATCCAATGCGCCGGTCGGTTCGTCGGCCAGAATGATGGGCGGATTATTCATCAAAGCCCTTGCAATAGCGACTCGTTGCTGTTGGCCGCCGGATAACTGCATCGGTTTGTGTTCGCTTCGATTGCCGATATGTAATTGTTCCAGCAACTGTCGAGCCCGCTGGCTACGCACCTGTTTAGGCAGCCCGGCATATAAAGCGGGAATTTCCACGTTCTCCACCGCAGTAGCAGTATGCAGCAGGTTGTAGCGTTGAAAGACGAAACCAAAGGTATCTCGTCGTATGCCGGATAGCTGGTCGGGATTCAGCCCCGCCACGTGCTTGCCCTGAATTCGGTAACAACCTTCGCTGGCCTGATCCAGGCAGCCGATGACGTTCATCAAGGTAGATTTTCCCGAGCCGGACTGGCCGACGATGGCGACGAATTCACCCGGCCACAGACTGAAACTGATGTCGTCCAATGCACGTACGATGCTATTGCCGCTGATGTAGTGGCGATGAATATGTTCCAGATGCAACAAAGGCTGGCTTTGTTGGGATGCTACCGGGTTCATAGGCGCGGCACTCCTCGCATAGGATAACCTTTGTCTTTTTTCTTGCCGTTACCGGTATCGTTCTTGCGGAGCATCGCGAACACTTTGGCGCCGTCTTCGAGTCCGTCCCGCACTTCGGCAAAACGGCGAGTCTGTAAACCGATATGTACGATTTTATCTTCGCTGCCGTCAGCGTTTGCGGCCTTAACCATAAAGCCCTTGCCTTGTTCGTTGTCAGCCTCGGGATGACGAAGGCCTAATGCGGCAGTCGGCAATAGTTTGACTTGTTTGGCGGTGCCAAGCACAAAAAACATTTGCGTGCTCATGCCTGACATCAACTGGCGATCGCGATTTTCCACGTCGACCAACACGTTGTACAACACCACGTTATTGACGACTTCCGGCGAGGGTAAAATTTGCCGAACGCTGCCGTGCCAGCGTCGTTCGCCTGAACCCAGGGTGGTAAAATAGACCGGCATGTCGGGCTTGAGCCGCATCACGTCGGCTTCGGCCACCTGCGCGCGCACCGTCATCGCATCCAGCTTGGCTAATTGCAGAATCATCGGCGTGGTTTGATTGGCGTTAAGGGTTTGCCCCAGGCGTGCGCTACGGCTGACTACGGTACCGTCCATCGGCGCGAAAATTTTGGTGTAGCCCAGATTGGTACGGTCGCCGCTTAATGTGGATTGTACCTGTTCGATTTGCGCCTGGTTAGCCTCGGCGGTGGCGACGGCTTTTTTATAATTAAATTCGCTATTCTGATAATCCTGTTCGCTGACGCCTTTGCTATCCATCAGTTTACGATTACGTTCGAACAGTTGGCGGGCAAATACAACGTTGGCCTGTTGCCCTGACAGCTGGGCTCGGAGATTCTTGATATTGGCTTCATCGGCTTGCACGCGGGCGGCGTAAACCCGGGGATCAATTTCCACCAGCAATTGCCCGGCCGTGACTTCGTCGCCGATGTCGACATACAGCTTCTGTAATTGTCCGGTAACCTGGGCGCCGACCTCTACGTATTCCTTGGGTTCCAGTTTGCCTTGGGCGGTAACAGCTTCCTCCAGGTCGCCGATGGTCACCGTCAGCAGGTTATTCTCGGGTTGGGTTTTTTCCTTATTTTTGAAATGCTCGACGCCGGCAATGCCTGCAGTTAAGGTCAGCATCGCCAATAGTAACCAGCGGTAGCGCTTTAGCCGACCGCCGAAAGAAATGGGATTGGTTTGCATAGAGATATTTCGAAGAAAACAGGCGTTTAGGTTAGCAGTATCAAGCGTTTCAGCTATCTGCCCACATGCGCAATAAATTATGATAACAGCCGGTCAGTTTGACGGTGGCTGCACTGTCACCTTGGGTCGAGCGCAATTCCAGTATCGACATGTCCATTTCAAATAGCAGCCGGCGGCGTTCGGTTTCCCGCACCATGCTTTCCAGCCAAAAAAACGACGCCACCCGTGCGCCTTCGGTGACTGGTTCCACGCGATGTAGGCTAGAGCCCGGATACAGCACCATATCGCCCGCGTTTAATTTGATGCTGTGCTGGCCATAGGTGTCTTCGATGACTAATTCGCCGCCGGCGTAACTGTCGGGGTCGGCCAGAAACAAGGTGGCAGACAAATCGGTGCGCACCCGCTGGCCGCTGGCTTCGCAGTAGCGGACGGCATTATCGATATGGTTTCCGAAGGTGTTATGTTCGCCTTCATACCGATTAAACAGCGGTGGAAAAATGCGTTTGGGTAATGCGGCCGATAAGAACAGCGCATTCCGATTTAGGGCATGCAACAGAATATCCCGCGCAGCATGGCTTTGCGCGCATTTTTCCGGTAACTGCCAGTTGTTTTTGACCTGGGCCGATTGGCTGCCGGCAGTGATGCGGCCGTCGGCCCACGGCGCGTCAGCCAATAGTGTACGTACTTGCGTCAGTTCGTCGAGGTTGAGTACTTCCGGAATTTCGATCAGCATGGCTCACCTAGCGATAGCGGACAAGACGAAAAACAGTACCAGGCTAAACGAGCCCAAACCTAAGCCGGCGGCTGCCAAGCGCGGCCCATGCAGGCGGGTCCACAGCAAAATACCGGTCATGCACAGCAGCAGCAAGGCGCCGGCCAGAGTGTCGACCAGCAATACCCAGCCTAAGCCCATACCGCTGCCTTTATGCAGATTGTTCAGCGTTTGCAGCAGATTGGCGTTGCCTTGTTTCACGCTGACGAATGCATTACCTTCCCAATATTCGGCATTGAACAGGTGCTGCGGACGGCGTACCGTGATTTGCCACGAAGCGGGTTGTTGCACCGGTTGATTATTCCAAGTCACCGTTTTGGCTTTTTCGCGTTTAATTTTGGCCTGACGGGTATCAATGTGCAGATTTTCGCCCAGCCATGCCGCCATGGCTTTGGGATCAGCCGGTCGCGGATCGGGCAGCGCAAGTTGCACTTCCTGTTGCTGAATTCTGCCGATGGGGATTTTCATTATATCGCGGTGATTGAGCAGAATGCCGGTAAAGCCAAATAACAGGCCCATCGTCGCGCCCCACAGGCCAAACCAGGCATGGGTGCGGCGCAGCCACTTCAGAAATGTGCCGCGGGCCAGAGATTTAGGTAAAAACAAATAGCCGCCGTTGGATTTTTTTGGTTTGCCGGCGGCTGGCTGCAAGGTTTCAGTGGTCGTGTTCATGAGAGGTTTTAGTAATGCTTAAGATAATACTTGTTGGTAGATTTTGTTAAAAAGGTGGCGCTAATGCGACGTTGATTTACTGTCGGTTCCTGCACCGACGGGGCTTTTCTGTCAAAATCTGCGATGCTCGCGGCGAAATAAGGCATAAGTGCGGCCAACATCTAATACTTGAAATTAACCGTCAACTGCCCAGTTACCGGCGTACCTGGCAAGGCCGAGTTAGTTCTGCCGGATTCGTAATAGACCGTGTCGGTCAGATTGAAAACGTTCAACTGTACGTCGTAATATTTTTGGTGGTAAGCCAACACAGCATCCAGGCGCGCATAGCCCGGTAACACGGCTTCGTTGACACTGTCGGCATAGCGATCGGACGCGTAATACACTCCGCCGCCGAATTCCCAGTTGTCGGTCAGATGATAAGTACTCCAGATCACACCGCTGTGTTCCGGTACGTTGACCATCCTCATGCCTTGATAGGATTTGGTTTGGCCGCTTACCGAACCGACTGCACTGTTATTGGATGAGACCACTTTCGCGTCGAGATAGGCGTAGGTGGCCGATATGTCCCACTTGGGCATAATTTCACCGGCCAGACCCAATTCAAAACCGTCCGTACGCTGCTCGCCGCTCAGTTCCAGCAAGTTGGGATCGGTTGCCGAGGTGGTGCGGGCGTTGGTCTTTTCTAAACGGAATAGGGCTGCAGTGGCGGAGAGTTTGCCGTCGAACAAATCCAGTTTGGCGCCAATTTCAAAATTATTGTTTTGTTCCGGCGGTAGGTTGGCATTGTCGGCCGATAGACTCAGGCTTTCCGCCGACGGGTTGAAGGATTTACCGTAGCTGAAGTAGTATGATTGCCAGTCGATTGGCTGCCAGACGATACCGCCACGTGGGCTGAATTGGCTGACACTTGCATCAAAACTATTGGCGCTATTCAACAAATCTTCCTGTTGCGCATCAAATACGTCGTAACGTGTGCCGCCCACCAATTTCCATTGTGGGTTGATTTCGAATTCATCCATCAGATAACCAGCATAGGTTTGTGCGTGAGTGAGGCGATTGGTATTTAGCGTGCCGCTAAAATCACTGGCCAGTCCGGCGCCGACACTGCCGGTCAGCACTGGATCGAATACCGAAACCCGGCTGACGCCTGTCGAATTCTTGTTTTTGTAGGTGTAGTCTTCCCAGCCGAATTCACTACCGAACATCAGCGTGTTGTTAAAGCCAAATAGCGGTTTTATCATGACAAAATCGGTCTGGTTGTAGACGTTTTCTTGCGTGCTGTGCCGTAGCGCCTGCGAGCGCGCTATTGTGCCAACGTCGGTTCCGCTATAGTTTGGGTTGCCGGAGAATAAATGTGTCAGGTATTTCCGCTCGTAATCACCATAGCGCACGGTATTTTTTACTGAAAAATTGTCTGAAAAGCGATGGTTCAAGGCTACCGTTAGGATATTGACATCGGTATCCATCATGCGGTTGTCGTAAAAACCGTAATAGG
Source organism: Methylomonas lenta (assembly GCF_001644015.1). GTDB lineage: Bacteria > Pseudomonadota > Gammaproteobacteria > Methylococcales > Methylomonadaceae > Methylomonas > Methylomonas lenta. The sequence continues at coordinate 17,949 of NZ_LUUI01000017.1, forward strand.
TATTGATGGGCACATCCGCCGGGCGGCCATTCCACATCGGTACGCCGTAATCGAACGCGCCTTCTTCCTGCTGATGCAGCAGATTCAGCGTCAAATCAGTATCCGCATCGATTATGTAATTGAAGGAAGGTGCGATGCCCCAGCGATTGGAGTAGTTGTAATCGCGAAAGGAATCCGCGTCCTGATACATGACGGTCAGGCGCGCGGCTAAGTCTTGATAGCTGGATTCGGCGTCGATCGTGGTGCGTTTAAAGTCATATAAACCATAAGTAAAGCTACCTCTGATATTGGTGTTGCCGGTCGGCTTCTTAGCGATTTGATTGATCACCCCGCCGGTAGCGCCGCGGCCGAATAATATCGACGAAGCACCTTTCAGAACTTCGACTTTTTCAATAAAAAAGGTATCCCGGATATATTGGCCATTATCCTTGACGCCATCCACATATTGGTCCGAATTGGCGGAAAACCCACGCAGGGTGATGGAGTCGCCAGTGCGGCCGCCTTCACCGGCGGCAATGGTCAAACCGCTAACGTTGCGCAAGGCATCGGTCAAATTGAATGCATTTTGCGATTCAATCAGTTCCTCTTTGACCACACTGACCGATTGGGGAATGTCGCGCAGATCTTGTTCGATCTTACTGCCGGTGCTGGATTTGTCGGCTTTGAAACGGTTGATTTTTTTATCGCGCGCGGCCTTGACTTTGACGTCATGGAGCACGATGTCTTCGTCTTCGTTAACCGATTCGTTGTTAGGTTCGGCGGCAAAAACAACACCACCCAACGCCGCACCTAGGGGTATGAGGGTTCCTAAGTGCCATTTGCTTTTGGATTTTTGAGTTTTAAAAGACATGCATTATTCCAGTGTTTGTATGGGTGTCGCTGGCTGCCTGGCATAATGCTGGGTGGCTATAATTAAGAAAATTCTGATGCCGGAGGTAGGCGTCACAACATCTTAAATTCCGCTTTTAATCGGTGCTAAGTCATAGTAAGTTTTCCGTTGAAATAGTCACCGGTAGAGGTGAAAGGTTGTTCGCTGTGGTCTGCTCAATGCACCAACCTCAACGTGGGGCGACCATGTGCAGGGGTTTCGTCACGCATTCTTTTCGATGCTTCAGTCATTAACGCGGCAAATGCTGCAAATTGCTCGACATCCAAGCGCAATGACATATTTTGCAGATGCAAATGAACAACTCCGCAGTCTCGGCATATCAGTACTTTGCCTGATTTGGTATTGGCCAGGTATTCGTGGGTACAAGGTTTTGGTGTCATGGTCGGTTCCTCAGAGTAGGTATACAAGACAATATCGATCAGGTTGCTTCATTGGTCTTCCAGCTGCTTGCCTTCATTGCTAAGGAATGCGCATGAAACAAGTTCGTCAGCTGTAGGTGCGAATTTATTCGCATTGTGCGGATAAATCCGCACCTACACAGGATTCTTGCATATGATATTCC
>NZ_LUUI01000018.1 GCF_001644015.1 Methylomonas lenta
AGAATGAAGGTGGCGAAGATGGCGGCTATCTGGCTGCGGGTGAAAACCGAGACCAATAAGCCTAAGCCGGTGGCGAAGGTCACATAGAGCAGCGCGGCCAAGGTCAGTAGCAGGAAGTCGCCCTTGAGCGGCACGCCAAAAACCCACACCGCCATCGCGCACAGTAGAAAGAAGTTGATCATGCCTATGGCGATATAGGGTAGTTGTTTGCCAACGAGAAATTCGAACTTGCTCACCGGAGTGACGTAAAGGTTGAGGATGGAACCGAGTTCCTTTTCGCGTACCACGCTGAGCGCACTGAGCATGGCTGGAATCAGCATCAGCAGGATCGGGATTACCGAGGGCACCATGGCGGGCAGGCTAAGGACATCAGGGTTGTAACGAAAGCGCGTCTCAATGGTCATCAATTCAGCCGGTGCTTGATCCGTGGCATAGCGACGCATTTGCTCCCGCAACCAGACCTGGTGCATCGCCTGCACGTAACCGAGTACGCTTTCGGCGCGAGTCGGCATCGCGCCATCGATCCAGGCGCCAATTTTTACCGGATCACCGCGCCGCACATCGCGCGCGAAGTTGGGTGGAATCTCCAGCGCCAGACTCAGTTCGCCGCTACGCATACGGCGGTCGAGTGCGTCGTAATCGGCAATGGGTGGCTGGGCGATAAAATAACGTGAGCCACCGAGGTCGAGTGCGTAGTTATTGCTGAGTGTGGTCTGGTCGCGGTCGAGTACCGCAAAACGCAGATTCTCGACGTCCATGGTGATGCCATAACCGAAAGTAAGCATCAGGAATAAGGTGCCGAACAACGCGATTGAGACGCGGATGGGGTCACGGTACAGTTCGAGGGCTTCGCGCACGCAGATGCTATACAAGCGCAGCAGGCTGAAGCGGGCGCCAGACTGAGCGGCCTGATTGTGCACCGGCGCCGATGGCTGCATGGGCGGGGTCGCCAGAGACATCGGCGCTTCGTCCGTTGACTCGTCGTCGACACCACCCGCTTCCTTCAGATAAGCAATGAACGCTTGTTCCAGCGTGGCGTGACCGTTACGGTCGACCAGCGCGGCGGGAGCGTCGCTGGCGAGCACCTTGCCCGCATGCATCAACGAGATGCGATCGCAGCGTTCGGCTTCGTTCATGAAGTGGGTGGAAATGAAAACCGTGACCTGGTCACGGCGGGCGAGATCGACGATCAGCTCCCAGAACTTGTCGCGCGCCACCGGATCGACGCCGGAGGTCGGCTCGTCGAGAATCAACAAGTCCGGCCTGTGGATCACCGCTACTGCCAGTGACAGACGCTGGCGAATCCCCAGGGGTAATTCATCGGGCAGGCTGTTCATGGCTGTGTCGAGCATGAAACGTTGCGCCATTTCGGCGACGCGGGCGGGAATCCCTGCGTCGGGCAAGTGGAATAGTTTGGCGTGCAGCTCCAGGTTTTGCCGCACTGTCAGCTCAGTGTACAGCGAGAATGCTTGCGACATATAACCGACGCGTCGTCGGGTGGCCATATTGCTGGCGTCGACGATGCGGCCAAACAGCCGGGCTTCGCCTTCGCTCGGTTGCAACAGGCCGGTGAGCATTTTCATTGTGGTCGACTTGCCGCAGCCGTTGGAACCCAGAAAGCCGAAGATTTCCCCGCGCTCGATGCGTAGGCTGACGTTATCGACGGCGACAAAATCGCCGAAACGCATGCTCAGACCGTGCGCCTCGATGGCAATTTCCTGTGTGCCACCGCCGGTGTTGCGCGGTGAAATCAC
>NZ_LUUI01000019.1 GCF_001644015.1 Methylomonas lenta
CTCACAGGCTCATCAAACTGCACCTGTAAGACCGCATTGGTTGCTACGTCAACTTGATCGGCATTCAGACTGTAGCCACTTATTTGCGGTGCAGTATTATCGGCTGCCAGCGCCGTAGTGAAATAGCGATATTGATAAACGTTGTTACCGTTCATATCCTGAACAGGGTAGGCGTAGAGATAATAGCTACGTCCCACTGCCAAGGCTTGTTCAGACACCAACGTCAAAGTACGACCATCACTGCTAACACTCCGACTTGCAGCCACCTTTTGCCCGGTAACGGTGTCGGACAGGTAAAAACTACTTTCCGTCACTGATACCGGATCAATCGCTTCGCTAAAGCGTACTTTGAACACTGCATTGACCGGCACATTAGTCGCATTTGAAATAATGCTCCACTCTTCCACCGTCGGTGCAGCAGTATCCGGGCCGTTGATAGTATGAAAGGTATGCGCAGCACTTTCCACAACATGGCCGGCATAATCTTCCGGTGTTGCAACTGTCACGGTAACGTCACTGTCCACTGGCCACGGTTCATGAGGCACATAGGTAACTTGACGATTGCTGTCGCTGAAACTCAACGAGTAGGTTCTCGCATCGTAGTTCGGCACTTGCGCTAATGGCAGATCGACATCGTCACCCAAGAAGCTAATCGGACTGACCGATTCATCGAAGCGAATCGAGATGCGGTTATTGATGCCCACTTCAGTCGCCCCCTCCGTTGGGCTCAAAGCGGTTACCTTCGGAGCAATACCGTCTTCGGTTTGACTGGTCGTAAAGTACCAGTTGTAGTCGCTTATTTGCGTGGAATTGGTGCCTCCCGCATCTTTCAGGCCACTACGAATACCCATGTAATGCCCATGACCCGCTTGCAACGGTTGATCGGGAGTTAACCGAACGACCCGGTCGCCTTTCAGCAAGCTGACGGAGACCATTATCTCAGGGTTTCCAGATGCTGAGTAATCACGTAAAACGAATGTTGAGCTATTAACCGTGCTCGGATCCAGCGGTTCGTTGAACTGCAGGTCAATAGCCGGGTTCAACGGCATTTGGATGCCGTCATCGGTATTCAGCGCCAATACATAAGGCGCTTTTTTGGTTGGGTCTTCCTCAATCCGGAACTGCGTATGGAAGCTATTCAAGGCATTGCCAGAGGTGTCTTGCGCCATGCTATCCAGGAATACTTCGATGTAGGCCTCTTTCGCCCAGGGTTGCGCCGGGGTGAAGATCAAAGTCCGATTGTCACCGATCAACTGCAGGTCGCCATTGATCAATACGCCGTTTTGCGAGACGTGTAAGGCACTTTGCAGCGTGCTGCTGTTCAACGGCTCATTGCTGTACAGCACCACTTTATTTTTCGAGAGGACGTTGTAACTTCCATTACCCGGTAAGGCGGTGACAATACTGGGTCGTGCGGTATCGCTGGCCGCCGCCGTGGCAAAGACTTTGGCTGTATCAGCCAAGCGGTTACCGCTCAGATCTTTGACGTCGTTAGTTAATAATACCGTAATGATACTGGAGGCTGGCAGGTTGTAACTCAACGTAACCGTGCGGCTATCGCCCGAATAACTGAATGAGGGACTCACAATAGCACCGTTGACGAATAACCCAACGCTACTGCTGTTGACCGTACTGCGGTTCAGCGACTCAGAGAAAGTCAGCACAATCGGATTGCTGCCATACACATCCATCGCGCCATCGCTTGGGCTGATCGATAGTAATGTCGGCGCTGTGGTGTCACCACCCGTGCCGGTAGTAATGTAGCTATAACCATAGCTGTTGCTATTACCCGCCAAATCCAGGACGCCATTAACAACAACGTAGAGTTGAGTATTACCTGGCAATGACGTTAGTGGATTAAAGCTCACCACGTTGCCATTGCGACTAAAGTCACCGGCTATTTCACCGCTAAAGCCGTTTCCGGTAATGCTGATACCACTGTCCAGCGTCGTCGGATCTATTGCTTCACTGAAGGTGAACGTAATAGGTGTATTAACGCCTACACCTGTAGCGCCATGAGACGGTGTAATGCTCACTGTAGGCGTTTGAGTGTCGTTGACACTCAAACTACCGGTGGTGAAATGACTCGTCACCGCCGCTAGTGGGTTACCGATATAGTCATAGAGTCCATTCAGCACCACGGTGTAATCGGTGTTGATCGCCAACGTCGACGAAGGGGTGAAGGTAATAGTCCGGTTGTCGCTAGCCAAGGTCGCCGTACCGGTAACATCAACGCCATTGACACTCAGATGTACGCTATCGGCTACGCTGAAGCTACTGACGGATTCATCCATTACAAAACGCAGCTTGCTGTTGATGGCTATGCCGGTTGCACCGTCAGCAATGTTGCTACCACTAATTACAGGGGCTTCCTGATCGGTTACCGTGCCCGTTGTAAAATACCAGT
>NZ_LUUI01000020.1 GCF_001644015.1 Methylomonas lenta
GCGGCGCGTGGGAACGAGGGCAAGCCGCCCGAAAATTGTTGATTAGGAATACGGTGCTCAGTTATTTACCAGCAATCTGCTCCCGTGCCTGTAAAGTCTCGTGCGCCGGTATTGGTTAAAGTTAAGCTGCCACAAATGTCATTAGCTTGTGCGCCGGTTGGTGCTGCAGTTAGGGTAAATGTGGTGCTTGTAGCAGCTGAAATTGTCAAATTATAGAAAGCCGTGCCGCCATCGACAGGGCTTTGGGTAGCATAAATTGCAGGCGAACCGGTATCAGCTCCAGAATCTGCAGCACCTAGATAGCTATTGGTTTCAGTGAAATGTCTTTCCATGGCATTTGCCAAGCCCATCAAAGCACCTTGTGCATCTCGTCGTCGAGATTTCATGACGCTATCTTGATAAGACGGCAAGGCAATGCTGGCCAGAATACCAACGATTGCCACCGTTATCATCAATTCAATTAAAGTAAATCCGTGCATTGTTTGTTTCATGAGTTCACTCGGTTATGTATAGCTAGCAATTAATCAGCATTTTTATTAGATGTCTTTCATTTCTTTCTGAATGTTCAGAGCCTAATAGGATAGTGTTATCTTAGTTGTCGCCAGGATTTTCTGGTTCCGCTTCCAGTAAGATTACTGCCGGGATCTAAAGTTAATTGTCCAAGCTCGTTATTTGAACCAGAGGCAAATCCAAAGTTACCAATGATACTGATGTTTTTATGAATATTGATATTAAGGCTTAAACCGGATGCTGCATAAAGTTTGTCATTTAATTTTACTAAATCATGTTCATCAACTTTTTTTCCAACGCCGAAAAGATCAAAGCTACTTGTCAATGGGCGATTGCCAGTTAATGCATCTAGCAACATAACACGGCTATCTCCACCGGACTCACAGGGATCTGGGCTAGGGATTAGCGTAGAGAATATGACAAGGTCTCGATAAAAAATAGCAGGACTAACAACTCTTTCCCCTTGGGCAATATTGATGGGTTTTAGTAAATTCATGGCCCAGCCTTTTTTAAGGTTGGATGTGGTACACGTAATAGAGTTGTCAGTTTCAGATATACTCGAAGTTTCTGAATAACAGACTGTATTTCTTGATGTTAATCGAATAATGCTAGAACTAGTTTCATCTTCTGCATTGACAGGCGTGCCTTCAAAGTCAATTGTTTGTTCTTGTATATCTGCCCGATCGGCTATTGCACCGGTATTATTATCCCATAAGCCATAGAAGGTTTGAACTTGAGGCGATGTGCTCACTACATTATCGGATGTTTCAAAATATTTGCCTGTGCCAAAATAAACCATTACACCCGTTCCCTGATCGGTTCCAACAGGACCAATACTAGGTTTGGCGGTAATTGGTTGTCTGTCGGTACAAGTCGTTCCTGATGTTGTGCAAGCGACAAACAATGGACTGCTGCCAACCACGTTCCAACTGGCTGATGAAGTTGAACTTACGTCAAATTTCCATAAGTTTCCCTGTAAATCTCCGGCATAAATGACATCAACAATATGATCACCATTCAAATCGGCTGCGACTGGCGCAGAAAGTCCATTGGCACCAGTGGTACCGGTATCAATTTTGCTTATTACACTTCCGTTTTCAGCATCAAGAATAAACAATATCGCTTTATTCGTATTGCTGTTATAGCCATTACCAACAATAACAGCCCACTTTCCATTATTCATTCGACCTATAGAGGGTTGGGCTAAGGTGTAACCCAAGTCAGGATCATTTGCGCTGGTAAACTCCCATAACGCATTAGCCGCACCAAACGAATCCGGATTGGTTACGTCTAAAGCAAAAACAGCTTTTCCTCCTGCGCCGGTAACACCGGCAAGCAAAGTGTGCCATGCCGAGTCAAAATACACATCTCCCGAAGTTGATATGCCATCTACATAGTATTGATGTGCATAAGTACTGGAGGTTAATTTGCTAAGTTCGGGGAACAATGCATTTGGCAAGTAGGCAAAAACTTCCTTTCCACCTGTTGTTACCGAGCCAGCATTTTTTTGCGCATCAAACCCATGTATCATGCCATCATTCGCTCCAACATAAATCATAGGTCTGCGCGTCTTATAAGTAGAGCTGGCGCGAAATGAGCTATAGCTACCACCTTCCGGAGATGGTAAGCCGCTATAACCAAAATCAGCTGTTCCAACGTAAACCGGGTCTGAGTTGACAATGTCACCTAATTTGATGGTGGCCGTGCTGGGGTTAGCGAGTGCTGTGGTATCGGTAATAAATGAGCCATCAAATAATTTAACTCTGTTTCTTAACAAACCGCCCAAACGTAATTCATTACTGTTATCGCCACGTAGCCAGTTAAGTCGATTTTCACCATAACTATCACTAATACCGTTTAATTGATTAAGGTAAGCCTTTTGAGTGTCCGTAATGTTGGTTTCGGGCAGGGTGGCTGCCCATTGGAAAGATATACCTCTTTCACCAGGATCGGCATCAGGATTGTAGGTAAAAATCTTACGGCTACTTGCTGTAGGCATTACACTTGCGGCTTCCCAGTTTGGGGTTGTGGTATTAACCTCACCCGTAATTTCATCAACCGATAAGGCTAATAATTGACCGCTCCAGTCTCTGGGGTCGAATTTTGCCTGATACACTAAAGTACCGGTATCTAGTCTGGTGGTATTCGCTGCTACAGCGGAAGCTGAACTGACATTACTAAGCAATTTAGCAAATGCTTTGGCTAACTGTTCTGGAAGCTTGCCGGCATTTGTTACCAGAAAATAACCATCTGGAACGCCGTTTTCATCATCATCCCATTCCTTACCTGTTATAACTCCGTCTTCGTTAGTATCATGCACGCCCCATTTTGCGGCATACCAGAGGGGGTCATGACTTATATAGCTTGCTGAAGTTGTCGAGCCCACTTTAAATGTTCTAGTGGCTGAAAAGGGTAAGGCAATTCCATCTGCCCAAGTGCCACCGGGCAGTTGTCCTGGAGGAGTGTCTAAAAAGTAATCGGTATCAGGGCCGGTTTCGCCGCCGAGTTGGTCTCTTACCTCCAGATAAACTCCATCCGCTGTTGTGCCGGAGATCACATAACCCATGTGTTGAGTAATACCACCAGCTGCATAAGTCGAATTAAGTTGAATCACCACTTCATCTGATGTATTCACAGAAAAAGTATATTCAACAATGGCGTCCATATCGTGGTCGGCTGCTTGTTCCACGTCTTCATAATTTATCCGAAACTTACCATAAGGTAGACCCCCATTAATCAATGTGTCTTTGTTTTCTTCGGATGTATTGACAATTTTTTCAACATAAAAATCAACAATTTGATTGGTAGGCTGAAAACTTGAAGTGGAACTGATACTTGATCCATTCACGGATTTTGCAAAAGGTACCAGGGTAACTGTTTGCCCCTTTACCGGAATTTCAATCCGCGGCAAAGGAGATGCCAATGCAACGGCTAAGGTATCAACCTTTTGATCGCCAGTGACTGGGTTTAAGTCTTTTTGTGCGCCATGTAAAGCAACGCTGCCAGCATAAAATCCACCGAGCTTTGTGGGTTCTTCTGGGGCTAGTCCGCGTATATTCTTGAAACTGGTTGCTGATTTTGCCGTAGGTGCGCCATCGCTAACGGTGCCCGATTGACCGATGAAAATTGTACTGGCTTCAGATTCATTTGCCCAGATTGTATCGGCCAAATCAGATACATTTAAGTCTGACAAGTCACCTGAAAATGTACTGAAAGAACTGCCGGGTAATTGATCTGTATCATAGGAATTATTAATGTCGCTAATGACCAATTGCATAGGTTTTGCACAACTTAAAAAGCCACCACCGCCAGCGTCGGTTGATTCATAGGGATCAAGCCAGCTTGGTAAAGGGAGACCCAATGTTGCATCTGGTGTGGCAGATGAGGATATTGAAAATTCGGAAGTTGGACTGGCTTTGCCGGCAAAATAACGTAAACCTTCATACATCATTTCGGCAATTGGGTTACCCCATTCTGCCGCTTCGCCCTCATTAATGGGGCGAGTTGTAATCCAACCTGAAGCATATGCATAACTTGAGTAGTCAAAGGTATTAATGCGTAATTTGTTAATGGTGCTAACAATGCCATTAGTGCTGGTAAAAATACCGGTATCAGGGTTTACTTCATTTTTAAATGATTCAATGTTTTTTCTGAGCACACCACCAGAAATGTTTTTCTTATAGGACCCGGTTAACAAGCCAAATGCCATGGAGTCATTTTCACCATAGGTTTGTAATAAGCCGATAGGTTTATAGGTGGTAGTTGTACCGTCAGTATAAGGCTTGCAATTGGCTTCTAATTTATCAGTTTCACAAACTTCGATGTTGACACTATAGTCGGTAATCACAGAATTGGGTGTGGATGTTGTTTCCCAACGCAGAACAAAACTGTCTTCCCCAGATCGTTCTTCGTGGCGAAACTCGATGTCATACGGAATACCTGCGGTTAAAGAAATCGTGCCGTTATGTGAGTCGCAGTTACATTTGGCATGCCCGGAATACCAATACGCGACAACTGTGTTATTAATGATGACTTCTACTGCATCATCACCATCCACCGAAAACTTATAAGTACCTGTGGTTGGTACGGTAATTTTGCCGGTCACCCGTGTCAGATAATTGTCATCGGGACCACCATTGGGACCATAGGGGTTCTGATCGTTGCCATTTAAGGTGCTCATAGAGCCACTGCCAAATTTTCTTGAATCTACCGCATAGTTGGTGATCCAATAGTTGAAGTCAGTGTGACTTTCTGGATGCCCACTACCTGTTCCAGATGCAATGTTATAAGTTGTGCGCACCAAGTTGCTCAATACCGTGCTGGGGACTATCGACCACGTCGAACTGCCGGCTTTCGCACAATTTGGCCCCGACCCACCGTGCACACACTTTGTGCCTGCTACAGGTCGTTCAATCGATACCCATTCCCAGATACGGTATTGGCTATCGTTCAGGACTCGCATTAGTGGTTGGCCGGTATAGCTTAATGAGACATTGGCAAATAGATGCCGGGTGCCAAGCGCGGGCTCACTTAATGGAGTGTAATCAGTAATGGAATAACCGGGATTAGTAGTTGGGTCGTATTCTTTGCCCCAGGCGTGGGCATCTTGAGGGATAAAAGAGCGTTTCAGTATGGTTGATGAAGTCGTGTCAGTGCTGCGGTAACCTCCATAGAGGACTTTGCGCAACGCATCGATACGTGCAGTCGTGATGTAATTAAGAAAGTCACCGCTCCATGCTCCGGCAACCGATGAGCATGTTTTATCCAAAGTGGCGTCTTCGGGCTTGAAATACCCCCCATCACCGCTGTCGTAATCATAACAGCGGTGGGAGTCGAAATAACCGTAATAATCTATATCAGGATTATAGCCAACATCGATTAAACCATCCCCATTGAGATCCGATGCATCGTTATATGCTTCGTAAAACAGTTTATGATCTCGGCCCATGGTTAGCATAACTATGGGGGGAACGCTGCTAGTAAGGAATAACGGTTGCTGAGAAATATCGGCACATACCGAATAAGCCGGGCAGAGCAACAGAGGCAGTGATGCAATTAAATAGGCTGTTATGTGGTAATGTCGAGTGTTCATGATGATTGCCTCGGTAAGAGCCAGTCGCAAACAAATATTGCGATTGTTTAAATTTGATAAATCGATTGAAGAATTACAACCGCATTGGTAGAGCCGCCATATGCGTAAGCGGTGATTCGATAAACGTGTTGTCCAGGGCAAGGTGTAAGAGCCGGAGAGATGCAACCTAAATCTTGAATGATGTAACGCGGTGGTTGGGAAATATTAGGTAAGCTGATTCCCGAAGAATGGTTGTTGCTATAGTCTTCCCAAAAGTCGTTATCGGTAACTGCTGGAGTAGCCGTGCTAGAATAATACCCATCAGTCCCGTTAAATTGTATTGATGCAGCTGGTGGTAGACTGGCCTCGGCAGTTTTTAGCGCTGTCTCGGCAGCCTGAAACGCCAGATTTTTATCACGCATGTTGCCGGCCATTTTTTCTTCTAAAGAGGTAGTTTGCATGCTGGTTACGCCAATAATGGTTAGGAGTAAAAGCATAATCAAACTGACTACCAATACCGCGCCGGATTGTTGTTGGGGGATAGGAAGTTTAAACATGATCATCACCCATTCATTGGAGACGGTTGCGGATGGCAATGGTCGATGTAAAGTTCCGTCTGAGCCTACCGTCCCCTGTAGAAGTCAAATTATTTTCAAGTGTTCGTGCGGTTAGGTTGATTCTGACGCTGACGACTTGCGCCATATCAAGACCGACTGTCCCAGCTTCAACATAATAGTCAGGTGTGCCGTTGGTGTCTGTATCAGCACCATATAAAATCTGCATGTCTTCAATGCCTTCAATTAAGTCCTGATAGTTACCGCCATTATCCGTCCTCTCTAAAACGCTTGTTTTGATTCTATAGCCAATTGTCGAAGTGGCATGTGTGTAATAAGAGGCTGTGGTGTCGACTGTTGAGCCACAGTTACCGGTGGTTGTCTGAACAAAGGCGCCTCTTACAGTTATAGTATCTGTCCCATCGTCTATGTCTGCGCTCGAATTATCATTATTCGTTCCAGCGACGTCGGTATTATTAGGGCTACTTGGAGCCAGGCAGCCCCAAAACCCCGCCATACGTAAATCATGCTCTAAAAACTCCATCGCAAAACGGCCGTTTTCCTGCATTCTGGACAGGTTTTCCTGCATTCTGTAGGTTTGTTTTGAATTAACAAAAATTTGCAGCACGCCGCCAAGTAAGAATGCACCAATTACTAAGGCAATCATGATTTCTATCAGAGTCATGCCTTGTTGGCGCCGTTGGCGGTTAAATGATGATTGTTGGGGGCAATGAATGGGGTGGAGTGACAATTTGATAGTGCTGTCAAGTTCATCCATTGATTGACAAGTCAGAATGTCATAAGTGGTATTCGTGTCAATCAGTCCGTCATAGACCTCTTTTAATGAAATGGCTTTTAGTGTTGGTGTGTTCATAATTGAAAGCTCATTTGGAAGAACGGGTCATCATCTGTGTCGCCATCTGCATCCGTATCACCGTCGGGAGCGCCGCCATCCCCATCAACATCACCGTCGCGGTTATCATCCCAGTTGATCGTAATGGTATAAATGCCACCTGCAATGGTGATAGTACCAACGCCGCTAGGAAGTAAGGTAGTTAAGGCAGCATTCCATTCAAATAGGTCATTCTCGGCCATGTCTGCGGGCGTACATGTCGTACTAACGGCTTCGCAATCAGCTGCCTGATCAGTTGCTGCGGTTGGTGCCATGGTAGCGGTTAAATAATTAGCTTGTGCAATAGTATTGGCGCGCATTCTGTCCGCAATATCGTAGGCAAGTTGGGTAGCTTGACTGCGATTGTAGGCGCTTTGGTTGTTTCTTAAGCTGCTGGCTTGCAATCCGGCCAAGCCCAGTAAACCAATAGCCAGCACGACTACGGCGACTAAAACTTCAATCAGAGTGAATCCGGCGGATTTTTTATTCATGAGACATTTTGTTGATAAATTATGGGCAAGCACCTGGTGTAGCGTCTGTGTTTGGGCGACCTGTCGAATTAATGGTGATTGTTCTGCGAGGAACATTAGCTCCAGATTCATTGCATAACGTAAAGGTATCTCCTACTGGTGTAGTAGTTAAGCCGCTGGGTAAATAAGCTGCGTAATCTTTATAAGAACTAGCTCCCGTGCGCAAGGTGAAGCCGCTAGGCAACGCAGGGTAAGTTCTTAATAAACAATCCTCTTTATGGGAACCGTTTGCGTTTGTTTCGCAGAGGGTTGAAGGGCTTACATCATCTAAATCTTTGTCACCATTGATATCAACAAACACATCCCACCCACTTTCCCATTCCGAACTGTTGGCGCCTTTGCGTAAGACAGTTACTTGAACGCCTCTTTTAATAGCTTCACTTCGAGCTAAGTTGAATGTTGTTACCAAGTCATTAGCAAAAGTCGTTAATCGATTGCTTGTAATAACAGACGTAAAGCTTGGGACAGCAATTGCCAAAAGTATGCCGGCTATAGAGATCGTCACCATTAGCTCGATCAGGGTGAAACCTAAGCTTTTGACATTCTTATTGCGCATGTTTGCCTCTGTTTACGTTACCTTGTTTAATGGCCTTTGGAGTTGAGACTATCATAATTGTAAATTTAGGTTGTTAAGCAAGTCACACTCTAGCTTTAGCCAAACTGAGTTCTTGAATCTTAGTAGGTTTTGACAGGGTTATGTCGTAATTGGCTAAGTCCATTATCATTAACTCATTATTGAGGGTTTTCAAAACACAAAAGGCCGCTTTGAATACAGTGGCAATTTAGAATTAGTATAGACTTGCTTGGTTGAATGTGAAGCATCACATATAAGCTGGCAAAATTTTAAGGTAATCGAATTAAATAACACTAGCCACCGATTGGATGCTGTAATATTTTTTAACGATGTACTCGATTAAAACCTCAGGAGTGAATAGTGGCAACGATACTCGCAGTTGACGATTCTGCATCCATCAGACAAATGGTGTCTTTTACCTTAAAGAGTGCGGGTTATAGTGTGGTGGAGGCTATGGATGGGGTGGATGCTTTGCATAAAGCCAATACTCAAGCCTTTGATTGCGTGGTGACGGATGTCAATATGCCTAACAAGGACGGCATTAGCTTGATCAAGGATTTACGCGCGTTGCCAAACTACAGATTTACCCCATTGTTGATGCTGACCACCGAATCCGGCATAGAGAAAAAACAGCAAGGTAAGGAGGCTGGCGCAACGGGGTGGATCGTCAAGCCATTTAATCCGGATCAGTTGTTAAAAACCATCAAAAAAGTCATGGGTTAAGGCCCTGACATCTTTCAAAAATTTGTTGCACTGGTAAGCTCTATGGCAATCGATATGGCGCAATTTCATCAGGTGTTTTTCGAAGAAAGTTTCGAAGGCCTGGATGCCATGGAATCCGGGTTGCTGAATCTGGATTTGGGTGCTGTGGATGCCGATGCTATCAATACCATTTTTCGTGCGGCGCATTCCATTAAAGGCGGTAGTGGCACCTTTGGTTTTACTGTCGTTTCCGAATTTACTCATGTGCTGGAAACCTTGCTGGACGAAATGCGTGATGGTCGCAGGCAAGTCACGCAGTCTGCTATTGATGTATTGTTAGGCTCTGTCGATTGTTTACGAGAGACGTTACAGGCCCTTCAAGCCGGGATTGAAGTTGATCATCACAGCGTCACCCAGCATAAGCTGGCATTGGACAAACTTCTAAATGATGTGGTTGATGCTGTCAATGAAACAGGCTTGCAAGTGCCTGGAGAGTGCTTGGAACAATCCAGTCCGCAAGACACGGGTAATTTAAAGATTGTGGGTTGGCACATCACTTTTAGCCCGCATCTGCATTTATTTAAAACCGGAAATGAACCGCTGCGCATACTGCGGGAGCTGGCGACACTAGGCGATTTATCCGTTTGTGCAAATTTACCGGAGATGCCTGATTTATATGAGTTGGATCCGGAAGAGTGTCACCTGGCCTGGTCGCTGGATTTGCAAGGGCGGGTGCCCGTTAGCGAAATCGATGAGATTTTCGATTGGGTTGAGGGCGATTGCGATTTATCCAAGCAGCCTGTTTTTGCCATCACAAAGACGACTAATGCGGTTTCCGAAACTGACGTATCCAAGCAAAAGTATCCGCTGGCTTTGGATTTGTTTACTGGAGAGCCACAAACTCAGTCGCCAGCCATTTTAGATGACTCCAAAGACAGCCAAAACAGTACGCTCAAATCGACCGGTTTGACTTCTAGTTCCATTCGGGTGGATACCGGCAAAATCGATACGTTGATTAATATGGTCGGTGAGTTAGTGATTACGCAATCGATGCTGAGTTTGATAGGCGAACATTTTGCGATCAATAAACTGGATCAACTTAAAAATGGCCTATTGCAGTTGGAGCGGCATACACGCGAACTGCAGAAAAGCGTGATGAATATTCGTATGTTGCCGATTAATTTTGTTTTCAGCCGGTTTCCGCGCTTGGCGCATGATATGAGCGGCAAGTCAGGCAAAAAGATTGAATTAAAGTTGGTGGGTGAACATACCGAAGTGGATAAAACCGTGGTCGAATTGCTTAGCGATCCTTTGGTGCATTTGGTCAGAAATAGTCTGGATCATGGTATCGAAATGCCAGATGTACGTTTGGCGGCTGGCAAACCGGAAACCGGCACGGTGACACTGGAAGCCTATCATCGTGGTGGCAATATCGTGATCGAAGTAAAAGATGACGGTAAAGGTTTGGATAAAGACCAGCTCATAGCTAAAGCTGTCGAAAAAGGCCTGATAGCCCCTGAGGCAATTTTGACGGATAAGCAAACCTATGAACTGATTTTTTTGCCAGGTTTTTCCACGGCCGAGCAATTAAGCGATATTTCTGGTCGCGGCGTGGGTATGGATGTGGTGCGGCGGAATATTCAGGCCTTGGGCGGCAATATCGAGATACTGTCCGAATTAGGTAAGGGCTCCACTATTTGTATTTATTTGCCGTTGACTTTGGCTATTCTGGATGGGCAGTCGGTTGCCGTGGGTGAGGAAACTTATATTGTGCCATTGGGCGCTATCATCGAATCGCTGTACATCAAGGATGAAGATGTACAACTAGTGGCAGGAAAGGGGGAGACGTTTATGCTGCGTGATCAGTATCTGCCTATCATCCGTATGCATAAAATTTTTAAGGTGCCTACGGCCAAACACAGCAAGCTGTCAGAAGGGTTGATAGTGGTGGTGGAAGCGCAGGGCGTACTTTGTGGTTTGTTTGTTGATGAATTGTTGGGTCAACAACAAGTGGTGATTAAGTCGCTGGAGGCCAACTACCGTAGAGTGGAAGGTGTGTCTGCGGCGACCATTTTAGGCGATGGTTCGGTGGCGCTAATTCTTGATATACCGAGTTTGGTTAGGCTGGCAAACCAGTAAGGAATATGCATGGAATATCATATGCAAGAATTCTGCGTAGGTGCGGATTTATCCGCACAGTGCGAATGAATTCGCACCTGCTGACGAGCTTGTTTCATGCGCCTTCCT
>NZ_LUUI01000021.1 GCF_001644015.1 Methylomonas lenta
TTCATGCGCATTCCTTAATAAACCGATTTTGGGAATGATTGCTGACCAAACTATCAAAATTTTGGCTGGACCCACTTTTTACAATGGCAGTTGATATAACCTGAAACAACTGCCTCCTGCATCCTTGGCCTGATACATGGCATTGTCGGCTAGTTTCATCAGCGTCTCGACGTCAAGCGCATGGGTGGGGTAAATCGCAATCCCGACACTACTGGAAATATGAATAGTATGCTGCTTGATTTCGAAGGGTAGATTGAGCGTTTTCACTACGTTGTTTGCGGCATCTGCAGCTTCTTGATCGTTATCAATACGTGCAAGCAGGATAACAAATTCATCGCCGCCCAAACGACTGACCGTATCCGACTCGCGCTTCATGCATTTTTGTAGGCGATGAGCGACTTCTTTCAATAATAAATCGCCGATATCGTGACCCAGATTGTCATTGACCGGCTTAAACTTATCCAGATCAAGATACATCAGGCCTAGCTTGGATTTTTCCCGGCGAACTTGTGCCAGGGCTTGATGAAGACGGTCGGTTAGCAGGATACGGTTAGGTAAATCAGTTAGCGCATCATAGTGAGCCATGTGTTGGATTTTTGCCTCGATAGCTTTGCGCGAGGTAATGTCGCTTATGGTGCCGACGTAGTGGCTTACTTGACCATAGGTGTTCTTGACTGCCGTGATGGTTAACCATTCCGGATAAATATCGCCGTTTTTACGCCGGTTCCATATTTCGCCTTGCCAGAATCCCGTTTTGAAAACAGTTGCCCACATATCAGCATAAAAGGCCGCATCGTGAATACCGGATTTCAAAATAGTCATTTTATGGCCTACCACATCGTTCGACGTAAAGCCTGTGATACGGGTAAATGAATGATTAATTTTTAAAATCACGGTGTTGGCATCAGTGATTACCATACCTTCCTGTGATTCAAAAGCGGTTGCAGCGATGTTTAACTCGGTTTCGATGCGTTTGCGTTCGGTGATATCTTGCGCAATCGAAAAGCAAAACTCTTCACCATTGTGGGCAATGTAACTACGGATTACATCAACGTTAAAAAAGCTGCCATCACGACGACGGTGGCGGGTTTCGAAATTAACAGTAATGTCGGTCTTTAGTTTTTGCCAAGCCGCAGGCCATGCTGAAGCTTCAAAGTCAGGATCAAAATCCCAAGGATGCATGTTGAGTAGTTCTGCTCGTGAATAGCCTAAAGCTCGACAGGCATGGTCATTTACGTATTGAATTTTGCCGCTTGCATCAAGCCGATAAAATGCTTTTTTGCTGCTATCCAGCATGGTTTTAGTGAGCCACAGCTCCTTTTCAATTTTTTTGCGTTCGGTGATGTCATCATAAACACCCAGTACACCGATCACCTCTGACTGGTTGTCATATAAAGTTGTTTTGGAAGTGCGTAGCCAGATGGTTTGTCCGTCTGGCGTGGTTTGCGGTTCATCGTATGCCAGTTTGGGCGTTCGGGTTTGCATGACAGCCCTATCATCGGCGCGGTATAGATCGGCTTGAGCGTGCCAGCTTAATTCGCTATCCAGTTTTCCAATGATTTCATTTGGACTAGCCAGGTCGGCATCCCGAGCAAATGCGCTATTACAGCCGAGGTAACGCGAATCCAGGTCTTTCCAGAATACCCGCATGGGTATGGTTTCGATAATGGTTTGCAGAATGTTGCGCGATTCCAGCAGATCATCGACATACTGGGTATTCTCTGTGATGTCGAAAAGCACAACCAGTAACGTGCCCTGAATAGCCGGTTCCAGCGGGGTGGCTGCAGCCAGCACTGTTTTGATTTGACCGTTTTTGCAGTGGATCTTTACTTCAAAAGAATTAAATGCTTCGCCAGTGGCAAGCATGATTTGCATTCGTATTTGCCAGGCATCTATTACCGATTGTCTATAGTCGGCATTCGGATAGGCTTTAAGCCACCAGTCCTGAATTGTAGGAATATCATGCAGAGTGTAGCCAAAAACTTTAATGAACTCAGAGTTAAGTGACAGAATGTTGTTGGCGGCGTCATTGATAGCAATTGGCACAGGGCAAGCGTTTATGATGCCGTTCAGGTGCAGATTGTCTTGTTGAGCCTTGGATAACAATTCTAAAAAATAAATAATCAAACTGCTGACAACCGAGGCCACCAAAATAGCAGCAACAAATCCAGTGATTAGGAAATGAGCTGTTACCCGGTTTTCCAGCAGAAAATTCAAGCCTGCCACAATAGGCAGCGTCAGTAGTGTTGCCAATACCACTGCAGCAAGCCAAACGTGGTGCTTTTTTTTATCCTGTAGGTAATAGATCAGTGGTTTTTTCACTGCATTTAGCTTCTGTTTAAATTGATTTCGAATGGCGAAATTTAAAGGCGGTATAGGGTTAATAATGAAGTACTTGTTTAACTGATCTTCATTAACTTTATGTCTATAGAGCAGAAAACAAAATTGTTATTGACGTTAAATGCTTTTAATAGCTACTTGGTGAGGTGCGCCAATAAGATTATCATTTTGTAAGTATATACTGACGTAAAGCAGAAAAAATAAAATGTACCAAGGATCAATAATCACTCAGAGTGAGAATTGATGCACAGAAATAGTTGCTGTTAACGGGCGGGCTCGATAACAAAACCCAGCTGGCATGCAAAGCAACGGAGGAAGATCATGAACCTGGGCAAAGCAGGCGTCATGATTCTTATCGATACATGACGCCTAAAAACAGATTTAAACAACAAATCGCTTTGAAAAGCTTTTAAGATATGGCTTTGAAACCAATATCGGTACGGTAATAAATATCTTGCCAATCGATTTGTTGGCACAGTTGATAGGCTTTTTGTTGAGCTTCAGCAATCGTGTCACCCAATGCACAAGCACATAATACCCGGCCGCCCGCCGTGATCACGTTAGCATTTTTCTGTTCGGTGCCGGCATGAAATACTTTTGTGTCTTCAGTTTCGATGCCTTGTAAGCCTTTGATGACATTGCCTTTGGCGTAGTGGTCTGGATAGCCACCGGCCGCCAAAACAACGCCTAATGCCGGACGTGTGTCCCATTCGGTGCTGATTTGATCCAATGTTTTATCCAGTGCGGCCTGGCAAAGTTCGACCAAGTCACTTTTCATCCGCATCATGATAGGTTGGGTCTCCGGATCACCGAAGCGGCAGTTGTATTCCAAAACCTTCAGGCTGCCATTTTTGCCTATCATCAAACCGGCATACAGAAAACCGGTGTACTCGTTACCGTCATCACGCATACCTTTCAGCGTCGGGTTGATGACTTCGTCCATTACTCGTTGATGAATTTCGGCCGTGACGATAGGGGCGGGGGAGTAAGCACCCATGCCACCGGTATTGGGGCCTTGGTCGCCGTTATCACGGGCTTTATGATCTTGCGATGTAGCCATGGGCAGGGCGTGCAGGCCGTCGGCAATGACGATAAAACTGGCTTCCTCGCCGGCTAAAAACTCTTCGATTACCACACGGTGGCCAGCTTCGCCAAAACTGTTGCCAGATAGCATGTCTTGTACGGCGTCTATGGCTTGTTGTTCGGTTTGTGCAACGATTACGCCTTTACCCGCAGCCAAACCGTCTGCTTTAACCACAATGGGTGCACCTTTGCGCTGGATGTAGGCAATCGCCAGTTCCGGGTCGGTAAAGGTTTCGTATTCGGCAGTTGGGATGCCGTGGCGAGCCATAAAGTCTTTGCAAAAAGACTTTGAACCTTCCAGTTGAGCGGCTTGTGCAGTAGGGCCGAAACAGGCCATGCCGGCAGCATTAAACGCATCGACAACACCTTTTACCAAAGGTACTTCCGGGCCGATGATGGTCAAATCGATAGAGCGGGCTTGGGCAAAGTTAAGTAATCCGGCAATATCATCGACTTGGATGGCGACGTTATCTATACCTGGTTCCAGCGCGGTGCCAGCATTGCCAGGAGCAACAAAAACGTGGCTGACTTTTGTGGATTGCTTGGTTTTCCAGGCTAGGGCGTGCTCACGGCCGCCGCTGCCGACGATCAGTATTCTCATGTAGTTAAAACCTTAAGTTAATGAACGAGCTAAAAAATTGGTTAAATTTTAACGGCATTTGCTTGAGTAAGTTGGAATTTGTGCATCGGCCGTGTTAGCGTGTCGGATTAATGATGGGCTTTGGCAAGGCCAATCAGTTTAGAAAACTAAGATCAGTAATATACATATACGATAAGGAGCTGCAATGACAAACTGCCTTTTTTGCAAAATGGTAAGCGGTGATATCAAACCGGATGTGGTATTTGAAGATGAAAAAGTGTTGGCGTTTCGGGATATTAATCCGCAGGCGCCTATGCACGTTTTAATTGTGCCTAAACTGCATATTACTAATTTAAATACTTTGCAGGATGCCTCTTTAGGTGGGCATATGCTGAAAATAGCCGCCTGCATTGCAGAAGAACATGGCTATGCAGAAACAGGTTATCGAGCCGTGTTTAACTGTAACGACGATGGTGGGCAGACCGTGCATCATTTGCACTTGCATGTGATGGGTGGTCGACGCATGACTTGGCCGCCGGGTTAACTGAGCTCAGATCAAGCGGGATGTAAGCGACCTTGAGCAGGCCAGCTGACCACATGGGATAGACCCATATGTGTTTCCAGATGCTGCAAAATGGCTACTACGCGTTCAGGGGTGTCATAAAATTCGACAATTAACGGTAAATCCAGCGACAAGTCCATCAGCGATGCCTGATGTAGTTTGCCGTCGGGGCCGAATCCCTCGATGCCACGCAGTACAGTAACGCCGGAAACTTTTTCGTCGTCGTGTAGCAGCTTGATTAATTTAGCCAGTAGGTGCTCGCCTTCGCGAAGATAAATGCGTGCTACGGTGACAGCTTGTGTTGCCATATCCAATGTCCTATCGATGAGCCAGACCAAATCATCACCACGCCGATTAAAGTGTTGATGACAAACAGGCTTAGCAGGTGATGAAATTCTAGTGGAATTGCTGGGCCTTTTAAACTAAGCCAAAGCGTTGTTGCAATCGTTAAGATACCCAATAATAAAACAAAGAAAATCGTGCGTATCTCGTGGTTCAAATTAAAGCGATTAATCAGCATTTCGGCCACTAGGGCTAAAGAAAATACGCTAAAAAAGCTCAGCATCAGTTCCAGTTTGGGTAAGTATTGAGCCAAATACGGGGTTGAGTTACCCGAAAAAACCGTGCGTCCCCAGATCAGACCGACCCAGCAAGCGGTAAGGCAAAGCACAATGCTGAGGAAAATATTTAGAAATGCTTTAAGTAAACTACCCTCTTCAAACAAATACAAGGTTTCTAAAGCAAAGGTGGAGAAGGTGGTAAAAGCACCCAAAAATCCTACTAGAATCGCGGCGCGATATTCAACAGCCAATGCGAAACGCTGCACCATCAGTTCGGTTAGAAACCCCATTAGCAATGAGCCGAATACATTCACAAACAAAGTGCCGTGCGGAAAACTGCGGCCCAAAACCGCATAAATACCGTTGGCGGCTAAGAAACGCATCACTGCGCCGACGGAACCGCCTAAGGCAATGGCAATCAGCTGTTGCATAAAAAATCCTGATTCACTCAGTTTCTGGTTTACGGATGTTAAGTTAGTTGCGATTGCCGGGTGGCATTTTCTCTCTGAGTTTAAGAAAACGTTGATAACGGCTGGCTGGAATCAAACCGTTTTCGGCGGCTACTCGTACAGCACAATCTTTATCATTGAGGTGACGGCAATCATTAAACCGGCATTTGCTGATAAAGGGGTGAAACTCGCGGTAGCCCCAGGCTAATTGGGCTTCCGACAAACCGGCTAAACCAAAAATCGCTACACCGGGGCTGTCGATTAAATCACCGCCTTTCGGCAAATGATACAAGGTGGCGGCGGTGGTGGTATGGCGACCATGACGGGTGGTTTCTGAAACACTGTTAACTTTAAGGCTTTTATCGGGCAAAAGGGCGTTGGTTAAAGAGGATTTGCCTACCCCTGATTGACCGGCAAACATGCTGGTTTGAGTGGACAACACGTTTTGCAAATCCTGGATGCCGATGTTTTTGTTAGCGCTGACGCGATACAAGCCATAGCCCACGGCTAGATAGTTTTGCAGTTCCTGCTCAATCGCATCGGAGCAACCGAGGTCAATTTTATTAAAAACCAAGGCTGCATCGATATTGCAGTTTTCACAAATGGCCAGATATTGATCCAGTAACAAAAAATCGCAATCCGGTTCGGCAGCAAACACCACGAAAATGGTGTCGATGTTGGCGGCTACCGGTCTGATTTGGTCGCCGCGTTTAGGTCGTTGTAAAACCGACCGTCTGTCCAGAAGTTGCTCAACCCGACCTTGATCGGGTGAAGACAGCGAAATCAAAACCCGGTCGCCAACCACAACGGTATCCAGTTTACGCAGGGCCTGACAGAGTATGATGCGGTCGTCCACCTCAACGGCGATGCCTTTGCCGAGATGGGCGATAACCAAGCCTGCGCTAAGTGATGACATCAGGCGGACTGCATCTTTTCTTCGATATGCGCAATGCGGATCGCTGCCGGAGGATGGCTGTAATGAAAGGCAGAGTAGATCGGGTCGGGGGTCAGCGTGCTGGCATTTTCTTCGTACAATTTGACCAAACCACTGATCATTTTGCTACCTTTTGCATGGCGGGTGGCGAATTCGTCGGCTTCAAATTCAAATTTGCGTTGAAAATAGGCGCTGATTGGTTGCATAAAAGTAGTGAATACCGGTGACACCATCATGAATAATAATAAAGCAGCCGCGTTGGAATGGGTGCTGACACCAAGGCCATCAAAAAACCAGTCTTGAGTGATTATCCAGCCCAGAACTGCGAAGCTGATTAATGTCATCACAGAAGAAGCGATCAGCATTTTAATTACATGTTTGCATTTGAAGTGTCCTAGCTCGTGAGCTAGCACGGCTTCCAACTCTTCTTCATCCAGTGAGTTCACCAGGGTGTCGAAAAAAACGATACGTTTGTTGTTGCCCAAGCCAGTGAAATAGGCATTGCCATGACCAGAGCGACGCGAGCCGTCCATGATAAAAATACCCTGGCTGTTGAAGCCGCAACGTTCTAACAGGCTTTTGATGCGATCTTTTAAGCTACCGTCTTCCATCGGGGTGAATTTATTGAAAAGCGGGGCAATGACGGTTGGGAATAACCAGCTCATCAATAAAGAAAAAGACATGATGATAGCCCAGGCATACAGCCACCATAGGCTGCCAATGCTATCCATGACCCACAAAATCAACGCCAAAATAGGCATGCCTATGCCCAAGGTCAAACTGAGTGAAATCAGTTGGTCTTTGGCAAATTGCGGCAAGGTGTTTTTGTTGAAACCGTATTTGTCTTCAATCACAAAGGTCTGATAGAGGCTAAACGGAATTTCAATCACCGTCATCAGTAGAAAAATGCTGGCGACAGATACTAGATCGGCCAACATCGGCGATAGATCGAACGTTGACCAAAAATCAAACACCAGGCTGATGCCGCCGCCTAGTGTGATCAATAATAAAAACAGCATCCCAACACCGCTATCAATATCGCCAAGTTTGCCTTTTTCGATGGTGTAATCGGCGGCTTTTTGATGGGCAGCCAGTGTCACTCGATCTGAAAAGGCAGGCGGGACTTGTTCACGATGCTGTAAAACATAGGATTTTTGCCGGGCAGACAGCCAAAACTGTATGCCGTAGGAAATAATCAGGGCGAATAAAAAAATGATAGTAAAAATATTCATTGGGGCAAATTAGGGGCGGGGTTAACAATTAGCGGTACAGAGTAGCTAATGCTACAATTTGCCGCAACTTTAATCACTAACGGATTCAAAATGGCTCAGGATGCTGACAATCTAATCTGGATCGATTTGGAGATGACCGGGCTTGATCCTGACACGGATTTGATTATCGAAATAGCCACGGTAATCACCGATAAAAATCTTACCATACTTGCTGAAGGCCCCGTGCTTGCGGTGCATCAATCCGTAGCTGCTTTGGCGGCGATGGATGACTGGAATCAAAAACATCATGGTGAATCCGGCTTGATTCAGCGTGTAAAGGATTCAACCATCACGGCTGCCGAAGCCGAAGCACAAACTTTGGAATTTCTAAATGAATGGGTGCCGCATAATGTATCACCCATCTGTGGCAACAGTATCTGTCAGGATAGACGCTTTTTGTATCGTTACATGCCTAAGCTGGAAGCTTATTTTCATTATCGCAATCTGGATGTATCCACTGTTAAAGAGCTTGCCGCGCGTTGGGCACCGCAACTTAAAGATGGGTTTACTAAAAAAGCCAGCCATAAAGCCATGGACGATATCATCGAATCTATTGATGAACTCAAATACTATCGAGAACATTTCTTTAAATTCTAAATTTAGCTGTCGCGGGTAGCTTGATCGTTCGCGACGACTATCGATTACATTCAAACTTTTCAATTCAGGTAATACATTCTCATGCTTGATCCTCGTTTATTCAGAAACGAACTGGAATTAGTTCAACAACAACTCAAAAGACGCAATATAGACTTTGATGCTGCCGGCTATTTAACGCTGGAAAATCGGCGTAAAGACATTCAGGTTAAAACCCAGGAATTACAAAACGAACGTAATACCCGCTCCAAAGCTATCGGTCAGGCTAAAGCCAAGGGCGAAGACGTTCAGCCGCTGCTCGATCAAGTACAGGATTTGGGGGATCAATTAAAAACCGCCGAATCCGAGTTAACAGCTATTCAGTCGCAATTAAATAGCATCATGGAAGGGCTGCCCAATATTCTTGATGAATCCGTTCCTGCCGGCAAAAGTGAAGCCGATAATCTTGAAATCAGTCGTTGGGGTGAACTGCCGCAGTTTGATTTCGAGCCCAAAGATCATGTGGACTTGGGTGAGCCTTTGGGTATGAGTTTTGAGCTGGGGGCGAAAATTGCCAGTGCTCGCTTCGTGGTGTTGACAGGGAAGCTGGCGACATTACAGCGCGCCATCATTCAATTGATGCTGGATACTCATACTAACCAACATGGTTATCAGGAAACCTATGTGCCCTTCATGGCAAATGCGGATAGTTTGCGAGGTACCGGGCAATTGCCTAAATTTGAAGAAGATTTATTTACCATAAAAAACGATCCGACTTTTTATCTGATTCCAACGGCGGAAGTGCCGGTTACCAACATCGTTCGTGATGTGATTGTCGATGCAAAGCAGATGCCTTTGAAGTTTGTCTGCCATTCCCCTTGTTTTAGAAGTGAGGCGGGTGCCTACGGCAGTGATGTGCGCGGCATGATTCGTCAGCATCAGTTCGAAAAAGTAGAACTGGTGCAAATTGTTACGCCTGAGGAATCTGCGCAAGCGCATGAAGAGTTGACGGCACATGCTGAAAATATGCTGAAAATACTAAAACTACCTTACCGAAAAGTATTGTTATGCGCCGGCGACACCGGGTTCTCGTCAACAAAAACTTATGATTTAGAGGTTTGGTTGCCAGGACAGCAGAAGTATAGAGAAATATCTTCATGTAGTAATTTTAAAGATTTTCAGGCCCGCAGATTACAAGCGCGCTGGCGAAATCCCGACACCGGTAAGCCAGAATTGGTGCATACCTTAAATGGGTCGGGCCTTGCTGCCGGCAGAACGCTGATTGCCATCCTGGAAAATTACCAAAATCAAGATGGCTCGATTAGAGTGCCTGATGTTTTACGTCAGTATATGGGTGGTCTGGAATTGATTAAATAAAGCAAGTTAAGGAGCATCCCGCATGGCTTTAGTGTCATTACGACAAGTTTTGGATTTTGCCGCAGAGCATGATTTTGCCGTGCCGGCATTTAATGTTAGCAACATGGAGCAAGTTCAAGCCATTATGCAAGCGGCACAAGCCTGTGATAGTCCAGTGATTATGCAAGGTTCCGCCGGTGCGAATCGCTATGCGGGCGAGGTTTTTTTACGTCATTTAATCCTGGCTGCTATTGAACAATATCCGCAGATTCCAGTGGTCATGCATAGAGATCATGCCCCTACAGCTGATATTTGCGCTCAAGCCATTCAAGCGGGTTTCAGTTCCGTAATGATGGATGGCTCGTTACAGGAAGATATGAAAACGCCGGCCTGTTTTGAATATAACGTGGATGTGACGCGGACTGTGGTCAGAATGGCGCATGCTTGCGGTGTTTCGGTTGAAGGAGAAATAGGCTGTTTAGGTTCTTTAGAAATCAAAGACGATGCCTCGAATCAATCGTCGTCAGCAAAACCTGATCATAGTCAGTTACTGACCGATCCGGATGAAGCGGTTGAATTTGTCAAACAAACACAAATAGATGCTCTGGCGGTCGCCATTGGCACCAGTCATGGTGCGTATAAATTTAGCAAACCGCCTACCGGTGAGGTGTTGGTGATCAGCCGCTTAAAAGCTTTGCAACAACGTTTACCCAATACCCATTTCGTTATGCATGGTTCAAGTTCTGTGCCGCAGGACTGGTTACAAGTCATCAATGAATATGGCGGTGATATCCCAGAAACCTATGGTGTGCCGGTAAATGAAATTGTGGAAGGGATTAAATATGGGGTGCGGAAAGTCAATATCGATACCGACTTACGCATGGCTTCTACCGGCGCCATTCGTCGCTATGTCGCCCAACCTGAAAATGCATCAGACTTGGACGCCCGCAAAATTTATAAAGCTGCCAGAGACGCCATGCAAACGCTGTGTCAGGCGCGATATGAAACCTTTGGTTCGGCTGGATACGCCAGCAAAATTAAAGCCATTCCATTAAGTGAAATGGCTAGACATTATCGGTAATTAAGTTTGGTTAAACCAGCGAGTGGTCATACCGAAACTGGTTGCATCAGGCTATTTCAGTTGGAATCACTGATGGTTGTGGTTTTCTTTTTGGGCGGCTTGTAAAACATCATATGAAACCGTTGCCTGTAGGTTAAAATGGCTGCGTATGATTACATTTGGCCCATAAGGCTAACCCCTGTTAACGAAAGTAGGCAAAACGATGAGCATCAAGTTAAGTTTGATCAAATTTATTATAAAGTTAACGCCTAATATTGCGATTATTTGGGTCGCTAATTTCGTTCTAAAAGGTATTGCTGAGTTATTGGAATTTAATTTTGATGTAGATGCCCGAAAAGTTTACGTTCAAACCAGATTATATGGTGAGGAAGGTACCATTGAGGTTTCCCTGGAAGACTTTGCTATTTTCAACGATGGCGAGTCCTATCGATTCATCATTCATCATGCAAGATCCGATCGGCCTTGGTTGAATAATCTGTTGTCTAAAGTGATCGGAAAAGCCTGGAAAATTCCTGCTCTGCCACAGTTTGCAACCCAGCTTGCTTTGGTGGCTGAGTTGTTTAAAGCACCGCCGGCAGAATTACCTGTCGAGCCCGAAGTAACTCAGGACTTGGCTGAGTAATAAGCTGCTGTTGTATTCTCGCTGGCGCTCAATTTAGCCACTTAATAAACACCCTTCTATAAACCGCATTCAATGCTTTGGCTGGTTACGCATATACCACCAATTGCATCTCTAAGGAACAACACATTTTGAGTTTACACAGTTACCAGTCAGTAGATCGCGAACAATTAGCTAAAGACGTCACGGAAATTCACCGACAAGCTCTCGCCAATATAGGCGCTGACGATTTTGCCCATTTAAAAAAAATGGAGCGTTGGGGGCAGTTTTGTTCCCTGATTGGTTATGGCACAGCCTGGATTTTTCCTAATCCGATTTCTGCGCTTTTCATCAGTCAAGGCAGTTTTACTCGCTGGACGCAAATGACGCATCCTGTCGTGCATCGCAGTTATGACAAGCTGGAAGGCGTGCCGCAGCATTACACTAGCAAAAAATTTGCCCAGGGCTGGCGCCGATTTATGGATTGGCCGGACTGGATTACTCCAGCGGGTTGGCACCAAGAACATGATGTGTTGCATCATTATAATTTAGGCGAAAAAGCCGATCCCGACCAGTTACAGCATAATATGGAATGGTTAAGACAATCCAGCTTACCGATGTGGCTGCGCTATGCCATCGTGGCATTTTTCTCCGGGGCCTGGAAAATTCTTTATTACACGCCTAGAACCCATAGAGAATTACGATTAAATACCGTGCGGCAGCAAGGTGAGCAAGAGCCGGCTATGACGCGTATGGGGGCCTGGAGTGTGTTTACCCCGCAAGGGCGAGGTTTGTGGTTTCAAAGCATTCTGCCTTATATTGGCTACCGTTTTGTCTTGTTGCCGTTGCTGTTTATGCCTTTGGGGAGCTTTGCCGTTTTTAGCGTGCTGATGAATTCTATTTTGGCGGAAATTTTTACCAATATGCATAGTTTTCTAGTCATCGTGCCCAATCATGCGGGGGATGATGTGATGATGTTTGAGGAAAAAGGCACAGGCAAAGGTGAGTTTTACTTACGGCAGATATTGGGTTCGGTCAATTATCCGACTGGGTCCAATCTGAATGACTTTTTTTATGGTTGGTTGAATTATCAAGTTGAACATCATTTGTGGCCGGATTTGCCGTTAAGCCAATATCAAAAATTACAGCCGCAAGTAAAGGCCTTATGCAAAAAACATAACATTCCATATTGCCAACAATCCGTTTTTAAACGGTTACTTAAGGCGGTGGATATTATGGTTGGGAAAACTTCAATGTTGAAACCGGTAGTAGCGTAATTTTTTTTACCTGTTCACGGCCGTAAAAAATCATCTATACTCAGAAACTCCTTTTAACGCATGGAGATTGGGAATGAAAAAATTGGTTTCAATTCGGGCGCTAACAGATAGGCTTAATCGTAAGCTAGCTAAAGAATCAAAAAAAATATTGAAGTACAAGCCAAGATTGGAGAGTGACGATAATGTTGTTGAGTACGCCGTGGTCGATTTAAAGACAAACGATATCATCAACTTTCACATGGCCAGCGAGATACAGGAATTTGCTAGAGGACTTGGCTGTTTAGCCAGTTTGGAAGAGGTTTCATTCGAACCCTGAGTAAGTTAGATAGTTTGTTTTCATCAAGGGCTTGCAGTCATGCAGGCCCTTTTTTATGCACAAAAATTTTATCGTATCGTTCCTACGCTTCGCGTGGGAATGCAACCTGAACCGCTCTGCGGTTCGGGACGCTGGTGCGTCCCCGGCTGGGACTATTCACGCAAAGCATGGGAACCATAAGCCGAAGTTAATTTTGGCGAAATCATGAGATGATCAATCGATAGCAATTTTGACGTTGACTTCCAAGCCTATGGGTACCTGCATTTCGGCATCGGGCTCGATAAATGCCTGAATTACATCAATATCCTTGCGTTCGGTCGCGGTTTTAGCAAAAACCGTTTTTTTGCCCATGATTTTTTTCACCATGCTAACGTGCGCCGGAATTTCCTTGTCACCCAGTCCTCGGCCGAACACAATGGCTTTTTGGCCGTCTTTTAAGGCCAAAGCATAATTTTCATCAATTTCTGCTCTTACGCGTAATTTTGTCATGTCGCCTAATAACAAAGCAGGTTCCGGGCTGCCGACTGAAAAAGTGGATTCGCCGACTCGCAGAATAGTCTCCAAAACCGTGCCGTCTATAGGCGCTGTTAAGTAGGTTTCTGCTAGCCTTTGCTTGGCTGATTGGAGTTGTGCGTCGGCAACCGCTAGTTGGGCCAACGCCAACTGTTTATCGACATCCCGCACAAAATGCGTCAAATAGCGTGACTCGGCAGTTAAGCGGCGGCTGTCGGCTTGTTTTAACTTGGCATTGGTTTCGGCTAAATCACGATCATCTTCTGAGGCAAATTTATTGCTGCGTAATTGTTCGATGCGATCGAGTTTGCGGTGAGCGTATTCTGCATCTAAAGCACTGACGCGTTGGGCATTTTTTTTGGCTTCTATTTCATAAGGATTCACGCCAGCCAACACTTTTTCCAAATCTGCTTTAGCCTCCAGCAGCTGGCTTTCCGCTACAGTGAGTGCTGCTCGTTCTTCGATATTTTGTTGTACGGCTAATAAATCGCCCGCTTTAACTGTTTGACCTAATTGAATCTTGTACTCGCCCAGAATGCCCGGATGCTTAAAGGCCAGTCTACGTATTTCGCTGGCCGGTTCTACATAACCAATGCCCTGAATCCAGCGCTGTTCAGCCCATGCGGTTGAATTGATAAGCAATGGAGTCATTAAAAATAAAGTAGCAAGATGTCGCATAGGAAGAGTCCGGCGCAGGATTAGATTACGTTTGAGTATAGAAGGTATTGTCGGCAATGGCGGTTTGTTGTTGCTCGCTTAACAGACCATCGGCAATCGACAAAATACGATCAAATAACGGAAGCATGCGGGTGTCATGCGTGACAACGACCAACACGGCTTTTTCCAGGCGGGCTTGTTCCAGCAATAATTCAACCACGGTTTTGCCGGTCAGCCAATCCAGCGCAGCGGTGGGTTCGTCGGCCAAGACGATGGAAGGGCGATGTAACAAAGCCCGGGCAATGGCTACTCGCTGTCTTTGGCCGCCGCTGAGCTGATTTGGGTGTTTATAGCGCATGGCTTGTAATTCAAGCCGCTGCAATAAATTATCCAGCCGTTGTTTGATATCGGCATCGTTCATACCTGCATTGCGACCGACAATGGCTAGATTTTCTTCAATGGTTAAAAAAGGCAGTAGTTGCGCGTGTTGGAAAATAAATCCCAGTTTTTGCCGTCTGACTTCAGTCAAACTACTTTTGTCGAAAAAGTTTACACTCTGATCGGCGATCAGAAGTTGACCTTCGCTAGGTGCCAGCAAGCAGCCCAAAATAGATAACAAGGTGGTTTTGCCAGAACCCGAAGGGCCTATCAACACTGAGGCCTGGCCTTCAAAAAACTCCAGATCCACTTGTTTTAATACGTTTTCGATGATATCGCCAGAGCCGTAGCTTTTGGTAATGCCTTGGCAGGTCAGAATACTTTTCATCCGTGAAATACCGAAACAGGATCCAGCTTAAAAATGGCTCGAATCGAAAACCAGGAAGAAGCAATGCAACACAGCAATGAAAAAGCAACCAGTCCCATCGTCACCATGGGTGTGGTTTCCAGTGGAATAGGGCTGCGGGCCGAGGCGTTACAAGCCAGGAAAAATAACACCAAGCCGACGATAATCCCCAGTCCGCCCAAGCTTAAACTTTGTGTTAATACAATTTGGCGCAAGGTTTTTTGATGAAAACCCAAGGCTAACAAGGTGGCGTAATTGGCAATATGGTCCTGGGTAATGGCAAACAGGGTTTGGCTCATGATGACTGCGCCCACCAGTAAACCTAAGGCTGCGGTGATGATAACCGTTATCCCCACGCCGGTTTCCAGCATCCAGTATTTTACTGAACGTTCGGCAAATTCGTCGGTGGTTAGGACTTCTACATCAGAGACTTCTTGGGCGATACGGTCGCGAATATCTAAAATATTGGCATTAGGTACGGCTCGAACTAGAACGTACGATATTTCGTCATAGTGGTAGTAGGGAACATAATCTAGCGCGTTCTCAATGGATGTAAAAACAAACGGTGCTGCGGTGAATGTGCGTACACCTTGCGAAAAGCCGCCAATAATAACCCTACGCCCTTCCATTTCGGCTTCGTCACCCACATGTAAAGTCCCAAGTGCCTGTTTGGATAATTCATCGACAATGACTGTTTCCGGTAGACGGATGGATGCGATATTGCCCTCAGCCATGCGCCAAGGTCCGCCTGCGTTGGCGTTATCCAGTCCAATGACCTCTACCGTAATATGTTTGCCCTCAGGGTGTTGCCAATTAATCCAGCCTACCAACATACCTTCAGCCCATGCCACACCTTTTACGCTGCTGACTTGTTGGATGCGGTGACGCGGGATAGCGGTACCGTAATCAAGGGTGCGGGTTTCTTTCGCCATTACCCAGATATCAACACCGGCGTTATTAATAATGGCGCTGTTGGTGTTAATCCAGCCTACTAACAGTCCAATTTGTGCTGCAGCCAGAAAAAAAGCAATAGCAATGCCTGTCACCGTCATAACGAAACGCATGCGGTTATGCGAAAGCATTTTTGTTGATACTGCAATGACTACTGAAGCCATGGTATTAATTAAGAATGGAATCATAAAAATGTTGGCTCAGATATGTAGTTTGCCTTGTTGAAAGCTAAGGCTTATTGCCAATTATTGTTATAAAGCCGTTGACAGTATAGCAAACAACACAGTACAAACTTGTCTGCAAATAATTATGGTTAACACAATGACGACATTTGACTATCAACAGGCATTTTCGCGAAATATTGGCTGGGTTACGCAGCAAGAACAGCAATTACTTAAAGGTAAAAAAATTGCTATTGCCGGCTTGGGAGGTGTGGGTGGAAGCCATTTGTTAACATTGGCTCGACTGGGTATTGGTGCCTTTCATATTGCCGATTTTGATAAATTCGAGCTGCCCAATTTTAACCGTCAAGCAGGAGCTACTGTTTCGCATCTGGATAGACCTAAAACCGATGTATTGGCCGAAATGGCGCAAGATATCAATCCAGATTTACAGATAAAAAAATTCCCAAAAGGTGTAACTTTAGAGAATCTGTCGGAATTTTTTGCAGGTGTGGATGTGTATGTAGACGGGCTGGATTTTTTTGCTTTTGATGCGAGGGAAATGGTCTTTTCCTATTGTGCAGATCATGCAATACCGGCTGTGACGGCTGCTCCATTAGGCATGGGCACGGCATTGTTGAATTTTTTGCCAGGGCAGATGACGTTCGAAGAGTATTTTCAGCTAAAGGGAAAATCCGAAACTGACAAGATTTTGCATTTTTTACTGGGTTTGTCTCCAGTTATGCTGCAGCGTGGCTATCTGGTAGATCAATCTGCTGTCGACTTACTCAATCATAAAGGCCCATCCACCCCTATGGCCTGTGAGTTATGTGCTGGAATTGCAGCTACTCAGGTTTTGAAGATTTTATTGCAGCGCGGCAAGGTATTGGCAGCGCCGTGGGGCTTACAGTTTGATGCTTATACCAATAAGCTGGCTAAAACCTGGCGGCCGGGAGGTAACGCAAATCTGATGCAAAAGTTGGGGATTTGGTTTGCAAGAAAACAGTTTCTTGGCATGCTTAAAACTAAATAACAAAACATTACAATACTAAAGAAGGTGGAAATGGATAGGCAAATAATAGAAAAAATATTAGAAGCTGCTGTGAAAGCGCCATCGGGTGATAACGTGCAACCTTGGAGGTTTGAAGTTTCGCAAGATTGGGCGCGGATAGATTTGTTTAACTTGCCTGAGCGAGACGATTCCTACTATAACTACCAGCAAGCGGCCGCTTATATTGCTCATGGTGCGGTGATCGAGAATATTGCTATCGCCTCCCGGCATTTGGGCTGTATGGTTAAACTAAAATTATTTCCCGAACCACAAAACCCTAGTTATGTGGCAAGTTTTGAATTTGAATCGGCTTCCGCTGTTGATGATCCATTGTACCCGGCCATTTTTACTAGAGAAACCAATCGATTCCATTTTCAAGATGTTCAATTACCCGCTGAGGATGCTCAGCAGATTATTGATTCGATAAAGCAAGTGGAAGGTGTCAAGGGCTATTTTGTGCACGATGTTAAAACCGTTAAAACCTTAGCCAAAGTTATAATGGTGAATGATCGGGTGGTTTTTGAGCATAAGGAGATTCACAGCTTTCTATTCGACAAAATCCGCTGGAATCAGAAGCAAATTGAAGAAACCCAGGATGGCATGCCAGTCGGTACCTTGGGATTAAATCCGATTGAGAAACTGTTTTTCCCTTTAATGCGCTTCTGGTGGTTTGTCGATTTGGCGAACTATGTGGGTTTATCTCGAATTATAGGGGCTAAGTGTTGGTACAACTGTCAAAACGCAGCATTGATTGGTCAGGTCACTGTACAAAAAACTGACAGTCTTGGTTTTATTCAGGCGGGTAGGGCGCTGCAGCGAGTTTGGTTGGAAGCTGCACGGCAGGGGTTAGCGTTTCAGCCTATTGTGGGCTTGCCTTTGTTGATCCATCGAGCGCAAGAAAATGCTTTGGAAGCGTTTTCAGAAACGCATCGGAATATGCTGGAGCAGGCAAAACAGAGCTTGTTTGGTATTTTCGGTATAGACCAATCAGAAACATTGGCCGTGGGTTTTCGTATTGGTAAGTGTAAATCCGTAGCAGAAAAAACGCTTAGAAAAGCTGTCTGATGGGCTTTATCAAAGGTATTTAATTCAGATATTTGGATTTTAAGCCGCCTAGCTTAAAAAATATCATCAAATCTTTTAAATCGGTTTGATGATATTTTGGCATGCTGAGCTTTAAGGTATCTAATTGCTGTTTTAAAGCAGAATCGGGTTTTCGCCTAGCGGGTGATTTAACAACCATCATGTAAGGCATAACAAAGGTTTTATAAAATTCCCCAAAAAGTGATAGGTGCTTTTGGTAAAGGCTGGAAAAATCATGCGGCCAAAAAGCTGCGCGTAAGGAGTAAAGATAATCCAGTGTAAATAACTCAGCTTGTCGATCCACGTACTGGTAAGCAAAATCCTGAATAGACTTTTCGGATTTTAAATGACCAAAATCAACCAAATAGAGACCACCGCCGGGCTTTAAAACGCGTTTGATCTCAGTGAAGGTTTTTTCCAGTGCATCAAGGTCAGGTAAATGATGTAACACGACGGTGCTCATTACAGCATCAATGCTGGCATCGGAAAAAGTCGTTAGTTGCGTTATGTCGCCTTGTCTAAACTCGATATTTGATAAGTTTTGTTGTGCTACATAGTCCCGGGCTTTATCCAGCATCTCGTTGGATAGATCCATGCCAATAAAGTGGGTTTCAGGATTAAGGCGGGCGACCATGGCTAATTGAGTTGCTGGGCCACAACCAAGGTCGAGCACAGTTTCGCCAGGTTTGATGATTTCGCAAATTTGGGCGCAGTGAAAAAGATAGACTGGCGCCATGACGCCATCTTCACGACCGGCGCTAGTGTAGGCGGCTACTTTTTCAGGATCGTCCATTACTAGATCAGGTTCGGTTTCACGAACGGCTGATTGTTTAGCTATTAGTTCACGACAGAACGTCTTAATTACAGTAATACTTGGCATCGTGTACTCCAAAAAAAAAGGCTATACAAAGTATAGCCCTTTAAGTATTTAGAAAACTTTAAATTTAAGCTTGGCGTTTACGCATGCTTGCCATGCTCAATAGGCCAAGACCCATTAAAGCTAACATGCCTGGTTCAGGTACTGATTGAACATTTGCGCTTGTAAAAATATTAGCGGTCAAGTTGTAGCTTCTACCTGCTACCAATGCACTAGTAGTTGTTGCTGTAACAGCTGTGTTCAATGCTGGCACACCTAAACCTGTAATTAGGCCGGCAACGCTTGGAAGTCCGTTACCTAGTGGGGCGTTACGACCAGTGGTCCAAGTGAAACTTGTGGCGCCACTTAATAAATTGTTGCCTGAATTAATATCGTTTATATCAGTTAATAAAAACTGAATTGAACCACCAGCTTGAGCTGAGGTAGGGGTTAAAGAACCGGATGCTACGAATGACTCTAAATATGCTGATACATCATATGAGAAGGTAAGGAAGTCACTGAAGCCAGCAGTAAATTGCCAGTCAGCAACTAAACCATTATTGCTTGTTGCGCCGCCAATACCAGCACCATAAATAGCAGCTGTTGATTGGTTGTAAAGGTTGGCTCCGAGTGCAGCACCAGGCAGGTTGTTTATTGGTGAGCCTATTTCTAACTGGTCGCCAAAAGCAAAGCTTGATCCAGCTAAAGGGTTGCCGAAAGCGGATGAATATGCTTGACTATTAAAAACATTGTCAGTATGTGCTGGGTTGGCTGCGCCCATGGTGGATAACAAATCAATCGGTACCGCAGCACTGGTTGAAACGACTGTTCCTGAGCTTGAAGTTGAACCGTTAAGTGTTGCAGATGTGCTGCCGCTACTAACGTACTGAAGGTTCAAAAGTGAGCTATTGTCAAGAATAGGGGCCGCGGTGGTGGTGCCTTTGTGTATCACGAAATTTGAGACTTGAATGCCTGAAGTCGCGATCGCGGCAGCATTGGCAGCATTAACACTGCCAAGTGAGATTAAGCCGATGGCTGTAGCTAAAAGTGTTTTCGATTTCATTTTTAAATCCTCTATTAAAATTAAATATTTACAATTTATGTTTAGCAACATGCGGGCCAACTAAGTATGTATTTATTAAATATCAATTAAAACATGATCTTAGTGTTTTTATTGTGTTGTGGTTGTTTGTTGGCTTTCATTTTATTGGAGAAGGTGTAAAAAAAACTGACACATAAGTAATGAGGCAAAAAAAGGGGGCATAGTTATGGTAAATTTGATGTTCTACTTCATTAATAAATACCGGTGCTTGAGTCCTTGATATGGCCTAGGGAAGAGAAGATCGTGAAAAATACTAACTTTAACAAGGGACAATATTTCTGAGAGGCTGTATACAAGGTGCCTCACCGTAGAGATATCAGTGTTTACAGACACAAATTGAACAGGTATTCAATGTTAATGTAGGGTCTTTTCGCCGAGGCCGATCTTCTAAAAATAGGTGTAAGGTTTTTCGACATCCCTGTCAGTATTTAGGCTTGAATCTGGTATGTGGGAATGTTTGGCGTTTAACTCTGAATGGTTACGGTGAATGTTTTCACCGAAACCCAGATATTGTAAGGGTTTGACGTGGGTGTAATATTTCTCGACACCTTGTAGCTGCAGACCCTTTCATACTTTGGTTGCTTATTGTGAGCAGTCTTAATCTGATTTTAATGAGTTTTTAACCGCGCATAGTAGATCATCTTATATAATCAAGGGGTGTTTTGATCTAAGCTAAAACCGTAAAAGTTCAATCCACCTGAGCTAAGGCTATAGTTTATGCGTTTTTTTTTGATCATCGTAGGATTTTATGGGATTAACTGGAAACATCTTTGGTTAGGTCTTAACTAATTTTGACACGGACTCGCTTAGGTTTTAAATAATGGTAAATAATCATTCTTTTGATAGTAATTTTGAGGTTTTTTTGGCGGATACGCCTGAAAGCAAGGCGCATCATTACAATATCAGGTATCAGGTTTATTGCGATGAAATGGGCTTTGAGGATAAAGAAAATTTTACCGATGAGCAGGAATACGATGAATGGGATAAGAACCATTCAGTGCATTTTTTGGTAAGAGACAAGCATCATGGGCATTGGGTGGGCGCCTTGCGCCTTGTGTTGCCTAATGAACACTCGTTACCTTTTGAGAAGCATTGTAAGTTAAACGAAAAGTTAAGTGGTGATCAATATCTACAATCAGTTGAATTGTCCAGGCTTTGTGTGCTTAAAGAAGTGCGACGTTTTTCGGCTAAAAAATTTGCGCCTTATGGCATCTTGACGGAAAAGGATATTCCCGTAAGCTCAAATGTTACAGTACTTCATAATTACAAAAACTTGGGGTTAGTTCTAACCTGGGGTTTAATCCGTGCGGTGGCGTTATATTGCACGCAAAACAATAGACAAGATTTGTATTTGTTGGTTGCGCCAGCTCTTGTATATGCTATTCGTAAGGTAGGTTTTTCGGCTGAGCAGATAGGCGAACCTTGCAAACATAGAGGTAAAAGAATTCCATTGAAGTGTAATATTGAAAATATTATGGCAAATTCGATGTGGAAAAAGGACTATAAAAACGGCTTTAGTTTATATTCTGACCTGTTTGAAGAGGATCTTGCTTATCGAAAAATGGCTTATTTAAGTTAAAAGAACTTATCAGTCCTTATCTAAACTGGATGAGGTTTCAAGAGTTGTGGTTAAGGCGCTTTGTAGTATCCAATACATCTCTCTCATTGTTCACTAATTACATGAGCTTCTAAGAGAGTTTCGGTCCTAGCGTTTAGTAATTGCATGTGTAATATTTTTGACATTTTTGTTTGGCCAGCTAGGCATTCATCAGGGTATCATTGCGGTTAGTTTTATTGTTCATTTCGAATGTAAATTTGGAGGAAGGATTTCGCATGAGGCAGTTACTCGATGAAATTTTAAGCAGTCCCAGGTTAAAGGAAGGCGTTGCTTGGAAGCATGTGAAATATAGTGCCGGTCAAATAATCATCCAAAAAGGTGATATTGGGAGTTCTTTCTTTCTGATTGACGAGGGTGATGTCCGCGTGCTGGGTAGTAATGAAGTTAATGAAAATGCGCTAGCCACACAAGGGTTATGCGACTTGAGTAAAGGAGACATATTTGGCGATTTTTGTCTTTATGGAACCCATCTAAGATCAGCTTCGGTAGTCGCACTATGCAACGTTTGTTTACTGGAAATTCGTAATGATATGTTAAGTGTTTATCTTGATGATCACCCTATAGATGGTTATCTATTTTTAAAGGCGCTTTCTGAAGTTATGATTAGTCGCTTGAAAGTGGCAAATGATCGTATCGAAAGCCTCATGAAATAGAAATATTCTGTTGGATAAATGAGCTCCGTGATGAATGACGAGTCCAAATCAACTTTGACTGAAGTTTTTGAGAAGTATTTCAAGGTGGAATTAGCTGTGTCAGCGGCTCAAAAAGAACAAGTATTTAGGATTCGGCATAGGGTTTATTGCGAAGAGTTTAAATATCAGGCTGTAGATCCATCCGGTCATGGATTGGAAATAGATGCATTTGATCCGGATTCTAGGCATTGTTTGATAACGCACATTCACGACGGTATCCACACCCCAGCAGGCTGTGTCAGGTTAGTGCCAGCTTTAGAAACGGTTGAAAAAGGACTTTTACCGCTTGAAAAGTTCTGTAGATCAAGTCTTGATCAACCGCAGATCGATAGTATGAAGCTGGAGCGTTCATCTATCTGTGAAATATCACGTTTAGCGGTTGACAGTACCTATCGTCGACGTGATGGGGAGTCATTAACCCGTTATGGTCAAATTAACGGGACGAATATTTCGGAAGAGGAGCGGCGAAGTTTTTCATTGATTGCCATTGCCTGTTTTCTGGCTGCTACTGTAATGACAGATATGGACCAGCGAACCAATGTGTTTGCGATGATGGAACCCTTTTTGCCGCGACTAATGCGTCGTTCTGGGATAGACTTCCAACGAGTGGGGAAAGACATGGATTATCATGGCATTAGAGCTCCTTACTTTATTACCACTCAGTCGGCACTTGAAAATATGCATCCGGATTTGCTTAAGCTATATCATTGGATTAAGTCAAATATTGGTAAATAGATCTGAAGAATTAAGCCGATTCTGTCTCATCGCAATGATCTGTGCCGGTTTCCCCTCCCTGACCTGCTTTAAATCCATATAACTCTCATGGATTTACTTCGACTTTAATGTCTTGCTTGTAACCCATTTAATCGCTTAGGAATATGCATGGAATATCATATGCAAGAATCCTGTGTAGG
Organism: Methylomonas lenta; assembly: GCF_001644015.1. Taxonomy (GTDB): domain Bacteria; phylum Pseudomonadota; class Gammaproteobacteria; order Methylococcales; family Methylomonadaceae; genus Methylomonas; species Methylomonas lenta. Next base: position 23,363 of record NZ_LUUI01000021.1, read on the forward strand.
TGCGGATTTATCCGCACAGTGCGAATAAATTCGCACCCACAGCTGACGAACTTGTTTCATGCGCATTCCTAATCAGGTGGTTTTTTGATTGTCAATAAACCAGCCTGG
>NZ_LUUI01000022.1 GCF_001644015.1 Methylomonas lenta
CGCGTGGGAACGAGATAAATTCACTTCAATGAGTTTTTGGCGCTATGCGCTGCTATCCGGTTAAAATTCCAATTTTTAAAGTAACCGCCATCCGCATCATGGACAACGACGATATCTATCTTTACGACACCGAACGCCTGCATGGCATCGCTTCCGATGATTTGGTTAAGAAGGGCTTGCACTATTTCACCGACAATCGGGTCATTGGCGTGGCCTTAGAAAACGGCTGTGTGGTGGCGCAAGTTGAGGATGTCAATGACGAACAGTATTGGTTGGAACTGACACTTGATGATGACAACCTGGTTGTGGCTTGCGATTGTCATGCCGAACCGACAGTTTGCATACATGCAGTCGCCGCCTTATATGCTTATGCGGATCAATGCGCGCCGTTAGAAACAGCCGATTTAGGCAGCGCGCAACATGAAGCAATACAAGAGCGGGTCAAGAAAGGCCGCAATGAGGTAAGAGTCAAATTGTTGAGTGGCAATCTTGGTTTCGGCACTTGGCAGGCGACGTCTTTGGTGTCTGCGACGCACTGGCAGCGTTCCTATCAAGTACAAATCCGTTCGCTGGATAAGCGCGTGAATTATTGCACCTGTCCGGATTTGGCCAGCAACCGGCTCGGTACCTGCAAGCATATCGAAGCCGTGTTGCATTACGCCAAAAAACAGACGGATTATAAGCAGCTAAAGGCGGCGGGTTGTCCGGTTTCGTTTGTCTATCTGGCCTGGGAGTCGGCTACCCGACCGGTGCTTCGTTTGCAGCGTGCAACGGACATGGCGGACGATTTGGCGGCTTTGTTAGCTGAATTTTTTAATCCGCAAGATCAGTTTATAGGGCGTTTGCCGGAAGACTTTTACCGTTTTTCGCAACGGGTGTATGGGCGGGATGATTTTCTGCTAGGCGATGATGCCACGCGTTATGCTCAGCAATGCGCCGAAGACGCAGCTCAATCGCTGCGAGGCCAGGATATTCAGCAGGCTATCAAGCAAAGCAACGGCGTGTTGCCGGGATTAAAGGTCAAACTGTTTCCCTACCAAGTGGACGGCGTGGCTTTTCTGGCCTCGCGCGGACGAGCCTTGCTGGCCGACGATATGGGTTTGGGCAAAACCTTGCAGGCTATCGCGGCCAGTAGCTGGCTGGCGGACAATGCAGAAGTCGAACGCGTTTTAATTGTTTGTCCAGCCTCATTGAAACATCAATGGGCGCGGGAGATAGCCAAATTTACCGGCAGGCAGGTACAGATTTTGTCGGGTGGTCCGGAGCAGCGCGGTGTGCAGTATCGCGCCAATGCCTTGTTCTTTATCGTCAATTACGAGCTGGTGCTGCGCGATTTATCTGTCATCAGCGAACAACTCAAGCCTGACTTGTTGATACTGGACGAGGCACAGCGCATCAAAAACTGGCGCACAAAATTAGCGTCCACGGTAAAAATGATTCCTTCGCGTTACGTGTTTGTACTGAGCGGCACGCCATTGGAAAACCGGCTGGAAGACTTATACAGTTTGTTGCAACTGGTTGATGCTCGGGTGTTGGGCCCGTTATGGCGCTGTTTGCTGGATTTTCATATTACCGACGAGCGCGGTAAAGTGATTGGTTATCGTAACTTATCGGAATTGCGCAAGCGTATTGTTCCGGTACTGTTACGCCGTGACCGCAGTCTGGTGGCTGATCAATTGCCGGATCGTACCGAAGTCACGCTTGATATTGCCATGGATGACAAGCAGGAAGAATTACACGGTCATGCGCTAAAGGCGGCGGGTCAATTGGCGCAAATTGCCAAGCGCAGGCCGTTGACGCCCAGTGAACACAATCGCTTCTTGGCGGCTTTGCAGCAGGCACGCATGGCTTGCAATGCGGCGGGGTTAGTCGATAAAGAAACTGTGGGCTCGCCGAAACTGGATGAGTTGGGGCGCTTGCTGGAAGAATTGTGTCTGCAAAGCAATCGCAAGGTGGTGGTGTTTTCACAATGGGCGTTGATGACCGAGATGGTGGAAACACTGGTGCGGGGCATGGGTTTGGGTTGTGTGCGCCTGCATGGCGGCGTGCCCAGCCCAAAACGTGGCGAGCTGATGGAGCGCTTCCAAAATGACGATGCGGTGCAGGTATTTATTTCTACCGATGCCGGCGGTACTGGCTTGAATCTGCAAGCTGCCACGGCGCTAATCAATCTGGATATGCCTTGGAACCCGGCTATTTTAGATCAGCGCATCGCTCGCATTCATCGTTTGGGGCAAAAACATAAGGTGCAGATATTTATCCTGCTGGCCGAAGATTCCTACGAACAACGTGTGGCGCAGTTGGTGAAAGGCAAGCGCGATTTATTCGACAACGTCATCGATCCGGCTGCCACAGAAGATGCCGTCGGTGTCTCCAAGAAAATGCTGCAAACGCTTATGGAAGATTTATCTGGTGCTTCCGTAGATGAAGATGTGGCTGCAGTGCCGAAAGGCGAAGTAATTAAAGACGAGCACGCGGAAACGGATGAGGCGGTTGTTTCCGTTAAGTTGGATTCTGCCGGTCTGAGTGAAGACGAAAAAATAGCCAGGCAAGTGGTTGAAGCTATTCAAGCGGCATTTGGTTCGCGTATCGAGCGCGTGTTGGCTAAATCCGGCGGCTTGCTGGTCGTGGTTGAACATTGGCAAGATGACGATGAGCAGATTGGGCAGAATTTATCGGAGCAAGGTTTGCCTGTCGCCGTGATTGACGGTCGTACTTGGCGCAGCTTGCAAAGATTGGGTAAGGCCTCGCCGCTGGCGGAAGCGGAAACGATTTTTGAAACGACTGTCCCTGAGCAACCACAACACAACCCGTTGATCGTGCTAGCTGAGCAAAAATTGCGTTCGGCCGAAGTGTTGCTGGCACAGCAATGTACAGCGGGCGTGATGGATTTACTGGCCTCGGCGTTGCTACTAAAGCTGGCGGCACTGGCCAGGAAAACTCAGGCGCCGTCCGTCACGGATGCAGCCGTGTGGTTGTATGCCGATATCGTGCCAAGTGGCTTGTTGACGCCGGAACAGGCCGCGCAAGTGCTGCAAGTGGTATCCTTGAGTTTGGGCAGCAGTTTGCCGGAGATGTTGATTCGGCAAGCGGCGAGCGATGTGGAGCAGTTGTTTGCACTTATGGTTTGATGAAGAACAGATAGGAACAGGAGGCAATATGGCACTGAATACAGCCGAAAGCTATTTAAGCGAGGCCGATTATCTGGCGGGTGAACAGGACGGCGAGATTCGACATGAATTGATCGATGGTCAGGCCTATGCCATGACCGGCGCGAGTGATTATCACAATAAATTGAGTGGTAATTTGTTTGCGGAATTGAGAAATGCGTTAAAGCCAGGTAATTCGCCTTGCAGCATTTACATCAACGACATGAAAGTCAAAGTGAAACAGAATTTCTACTATCCCGATGTGATGGTGGTCTGCAACCCTAATGACAAGGTCAACAATTATTACAAGACACAAGCTACGGTGATTGTTGAAGTGCTGTCACCCTCTACCCGGCGTTTTGACAAAACCCATAAGCGACAGATGTATCAAACACTGGAAAGCTTGCAGGCATATGTCTTGGTTGATCAGGAGCGAGCCGAAATCGAGGTATTCAACCGCCAAAGTGGCTGGCAGGCCGAATATTTTTACCCCGGCGATAGCATTAATTTTCAATCGATAGATGTGATCGTGGCGGTGGAAGACATTTATTACCAAGTGGACAACGACGATATGCAGGCTTTTTTGCAAGCCAATCAAGCCCAAGCCTGAAGGCCGCGCATGGTCGATTCAACTTACCCAACTATTAAACACCATGGCGCTATTGATGGCGTCACCGGCTCATGTCACGAGTTGATTGTCGATGCAAAAAATTCGGTATTGATCGACTGCGGCTTGTTTCAGGGTGCCGAAGTGTCGGGAGCGGGTGCCGACGCCAACCAACTGACGATGGATTTTGCGCTGGATAAGGTGCGGGCCTTGCTGGTCACGCATTGCCATATCGACCATGTGGGTCGTATTCCCTATCTGATCGCCGCCGGCTTTAAAGGGCCGATTTATTGTTCCGAACCGACTGCAAAACTGTTGCCACTGGTATTGGAAGATGCGGTGGCGGTGGGTATCAGTAAAGATCGGCAGCTGATCGAACCGTTTATCGATTTGATCAAAACCCGCATCGTGCCGTTGCCTTATGGGCAATGGCAAGTGGTGCCTTTGGCGCTGGATTGCGCCAGTCTGTTGCGGGTTAAGTTTCAGCCGGCCGGGCATATTCTGGGTTCTGCCTATATCGAATGCGAGGTGCTCAACCATCCCAATAAACAGCGCATCGTGTTTTCGGGTGACTTGGGTGGGCCGCATACGCCATTATTGCCGGCGCCGAAATCTCCCTATCAAGCGGACGTTTTGGTGCTGGAGAGTACCTACGGTAATCGCATCCATGAGGGGCGTAAGCAGCGCAAGGAACAGCTCAGGCAATTGATCGGTCGTTGTTTGCAAAATAGCGGGGTGATTCTGATTCCGGCCTTCAGTATAGGCCGCACCCAGGAATTGCTGTATGAACTGGAAGATATCATTCATCAGCACAAAACCCAGGCCGTGGCGAAAGGCTTGCAGTGGCAGGATATGGAAATCATCGTGGATTCGCCGTTGGCCAATCGCTTTACCGAAGTGTATCAGCAGCTCGCGCCCTATTGGGATGCCGAGGCCAAGGCCAAGTTGCGCAGAGGCCGCCATCCACTGGCTTTCGAACAGCTGACCACTGTGAATAATCATCAAGATCATTTGGCCGCTGTTGCCTACCTGAAACGCACGGCCAAGCCCTGTATCGTCATTGCAGCCAGCGGTATGTGTGCGGGTGGACGCATGGTCAACTATTTAAAAGCCTTGATAGAAGACGAGCGTAGCGACATTTTGCTGGTGGGCTATCAGGCAGCAGGTACGCCAGGGCGAGATATTCAACAATACGGGCCAAAACACGGGTATGTGGAATTTGACCATCGACGTTACACCATCAAAGCCGGTGTTTATACCTTAAGCGGCTACTCGGCCCATGCCGATAAAGATGCTTTGCTGCGTTTTGTCAAAGGTATGCGTAAGAAACCTAAGCAAATCAGGTTGATACATGGCGATGATGGGGCGAAGAAGGCTTTGCAGCAGTCTTTGGTTGGACTTTTTCCGGAAACTCGGGTGTTGATTCCCTGAATGTTTGTTAGGTCGGACAAAGCTATTTTATCGACTTCAGGTGTTAACATATTTGTAAAAGAAGCTTGGTTTGCGTATTCCTGCCTTATGTTTGTAAGTCGTGTTGGGTTTGGACGGTCGCTTGTTTAAATGTTTGAAAACGAAAAGGTACAATCCAGCGCATGTTAAACGGAAAAAACATATTGATAACCGGCGGCACCGGGTCGTTCGGCAAAAAATGCACCAAGTTGATACTGGAACGCTATAGCCCGAAAAGACTGGTGATTTTTTCCAGAGACGAACTTAAGCAATATGAAATGCGTCAGGTGTTTAATCAAAAGTGTATGCGCTATTTTTTGGGCGATGTCAGGGACCAGAGTCGACTGAAGCGTGGCTTGGAAGATATCGATGTTGTCATACATGCCGCTGCGCTCAAGCAGGTGCCGGCGGCTGAATACAATCCGTTCGAATGCATCAAAACTAATGTGCTGGGTGCGCAAAATCTGATAGAGGCCTGCCTGGATACCGGCGTGCAGCGGGTGGTGGCCTTATCTACAGATAAGGCGGCCGCGCCTATCAATCTGTATGGCGCCACCAAATTATGTTCGGACAAGCTTTTCGTGGCGGCCAATAATATTGCCGGTTCGCGCGACATTCGTTTTAGCGTGGTGCGCTACGGCAATGTGATGGGAAGTCGCGGTTCGGTGATCCCATTTTTTCTGGGACAGCGTAAAATAGGGATTTTGCCTATCACCGATCCGGAAATGACCCGCTTCAATATCAGTCTGCGGGAAGGGGTGGAAATGGTGCTTTGGGCGATAGAGAATGCCTGGGGCGGCGAAGTGTTGGTGCCCAAAATTCCTTCTTACCGGATTATCGATCTGGCCATGGCCATAGGCCCGGAATGTGAACATAAAATCATTGGGGTGCGCCCCGGCGAAAAAATTCATGAGGAAATGATCACCGAAAGCGACAGTTTCAATACGGTGGATTTAGGTCCTTATTTCGCGATTTTACCGGCGGGTGCCAAATATAATATGAAAAATTATTGCGCCCGCACCAACGCGCAAAAAGTCGAGCCAGGTTTTCGCTACGATAGCGGCAGTAATGAGCATTTTCTCAGCGTGGATGAATTACGCACCTTGATAGATAGCTTTGTGGCTGATGCATAAACCGCGGAGACCGTCATGATTCCTTACGGACGGCAACAGATTTCCGAAGCCGATATTCAGGCCGTCGTCGAGGTATTAAAGTCCGATTTTCTGACTCAGGGGCCCGCTGTGCCGGCATTCGAAAATGCCGTTTCCGCTTATTGCGGCGCCGATTATGCCATGGCGGTCAATAGTGCTACTTCCGCACTGCATTTGGCTTGTCTAGCCTTGGGCGTGCATGCAGGGGATTATGTCTGGACCAGCCCTATTACTTTCGTGGCCAGTGCCAATTGTGCCTTGTATTGTGGTGCAGAAATCGATTTTGTCGATATCGATCCCCTGACTTTCAATCTCAGTGTGCAGGCCTTAGAGGAAAAATTGCATCGCGCCGAGCAAAGCAGTCGCTTGCCCAAGGTGATTATTCCGGTGCATTTGTGCGGCCTGTCCTGCGATATGCAGGCGATACACCGGCTGAGTAAACGCTACGGTTTTCGCATCATAGAAGACGCTTCTCACGCCATCGGCGGTAAATACCGCGGTCAGCCGATCGGCAATTGCCGCTATTCCGACATTAGCGTATTCAGTTTTCATCCGGTTAAGATCATCACCACGGGCGAAGGCGGCCTGGCGTTGACTAACGATCCTGATCTGGCCAGGCGCATGGCTTTGTTGCGCAGTCACGGTATTACCCGTGAAGCGGCGGAAATGACTCGTGAGGCCGATGGCCCCTGGTATTATCAGCAAATCGAACTGGGCTTCAATTATCGTATGACCGATATTCAGGCCTCACTGGGTTTAAGCCAGCTGAGTAGGATGGATGCTTTTGTCGCTCGCCGTCAGCAATTGGCCGAGTTTTACCGACAAAATTTGTCTGGTTTGCCGGTGACTGTGCAAAATCAGCCAGGGGATTGTTATTCGGCGCTGCATCTATTTGTAATTCGTTTGCAGCTCGGCGAGTGTGAAAAGTCGCATCGCGAGGTTTTTTGCCGATTGCGCGAGGACGGGATTGGCGTCAACTTGCACTATATACCGGTACATTTACAGCCCTTTTACCAAAAATTCGGTTTTAAGCCAGGCGATTACCCGCAAGCCGAACACTATTATGCCGAGGCCATTACCTTGCCACTGTATCCGGATTTATCCGAGTCGCAGCAGATGCAGGTCGTCGCAGCTTTGCGGGATGCATGTTTCGCAAAATATTAGCCACAAAGGAGTATGAGTGAAAATAGCCGTAATTCCTGCCCGCGGCGGCAGCAAACGCATCCCGCGTAAAAACATCAAGGATTTTTGTGGAAAGCCTATGATGGCTTGGTCGATAGATGCGGCGCACGCTTCCGGATTGTTCGACCACATTATCGTTTCCACCGATGATGCCGAAATCGCCGAGGTGGCCAAAACATGGGGTGCGGAAGTCCCTTTCATGCGGCCGACGGAGTTGTCAAACGATTATGTTGGCACCCGCGCGGTTACCAAACATGCTTTGGAATGGGCAATGGCCGAGTACGGCAACATAGCTTTCATCTGTACGATTTATGCCACGGCGCCGTTTATTAAAGCCATGGATTTGTGCAATGGTTTGGCTTTAATAAACGAAAGCCAAAAGGCGATAGCCTTCACGGTGACCAGTTTTCCTTATCCGATTCAGCGGGCGCTACGCATAACGGAAACCAATGGAGTGGCCATGTTTCAGCCAGAGCATTTAATAACGCGTTCACAAGATTTGTTACCCGCCTATCACGATGCTGGACAGTTTTATTGGGCGAAAGCCGGGGCGATTATGGAAGGTATTCCGACTTTTTCGGAACATGCCGCACCGCTGGTTCTGCCGCATTTTCAGGTGCAGGATATCGATACCGAAGACGACTGGCTGCGTGCTGAGCTGATGTATCGAGCCTGGGGGAGTCCGTCCGCCACTCAGGAATAAAACGGATAATTAATGATAGTCTTTCGCTGTAACGCCAGCCCTGAGGTTGGTCTGGGACATCTTGCTCGCTGCCGGGCTTTGGCTCAAGAGCTGAAAAGGCAAGGCGAGGCTTGTGTGATGGTAGGCCCTCCAAAATCTTATGCCAATGCGCAAGATGCGGTATTTATTGAGGATTGGATTGAGGTTGGAATATGGATCTCTGCAGAGCAGGATGCGGCCCAACTGGTAGCGATTGCCAGGGAAAAACAGGGCAACTTTGTGGTGTTGGATGATTACCGTGTCGATGCAGACTATCAACATGTTCTGAATACTTCTTGCCTACATTGGCTGCAGTTCGACGGGACCGCCAAAAAACCATTATGGGCCGATTTAGTGGTCAATGCCAATCCGGCCGCACGCGCAGAGGATTATGCCGAGGTACTTAATAAGCCAGCCGCTCAATTGTTGCTGGGTCCAGGGTATGCCGTTATGCGTGCCGAATTTCCGCCAGCAGCATTGCGCGCGACGAGTCGTGCTATCGAACGGGTTTTAGTGGCGTTCGGCGGCGGTGATGATAGGGGTGGCATTGAATTTGCTTTATCGACATTAATCGAAAATGCGCCGGTTAATTGGCGCTTTGTGGTGATTTCCGGCAGTCATAATCCACGTAATCCGCAATTGGCAGTTTGGATTGAGGCGCATGGTCAGGGGCGGGTGTCGTTATTAATTAATCCCGATAACGTCGCGGCAATAATGGCTAGTTGCGATCTGGCGGTTATGGCGGGTGGAACCAGTATTTACGAAGCGGCCAGTTGTCGGTTGCCTATGGTTTTAATCGCCATTGCTGATAACCAGATTCGACAGGCCGAGGCTTGGGCAAATGCCGGTGCGGCGCTTTTCCTGGGTATCTTACACGGGGTCGATGTCGGCCAGCTGATGTATGCGGTATCGAAATTGGCTGGTGCCGATGCGCTTAGGCGTGACATGGCCGTGAAGGCAGGCGATTTGGTTGATGGTAAAGGTGCGCAACGTTTGGCGAGCAAAATTATCGAGATGGCCGGGAAGTAAACGTTTTTACGGTTTGCTGAAAAAAGCCGCAGCTTTCGCAGAAAACGACGCGTTGTGTTTTCTAAGTGAGCGTGGGCGAATAAATTTTTTAACTCAGTAAATTTTAATCATGACTAATTTTAATTTAAGTGCATGCGGCATTGAAAAAAATAAATATGGTTTCCATGAGTTGGTTTCAAAGCCCTCTGAAGCTGAGCTAAAAGATTATTACGCTAATAAATATTATCAACAATCGATTCAGATGCATCAGCATGAATACAGTGCTGATGACTTGCTCTGGAAACGGAAAAAACTAGAACAAAAGGCCAGCGTTGTCAGGCAATTTATAGAAAATTCAACTGGAAATGGGACGAAGAAATTTCTGGACGTCGGTGCGGGCGAAGGTTTTGCCATGAGTTACTTTGCCCAGATCGGTTGGGGTGCCTCGGGTCTGGATTACAGCAGTTACGGATGCTCAGTGCATAATCCTGATATGCTGGAAAAACTGCTTATCGGTGACATCGGAGCTTCTATCGACAGATTAGTTGTGGATGGGGCAAGTTTTGAGTTGATCTTGCTGGACAATATTTTGGAGCATGTGCTCGACCCATTGGATATTCTGCAAAAAATGCATCATTTATTGGCGGAGAAGGGCGTATTAATTATTGAAGTTCCTAACGATTTTTCATTACTGCAGCTGGAATTGATGCGTTTGGACTGCATAGATAAACCCTTTTGGGTGGTTAAGCCGGATCATATTTCCTACTTTAATGCCGAAGGGCTGGTGAATTTATGCGACGAAGCGGGGTATAAGCAGTTTAAGCTTATTTGCGATTATCCCATCGATTTGGCGCTTTTCAATGAAAACACAAATTACGTGATGCACCCTGGTGCAGGCAAGTCTGTCCATAAAGCCAGAATGCGGGTTGAAAATCTTATTCATGATATATCGATCGATAAAGCTCTTAAGTTTTATGAGTCGTTTGCCGAGCTTGGGCTGGGACGTAACTTAATTGGGTTTTTCCATAAAAAGTCAGATTTATAAAAAGGCATATTCCATGAATGAAATCTTAAATAAGCTGGGGCTGCCTCAAGGCTCTTCAAAACCAAGAAGCACCGGGTTGACGATGGTTTTGGATAAATCGTTAGGCATCCACGGCGCCATTGATCTGGTCGAAACTGGGGCTGATTATATAGATACTATTAAGTTTGGTTGGGGTACGTGCGCCTTATATCCTGGCGATGTGTTGACCAAGAAAATAAAAATTTATCGGGATGCGGGCATTAACGTGTGTCCCGGTGGGACGTTTATAGAGTCGATATTCGAATTTGCCGATGTCGATACGATGTTGGATTTGCTGAAGGATTTGGGTTTTAATGCGATAGAGGTTTCCAACGGTATACACCCGTCCATGACGCTAAGCGACAAGCAGGCTATTATCAAAAAGGCGGTTGCCAAAGGGTTTTACACGATCTCGGAAGTAGGGAAAAAATTGCCTGAAGAAGACCGGAAAATGACATACAGGCATAGGGTCGAAGAAATCAAGCAGGATATTGAAAGCGGTGTCAGCAAGGTCATTATGGAAGCCCGGGAGTCCGGCACGGTGGGAATATTCAACGCGGACGGTCGCATCAATTCCGAGTTGGCGTATGAGTTGTTCCGGAACGTCGATCCAGATAGCGTTTTGTGGGAAGCGCCCACCAAGGAGCAGCAAGTCTGGTTGCTGCAGAACATTGGTTCCAACGTCAATATCGGCAACGTATCGCCACTTGATGTGTTGAGCCTGGAATCCATGCGGCGAGGCCTAAGAGCGGATACCTTTAGAGACTTTTGTAAGGACAGTCGCAGGGTGTTTCTGGAATTGGGTGTCGGTGGGGCGATTAGGGCGCAAAGAAGAGGCGATGTGGTGGTGGTGGTGGATGCATTGCGGGCAAGCACCACCATTGAGCAGTGCATTGCCAAGGGCGCTAAAGAAGTCATTCCCGTCATCAGCGCCACCGATTTGGTTGGCGAAGTCACGATTGGTGAGCGTGGCGGTTCCAAGTTACCCAATGCGGACTACGGTAATAGTCCGGTTTTAATCGGTGCCGAAAATGTGAATGGTATGTCGGTTGTCATATCCACCACCAACGGTACCGAGTGCATCATGAGTGCCACGGGAAAAGATAGTGTGGTTTTGGTTGGCGCGCTGACCAATTGTTCTGCCGTGGCGCAAGCGGCGATTGAGATTGCGGCTAAATTGGGAAAAAGCATCACGCTACTTGCCGCCGGTAGAAACAACCAGCCGGCGATTGAAGATAGGGCGGCGGTAACGGAAATAATGAAAAAGATCGGAAATGTGACCCCGCGAGGTGTTTTAGAGCCTTTTTATAGTAGCGAGTTGGAAAAAGATTTTCTCGAAAGTGATAGTGGAATCAATCTGGTGTCTTTGGGGTATATGGAAGACGTGGTTTTTTGTTCTAGAATTGATATATCTGAGGCTGTACCTATTTTCGATGGCAAGCGACTTATCAAATATAACCCTGAAATGTTTCAATGAAACAAAAGTTAATGATTATAGGCGCTGGCCGTGAGCAAGTGCCTGCAATAATAAATGCTCGAAAATTGGGTTATGAGACGGTTGCGACGGATATTAATGAACATGCCCCTGGATTTGCTTATGCAGATTACTCTGAGGTAGTGAGCACGGCCGATTTTGATGGCAATTTAAGCGTTGCCAGGCAATATCAAGTTGATGGTGTTATGACATTGGGTTCCGAAGTGGCTGTGCCTGTTGTTGCTAAGATAGCCAGCATCCTAGGTTTGCCGGGTTTTTCGGAGGAAACTGCGTTGAAAGCGACCAACAAAAATGCCATGCGTTCGGCTTTTGAGGCATTTTATGTGCCCAGTCCCAGTAGTGAACCGGTTAAAACCTTGACCGATGCCGAAAGTTTTGCCAGTAAACATGGCTACCCGGTGGTTATCAAGCCCAGTAACTCATCTGGCCAGAGAGGCATTGAAAAAGTAAACGATTTGGATGCGCTCTGTCATTGCTTTGCTGAGGCGATTAAATACTCTACGGATGGTTATGCCATCGTCGAAACATTTTATGCCGGGCCGGAAGTCAACGTCACTGCCGCTGTTGTGCAAGGTCAGGTAACCATTTTATCGTTATCGGATCGTATTACGGCTGCTTCGCCTCATTTTGGCATAGCAATAGAACATGTATTTCCTCCCGCAATAACGGATGAGCAAGCCAGTGCAGTCAAAGCTGCATCAGTTTTAGCTATTAAGGCAATTGGTCTTGAGAACGGTATTGCCTATCCTCAGGTAGTAGTGGGTGAAAAGGGGCCGCAAGTGATCGAAATTGCCGCAAGAATACCTGGTGGCTTTATGCGGGAGGTGGGGCTGTATATGTCTGGTATCGATATGATAGACGTGGCCATTAAGCTGGCTATGGGTTGTTCGTTCTTGCTTGATGACTATATAGCGATTGAGGTTGTTCCTGCCTTGTCTGTACGGTTTATGACTGAATTGGATTATCCGACGATTAATAAACCCATAGCCAAGATTGAGGGGGTGGATGATGCAAAAAAAACACAAGGGATATTGTCAGTGGAAATTAATGCTGAAATCGGCCGGCTTTTGCCAATCCTTAATAGTTCGGCAGCACGATTTGGCGCAATAATAGCTAAAGGTAAAGATAGAGAAGAAGCGCGTAAAAATAGTCATCTCGCCTTGGCTAAAATCGACATTAAATTTGTTGATGAGTGAGCCGATTAAGCAGCGATTTTAATGACAACTAATAGTTGGTAGTCTTTAATTTTAATGAACAAAACACTCGTATGGAATATTGAATGCAAATTTCTAATCAAGTGATTGGTATAGAACAGCCACCCTATATTATTGCGGAGATGTCCGGTAATCATAATCAATCTCTTGAACGCGCATTGGCTATTGTCGATGCGGCAGCTAAAGCCGGCGCCCATGCGATTAAGCTGCAGACTTATACGGCTGATACCATGACGCTGGATATAGCTGAGGGAGAGTTTGTAATCAACGATGCAAAATCTCTCTGGAAGGGGCAAGCACTGCATTCGCTTTATCAGCAAGCTTATACCCCTTGGGAATGGCATAAATCTATCATGGACAGAGCAAGGGAGCATGGTCTGCATTGTTTTAGCTCACCTTTTGATGAAACAGCGGTGGATTTCCTCGAGACTTTAAATGTGCCTTGTTACAAGATTGCCTCTTTCGAATGCGTGGACTTGCCGTTGATTCGTAAAGCGGCCAGTACCGGAAAGCCGCTTTTAATTTCGACCGGCATGGCGACAATCTCTGAGATTGCTGAAGCAGTCGATACGGCTCGTCTGGCTGGGTGTAAGGATCTTGTTTTGTTCAAATGTACCAGTACTTATCCTGCATCCCCAGAAAACACTAATTTACGTACTATTGCCCATATGCGTGAATTGTTCGGTTGCGAAGTCGGTCTTTCTGATCATACTCTAGGTATTGGTGCTGCATTGGCGGCAGTTGCTTTCGGTGCTACTGTGATCGAAAAACATTTCACGCTCTCCCGAGCGGATGGTGGTGTTGATTCGGCTTTTTCGCTTGAGCCTGATGAGCTTTCAAGTCTAGTTTTAGAGTCGGAACGTGCTTGGCAAGCGCTCGGTAGCGTTCAATATGGGTCAACTGTATTTGAAGAAAAAGCACGACTTCGTCGGCGTTCTCTTTATATAGTGGAAGACTTAAAGGCTGGCGATGTGTTGACGTCGAGAAATCTCAGAAGCATTCGTCCAGGATATGGGCTACCACCTAAGTTTTATGATGTACTTCTAGGTCGGAAGATTGCAAAAACGGTTAAGAAAGGTACGCCGCTAACCTGGGCGATTGTTCAATAGTTGATCCATTGCTTCTTGCTGCGATAAAGCAATTCCGGGATATTTTGCCCCCAATTGACTCTGAGGGTATGCAAGGCTTTTCCAGTTCAGTTGAAGTCGTAAAAAAGATTAAAGTAATTTGTGTTTCGGACGATAAATCCTGTGAGTTAGAAGTTTCATTTCAATCAATCAAGAAAGCACTGTTTAGGTCGGTAATATTCTAAAGCAGGGCGGAGGGTAAAATCATGGCAATGGTCATTAATACAAACGTCGCATCCTTGAACAGCCAACGGATGCTGGATAGAACTAATATGTCTTTGCAAACGTCGATGGAGCGGTTGTCTTCCGGTCTTCGAGTTAATTCTGCAAAAGATGACGCAGCAGGTTTGGCGATTGCCGATAGAATGACCTCGCAGATTCGCGGTATGACTGTGGCTATGCGTAATGCCAATGATGGCATATCCATGGCGCAAACTGCGGAAAGTGCGATGGGGGCGATCACCGAAACTTTGCAACGTATGCGTGATCTTGGGGTGCAGGCTGCCAACAGAGGGGCAGTTTCAGATACTGATAGAGCAAAGTTACAGACAGAATTTAAGCAACTCGGCGATGAAATCACCCGGATTGTTGGTAATACTGAGTTTAATGGAAAGAAAATTTTGAACGGTGGATTGTCCAACGCTATATTTCAGGTTGGAGCAGGGACCTCGGCTAACAACCAGATATCCATTACTGTTGAAAATCTAAGTGGTGCTTCTGGAATTGGTACGATCGTTAACGCTGGTGTTTCTATTGGTAGCGCTGCAACGTCAAACAATGTATTAAGCGCTATCGACACCATCGATGCCGCAATTGCTAAAATTGATGATTTTCGCTCTAAATTAGGTGCGGTACAAAATCGGTTTACCACTACAATCGGTAATTTACAGTCCTCAATAGAAAACCAAAGTGCTGCGCGCTCTCGGATCATGGATACCGATTTTGCAGTTGAAACCTCCAACTTAAGTCGGTCGCAGATTCTTCAGCAAGCGGGTACGGCGATGTTGGCACAGGCCAATCAGTCATCGCAATCGGTGCTTAGTTTACTTAGGTAGTTTGAATTGGGAGGTTGCATGGGTGTAGCCTCCAATTTGAATTCAAATTTATTAAGGTGATCGTCATGAGTAGCGAAATTCCCAATGTGTTAAAGCTTACTCCATTAGCGGCTGTAAAAGCTGTCAACAAGCAAGCGGAGGGTGTCGATTCCTCCAATAAGGAAAGTGTAGACAAAACATCAGACTCTAAACAGGCTAAGCCGGAATATACTTTGGGTGTAGTAAAGAAGGCAGTAGATGAAGGCAACAGTTTGTTACAGTCAATCAATCGTAATTTACAGTTTACAGTAGACGACGCAAGCAAAGAGCTTGTGGTTAAGATTGTCGATAGTGAAAGTGGTGAGTTAGTTCGGCAAATTCCGACCGAAGAGATGTTGATGTTTATACGCCGCATGAAGGAAATGGATGGACAGCAAGGTTCTGTGCTTCAGGATCGAGCTTGAGCAAGTTGATCAAATGAGGAGATTGTCATGGGCATTGTATCTTCAGTAGGCCTGGGTAGCGGGATTGATATTCAGTCGCTGGTTACCCAATTAGCGCAAGCTGAAACTCAGCCCGCGTTGAATGCTATCAGTCGCCAGAAAAGTGTTGCCAGTACTACGCTTAGTGGGCTAGGCACTTTGAAAAGCGCATTGTCTGGTTTTCAAACAGCTGTTGCTGGTTTGAAAGATGGCAGTCTTTTTAAAACTCATAAAACCAGTTCCTCGGATGAATCCATTGTAAAAGCAAGTGCAGGTGCCAATTCTGTTGCCGGTTCTTATGCGGTTGAAGTTACACAGTTGGCAAAAGCTCAAAAATCCATTGCAACATCGGAGTTCTCCAATTTTTCGGCTTTGGTTGGTGGAGGCACTCTAGCTTTTGAAACAGGAGCTGGCGAATCTTTCAGTGTGACCGTAGGTAACACAACCACTTTGTCAGGCCTACGGGATGCGATTAATAGTGCTACGGGTAATAGTGTAGTGACTGCTAGTATCGTCAATGTGGATCATGTTTCTACTGGTCCTAATGATCCTGAAAATGGCAGCACGGTTTCAAAGCTGGTTCTAACGGCCAAAAAAACCGGAGGCGAAAATGCCTTCACTGTCAGTGGAAGTGAGAATGTCGATGCGCCGGGCTTATCCCGGTTTTTTTCAGCCAACCTCAACGCGCAGACTTTAGCGTTGGATGCCATCATCAGCGTGGATGGTCAAACCGCAACTCGAAGCAGCAACAGCATGACTGATGTTTTAACGGGTGTGACGCTTGATTTGCAGAATGTGAGTGAAGGTACGACAGTCAATATTGATGTTAGTCTCGATAATGATGCCATTAATACCGCGGTTAACGGTTTTGTTGCCGCTTATAATAAATTAAGTTCGACGACCAAAAGCCTGGGGAAGTACGGTGGGTCTACAGATGGAACTGGCAATGGTGCATTGATTGGTGATTCAACTTTGCGAAGTATAAGCAGTCAACTCCGGCAAAATCTCACTAACACTGTTTCTTCAGCCACTAGCAATTACAACTCGTTGGCAATGATTGGCCTTAGTATCAAAGATGGTGTTATGTCATTGGATAGTGCTAAGTTAAATACCGCTTTAAGTACGGATCTACAGTCCGTCAGCGATATATTTTCGTCTACCGATGGTGTGGCCAATCGAACGTCTGATCGATTGAGCTATTTTTTGCAGTCTGGAGGCCCTTTAGATAGCCGGCAGAGCACGCTAACAAAAAAAATAGCTGATTTTGATGATCGAAAACTTGATATCCAAGAAAGACAAAGCAATGTACAGGCGATGTTGTTGAAACAATTTACTGCCATGGATGTAACGGTAGGTACGTTTAATTCGACCGGTAGTTTTTTAACCAATTGGATTAATAGCTTGTAATTAAGGGGTTTTTATGAACGCTGCTGCATACAAGAAAGGTGCAAGACAATATGCCGATGTGCATAGCTCAGGAGGGCTTGGTGAGGAATCACCTCATCGCTTGATACAGTTATTGATGGAAGGTTTTCTGGCTAGAGTTAATTCGGCGAAGGGTGCTATCGTGCATGGTGATATGGAGTCTAAAAGCATTTATATTTCCAAGGCGATAGGAATTACTGGTGGGCTAAACGAAGCCCTGAATCTTGAGCAAGGTGGAGAATTGGCTGCCAATTTGCGTCAATTATATGGCTATATTAATAGCTGCTTATTACAGGCTAGTCGTGAAAATAGCGAAGAGAAGCTGAATGAAGTTGCAGTTTTGATGAAAGAAATTAAGGAAGCTTGGGATGCCATCGCCTGATCTGGACAGGTCTTCGTTGACTAGTGAACAAACCTGGATTAGTAGTCAACGCGCGGTAATAAGTCAATATTCTGCGAAGATCGAATCGTGCATTGAGGGGGGGGCGTGGCAAATGCTGGCATTTGTTTTGCGTTCCCGCGAATGTTATTTACGTGATTTATATTCAGGAACTATTGCAGCGCAATTTAAGCCTGAAATGACAGTGTTGGCGGAAGAGATCCTTGGACAGGACAAGCTCTTGAATGAAATTGTAGAGACGCAAAAAAATATCGTTCGCCAAAAGCAACTTGCATTTGGCAGAAATAAACGGGCTCTTTCAAAATACGATCAAGACAATAGCTATTAATTTGTTCAGCCAGACTTTAAATTGGTCGAAATGCGTTGCCTCCTGAGACCGAAGTCAAGTTTTTTCAGAAAGCTCTTAAATACAAATCACTGAAACCGGCAAGGTTCGGTCGATCCAGCGGGCCGGGTATAGGTTCACGCGAATGCCCGGTAAATGTGGCAGATTCTTTACGCAAAAAGGTCAGTTCTAATAAGCGGGGCATAGGTATTCCGCCAATTAAAATGAGTCCGCCAGCATTATTGGCGTGCAGGTGAACGACGTAATGAGTTTTCGCCAGCTTTGACCAAACGGACTTCACTTTTTCAAAAAAGTCGCGATTGAGTAGATTTTGAAATCCATGGAACTCGCCAGTGATGATTTCGAAACGAGCCAAATCTTCCTCGTTCACTTCATTTAAGCAATCCCATTCGGCGCCCTCAGTATCGAACTTTAAAATTGGATACACAGCTTGACTCCAATCGGCGATATTTATCATGGATTGCAGCGATAATAATGGCGGCGTATCGTGGACACCCCAGCCTTTTGCGAAAAATTTGATATTCGGATGATCGGAAGGTGTATCCGATATTGTGTGATCAAATTGAAAAATCTTTGCACCACATTTGGCCAATGCCTTATCAAAACTTACTTCATCACCGATACCTATAGACAATACTAGGTTTGAATGTTGCGCACGGCTGGGTAAAACGTAACCGCCATCCGCATCGGCGCCGATACGTATTTTGGTTTCATCTGCCATATGCCAAGGTCGAATTAGATTCAATAAGTTCAGAATTTCACCCTGTGTGACAGAGTCGTTGTTCATCGTTGCTTTTATTGGAGATAACTGGGCAGAAAAAGCCTCTGTATGTTTAATGATCTGCGCCATGGTAAAAAACGTTGAATTGGATGTTTTGACTAATTTTGTTTTAGACAAAATAAGCAAGTCGACAAGCGCTTCAACAATTGAGCCTTCGGACCGCAGAATATTAAAAGGAAACTGTCGACCTTCTGGGTCGGTTGTCCAAGCTTGCCATGCATTGTCGCTATTGAGCTTTTCCGGGTAACTGGTTTTTGGGAATATGAAGCAATTATTTAATTCAGAAAACCGATCGCTGACTTCTTGTGAATCGGAACATACAAAAAATTTCGCCGAGTGGGTTTTTACCATCTCAAATAAGGCCTGATCGTCAACAGTGTCGCCAAAATCTGTCTTTCTGATGTGTAGGCCAAGCACAGAGTCATCAATGCAGTTTTGTTCACAAATTTCTATGACTGTGCGTCTGATTCCATCGGATAAAAATAAGTCCTGTATTGCATCCCGTATATCTTGGATATCTACGAATGCGGGTATGGAATTGTTAAAGTACAAAACATTCTCATGAGCGTTCAGGATTGTTTCGTAATCTGAGTAATCTTTCAGCTGCTGCTGATAAACGACGAGGTCTTCAGCAAAGTTACATTGGTTTTCATGCAGCAACAATTTATATTTATGTTCGTTTTGTTTAAAAAATTCAATGGAATCATTGTCAATTGGTAAATCAATTTTGAATAGCGTTTCAAGCTTTGCGCCACACCAGTTATTGATTGGCCAACAAATTCTCCATTCGTGTCCGTAACGTTGTCTTAAAATAAGTGCAAAAACAAGCGCATTAAGTCGGTTAGATAAACCACCATCGCAAAAAACTACTTTCATAATCAGATATTATTCAGGACGTTTAAAAACACCCACTACGATGAAGGGCGCCAGCTGCTGGGTTTGCTCAAATCGAGGTACGATACTTTGGATGGTGTAATAAGGCGGCCACTGGTACCAAGTTTCATACAGTAAAAAGCCATTATTGATCATAACGGTCAAAAAATGGTTGTATTGGAACTCATAAGGGTGATATTTAGCCAGAAGACCGTAGCTGTCTCCGCGATAGATAGGTGTGGAGCATAGGAATGTACCGCCGGGTTTTAAAACCCGCTTGGCTTCTGCTAGATAATCGCCCAGTTCGGTCGGCTTGATGTGCTCAATCGTTTCAAAGGATATGAAGGTGTCGACACTGCTGTTTTCTAATGGAAGGGATAGAACACTTCCTTGTAAGTAAGTCGCATTGGGTATCAGGGGTCTGTAATGTTGCTTGGCAAAGGCAACCATATTGGGGTCGATGTCGATGCCCGTGTAATGTTTGCAATTTAGAATTAACGAGGCATAACCGCAACCCATGGCGGCATCTAAAACGAGCGCATTATGACAAAAGCTTTTAGCAAAGGCATAACGATGCAGATGATCGATGTTTAAGGTTTGTAGCGTTCCAAAGGGGCGAGGAACCAAATGCTCATTTTCATCGACCTCATTAAAGTTAAAAGTCTGCTCGGATGTCGATTTTTCGCCGGCTTCGTTATTGGTGTTTGTATTTAACTCTTGCATGTCTTCGCCGGAAAGGTTTGAAAATTGTTGTTTAAATTGTGGGTAAGCTCTAGCAAACCAGTCAATAAGCACGTAAATGTTCCAAACTTTAAAGGGTTGTATGGGTTTGCCGTTGTAGTAATCATTCACTAATGCCTTGATTGCTTCCAAGTCAAGAATATCGGCTACAGGTTGATCGCGCAGAATGTCTAATGTCTCTAAAAAGCGACTTTGCAATGATCGCAGAAAAAAGACAGGTGGTACTGCGAATCCCATTTTTTGTCGTGTTACAACAGAGTTGGGTAATTTTGTTCTCATCAACTCGTTGAGAATATACTTCCTGGAATCTGTTGCCGGTAGTTTCATGGCCTGCGGCAGTTGGGCTGCAAAATTGAACAAATCCAGGTCGAGAAAGGGATAGCGTCCTTCTAGCGAATGCGACATTAAAATTTTATCCGCCTTCATCATCAGATTTTCAGGCAGCCAGGTATGCAGATCAAAACTCTGCATACCGTTAAGTCTTGTATCCGCCGAGTCGTAACATTCTCTGTAACGCAAATGCTGAGCAGGCAGCGCTTTGTTTTTTAGGTAAGCGCTCGCATCGTCATAGTTTGAACTTTGATAAAAGTAATAGGCAAAGCAGGTATTGCTGTCGTATTCTGGATTCAGTACGTTCAGATATTGGTTATATCCGGCGAACAACTCATCACCGCCTTCGCCAGAAAGTACTACGGTAACATCTTTGCGAATATCGGCACAAAGTCTGGACAGCGCAAAGCACGCAGGATCCGCAATAGGTTCGTCCAGTCTGAGAATGTTGTCATCCATCTGGTTAAACAGCTCATGTTGACTGAGACAAACTTCCTGATAATCGAGATCGAAATGCTGAGCGACTTCCCGTGAAAAGCTAAACTCATTGATTTCGGGAAAACCTATGCTATATGCCTTTAGTTTGACGTTATTACGATTTAGATAATAGGCGATTGTGCTGGAATCTAGCCCGCCACTTAGTAATAAGCCTATTGGTGCTTCACCCATCAATTGAGATTGAACGGCATGGTTCAGGCGGCTATCAAGTTCTTCCAAATAGCTTTCGGCACTGCGCGGACTGACAGGTTCTTCTAATTTTAGCTTGGCATACGCTCGTTTTTGGATTTGCTTACCGTCAAACGACAGCATATGACCGGCTGGGAGTTTTTCAATTCGTTGAAAAAAAGTGTGTGGTGCCAGCGTATAACGGTACGTCAAGTAATCCTGGAAGGCAAAAGGATTCAGCGTCGTATCGATGTTTGGTAGTCCTAGTAGGGTTTTGATTTCGGAAGCATAGGCAAAGAAATTGTCATCGTCATAAAAGTAAAGAGGTTTGCTACCAAATCGATCTCGCACCAGAACGAAATCATTGCCACCGTTGCGCCAGAGACAAGCAGCAAACATACCGTTCAATCTTTCGAAAACCGTATCCCCATCAGAGAGATAAGCTGCCAGAATGCTTTCGGTATCCGTATGTGTTTTGAATGGATACCCTTGGGTTTCCAGGGTCGTGCGTAACGTTTCCCAATTGTACACTTCGCCGTTATAGGCTATCCCGCTTTGTCCGTCGGGTGAGTATATTGGCTGGTTGCCACCTGCTCGGTCGACAATAGCTAAGCGCAAATTGGCAAAAACAAAGCGCTCACCGATATGGCATCCATAATGATCTGGACCTCGGTGCCTCAGCGAAGTAGAAAAAAAATCACTGATTTTTTCTAACGTGTCCGCAGGTACGTCCTGTTTGAAGTAAATTCCAGCTATGCCACACATATCGATGGAGTTTTTTAGAGTTAAAACCTGCCTGATTAGCGAATGGAATGCATCTTGGCTGACCATTCAAAAAAAATCAGGCTATTAGGGATGGGGCAACTGAGGTTGTCATGAAGCGACTGATTGACTGAAACATCACAGTTCACCGCAAAATGATCGGCTATTCGCTTTCTGATCGATTCGACTTGCTCAAGTTCGTTTGATCCGCTAGTGAGTATAGCGCATATACCTTTGCCCGGATGCCACGACGGAACAAATGCTTGAAAAGCCATGCGAATATTCTCTGGTGGCACACCCAGCAGGATTGTGACGTTATATAAATGTTCTAGGTTCGAAAAAATGTGTCCATTTTTTAGTGTTTCGACTGACACTTCCAAGGTGTGACTTGAATGCTGGGGTAAGAATTGCGCAATCGAATTGGCAGCAGGGGAAAACTCCTCAGGTAAAAAGGCTAGAGGATCTGACTCATTTTTAACGTGAACCAAAAGCGTATTGCCGTTCGTACCACGCATTTTGCTAAGTTGGTCGCCTAAGGTGTCGGCTATAGAACGACGTGGTGCGACGGTTTGACCCAAGCTGCTGAAGCTTCGACGACAAATGTACTCAAGGATTCGTGGCTTTTTGTCATAGATACTACTTTGTGTAGGTTGAGAGGTTAAGAAGTGGGCTTTTGGATTGCTTTTTGCCTCAGGAATATGTCTATGCAGCCAGCCATACTTTACATCGTCGAAATTTGCTTTAACGCGTCCTTTACCCGTATTCAGTGGGTTATGGATCAAATTATTGTCATGTTTTAGTCCTGGTAGCGGTTCGACCATACATCCTGATCGTTTAATAGCAAAATCAAATGACATTTGATCTCGCTTGGAATAACACAAAAATTGTTCCCACCAGAGTTGTCCATGTTGCTGAACCATCGAGTGATTGTGGTTGCGGAAAATCACGGTACAGGTGTGGAATGGGGAAATGGACTCCAGTGGCATAAGCTCCGCGTAATACTTTAACTGCTTATGGATGGTGTCGATATCATCGTAGCCCAGCATCGCAATAACATCGGCTTCCTGCTGTAAATTGTTTCTATACGCATGCCGATAGGCTTTGAATAGATAGGGGTGAGTCGTCGATAGGTCGCTACTGTTAGGTAGTCTTTTGAAAGTGACAATATTGTCTATGTAAAGGCTGTAAGACCATTCAGCCAGATATAAATGCGGCAGGGTTTTTGGGCGGCGGGACAGTTTTTCCGGCGGTAGATTCTTGTCCTCAATGTAAATGAAGCTCCAAGTGTCCGATTGCAAGTCTTTGTTGTCGGTGAAACAGATAAAATCGATGTCGATGTCAGAATCGGATTCATCGAGAAGGTCGGATAACGGCGACCCCAGAGCTTCTTTGCTTCCGAGCAAAACCGTATAGACAACCAGGCGCTCTCGAGGTTTGTTAGGGATTTCGAGAGACATTTGCTATTGGATGGTTGAAATATCTTGAGCCAATTTTTTGAACTGTTCTTCCAGATTTCGAACAAAACGAGGGGTGTCGAACAAAATACCGTCTCTCCGAACCTGTTGCAGGTGGGTGCGCAGGCGCTGGCAATCATTGGTTGATTGGGCCAGCTCTACTGCCTTATTTTCATAGGTATCTAAGTCGTAGGTAATCAGTTCCGGTAGTTCCGCTGCTGTCAATAATGCCCCCGCCATCCTCGATGCAAAAGTGCGTCCACACATCGTTAAAACGGGTAAGCCCATCCATAAGGCGTCATTTGCTGTCGTGCCAGCATTGAATGGGAACGAGTCAAGAAATAAATCAGCAACAGCGTATCGCGCTAGATAATCTTCCGGCGATACGCGGGGCGCAAAAATCAATCTAGAAGGGTCAATATTATGGATTTCAGCCTGTTTTTTTAAATTAATCTCAGACCAAGCATTGTCCGCCAGCAGCCATAAAACACTGCCTGGCACCCGGTTAAGTATATTCATCCATGTAGAAAAAACTTCGGGTGTGAATTTATAGTTATTGTTGAAAGAACAGAATACGAAACCTTGCGATGGTAGGTTGCAAGCTTCTCGCTTGGGGGGGGCAGAACTCTTCCTCTTCTGGTCGCTGACTTGATAAATGTCGGGCATGTACAAGGGTTTTTCGGAATAGTAACAAGCATATTCCTCAGGGATAAGAAAGCGGTCCGCAATGACGTAGTCAATGGATGGTAATCCCGTGGTTGCGGGGAGTCCGAGATAAGTAATTTGGATAGGCGCGGGGCGGTAAGCAAGAATATTCGCTCGTGCTCCTAGCGTCTGGCCGTGTAAATCCACCAAGATATCGATTTCGTGCTCACGTATCAGGTTTGCTGCGGCTTCGTCTGTCAGTGTATCGATGCGTTCAAAATGGTCCATCGCGTCTATGACGCGCTGGCGCAGCTCTGAATGCCCTTGTTGAGTCCAACAGTAACCGTAAATTTCAAATTGCTCACGATCATGAAGTTCGAACAATTGCACGGTCAGCATGGCTACCGGGTGAAGGCAAAAGTCTGATGAACAGTAGGCAATCCTTAACTTTTTATGTTCATATCCAGTATCTGGCGATAGCTTGGGTGCGTTCTGGAGCAGCTTGTGTTTTGCAAAGTGGCGGGCCGCTGTCAATTGTGCTTCCGGGTCATCAGAAAGACTTAGCATCGCCAATGCAGAAGTGGATCGTTGCATATTTTCAAGGCTCAGGCCGGTGATTGTTGAATAGACCGGCCAAGAGCATTGTTTCTCGCGTAAATAAACCCAGTGATGGATGACGTCCGGCTGATTAGCCTCAATGACGAGACTGCGCGTTAAATAGTCAAGTGCCTGACCATATTGTTTGCGGTTTTCTTGCACGCGTCCCAGGTTGTTAAGGGCTAGTAGCAACAAATGTCTGGAGTCGGGTTGATTAGGTTGCACATGATCATCTATCCAACGCCATTCGGCGACTGCGGCATCAATAAGCCCTTCGCGCTCGTGGATGAGGCCAAGATTAAATCGAGGTTGAACGAAAGCCGGTGCGAGTTGTATGGCGTCTTGATAAGCAGTTTTAGCGCCTGCTAGATCACCTTGGTTGAATAATATTGTACCGAGATTAAAGGAGACAACATGGTTGTAAGGTGTCTTATTGCGCTGTAACCAGGTTTGATACAGCACGGCAGCCAGTGGAGCCAACTTTTTAGATTCTAGCTTTTCCGCTTCGCCAATCAATTGATTGAACTCGAGTTGAGCTTGCCAGGCGTTGACTATAGTTGCTGCAAACTGGCTTTCGATAGCCGACATTTCTACTCCCTGACCGAGACTGAATAATGATAAAAAAATCTGGCGTCCCTAAATTGTTAGGGACGCCTAGTTTTAGTAACTATATCAATTATTGAGCAGTGCAAGTTGGTCTGTTGTCAGCCCTGCTGTTTGGTCAGTCGTTAGCGTGTTAACTTGACCAGGCAACAATGCGTCGAGTTGATCCGTGGTTAATGCTCCGATTTGACCGTTGGTCAATACGCTTACTTGGTCTGTGGTCAGAGAGCGGATTTGGTTTGTGGTCAGAATATCAATGTTAGTTGTTCCCAATCCACTGACCAGCTGATCGGTAGTCAATGCGCTGATTTGGCGTGTGGTCAATGCTGCTATGTCGCCAGTTTCCATGTTGGCTATTTGTGTTGTAGACAGAGCGGTCAGTTGAGCCGTTGTTAGCGCTACGATTTGATCGCTGGTAAATGCTCTGATTTGATCGGTGGTCAGCATGTTTTGCAGCTGATCGGTAGTCAATGCATTGACTTGTGTGCTGGTCAACACCACGAGGTCGTCGGTAGCCATAGCCGCGATTTGGGTAAAGGCGGCAATTTGTGTTGTGTTGAGTGAACGCACTTGGTCTGTTTTTAATGCAACCAATTGGTCGGTGCTGAGTGCGCCGATTTGAGCAGTGGTGAATGCATTCAGCTGTGTAGTATTCAAGGCTTGGATTTGATCGGTGCTCAGACCCAAATTGACTTGTTCGGTGGTCAAAGCATTGATCTGAGTATCGGTTAATACAGCGAGATCGTCGGTCGCGAAAGCTGCGATTTTTAGATAATTCAACGTGGCGATTTGCGACGTTGTCATTGCTTTTACCTGAGCGGTTGTCAGTTCGACGATTTCATCTGTCGTAAAGGCATTCAATTGGTCGCTTGATAGTGCGACTAATTGCAAAGTCGTTAGCGATGCAGTTTGATCCGACGTCAGCGCAGCAACCTGATCTGTGGACATGGTTTGCAGTGCCGTTGTTTGGATAGCCTGAACCTGATCGGTTTTTAGCTGGGTAACCTGATCCGTTGAAAATGCTTTGAATTGATCGGTGGTCAGTGCTTCAATTTGCGCGGTTGTTAAAGATGTCAATTGAGCGGAAGACAAGGTAGATACATTGTCTGTGCTTAGCGCTTGGATTTGTAATGTGGTAAGTGCTGCCAGATTCTCGGTACTCAACACACTTAACTGGTTAGCAGATAGAACCGAAATGTTCTCGGTCGACAATGCACGCATTTGAGCGGTTGATAGCGCTGGAATGTCATCAAATGCAAGGACTTTAATTTGATCGGATGATAATCCTGCAATCTGTTGAGTGGTTAAAGCTGCTAGTTGGTCGGTGTTTAAGGCGTCGATCTGATCCGACGTCAGCACAGCGATATCGGCGGTGTTTAGTGCTGCTATTTGATCTGTAGTTAGTGCTGAAATTCTGCTAGGTGCCAGTGCTTGCAGTTGATCGCTGGCAAATGCCTTCAATTGAGTGGCAGACAGTGCTTTCACTTGTTCAGCAGAGAATTCTGCCACGTTTGTGCCTAATGCGGTAATCTGCTGAGTAGTTAGCGCAGCCACATCTTCGGTTTGCATGGCATTGATCTGGTTGGCGTTCAATGCTGCAATCTGATCGGTAGACAAAGATTCGATTTGGCTAGTGGTCAATGCTTGAATGTCATCAAATGCAAAGCCTTGGATTTGATCGCTACCCAGTGCGGCAAGCTGTTGCGTGGTGAGCGATGCTGTTTGGTCGGAGGTTAAAGCTGCAATTTGATCGCTGGACATGACGCCTAAGTCACTCGCCTCGAGCGCTCTGAGCTGATCCGTTGTCAATGTCGTGATCTTATCGGCAGCCAGTGCTTTGGTTTGATCCGAGGTCAATGCTTTTATTTGATCGGAACCAAATGCTTTGATTTGTGCTGAGGTTAGCACTGCAATGCTGTCGGTGCTAAGTGCGCCAATCTGTGCTGTTGTCATGGCAACCAACTGATCTGTTGTCAGTGCATTGGTTTGTCGGGTTGTCATTGCGCCTATATCGGCGGCTTCGATTGCCTTGATCTGATCTGTGCCGAGAGTTCCGACATTATCTGCAGATATTGCTTTGATTTGATCACTGGTTAACGCTCTTATTTGCAAAGAACTCAAGGTCGTGGCTTGATCAGATGACAAGACGGCGATGTTATCGGTACTCAGGGCTGCAATCTGATTGGTCGATAATGCAGCAAGATCATCGGTTTGTAATGCCTCAACTTGGCTTGAAGAAAGGGCGGTTATCTGTTCCTCTTTCAGTGCTTTGGCTTGTGCAACAGTTAACGCTGCAATATCCTCAGAACTAAATGTTCTAATTTGGTCTGTGCTGAGAGCGGTTAATTGTTGCGTGGTCAATGCTGCTGTTTGATCTGAAGTCAATGCTTCGATTTGCTCGTTGGACATCACAACAATGTCTGCCGTTTGGATTGCTGCAATCTGTGCTGCGGTCAATACGCTAATGTTGTCAGCTGAGAAAGCCTGCATTTGATCGCTGGAGAGTGTTTTGATTTGAGCTGTGGTCAACGCGTGAGCTTGTTGGGTAGATAATGTTGATACTTGGTCAGTGTTCAAAGCTGCCAATTGCGATGTAGTCAGTGCTGCAACGTTATCTGAGCTCAATGCCCTGGTCTGACTGGTGGACATCAAAGCGAGGTCGCTAGTTTCGATCGCTCTAACCTGGTTGCTGGTCAATGCACCTACGTTTTCAGCGGATAGAGAAAGGATTTGATCGCTCGATAAGGCTTTGACTTGAGCTGTGGTTAAGGCTTTGGCCTGATCAGAGGATAAAGCAGCGATGTTGTCTGTGGTAATTGCAGCGATTTGAGCGGTGGATAAAGCTGCCAGGTCGCCGGTTTCCATCGCGCTGAGTTGGGTCGATGTCAGTGCCTCGACTTGAGCTGTAGTCAATGCCCTTGCTTGTAACGCGCTTAGTGCGGCAATATCTATAGAGTCAAAGGCCTTAAGTTTAGCCGGGTCAAGTGCGACCAGTTGTTGGGTTGTCAGTGCTGCAGTTTGCTCTGAGGTAAATGCGGCCAGTTGATCGGTCGACATAGCTGCAAAATCGTCAGCCTCAAGGGCTTTAATCTGACTGGTTGCTAAAGAAGAGATGTTATCCACTGATAAGCTCTGCACTTGATCTGTCGTCAGGGCCTTGATTTGCGCGGTGGTCAGCGCTGCTGTCTGATCAGAGGACAATGTGGCGATATTATCTGTACTCAGCGCAACGATTTGAGCATTGGTAAGACTTGCTAAATCTGCGGTTTCCAAGGCTGCGACCTGGGTACTGGAAAGAGAGGCTATCTGTTCAGTGGTTAGGGCTCTAGCCTGCGCTTGGCTTAAGGCTGCAATATCCCCCGAGTCAAATGTACGAATTTGATCGGTAGTCAGAGCTACTAACTGGCGTGTGGATAGCACCTTGACTTGGTCAGAACTCAATGCGTCTATTTGCGAAGTCGACATCGCAACCAGGTCTTCTGTTTCAAGTACCTTAACTTGATCTGTGGTTAGTGCGGCTACATTATCTGCATTCAATGCTTTGATTTGATCGGTTGTCAAAGCTTTAATTTGAGCTGTGGTTAGCGCTTGGGCTTGGTCAGAGGCTAAGGCTGCAATGTTGTCTGTGCTGAGGGCTTGGATCTGTGTGGTAGATAATGCGGCTAAGTCGTCGGTTTGTAGGGCCGCCAATTGGTCTACAGTTAACGCACTGATTTGGTCGGTAGTCAGCGATTTTGTTTGGGCTGTCGTCAGCGCCTTAATATCCTCGGAGTCGAAGGTGCGAATTTGATCGGTACTCAGAGCAGTTAATTGTTTGGTTGTCAGGGCGCTAGTTTGGTCTGACGTTAAAGCATCGATTTGGTCTGTAGACATAGCAGCCAGATCGGCAGCATCGAATGCTTTTACCTGGGTGGCAGACAGCAAGCTAATGTTGCTGGCAGATAGTGCTTTGACCTGATCACCGCTCAGTGCTTTGATTTGGGCAGTCGTTAAAGCTTTGAGTTGGTCAGGCGATAAAGCTGCAATATTGTCCGTGCTGAGAGCAGTGATTTGCTGGTCTTTCATAGCGGACAAATCATCAGTTTGCAGAGCCGCCATCTGATCAACTGTTAGCGCAGCAACCTGGTCTATCAACAGTGCGCGGGTTTGAGCTGAAGTCAACGCGGCAATATCGCCGGAATCGAATGCCTGAATTTGGTCGGTGCGAAGCGAGGCTATTTGTTTTGTCGTTAGTGCCGCTGTCTGATCGGAAGTGAGTGCATCGATCTGATCCGTGCTCAGGGCTGCCAACTCGCTGTTTTCGACGACCTTGATTTGCGCGGTGGTCAACGCCGATATTTGATCAGGCGTGAAGGAGTTAATTTGGCCGGCAGTCAATGCTTTGACTTGAGCAGTCGTTAATGATTCGATTTGAGTCGCGGACAGGGCACCAATTTGGTCAGTGCTTAGTGAGGCGATTTGAGTATTCGTCAATGAACGAAGTTGGCCAGTGGATAATGCGGCAATGCTTTCAACACCCAGTGCGCTCAGTTGGGTGGATGAGAGTGTTTTCAAGTCCTTGCTTTCGATGGCCGCTATTTGCGTGGTTGACATGGCGCCAAGCTGATCAAAGCTTAGCTTTTGAACTTGCGCGGTAGTCATTGCTGTGACTTGGTCGCTGGATAATGCTTGAATTTGACTGGCACTGAGCAGGGTAACTTGCTTTGTTGTCAGTGCGGCAATTTGGTCGGTTGAGAAATTAGCAATGCTTTCGTCACTCAGGGATGAAATTTGGGCCGTACTGATGGCGGCAACATCGCGGGTTTCCAGTGCCGCGAGTTGGTCGCTGGACATGGCGTTGATTTGGTCAGCCGTCAAATATTTGGCTTGTGTCGCGGTGATGGCAACAATGTCATCTGTGCTAAGCGCCGTAATTTGATCTGCATTTAGGGCTGTAAATTGTTTAGTGGAAAGTGCCGCTATGTGGTCTGAGGTGAGTGCGCCGATCTGGTCGGTACTCAATGCAGCCAAGTCTTCGGCCTCTATGGCCTTGACTTGGGCGACAGTTAACGTTGAAATATTGTCTGTAGTGAGCGCCTGTATTTGATTGCTGTCCAGCGCTCTGATTTGAGTGGTGGTTAACTTTGAAACTTGGTCAGATGTCAGAGCTGCGATGCTTTTTGTATTTAGCGCTTGAATTTGACTTGATGATAGCTTGGAGAATTCCAAGCCGCTTATCTGCCTAAGCTGATCAGTCGATAGTGCGGCTAGATCCTCTACTTCCAGTGCCTTAATTTGGGTGCTTGAAAGTGCCTCAAAATTTTCAGTAGTCAGTGACTGGATTTGATCGACTGACATTGCTTTTATCTGGGTGGCTGTCAAAGCTTTTGTTTGATCGGAAGTCATTGCAGCAATGTTGTAGGTATTTATAGCCTCAATTTGGCTTGCATTTAAAACTACCAGATCTGCGACCTCAATCGCCTGAAATTGCTCGGTTGAGAGTGCTTGCAGTTGTTCTGCGCTGATAGCCTTGAAGTCAGCCACTGTCAAATTTTTTATTTGTTCAGTGGTGTATGACGCAAGTTGCGTTGTTGTTAATCCTGTGATTGTGGCCATAACTCAATCCCCATACCTTGAAATGATTATTTTTTGACTCAGAAAGCATTTGCTACGTTTTAGCATGTTTCGTGCCATTATTTTGGCTTTGTGCGTTAGTTTTTTGAGCCTCTATTGAATTCGTTTATTTGTAAACGCGCGGTAACAATTTACATAAAAGAATAACTATGGTGTGTTTAGCGGCACTCTTGTTGATTGCTTTAGGTGATTTTTTACCATGGCTAATATCAGTGCTTGAGTGCGGCAAATATTTGCCGGACTGAGTGAGAATTTGATCTAAAAACAAGGTGTGATCGTAGTCAAAAAATCGGCATTACTGGTGTTATTGTTTTAATCTATTGAATTTTATCGAAAAAATAAATGGCCTGAAAAGTGCTTTAATGGAATAGTCGGCGATACGGCCTATTCAATTTCAATTTTTCAGGAGAGTTATCATGGCATCATCAATGGTCATCAATACCAATATGGCTTCGTTAAATAGTCAGCGTATGCTAAGCAAATCTAATGATGCGTTACAAACCTCGATGGAAAGGTTGTCCTCAGGTATGCGGGTTAACAGTGCTAAGGACGATGCTGCGGGTTTAGCTATCGCTGACCGAATGACTTCGCAAATTCGCGGCATGACCGTGGCAATGCGAAACGCCAATGACGGGATTTCTATGGCGCAGACTGCCGAAGCTGGAATGGGTAATATTACCGAAACCTTGCAACGGATGCGTGATCTTGCCGTGCAAGCAGCTAACTTTGGCGCAGTTGGTTCTGGAGACAGAGAAAAGCTGCAGACCGAATTTAAGCAGCTTGGAACTGAGGTGTTGCGGATTGTCGAAAACACTGAGTTTAATGGCAAGAAGATTCTCAATGGATCATTGTCAAATGCAGTGTTTCAAGTCGGTGCTAATACAAGTACAAACAATCAGATTAGTATTACTGTGTCCAACTTGGAGCTGATGTCAGGACTGAATCAGCTTTTCGGGACGGCAGCATCAATTGGTAGTAATGCATCGTTTACTATGGTGATGTCGGCGATAATGCATATTGACACTGCTATTTCGAAGATCGATACCTTTCGTGCTACGTTGGGTGCGGTTCAGAATCGTTTTTCAGTGACTATTTCTAATTTGCAGTCGTCCATCGAAAATCAAAGCGCTGCTCGTTCACGGATTATGGATGCGGATTTTGCTACCGAAACTGCCCAGTTGAGCCGAGCACAGATTCTGCAGCAAGCCGGTACAGCAATGCTGGCACAAGCTAATCAGTCTACCCAAAACGTGTTGCGTTTATTGCAATAGGATTTTTATATCTAAGGGTAAGATGATGGTTGTTTCGTAATAAATTCAAAGTATATTGCTTTAACCAAGTTTACCGAAAATATGATTTTTCTGAGAATTAATTTGGCTTAATACAGTGGGTGTTGAGTAAGTATCTCCATAATTGGTCTAATATCATTTAAATGGATCTGTGGTGGGTCCTGTTAACACATAATTCAAATTACAATGAAATGAACCAAGGCATAAAACTTGAAAGTGAGCATAATCTCGGTCCACTGACTGTTAACGAGGCGGGTGAGAAATTTTTATTTAATCTGAATCGTCATAGTTTTGATAGGGTGCGGGCTGTAGCATTGTTTGATGCACGATTCGGCGAGAAGTTGTTCAACGAAAATACCTTGCACATTATTATCGGCACAGACTCGGGATTATTGCTGCGTTATGTGCAAAGCAAATCACTGCCGAATGGGGCGAGGTATATTTTTATCGAACCCGAATCAGTTCTACAAGTTCTGCAAGAGTATGAATTACTTGGTGACCAGAACGAGCGTATTGCTTGCATCCGCCCGCAAGATTGGGCAAAAGCAATCCGGGATTTTAAGATAGCTGATTACTTATATATCAATGCGGTGTCTTCGTTCAATGCTATTTGTGCTCAAGATGATTTCATTAATGAATATGCTGAGCTTAGTTGGGACATTGTCGAGACCTTGTCGCAACTGCATTGGGAAAATAATACTGCAATTGGTCAGGAAGCATTTATCGATCGACAGATAAAAAATGTTGCTGATAACAGATTGCCGGCGAAATTGCTTCAAAACGCTTTTCGCGGGCAAACCGTCGTTTTATTGGCGGGTGGGCCATCGCTCAATGATGCTTTGCCATGGGTTAAGCTGCATAGGCGTAAGTTCGTGGTGTTTGCAGTCTCCAGAATTTCCCGGCATCTACTAGCTGAAGGTATCGAGCCCGATTTTATATTTTCAGTGGATCCGCAAGACATTAGCTTCGATATCGGTAAGGAGATGTTTAATTTTGGTCCTCGGACGGTATTTATCTATTCCTATCACGCTGTATCGACATTAGTGAGCCAGTGGGCTGGTTTGATGTTTTATTTAGGAAGTCGCTTGCCGTGGGACTCGGAGTCGAATGTGGCAAACTTGAGTGGTGCAGGACCAACTGTAACTAATACAGCTTTGAATGTGGCATATGATTTGGGGTTTAATCGTGTGATTTTGGCAGGTGTGGATCTGTGTTACACAAGGGATGGATTTACCCATGCAAAAGGCAGTAATGAGCAATTGGCTGGACCGAAGCTGAATCTAACGTCTCTGCAAGTGGAGACCAATGGTGGGTTTTTAGCGCCTACCGGTAACGATTATTTTCAGGCTATCAAGAGTCTGGGTGTACAGGCAAAGAAGCTAAATGCAGCTGGGGCAAAAGTGATTAATGGTTCGCCAGGGGCGGCAAGAATTGATGGTGTTGTCTATATTCCTTTGGACGATATCCAGCTCGAAGAGACTTATGTGGATGCCGCTACGGTAGTTGCCACAAAAGTTAATGGTTTAACTGACGTCGATCATTACTTGAAAGTTGTGCTAACCGAATTGAGACGCGCCGAATTTCAGATTCAAGCCATTGGGCGTCTTGCTCAACAGGCACGACGCATCAACGATGCTATGTACGGCATATCCGGTGTTCTGGAGAATTACAAAGATAAGAAGCAACTTGATCGCATCGAGAAGAAGTTTAAACGCGAACACCGAGGCTTTGCCAAGTTGGTGAAAAGGTTTGGTATTCGACAGTTTATGAAAGCTGTAAAGCCTTTTAGTGACCAAGACTGGACTGCGGAAGAGGCAAAGAAATTAGGTGATATCTACTATGAATCTTATCAAGAGGGAGCAAAGAAACTTTTACAATTAATAGAAGACGCGATTCAACGTGTTATTGCTCGTCAGCAAGAAAATGCTGCAGTGCCTGATTTTGATATGCTTTTCGAGCAGTGGAATAATGATAAAAGTTTTGGGCGGGCCAGGTTATGGCGCGCTAAGCATCAGTTTGTAGCTATTCCTCAAAAAAATATAGCGATCTTAGACGAATTTGAAGCCAAGTTTTTAGATGTTCTGGGTCAAAGAGATACTCGACATATCGCAATAATAAAAAAACGCAGCAATTTGGCTATTGTAAGGCAGCGAGCGAGCCTGCTGTTTAAGCATAAAAAAACAGAGGGGCTTCGCGATTTATTGGCTAGCTTGGATAAGCATGCTCAACAGGATGCTGCGATACCCTATCGGTATTTGATTGATGGATATTTAGCTGAACTTGAAAATAATCCAGATCAATCCCTGGATGCCTATCACCAGATTATCAAAGGTGGAGATGTTTTGCTGGAAGAGGCTTTAATTAGAATTGCTTTCATCGGCATCGAGAATGATGATGCTGGAAATGTTGGTTTAGCCTTGCAGTGTCTGTCACAGTTGAATCCAGTATATTTGCCTTTTTATGCAGAGGTACAGCGGCTAAAAGGTGATTTGTTTGATGCTGTCGATACTTATAGTGACTATATCAATCAATTTCCATCGGATACTTTAGTGCAATTGAAATTGGCAATGCTTTATATGGAATGCAAAGTCCATGATAGTGCAGAGATGATGCTGGATTTTATCTTGCAGCAAAAGCCAGATCACGAAGTGGCAATTGCTATGAAAAGACAATTATCGTTGCGTGTGGACAATTAATATTTTAAGTTTGCTCCAAAAATGACGATACCAGATTTGATTCAAATCAGTTTGGAGGTGTTTATGGTGGGTTTTATTTCCGGTGGCAATGCGCCCGGGTTAATGACGGCGCTGATGAAAGAGGCGACGGCGAAGCAGAATTTGGAAGTTTCTGTGGTCAAGAAAGCTCAGGATGTGCAAAAAATGCAGGGAGAGGCTGCTTTAAAGTTAATAGAGACGGCTGGTAATGTTTCGCAGCCTGGCAAGATAGATGTTTATGCTTAAGCTAAAAATTCAGATTTTTTTCAAGACTAATTCTAAGACTAGTTTGCTGCCAAAGTAAGCCAGTAGCAGCAAAATAAATCCTATCAATGTCCATTGGATGGCTGTTTTTCCTCGCCATCCATAGCGCAGTCTTCCTATTAGCAATCCTGAAAAAATAATCCAGGCGATGATTGACAGCACTGTTTTGTGTACCAGATGCTGGGCAAATAAGTCTTCAATAAAGATAAAGCCGCTGAGTAGGGAAGCGGTCAAGAAGAACAGGCCGGCAGCTATCATTTGGAATAGTAGGGTTTCCATCGCTTGCAGTGGCGGTAAGGCCAATATCAGGCGCTTGGGGTGGTGACTTCTTAGTTGTTGATCTTGTAAGGCCAGCATTAAGGCTTGCAGGGCGGCAATATTAAGCAGGCTGAAGGCGACAATGGATGACAGAACATGCACGCTCATTTCCCAATTGTTAGGAGTCAAACGATGATTTTGTTCGGGAAAGATCATGTCCAGGCTGAGCAATATGGCAGCTAGCGGGAAAATGGCTACACCCAGTTTTTCGACCGGCTTGTCTAAGGCGGCAGTCAGTAATAGTAAGACTATAAACAGGGCGACCAGTCCTGCGGCATTAAAAAAACCGAAGTTAAAGCCATTGTATTGCTGAATATTAATAATGATGTAAGCGGCATGTAATATTGCGCCCAGCCAGGCTAATCGAATGGATGCGCGGTGTTTTTCGCATTGACTCATCAGTTCTTTGATAATCAAAGCCGAGGCAATACCATAACTTAAAACAGAAAATATGCCGACTAGAGTGCTATTCATGGTTTGATTGGTTCGGAATAATCAAAAGGCGTTACGAAAAGCTTATGTTAAACTATGCGGCCGGATTGTTCTAACTTGATTCATGTTAGTCCCTGTCAGCCTCATTCATAGTAAAACAAAGACGCAGATATGTTTGACAATTTAACCGACCGCCTCAGCGGCACCCTAAAAAAAATCAAAGGCCAAGGTCGTCTGACCGAGGCAAATATCCAAGATACGATGCGCGAAGTGCGTATGGCGTTGCTGGAAGCTGATGTTGCGTTGCCTGTGGTGACCGATTTTATTCAGCAGGTGACCGAACGCGCACTTGGGCAGGAGGTACAAACCAGCTTATCACCAGGTCAGGCGCTGATTAAGGTAGTGCAGGCCGAATTGGTCAAGGTGATGGGGGTTGCTAATGAAGAATTGAATTTACGCACTCAGCCACCCGCTATTATTCTGATGGCTGGTTTGCAGGGTGCTGGTAAAACCACTACGGTGGCAAAATTAGGCCGCTACTTAAAAGAAAAGAAAAAGAAAAAAGTTGGTGTGGTTAGTGCTGACGTCTATCGTCCAGCTGCCATCAAGCAATTGCAAACATTAGCTGATGATGTCGGTTTAAGGTTTTTTGAAAGCGATGCCTCTGAGAATCCGATTGATATTGTCAGTCGCGCTCTAGATGCTGCCAAGCGTCAATTTATCGACGTACTGATTGTCGATACCGCTGGTCGTTTGCATGTCGATGACGAAATGATGACCGAAATCAAGGCTCTACATGCGGCAATTAAGCCAATTGAAACCTTGTTTGTGGTTGATAGTATGACGGGTCAGGATGCGGCCAATACCGCAAAAGCCTTTCATGACGCATTGCCGCTGACTGGTGTGATTCTGACTAAAGCCGATGGCGATGCGCGCGGTGGTGCGGCGTTATCCATTCGTCACATTACCGGCAAGCCGATCAAGTTTATTGGTATGGGTGAAAAAACCGATGCCCTGGAACCGTTTTATCCTGATCGATTGGCGTCGCGTATTCTTGGAATGGGCGATGTGTTGTCGTTGATCGAGGATATCGAAGATAAAGTCGATAAGAAAAAAGCCGAACAACTGGCGAAAAAAATCCAGAAAGGTAAAAGCTTTGATCTTAACGATCTTAGAGAGCAGTTGCTGCAAATGCAGAATATGGGTGGCATTGGCGCCATGATGGATAAACTGCCGGGCATGGGCTCGGTGCCAAAAGAAGTTAAGGCTAAAGTGAACGACAAAGATTTGGCTCGGCAGATTGCGGTAATAAATTCCATGACGCCGCAGGAAAGAAAGTTTCCGGATTTAATCAAAGGCAGTCGTAAGCAGCGCATAGCGACTGGTTGCGGCCAGGAATTACAGGAAGTAAACCGGATTTTGAAGCAACACAAGATGATGGAAAAAATGATGAAGAAATTCAGCAAAGGCAATATTACTAACATGGTGCGTGGCTTGAAGAGCAATATGCGCGGCATGAGAATGTGAGTTTTGTAATTTTTCTTCCCATATGCGAAAAAACGCGTAAAATGGCTCAATTAAATTCCGATTCAATGTTTTAAGGTATTCAAATGGTAAGCATTCGTTTGTCCAGAGGCGGCGCCAAAAATCGCCCCTTTTATCACGTAGTTGTTACAGATAGCAGAAATAGCCGTGACGGTCGTTATATTGAACGTCTGGGTTTCTTCAATCCCTTGGCGCGTGGTAACGAGCAAAGATTGGTGTTGGATGCTGATCGTATACAATATTGGCAATCTAACGGCGCTCAAGCGTCTGATCGCGTTGCTCGATTGATTAAAGACGCCAGCAAAGCGGCTGCATAAAATACTTGCCAAGCGGTGATTATTTAAACGCTGGAAATATAT
The DNA here is from genome assembly GCF_001644015.1 of Methylomonas lenta. Lineage (GTDB taxonomy): Bacteria > Pseudomonadota > Gammaproteobacteria > Methylococcales > Methylomonadaceae > Methylomonas > Methylomonas lenta. The sequence goes on from NZ_LUUI01000022.1 coordinate 37,840, forward strand.
CCGGCGTTTTTGGTGTTAAGGGTTTGGTAAAAATATTTTCTTTTACTGATCCCCGCGAAAATATACTGCGGTATTCGCCGTGGTTTTTGCAGAAAAACAACCAGATTAAAGAGATCAAGGTCGTTGGCGGTCAGCGTCAAGGTAATAACGTTGTCGCTGAGCTTGAGGGAATAACCGATCGAGATGCTGCGCTAGCGCTGATGGGATCGGAAATTCTGATTCTTAAGCAGTTGTTGCCCAAGCCAAAACCAGGTGAATATTACTGGGCTGATTTAGTGGGCCTGACGGTCGAAACAGAAACCGGCGTCAAGCTTGGTATTGTGGATCATCTGCTGGAAACAGGCGCTAATGACGTGTTGGTCGTTAAAGAAGGCGAAACTGAGCGCTTGATTCCCTTTCTGCAACCGCAAACCGTGTTGAAGATTGATTTAGCGGCAGGTTTGATGATTGTCGATTGGGATCCGGATTTCTGAATCAGGATGCGATTTGATGTTGTCAGCCTTTTTCCGGAAATGGTGCTGGATGCTGCAAGTTATGGTGTTACCGGTAAGGCGATAGAAAAACAGATTGTGGGTTTGTCGGTATGGAATCCTCGTGATTACACGCATGACAAACACAAAACCGTTGACGATAGATGTTACGGTGGCGGTCCTGGCATGGTTATGAAATATCAGCCTTTGCTGGATGCAGTCGATGCCGCCAAACGGCAACAACATTCAGGTCGTCGTCGGGTGATCTGTTTAAGCCCGCAGGGTAAAAAGATTTCTCAGCAGATGTTGCTGGAAGCCAGCGAAACAGATCAATTGATTTTGATCGCCGGTCGCTATGAGGGCATAGACGAGCGCTTTATCGATCACGCATGTGATGACGAGTGGTCTTTGGGTGATTATGTTATTAGCGGTGGCGAGCTGGCAGCATTGATCATTATTGACGCAGTGACTCGCTTGATACCTGGCGTATTGGGTGATGAAGATTCAGCCAAGCAAGATTCCCATTACGATGGCTTGCTGGATTGTCCGCACTATACGCGGCCTGAGCAAAGTGATTTAGGCCATGTGCCTGGCGTGCTTTTGGGTGGTAATCATGCTGAAATCAAGCGCTGGCGGATGAAGCAATCTCTAGGTCGAACTTGGTTAAGACGACCGGATTTGCTGGAAAAAATACAATTAACCGCAGAGCAAGTCGCTTTGCTGAGTGAATTTAAAACTGAAGTTGATAAATTAGGGTGTGGTAATGAGTAAAATTATTGAAGAATTGGAAGCAGCACAGCTGAAACAAGACGTACCGGTATTTGGACCTGGCGATACCGTAGTTGTGCAAGTGCGCGTTGTTGAAGGCACAAAAGAGCGTTTGCAGGCTTTTGAAGGCGTGGTCATTGCGAAGCGTAACCGCGGTTTGAATTCTGCATTTACCGTCAGAAAGATTTCTCACGGTGTTGGTGTCGAGCGTGTTTTCCAAACTCACAGCCCTTCAATCGGCAACATTGAAGTTAAACGTCGTGGTGATGTACGTCGCGCTAAACTGTATTACTTGCGTGAACTGACAGGTAGAGCAGCTCGTATCAAAGAAAAACTCTCTTGATATAAATCTAGTCTATTCGTGTAATTTGCGAATAAGTCAGGTAAAAAAGGCGGCTTTGGGCTGCCTTTTTTATGCCCGCTATTCGGGAGTCTTATATGTCCTTAAAACTTTGTTGGCAAGCCAAGGTTAGTGGAGTAACAGCCAGGCTAATAGTGCCATTTTTGGATGCTGAATTGGTCTTGACGCTGGTTGACGACGTTATTATTGATACTGATTGGCAATTATCTAAGACTGTTCAGGCACAAAACCATTCGGAATTTGCTAAACAAATCTACCATTTTTTGTTGAACCCAATTGATCATCATCTTGAGGTGCAACTATTGCTACAGGGAACGGAATATAGTCAAAAAGTCTGGAATGCTTTAGTCGACATTCCATTTGGACAGGTTATGAGTTATTCGCAGTTAGCCACCCAGCTGGATTCCGGTCCACGTGCAGTAGCGCAAGCCTGCCGTAACAATCCTTACCCGGGACTGATTCCTTGTCATCGTGTAGTTTCCACGTCGGGTATCGGGGGCTTCATGGGGCAAACCAAAGGTCCCTGTGTCGAGTTAAAACGACAATTGCTCAATTACGAACTGCGCACGGCATTGATTAAGCCATGAGCGGCTCGGCAAAAATTATCGAGACTTTTTTAAATGCGCTGTGGCTGGAGTTTGGTCTTAGCGAGAACACTTTAGCGGCATACGGCAGCGATTTGAATCAATTTGACAAATGGCTAAAGAATTTGACCCTAGAGGATGTTGCCGAGGCGGATATTTCGCTTTTTTTACTGCATAGGCAAAAACAAGGTCAGAGTAGTCGTAGTGCGGCTCGAATGTTGTCCAGTTTACGTCGATTTTATAGTTATTTACTGCGGGAAAATAGGTTATCAGTCGATCCTACTTCCCTAATCGATGCACCGCATATCGGTCGCTCGTTACCCGGATCGTTATCGGAATCTGAGGTAGAGCAATTATTACAGGCGCCGGAAACGGTACATGCTTTGGGTTTTAGAGATCGCACTATGCTGGAGTTGGTCTATGCGGCCGGCTTGCGTGTATCCGAGTTGGTGGGAATAACCTTTCAGCAAATCAATTTAAGGCAAGGTTGTGTCAGAATTATCGGCAAAGGCGATAAAGAACGCCTAGTACCCATTGGCGAAGAAGCCACGAGCTGGCTGGAACGCTACCTTTCCGGGGCCCGGCAGGATATTTTAGGCAGCCGGCAAAGTGACTATCTATTTGTTACTGCGCGCGGTAGTTGTATGACAAGGCAGGCTTTTTGGCATATTATCAAACGCTATGCCAAGCTGGCCGGCATTGATAAAGATTTGTCGCCGCATACGCTCAGGCATGCTTTTGCTACCCATTTACTTAATCATGGTGCTGACTTGCGGGTAGTGCAGTTGTTATTGGGACACTCCGATTTGTCGACCACACAGATTTATACTCATATTGCTCAGCATAGGCTGAAAGAAATACATTCAAAATTCCATCCAAGAGGCTAGTTATGTCAGATCTTATTCATCCAACTGCATATATTGCACCCGGAGCAATGCTAGGCGAAAACGTCAGCGTTGGCCCGTTTGCCGTGATTGAAGCCGGGGCAGTCATTGGTAACGATAGTCAAATTGGTGCTCATGCGGTAGTGCATGGACGGGTGAAAATGGGCCAGGCTAATATCCTGCATCCGCATGCGGTATTGGGTGGTTTGCCGCAAGATCTAGGCTTTGATTCGCAAACCGAATCCTGGCTGGAAATTGGCGACAATAATGCGTTTCGGGAAGGCTTTACCGCACATCGAGCTACCAAGCCTGGTGGTTCAACCAGAATAGCATCAGGCTGTTATTTTATGAATAATAGTCATGTTGCGCATGATTGCAGCGTCGGTGATAAAACCATTTTTGCTAATAATGTGGCGATAGGTGGTCATGTTGAGGTTGGTAGCAATGTTTTCATGGGCGGAGCAGTGGTGGTGCATCAATTTTGCCGCATCGGTTCGTATGCCATCGTACAAGGCACAACCGGCATCAATATGGATGTGATGCCATTTATGTTGATCGGTGGTCGTCCAGCCAAACATTATCGACTTAACATCGTCGGTTTAAGACGAGCCGGTATTGTCGGGGCGGATTACAAAGTATTATCCAGTGCGTTTCGGCTACTGAAAAATAAAAAAAGCTTGGATGAATTGCAATTAACCAAAGAGCTGCAATACTTAAAAGACTGGTTGGCGGCAGAATCAAAACGGGGTTTGCACGGTTTTGTTGAGGTCTCCGGTTAGTTAAAAGGTTTCCAGGCTGGTTTTTATATAAACAAGACCTCTGGATTTTTTGATTTTTTTGCTAAACCTTAGCGCGATTGGGTAAGTCTTAAGCTAGATGAAAATCCTTGTAATTGATACCGGCGGACAGATTGCTGCTGCTTTAGGCACCATTGAGGCAAAATTGGTCTGTTTTTCGGATGAAATCCAGGCTTTAAATGCGGCGGAACAACAGCCGGAGCTCATTGTGCTTAACTATGCGATACGGGATGAACAAACACCGGATTATATTCGTTTGCTACTTGCCGCCTCGTTAAGAAGTAATTTGCTGGTTGTTGGGGATAAAGTGCATGAAGATGATGTGTTTCGTTGCCTATTATCCGGCGCTAAAGGCTTTCAGGATCTACAGCGATTAGCGCAGTACAGCGAAAAGCTGGTTCGTGTTGTTATGCAAGGTGAAGCTTGGGTGACTAGGAAGATGGTCACCCGGTTGCTGGATGCAATCCAGCAACTAAAGCCGGTTTAAAAATGCACAGAAGCTTCGAAGTAGAAACTTTGTCCAGGTATCGGTAAATTATTCGGATAACTGCTTACTGCCGGTTCTGTGCCAGCTGAATCAAACAGATTATGTGCCGACGCGGTTAAATCCAGGTAGCCCATCAAACGCTTGGCATTTAAGGTTAAGTCTACGGTTTCGTAATCCTGCAATACACGGGTATCGCCCGGGCTGCTGATACGATGGCCTATCCAGTTGATTTGAGTCTGAATCTGCCATTTAGGCATAAAACTCCAGGCTAATGCGCTATATACATGATGTTCGGGCACAAGGCTGACGCGGGTTGATGTGTTCTGATTACGAGCATATTGCCAGGCATAGTTGCCGCGCAAATTCCAATCTTGATGAAACTTCCAATCCCATTCAAATTCGCTGCCATAGCCATCCTGGCCACTGGTATTGGTTTCGGTTAGCGTGTCGTTTTGACTAACAAATTCGCCACCTATCAAATCATCGATTTTGTAATAAAACAGATTCAGTGTGGTTCTAAGGCTTTTAACGGGTCGGTAATCGAAAGCAAGCTCGGTTGTTTGTATGGTCTCAGGCTTCAGTGAAGGGTTGCCTATGAATAATGGGCTGTTTTGTTGATATTGTTCCAAAAAGCTGGGTGCTCTGTAGGCTTGTCCGTAGAGAATTTTGCTGGTTAACTCAGGATTGATGTCCCAGATTAGCGCTGCACGTGGGTTCCAAGTGCCGCCAAAGTCCGAATAATGATCGTAACGTAAGCCTGTGGTTAGCTGCCAGTCTTGGGCGAAGTCCCATTCATCCTGTAGCGCCATGGACCAAATATCGCGATGATGGTTAGCAATAAAAGTCTCTGGCGTGCCTGTCAAGTCTTGCAAACCGCCAGCCTGATTGATATTAGGCGGTGGGAGTATGTCGCTGCCATTGATAACACCCGCGCCGAAATTTCTTGCTTCCTGGGTGTTTAGTTCTTCATAGCGAAAACCCGTGACCGTGCGCAGTAAGTGATTAGAAAAACCTTTGTAAATGCTGGTAAATTCAAAGCTAGGCACGATATTTTTGATGCCTGTATTTAACCGCATGCCCTCAGGAAACAACATCAAACCTGTGGGACTTTGAATATTGACATTCCCATCCGCACCAATAGGTAATATCGCCCCGGGTGGGAAGTTGTAGATATCGGCTGTAATATCGGTGTACAAAAAGCTGGCATGGGCCTGAAGTTCCCAATTATCAAGCAGGTCTTCAGTAGAATAACGCGCGTCAGCCAGATAGTTGCTGCCATTAAGAGTTGCATTGTCGTCCAGCGCGCCGGTGGTGCCTGCCCGATAGCCCATATCGGTCTCATTGAAAGCCCAGAAACCTAAATCCCAATGCTTACGCTGTAAATTTAGATGACCATTCCAGCGCTGGTTTTGTGCTTGTATGGGGCCGGGGGCGAGCGAGGCCTGGGTTCCTAATGCAGTATCAAACTGAGTTTGAGCGTCAGCACTGATGGTGCGATCAGGATCTATCCCGTTGTGGCTATACTGCAAACTGGTTGCTACATCCCAGCCTTGCCATTGCCCGCCATATTGCCCCCAGGCGCTTTCTGTGTCGGCATTACCACCACGAGCGCCTAGGGTTGTGCCATCCAGATCAGTCGCTTTTTTGGTGACGATGTTAATAACGCCAGCAAAGGCATCGGCGCCATATAAAGCAGAACCAGGGCCTCTGATGACTTCAACACGTTGAATGTCTTCGACGGGAATGATCATGCCCGCCATGTGCGTACCTTGATAAGGCACCGAAAAGCGAGTGCCATTCATCAGCAATAACACTTCTGAATTAGTATCGTTACGTATGCCTCGCATAGTGTAGCTGTAATCGTTGGTTACTGGTTGAATGGTGACGTGAATGCCGGGGACGGTTTCCAGTATCTCGTGAAGATCGGTGGCACCCATGGTGGTAATTTGCTCGGCCGTAATGACACTGGTGACGGCCGCCGAGTGTGCCAGCGATTTCGCGGTGCCTGATGCAATAGTGACTGAAATATCCGCCAGCTCGGCCGGGGATAGCTCCATTAAATCGTCCATCTCATGCTGAGCATGCGCAATCTGGCTTATGCAACTGAGCAACAGGTAATGCATTAACTTAAAATTCAGACGGTGATGCATGATGTATCTCAAAGTTCTCGCAAGGGTACTGGCTTGGCAATGCCGTAGCCCTGGGCGTAATTGACGCCCAGTGTTTTCAATAATTCGAAGATGTTTCGGTTTTCAACAAATTCAGCAATGGTTTTTTTGTTCATGACATGACCGACTTCATTAATGGCTTTAACCATAGTCCAATCGATTTTATCTTCCAGAATATCTTTCACGAACAAGCCGTCGATTTTTAAAAAGTCCACCGGTAAGTTTTTTAAATAGGCAAATGAAGACAGGCCGCTGCCAAAATCGTCCAAAGAGAACATGCAGCCCTTTTTACGTAAAGAGTCTATGAATTGTTTGGCATACGACAAATTACTGATAGCAGCCGTTTCTGTGATTTCAAAACAGATTTTATAAGTCGGAATCTGCCATTTGCGGAATTCTTCACCGATAAAATCCAGCATGGTTTCATCCGATAAAGATAGACCGGACAAATTAACGGAGCAAAGTTCCAAACGCTCGATAAAGCCTGGTGTGGTGCTCAAATATTCAAATAAGTGACTGATTACCCAGCGATCCAAGGCAGGTGCAATATTGTACCGTTCAGCAGCAGGCAAAAAAGCGCCGGGCGGAATGATGTTGCCCTGATCGTCGCGATAGCGTATGAGGGTTTCAAAATGCAGACCTTCTTCATGATGGCTGATAGGTACGATCAGCTGGCCGTACAATTGAAAACGATTTTCCTCTATACCGATGCGGATTTTTTCCACCCATTGCATTTCACCCTGGCGTTCGGCTAAGGCTTCGTCGCTGGAGCTGAAAACATGAATTCGATTGCGGCCCTTTTCCTTGGCGGCATAACAGGCGGCGTCAGCCTCCTTCAAAATATTCACGGCATTGCCGCTAGCGCGATTTATCGGTGCTATGCCAATACTGACGCTGACGCTGAAACTACGATTATCCCAGGCAAACTGAAAGTCACAAATTGCATTGCGCAGTTTGTCGCAGGTATTGGTAGCTTGTTCGACGCTGCAATGCGACATTAAAATGCCAAATTCATCACCTCCCAGGCGGGCCAGTAAATCTGTTTTACGCACCTGTTGTTTCAATAATTCCCCTAGCTGACGCAACAATTCGTCGCCTGCTAAATGGCCGCAGGTATCATTTACCACTTTAAATTGATCCAGATCCAGATAACACATGACATGAGTGCTATTATCCGTTTGTGCTTGATCAACCAAGTTTTGAATGTAGGCGTCAAACTGACTGCGGTTGGTGAGTCCTGTTAATTCATCATGACTGGCTTGATAAGCGATTTTATCGGTCAAGCGGCGGGTTTCGGTAATATCTTCGCAAACCAATAATAGCTGTTGTTTGTTTTTGGCCGTCTCCACCACTCTGGCGGTTTCCCTCACCCAGATGATATTGCCGTTTTGGCAAATCAGTCGCTTTTCCTGTTTATGTACGCGATGTGGATAATCCCTGCACAACTTAAAAAACACTCGGCTATCGACTAAATCTTCAGGATGGGTGAAATTTAAAATAGAAACCCCAAGCAACTGATCCACCCCAAGGCCGATCTGTTTGGCGCCGAACTGATTAACTGACTGGATTACACCCAATAAGCTCAAATCAAACACCATGGTTGGGTTGTTATCGTAAAGGGCTTGATAATTATTCTTCAAGGCCAGTAGGGTCGTGTTTTTGTTTTCAACCGTTTCCAGCATGCTGTTAAATGAATCCACCAGAATGCCAATTTCATCATGACTGTATTTTTTGGCTCGTAGGGAATAATCGTGATTCAGACTGATTTTTTCTGCAGTTTTCGCTAGCAGGGCTATAGGTTTGGCTACTCGACGGTATAACGGTACGGTCAATAGAAAAGACACTAGCAAGGCAATGAATAGCACAAATAAAACCAGGCCGATAAATTGTAATTGCCTCATTAGAGCAATGCTCAAATCAGCCACAATGAGTACGCTGCCAACCTGATCCTGCTCCATTAACATGGGTTGGTAGGCATACAGTGTCAGTTTGTCTGCGTGGGAATTAAGATTGTTTGAATCATGGGGACAGCTCAGATTTTTATCATCTAGCTCTGCAAACAGTTGTCCCCGTTTGCCATAAACACAGCCCATCTTAAAATCCGGTAGCTTGGTTAGCGAATTCAGGTTTTCTTTTGCCAAATTGGGGTCGTCGAACATCACCGCTGCAATACTGCGGGTGGCAATTAAATTGGCCGCTGATGAGTAGTCATCCTGGGCTTTGCGTTTAACCTCGGCAACGTTAACGGCCAATAGAATCAAGAAGGCAACCAGCAGGGCAAAAAAAGCTGAAACTAGCGTAATGTAAAATAATTTTGATTTGATGGATGTGCGCTTAAATAAATTGCTCATATCAATCTTCCCCAACCAGCGTGGAAACTTCGATCAACTTGGCGCTAATCCCAAGGCCGCCTTGTTTTAATGCCTTGAGATTAATGTGTAATTTGACTTTTTCTTCTTCCAGTACAAAACCGATCATGCCGCCGGATTCGGCAAAAAAAGGCTGGCCACTGACGGTTAGGCTGTTATGTAAATTGCCTACCAGTAGGGCATTAGGTAAAACAATATTGGGTAGCCTATCGGTGTTGTCGAAATAGACTATCTGACAGTTTTTGACTTCGGCTAGGCTGCTATAACGAAGGATACGAATGGGTTTGCCCAATGCACTTTTTGATTCCAGACCGTTTAGCAGATCATTAAAAGGATCATCACCCACTACGCAGATATTGAATGTGGCAGCCGTGGTTTCAGGCCAGCTAATAAATTTGGTGAAATTGTATAGATAAGCTGCTTTAATTTTGTATTCAAGGCTTTCTTCTGCGCACACTGAGCTAGTCGTTAGACTAATTAGCAAAAAAAAATGGGCGACGGTGGCTAAAAGTTTAGCGAAAAAACCGTCTTGCGAGCTTAATAGCAATACTATTCCCTATATAAAATGAAGATGCCGAGTAAGGATAGTAGAAGATTTTTATTAAATCTATGGGCTGGAAAAAAACTGAGTCAAGACTGTGATCATATAGGCATGATCCAGTGTACCTGCACTTTCACGAACGCTATGCATAGCCCACATGGGATTGCCAACATCGACAGTCGGGATACCCAGTTTTGCTGAAGCAATAGGTCCAATTGTACTGCCACAAGGCAAGTCGCCGCGATGGGCGTATTTTTGAAAAGGCACCTCAGCTTGCTGGCACAATTGCACAAAGCGGGCTTCTGATAAACAGCTTGAGGCATAGCGATGATTGGCATTGATTTTAATAACCGGTCCTTGGTTAACGATAATTTTGTGTTCAGGTTCGTAAGCGTTGGGGAAATTGGGCTGATAGGCATGTGCCATGTCGGCACTGATCATCATGCTATTGGCTAGGGCTCGTTGATAACCTTGGGTATCCACAGACAAGCTAAAGCCAATTCGCGCCAAAATGTCCGGCAAAAAGCTACCTGCGGCACCTTTGCAGCTTTCGCTACCGATTTCTTCATGGTCGAAAAATGCACAAACCAAGGTATTGCCGCTATCGAGTGCTGCTGCAGTTAAAAGCGCTTTAATGCCAGCATGACAGGACGCCAGATTATCCAATTGACTATCCGCATAAAACGCCTGGTTCTCACCCCAAAATACGCCTTTCTGGGTGTCGTAAACATTAAACTCCCAACCTAAAATTTGTTCAGCGGCTAAACCGGATGCTTGTTGAATTAAGTTTGAAAATTGATCGGCGGCAAGTTGTTGTTCAACCGTAGTGGCAAACAGCAATGGTAATTCGGTTTGTTTATTCAGCTTCAGGCCGTCTTCGTTCACCGTTCGATTCATATGAATAGCCAAGTTTGGCAATCTAAGCAGAGGTTGTTCAAATCTAAGCAAGCGGCTGGCAATTTCGCCATTTTCAGTTTGATAGGCAATGCGTCCGGCCAAGCTTAAATCACGATCGCTGAAGGTGGCTAATATCGGCCCGCCATAGACTTCCACCGCCAGACGTAGCAGTTTATCGCTGTTTATAACGGGGTTGGGTTTTAGTCGTAAGCCCGGCGAATCGGTATGCGCGCCGAGGATTTTAAAGCCGTTTTCGGTCAAATCTTTCTGTCCGGCTACAAATATGATGATGGAGGAATCATCGCGCACTACGTAGTAGCGACCTCCGCTGTTTAACGACCAAGCCTGATTTTCCTGCAGTCGTTGAAAAGAAAATGTCGCTAAGTATTGTTCAAGGCTGCTGATGACATGCCAGGGACTAGGGCTGGCATCGATAAAGTCCAGTAAATCTTGAGTGTTTTGCTGTGGGTTCATGTCTGGTCTTTAAGTTCTAATGCTACGGAATTGATGCAATAACGCAGGCCGGTAGGTGGTGGGCCATCTGGAAATACGTGGCCTAAATGTGCGCCGCAATCGCTGCAGGTTACTTCTGTTCGATGCATGCCATGGCTGCTGTCCTCATGTTCATTTAGACAAGTTTCAGTTAAAGGTGCCCAAAAACTGGGCCAGCCACAGCCGGAGTGGAATTTTTGCTCAGACGTGAATAACGCTTGTCCACAGCAGATGCAATGATAAATGCCGGCTGTGGTGCAATCGGTATATTTGCCGGTGAAGGGCGGTTCCGTACCTTTTTCGCGACAGACATGAAATTGTTCCGGCGTAAGGTTCTCTTTCCAGGTTTGGCTGCTGTCTTTTTGCTTATTCATGAATGCAATCCGGTTTCTAATCAGGACGAGCTTATTGTACGCGTTACAGTTTTTTCTGCATCAATGTCAGTTATGCGTGCATTTGAGAGTAACGTTTGTAAGTATTATTAAAATGCTAATGCGCCTAGCGCTCCGGTTCTTGAAGTTAATAATGTTCCCTGGCTTCTGTCGATGGATATGTTAACTATAAAGAAACAATTAATGCTTAATAGTGGCTATTGTAAAGCAAATTAAATCCTTTATAGTAAAGCCAACTTCATTTTTAATCGACTCCGCTAGGAGGTTATCATGTCAAAACCCATCAATTTGTACAAAGACGTTGTTACCGGTTTGTTATTCACGCTCGGTATTTTCGGATTCATGTCCGGTGAATTTATTTTATCCACACTGTTGTTTGGCTCAGCCTCGCTGACCAGTAATTTGGATTTCAAAGGTTCCGTCCGGGCTTAATTTTTATGCGTAGTTTCCTCCCCGTAAATGGACGTACACACTCGACGGCCACCATCCATGCTCAGGATGGTGGCTTTTTTTGTGCTATCAAAGGATGACGTTCATTGGTTAGCTCTTAGCTGAAGCTAGCTTTGCCCCTTATATCTGCCGGCCGCATCTTAGCTGGGTTCCTGTATCTTTCAGTATCAACAGCAAGGCACAATCAACTTATGCCCTAGCTCAATGGTCTGCTTTTCGAGCAAAACACTCAGCTGTTCTGGTATCGCCTGGTATTCTCGCCAGTGACTATTCCTTTGGGGTAATCTATTACTTTCATTTGAGTCGTTACTGCTAAATGACAAATAAAATCAATACAGCTTGCTTACTGAAATCCAGATTTTATTCAGATAACCACCTGCCTAAAGGTTAAGTTAATCCTGCCAGCACAGACATCATGTGTCTTAGGAACCCGATGCAACCAAAGGTGTTGAAATGAAGGCCGCATAATCAATAATGAACCTTGACTCAATACAACGGAGCCCGTCTTCGAACTCAGTTTATGCTTGAATTCAAAGCGGCGCTCGGCGCCAAAACTCAGCGAAACGATGAGCGGTTGCTTGCCCAGTTCCGGTTCGTCGTCGGCATGCCAGCCGACATGATCTTCGCCATCGCGATAATAATTTACCAGCACCGCATTGAAAGAATTGGCCAGAAATAGCTCGACTTTGGTCCGAATAGCCAATAGCAACGGTGTCCACGCTCTGGTTTCAAGCAGATTATTGCTGTAGCTATAACGAATATTGGCGTCGGCATGCCAGGTTTGTAAGCGAGGTAACACAAACTGCCTGCCACTGTATCTGTATCGATTCTCCGGCCAGTCATGTTCTTGTTGAAAGTATCGAAGAATTTGATCGCTTTCGGCCGGTTGGTAAAAGCCCGCAATCTGTTCAATGTCAGGCTTAGTCGCCATTATTCAGGAGCTAAACCAGCACTTTTAATATGTGCCGCCAGCGCGCTATCCATGGTCGATACATGTAGCACAAACCAAGCCGGCAGGCGCTGTTTGATAAAGCCGCGACCAAAAGCGATCATCCCCTTATCGACACTGGACTGGAATTGCTTAAACTCGCTCAAAACTCGCTGATGCTCACCGTTGTGTTCGCTGAAGGCAGGAAATGCCGATTGCTGCATTAACTGATTTTCCTGCTCGAAATGTTCTACTGTATGTAGATACAAGGCTTGGAACAAAGCTGGAAAATCGGCATTGCTGGCACCGTCTAATTGATTCAGCAAATTGATGAATTCAGCATGATCCCGATCGATCGGTTGATAGTCGATGCTGAGACGTCGTATTGTTTCTGTCAAACTCATGATAATGTCTCGCTAAACGTTCGCATTCACTCTGTAACCTTCTTCCATCAATACTCGTCTGACTGCCGGTCGAATGAGCATCAACTGATAGTGTTGTCGGCATTTGACTGGCAATTCGATACCGGCTTTGTCCGCCCAAAACTCGACGTAAAACAACGCGGCATCGGCTATGCTAAAATTGTCGAAGGCATAGCCGGTTGTCGGCAGTTGCTGGTTAACAATAGTCAAACCATTTTGCACTATTTCTCGCCCTTGTTGTTGGGTGAAGTCATAATCCATCGTATTAGGGACAAACTTTTCCGGTACGAAGATACGCATAAAACCCTGTCCATGTAAGGTGCCCACCACAAAATCCATCAGTTCGATGGCCCGCGTATCGCCGTCAGCATCACCGGGCAGTAAGTCAGCTTTGGGATGACTGCGTGCCAACCAATAGGCTATCGCCTGAAATTCGGTTAATGCTGTGTTGTCATCTCGGACCAGGGTTGGAATGCTGGCTTTAGGGTTGATAGCTAAAAACTCGGGTTTATGCTGGTCGCCTGCTAACAGATCGATAACATAGGCTTCGAAAATTAGCTCCAATTCTTCCAGCAAAATATGAATGCCGATCGAACAAGCGCCCGGCGTGAAATAAAACTTCATCATATGCGGTCCAGAAAATGGGTATTCAGTTTGAGGGCAAAAGTCCGCCAAAGCTCGGCAATCTCGCGTTTAACATCATTTATATAGTCCTTATCTGGCTTATGTTCGTCGGGAAAGTTGGATAAGGCGCAAGACGTGCGATGTTTATCCACCACAAACAGCAGAAATTCGTCAATAAAGCCCTGAAATGCTGTCAGCAACTGCCGAGTTAGCTCAGACATGCCGTTATTCACCGGATATTGACGAGTCTCAAACGGTGTGGCATGTAACTGATAAAAAGCCTCATCATAAAATGCCGTCAATACCGCTAACACATTGCGTTGAAAACAACCCTGCCATTGCTGTCGAGACAGATCATGCGCCAGTCGCTGTTCGTACTGCTGTTTCAGCATAGGTTTGCGTTCGGCAAGATAACGGCTAAATGCGTCTATTTGGTCTGCGTTTTGCTGTCGATTGTTCATTACAAGCCCTAGTTCTAAATGTTGTTGAACAATAATGCATTCAAGATATGGGCCATCTCTTGCCATAAACCAAGAGCAAATACGGTGAAATCTGCTGAATAGTTAAAGGCTTTATAACATAAGAGCCTACGAGCTGGGTGAGGTGATATGTCAGAAACTTATAGGCAGATTATTATGTATAAAATCTATATCTCAGTAAATCCTGTTGTTATTCGTGGGTCTTTTTGCAGGGTTTGTAACAATAATCGTCCAAGACATGCCGGGCTAATCAGTTGCCATTCATTTTTGTGCCCTGCCTGACACGGCGAAACTGACGGGCTATTTCCAGTTCCGCTGCTTGCCAGTCATCCTCGTCATGACCGGGGGTAAAGTTTCTTTTTTCCGCCCTGTAGTAAGCATTCACCGAAACCCGCTTATGTAAGTCAACCAGGTCAATATCGTCGGCATGATTCAATAATAATCCGTATTTAGTTGTCATATCGTTTCCTTATGAAGCCAAAAAACATAGCGCAGCCAGTAGAAAACAAGTTGGAGTAAGCCTTGCATTTAAGTGAATAGTGTAAGCTATATGGCTTGATTTGATCTTATCAAACTGTAATTCATAATAGAAAGGACACATGTTCGAACTAGCCTTCATTACTCAATAGTTCAATCGGAGTTAACAGCATGACGGAACGACGACTGCTAAAGCAATTTTGTACGGCGCGTGACACAAGCGAACGGCTATCGGAGCAGAAGCCGCTAGTGTTTGTGACCGCCTCGAATGCTTCCGACCCCGCAGTATTCATTGATACTACGGTTAGATTTCAGGAGTTTCTAGGGTTTGGTGGCGCTTTTACAGAAGCTGCGGCGGTGACGCTGGACAATCTGCCTCGCCACTTGCAGCAAGAAATAATGGAGGCCTATTTTTCGCCGACCAATGGCCACGCTTATAGTTTGTGCCGGACCCACATCAATAGCTGCGATTTTGCGCTGGGAAATTATGCCTATGCTGAGCGGGCGGGTGATGTTGATCTGAAACATTTCAGCATTGATCGTGACAGAATAGCGCTGATTCCAATGATTCATCAGGCTATTAAGCTGTCAGGTGGTCAATTAAAACTTTTCGCTTCCCCCTGGAGTCCGCCAGCCTGGATGAAAACCAATGGCATGATGAATCGTGGTGGCAAGCTGAAACCGGAATATCGGCAAACCTGGGCCGAATACTATGTGCGCTACATTGAAGCGTATGCGGAGGAGGGGATACCGATTTGGGGTTTGACGGTGCAGAATGAACCTGAGGCCGCTCAGTCCTGGGATTCCTGTCTGTATACCGGCGAAGAAGAGCGGGATTTTGTCAGGGACTATCTCGGCCCAACGCTCCAGTCGGCCGGACTTGGCAGCATTAATGTGATTATTTGGGATCACAATCGAGACCGAATGTTTGAGCGAGCCAAGCTGGTCCTGGACGATCCAAATGCCGCCCAGTATGTATGGGGTGTCGGTTTTCATTGGTATTGCGGCGATCATTTCGATAATGTGCAAATGACGCATGAGGCCTATCCCGACAAGCACCTGATATTTACCGAAGGATGCCAGGAAGGCGGGCCGCATCTGGGTTCGTGGGATACCGGAGAGCGTTATGCGCGTTCCATCATTAACGATCTGAATCGCTGGACAGAGGCATGGGTGGATTGGAATATGGTGCTGGATGAAACCGGCGGACCCAATCATGTGAACAATTTATGTAGCGCTCCCATCATTGCCGACACCCATAATGCAAAAATACTCTATCAAAGTTCTTATTACTACATAGGCCATTTCTGCCGATTTATTCGCCCCGGCGCCTGCCGAGTGGCTTGCGCCAAAACACACGATAGCCTGGAGTCGACCGCATTTTTGAATACCGATGGCACAGTAGCCGTGGTAGTGCTGAATCGCAGCGAGCAAGCAATCGACTTTTTACTAAAAGTCCAGGGATTGGAGGCCAAGACCTCAATACCTGCTCGTGGAATCAAGACGTTGCTTTTTGAAGACTGCTGATGCAGCCAATCCAAATAGGCGTCGAATTGCTGGATTACACATAATATTTCGTACCTTCTTATCAGCATGGGTAATTCTGTTTCGGGGCCTTACGATGCCTTACTGGCTATTCAAAATGACGGTGTAACGATATGACTAAACCCTATTATCTTAGCGATGGCGATAATCGCTTTATTATCGAGCAGTATAACGACCGCGCGGCCTTCGCCAGTTTTTTGCCCGGTATTGCCGGTACCAAGGGTCGCCCGGCCTGGGTTTTTTATGTCAACCGCGGCCAGGCCATTGCCAGTTTCGGCGTGCGTAACAAAGACGGGGCGTTTTTGGAGTTTTATCCTGCCGATAAAGCCTATCAGCTGACGCCTGCGCGTGGTTTTCGCACTTTTCTCAAAATCACCAGCGGCGATAGCCTGCTCAGCCATGAACCGTTTCAGCGCGGAGCCGATTCAGCAGTATCTCAACGCCTGTATGTTTCGCCTCATGAGGTTGGCGTGGAAGAAATCAATCCAGGCTTGGGGCTGAGCATTCGGGCCGATATGTTGACGCTGCCCGAGGCTGCCGTGGCTGGGTTGCTACGTCGAGTCGAACTGGTGAATACCTCAGGCCAGAGCCAAACGATAGAAATTGTGGATGGTTTGCCGCAAGTGCTGCCCTATGGCCAAAATCAATGGGGGGTGAAATTCATGAGTCGAACCTCGGAAGCCTTCATGCGGGTCGAGGCTGTTGAGCAAAATCTGGCCTTTTACCGCTTGAAGGTGTGGCCAACTGATAGCCCGCAAGTAGAGCCGGTAATTCCAGGCAATTTCTTTGCCGGATTTTTGCGCGGCCAGCGCACCCGCGTGTTAGTGGACCCGGAAAGGGTTTTTGGTTTGGCAGGTGATTTTTCACGGCCGGAAAGATTTTTTTCCGCCGATGCGTTGGATTTCGATCATCAGGTGACAGCTAATCAAACTCCCTCGGCTTTTCAGGCTATGACACTGACATTACAACCGGGCGAAAGCCAAGTGTTTTATGGTTTATACGGCCATGCAGAGTCATGGGCGGTACTTGAACAATTTCTGGCTGATTCGGATACCGATTGGGAAGCTTATTTCGAGGCCAAACGAGCGGACAATCGTGGCTTGATTGAAGGCATCACGCAGCGGGTTTTTAGCGCGACGGCGCAACCGCTTTTCGACGCGCATGTTAGGCAGTGTTATCTAGACAACGGTTTGCGCGGTGGATTTCCTACCCGTGTGCCGGGCGGGCCGCTGTTGTATTTGTTTGGTCGCAAGCATGGCGATCTGGAAAGAGATTATAACGATTTCCTATTACAGGATTCTCCCTACTCTGAAGGTAACGGTGATTTTCGCGATGTATTGCAAAACCGTCGGCTGGATTTGTTCTTTGATCCTGCTCTGGATAGCAAAAACATCCGCTATTTTTTCAACCTGATTCAGCCGGACGGCTACAACCCCTGCTTGTTAAGAAACTCACGTTTTGTGGTGGACACACCTGCAGACTTTGCGCATTATTTTCCCCGCTTTGCCGACCTGGAAGCCTTGCTGACGCGTGAATTCAAATACGCAGAATTATGGCTGGCGCTCGCATCTGTAAACGAAAATCCTGAATCCATTATTGCAGACATTCTGGCGCAAGCCGAAGAAGTGGAAGATGCCGAATTCGACCGCGGCTATTGGTCGGATCACTGGACTTATTTGGTGGATTTACTTATTAGCTATGCAGCAATTTACCCAGACCGGCTGGCAGGCTTGTTTCAGGAAAATACTTACAGTTTTTTTGATTCCAGCCATTTTGTGCTGCCCCGATCCGGAAAATATCTGCTGACGCCTGATGGCGTCAGGCAGTTCGGCGCAGTGCAGGCATCGCCGGAAAAGCAAGCCTTGATCGAGTCCCGGTCTCGGCGTCGTTACCAGGTAAGAGCAGGATTTGGCCAAGGCGAGATTGTCAATACCACGCTACTGGGCAAAATCATTACGCTGGTGGTTAATAAACTGGCCACACTCGATCCCTTCGGGGTAGGGATAGAAATGGAGGCGGATCGCCCGGGCTGGTGTGATGCTTTGAATGGTTTGCCGGGTATTTTGGGATCTTCCGTGAACGAAACCATTGAGCTGAAACGCTTGGTGGATTTTAGCCGGACCGTCCTGGCCGAGATTGAGGGTGTATTGTGCTTGCCGGTGGAATTGGCGGATTTTGTGTCGGTTTTGGATACTCTTTTACAGCAACCTAAGCTGACGCCAGAGTTGTTTTGGCAGCAAAGCGGGCTTCAGAAACAGGCTTATCGGGAAAAAGTATTCATGGGCTTTGCCGGGGCTGAGCGCGACTTATCATTTACCGCTGTGCAGAGCTTTTTAGAAAAAGTATCCAGTTATCTGGATACGGCCATTGCCAAGGCCTACACACCAGAAGGGATCGTGACTTATTTTGCCTATCAGGCAGAGCAATATCACGAAATTGAGGATGGCCGGGCTGAGGTCGTCAGCTTTCGTCAACAGCCGCTAGCGTTATTTCTGGAAGGCTTTGTGCACGCCCTGCGCGTTGCAAAACCTCAGGAAGTTCAGGCGTTATTTGCTGCAGTGCGTAATTCCGAACTCTTCGATCAGAAATTGGGCATGTATCGCCTGAATGTCCCGCTGGGCGAAAATGCCCTGGCACTGGGGCGGATCGGTGTATTCAATTATGGCTGGTTAGAGAATGGCTCAATTTTTTTGCATATGCATTATAAGTTTGTGTTGGAAATGGTGCGGGCCGGGCTAATCGAGGCGTTTTACCGCGACATGGATAAACTGCTGGTGGCGTTTCATGATCCCAACGAGTATGGGCGTAACCCCATCGAAAACTGCAGTTTTTTGGTCAGTAGTGGATTTGCGGTTGACCCTCGACAACACGGGCGGGGTTGTGTTGCGCGACTTTCCGGCGCTACCGTAGAATTTTTGCACCTATGGATTCATTTATTCCTGGGACCGGCGCCCTTCGTATTAGAAGCTGGCCGCTTAGTGTTTAAACCACAGCCCGCGCTGTCTAAGACATTTTTCTCAACGGACGCGCAATACGTCGATTTTTTCGATGTTAAAGAATTATTGCCAGCCAACACAGCTGCGTGTGCTTTTTTGGGCACGACGTTACTGGTTTACCTCAACCCCACACGCCAGGACACTTTTGGCGACAATGCCGTGCAACCCTGGCGCTATCAGTTGTATGGGCGGGACGACAGTAAACAGACAGTGGAAGCCAACAAGCTGGAAGATCAAGCCGCGGAAGCGATTCGCCTCGGCTGTTTTCGGCGTGTCGATGTGTTGCTGCAGATGGATTCTGGCAGTCATGCTAAATAATATTTCGTAAAGAGTGCTTTTATGTCGGAAAAATCGAATGTTTTGCTGCCCGCTGAGTCGCTTGTTGAGGATGCTTATTCCTTGGCGGTTTGGTTAACTTGCGCGGATCAAAGTGCATTGTTTCAACGCCAAGCGCAGGATCTTCGTTTCAGCAATATTAGCTATGATTTACCGGCGATCATGGTAGATGCTGAGCAGACATTTCAAGTTATGGAAGGCTTTGGTTTTTCTTTGACCGGCGGCAGTGCCATGCTTATCAGTCGTTTGCCTGACGCAGTCAAAAATGCACTACTACAGGAATTGTTCGCGCCTGCTGCTGACGGTATCGGCGTCAGTTTCCTGCGGCTGAGTATTGCTGCATCCGATCTGAGTGAGCGTAGCTATTCCTATGACGATAGGCCGGATGGACAAGCTGACTTCGAGCTTGCATATTTCGATATTGAAGCAGGGGATAGGGAGGTCATTCCGCTGTTAGAGGAAATTCTGGCCATCAACCCTGCTGTAAAGATCATGGCCACGGCTTGGTCGGCGCCGCGATGGATGAAGACCAACCAAAGCTTTGTCGGTGGCAAATTGAGGCCGGATTGTTATGGGGTTTACGCAGCTTATCTAGTCAAATATCTGGAGGCCATGCGCGGTAGAGGCATTACTATTCATGCCATCACGCCACAGAACGAGCCGCTGAACCAAAAAAATGACCCTAGTATGCTGATGGATGCGAGTGAACAAGTTGAATTCATCAAACATCACCTGGGGCCAACCTTAGCGCAAGCCGGTTTAGACGATGTGGAGCTGTTTTGTTGGGACCACAATTGCGATGTAAAAGCTTACCCATTAACGGTTTTTGCCGATGCCGAGGCGCGCCAATATCTGGCTGGTTCGGCTTGGCATCTCTACGGGGGCGATATTTCTGTGCTGTCCGAGGTGCATCAGGCGTACCCTGAGATGAAGCTATATTTTACCGAGCAATGGGTGGGCTCTGATGGTCAGTTTGCGGATGATTTATGGTGGCATCTGAGAAATGTTTTGATAGGCTCTATTCGTAATTGGAGTCAGGTGGTGCTGGAATGGAATCTGGCCTCCGATCCTTTCTGTGGTCCACATACGAAAGGGGGTGAAGCCCGTTGTGTCGGCGCTTTGACCATTGGTGACGAGGTGACTCGTAACGTAGCCTACTACGTGATCGCGCATGCCGCAAAACATGTGCGTCCAGGTTCGGTGAGGATTTATTCCGATACACAAACCGCTTTGGCTAATGTGGCTTTTCTGACGCCTAGCGGCCATGTCGTGCTGATTGTGCTGAATGATGGCGTGCAAGCTGAATCGTTTTGTATCAGTTACCGGAATAAAAACGCTGTTGCCCATTTGTCTGCAGGCACTGTGGCTACCTATGTCTGGCGTGCAGCATAGGTTTCGCGCAAGGCCAGAAATGTTGGGATTGCTGTCAATCTGGCAGGCTGTCTTCTGGTTGAACAGTTTTTTCTCGGAAAATGCAGATTATTCGAGGTGCAAGCTGCATCGACGCTGAATCTATCCGCTAATTGGTGCATAATCTCGGCTGGATTTATTTAGGATATCGATATGCAAATAGCAGAACACTACGCTAAACCAGTGTTTGGCAAGCTGGGTGGCTTTTTTCAGCGCGCCAACGATTTTAAAGATACCTTTGGCCTACGCTGGGGCAGAATAGAGTTTGATATGTTTCATGGCATGTCGGCTAATTTAAAAGTGATTTTGTGGGTTTATCGCGATCATGTCTGCGAAAAGTATATCGTGGATACCGATGCCTTCGATATTCATTGGGACAGGCATAAACGCGCCACGCGCGATTTTTTTGTTCTTCCCAACTCTGTGCATTTCGGCAAGATCAACTGCATCAAGTTTTCCTTTATTGTGCATCTGGGTGAGCATTCGATTGCCTCGCGCAGCGAATATATCTTTATGGACTGGTATCAGTTGCAGGATGGATATCATCAGCAGCGCAGTATCAGCGAAGATCATGCTACCCCCAATTATTTTCGTACCTATGAACTGAATGCGGGTGAATTACAATCCGATGTCGATTGGTACAATCATCATTTTCATGCCTTAAATCTGATACCCAAATTTACCAAAGGCCAGCAGTATCATCCTTATCATCCCAAGCGTTTTATTCATGACCATATCGACAAGGTCATCAGAAGTAAGCACGAAAATCCCAACCGACTGTGTACCATTAAAGTCAGTGTCGACTGTATTGATGATCATGATTTTGTCAATCATCTGATTCATGCCAGCCATCAAGGTGTGTGGGTGCAATGTATCGTGGATTGGCGCAAAATGACGCTGACCAATAATCAGACTTACGCCAACCTGAAACGCACTGGCATCGAATTGATAGGCGTGTTTTGTACGCCCAAGCATCATCTGATCGAAGTTGAGCCCGACATGCATACCAAATTCATCATTTTTAACGATGAGGATTGCATTCTGGGCTCGTTCAATATCACTTTTGATCGTTGGTGGGCCAATTGGGAGTCTGGTATGTCGTTCCATTCCAAAGGCGTGTGTCGATTGCTGGATAATATTTTTCAGAGTCAGCGCGGTGGCGTTATTCAAAAATACGGTATCGATCCGCTGAGCCCTTTCAATTTGCTATATACCTTTGGTCGTCACACCATGGCCAATGGTCAGGTGTATAAGCCGCATCATGCCATTCTGGCCGAAATTCACCGGGCACGGCATTCGATTAAAATTTGCCTGTTTTTAATTGGCGATTTGCTGGGCGATCATCACGATAGCGTGGTAAACGCTTTGATTCAGGCCAAAGAGCGTGGCGTTGATGTGCAGATTTTATTTAATGGGCATTTAGCCCGTCAGGGTCGTATTGGTGTTGAAAGGTCAATGCACGATGAATTGAACCGGCCTTTGCTGCCGGCAGTACAGCGTTTAAAGTGGGGAGGCGTGCGTGTTGGCTTGGTTTACGGTCAGGATGATCATCCGGTGCCGTATTCACCTATCCATTCCAAGTATTGTGTTATCGACGATTACATTGTTATCGAAGGCAGTTTTAACTGGTACAACACTTCGGTATTTTCTCACGATCTGATAGTCGTAGCCGCTAACCATGAGGTGGCTAAACCCTATTTATATGAGTTCGATCAGATTCAACGATCATTTAGAGTGTTTTATTAATTAAAATGATTGTCGGTAAATGGCAGTCGGCATAATTTTCTCTGTTTTACTTAATCAGTTTTCGGGGTAATTTTGCTGGTGGCTGTTGATTTTTAATTTCAATAAATTATTGAATTAAATAAAGGGTGTGTTTAAAAAACTATTAATCACTTAGCCTGGTTATTCTGTTGCTCATTAGGTAAGTGCGTTTCGCATTTTGAAAGCGTTGCATTTTCCCAAGTATTTTTTGGTTAGCTTTAGAGGCTTTCGTTAAATATGTTTAAAAATAATAATAATAAAAAATTAAATCGTAGAGCAGCTTTTCGGATCTATGAGCAGGCTAATCTTTTCTATCAAAAAATTGACTCTAATCAAGTTAGCGAAACGCAGCCTGGGTTCGAGAATCTTTTACTAGGTAGTCATCAAGCTAAGGAGTTGGGGCAACTCAATTCAGTTGCGGAAAGCTCAGGAGGTGATGTCTCTCTTCCTAGCTCCATAAGCCAGGAAAATGATACGCTGAATGTGAATATCAGTTCTACAGGTATTGCGTTTACCTGTAAAGATAAACTGGAAATTGGCGATTATCTAATGATCAGGATATTGTTGTTATCCAATATGACCTTGATTATGGCCTGCTGTAAAGTCGTTTATTCTAAACCGAGTAATCCTTATGAGAAAAACCAGTATCCGTTTTTAACGGGCGTTCAATTTATTAATTTAACATCTGAAGACACTAAGTTATTGGTTGATCATGTTAGCAGAAGAAAGAAACAGCAGCTGTTTTTGGCCGGATTGATGATCAGTATTTTTATGACAATACTGGCAATACCTGAGGAGATTTTTAATTTAGTATTGGATTTAAGTGATAAGCTATTAGATGTAATTGTAGAAACAGTTTATATAATATTTGATTACATGGATGTTGGCTTGGGACATGTTATCAAATATTTATTTAATGTTAGTCCGCATGGCAGGCAGATGATTGGTTTTTATGTCTTGTTAGCTATTCAATTAGTCTCATTAATTGTGTTCTTGCGTGTCATCGTTTCAGCTTGTATGCGTTTAGGTCAAAATCTAGTGGCCTATGTATCGCGTAAAAAAGCCAGTGTTCTTTATTATTGGGGGCGGCAAACCCTGTTAAACAAAATTAAAATGACTGGTATAGGGGTGCTCGCAATCAGCTGTTATGTTTTGTTTGCTGTTTGACGGCAACGTCAGTTGTTTAAATGTATGCGTTAGCCCAAAGTATTTTCTGATTAGCCAGTTTCCTCAGCTAATCATCCATCAAATCCTATAAATCGTCATTTTGGTAGGGAATGTCTAAATCCAGGCATCATGGATAGCGCCAAACTTGCCCTCCATGATATTGGATGGCCGCTTCCCGGCTGACATGACGGACTTTTTCGGGACAGCTAAAAAAGTTTGCTAATCTGGAGGCTTTTTGCTGTGAACAGTAATCATGTCTTACAACGTTCAGTTATATAATTCGCTGAAAAATTAATAAGTTTGGCTGATTTTCGATGGATTATCCGGGTATTAAATTTTTAATCATCTGTGCGCTATGATGCCGGTTGGGTTGTAGATTCGACCTTACCTCATCCTGCAAACCTAGGATGAAGTGCTATAATACCCTATGTCCTTTTGGATTTTAGGTTTTGAAATCAATACCTATACTGATGACGTTTGATTGGGAGATTATGGATGTTACGACATAATATAGAGAATAACAGCAGTGAAAATGACGAGGTAAAGCTGTCTAGACGCAGCTTTTTCGGACGTCTGGCCGTGGGTGCTGTTTTATCTATAGCAATGCCTGGGGTAGTAAATGCTGCAAAAAGCACAAAAGCAGATAAATCAGCACAGAAGGCTAAGACCTCAGTGCGCTTACCCAAGCAGATAGCCAAAAAAACGGCTCATGCTGGGCATCATACAACTAAAGTTAAGTCTGCAAAGTTAGCTAAAAATAGCAAAGTAAATAAAACCCTTGCTGCCAAACATCACAAATTAGCCAGCGCTAAGCACGGACACTCGAATGTTCGTCAGGCGTCGATTAGTTCGCGTAAGCACGATGTTTATGCTGGAAAAAATAAAGCAGTAGAAGCAGTAAATGTGGCATCTACTCATGACATTGATAGTAGAGCGGATACTATCATTCAGCCTATACGCGAGCCAATGTTTTTAGCGGATCGTGGTCGACTTGCTTCTCATCGTGCTTTGGAAATTCAAAATCCACACACCGGCGACAAGCTGAGTCTGACTTATTTTGAAAAAGGTCGCTATTTGAACGATGCTTTGGATGAAATCAGCTTTTTGTTACGCGACTATCGGACCGACGATGTGCATCCTATTGACCCTGATCTACTGGATCAATTACACGATTTGAAGCAAATATTAGGCTTACATCAACCGTTTGACGTGATCTGTGGTTATCGTTCGCCGTTGACCAATGCAAAGCTGCATGCCGAACGTTCCGGAGTCGCTAATAACAGTTTTCATATGTATGGTAGAGCCGTCGATATCCGCATTGAACGTTTCGATCTGCGACGCATCCATAATGCAGCAATAGCAATGCATCGTGGTGGCGTGGGGTATTATCCAGGATCCAAATTTATCCATCTGGATACCGGCACTTTCAGAACCTGGTCGCTGTAAAAGCCGCTACCAAAAAAAAGCGCCTTTAAGGCGCTTTTTTTTGGTTATGGGATTGCCGTAGTTTATGGGGTAACCGACTGGTAAGGCCCCAACGGATCAGCACCCAAGGTACCCACCAATGATTGCAAATATTCCGGGCTTTTTAAGGTTTCCAGTTTTTGCATGGCTTGTAGTAATCGCTTTTGCAGCGTTGTGTCGGCAGTGCGAAAACGGTGATCGTTATCTTGAATCAGACTATTTAGATAATTCACATGCCGTCCCCACAAGGCAGTATCCCGCTGTTGTTTGATCCTCAATCGCTCTTGATACCAGGCAGAATCCAAAAGGTATTCGCGTGTAAACATGGCGCGAATCTCGGGATGATGTGCATCCATGCCCTGATAATGGCCTGCAGCCATAATATAAAGCAGGGCATAAAGTGGTGGGCAGGCATCTTCAATGCTGCCGTCGTCGATATATTGCTGAGCAACACGCTGTTGAGTTTCGACGATATTGTTGACGCCATCGGCAAATACATCAATATCTTGCCTTTCTGGTTGCAGAATTTCGTCAGTGAAAACCGCTGAGGGATTGTCGAAAATTTTCCCCATCAAACCATGCACAAAATGGCTGGTGATACGGTAACCCAGTCGACTGGCCAGCACGATGGTGCCGTTATGTTCTAAATCAGTCAGTGGCTCCAGATACCCCTGTTTAATTAAATACTCGGGTTGACGTTCTTTAGGCTGCAGACGCGACCAAATTTCCGGAATCAATAAGCTTATGTCGTGATCAACGCGAATGTCCGGGCCAATATAGCCCGCTGAACTTGAGAACCCCGGATAGCCTGTCAGTATGAATGAAACCAATGCGTTATTCAGATCGGCAGTCGGCCGCAGGGCATTGAATGGGCCTTTGGTGAGCGCACCCTCACTGCCAGCGCCGGTGGTGGACGGTGACTTGCCAGTCAATGAACAGATAAAGTCCATGAACAGTTCCGGCAACTCCTGATAATGAATCGGGTTATAAACGGCCAGTGCCCGAATAGCTCCGTCAGGTGGGTTATTGCGGCGACCGGTAAGCACAGCATCTACCGGATGACAAAGCGGCTCGTGCAGTGGTATTTTGCGATGTAAGCGGGCACCAAGTTCAGCAACATATTTGCGCAGGGGTTTGATTAAATCAACCCGAGTTTCCAGATAGCGCGGGTTCTTAGAGGGTTTGCCGTTGACCAAGCGCGGATGCGCCGAAGATACCGCAAAGGCTTCACCTTGCTGATATGCTTCGTCTAATAATTGATGCATAGGCGCGGTGAATTTGGAAAAAGTCATTACATCTTCAACGATTTCCGATAATTTGCTGTGATCCAGGGGTTCAAAATTGGCCATAAAGTTGCCAGCCATAGCCATATTGGTTTCAGTTTGTTTGTCGTAACCGGGAATGATGGCGTCGTCAGGGCGCTGAAACAGACGGTATTCGCAATTGCTAACCAGTTTGACGCTGTGTTCGTAATGATCATTCGCCAGCCAGGGGCTAATTGCTGAAACAGGCACTACCACTGAGGCGCTGATGTCATCTTCCATCTGCACTTTTTCACAGGCCAGATAATCCTGGCGTACTTTGAATGTGCGCCAGCCACCATCCAAATCAAAGCCGACGCGTAGATAAGTCGCGACGATTTTGCGCTGCCACAGTTTTAACTCGTGGCCGGGTGCGCCGTCGATAATGTCGACCGATAATTGGTCGCGCCATTTATTGCCCCACTCGCTGCGATAGAAGCGTTTGATAAAAAACACTAACGCCAAAATACTGGGGGGTATGGATTTTAGCCAGCTATTGAATTCCGGAGTGTGGTGAGATGAAGGTGTTAATAATTTAATAACCGAGCCCAAACTGCGTGCTTCGCTGAGTATGGCGCGGCTGGAATTGTGATCATCATGTTCATAGCCCGGCAAAAAACGGTCGGTGTAGTCTTTGTCAAAAATGGCCTGTACCCGGTCCAGGTCATTTTGTATATCGTCAACAAATAACGGTCCGTAAATCACCGCATCTTCGATAGATTTAGAAATCTCCGATTTGCCACCGCCGGATACAGTAGAAGGTTTATGGCAAAATGTGCCTTCGGCCACGGTGCCAACCAGGCGCCAGGAAGGTGCCCCCGGGTGTTTGCACATTTCGATTTTGTAACCGTTGGGCTGGATGTAAATTTTGCCAGGCTGCAGACGTATCTGATGACTTTTGCCATTCTTTAGCCAGGTAATTTTCTGGGTATTCAAGTTCATCCGCAAATCTTGCGGTACGTAAATGATTTCTGGAAACTGATTGTCTATGGCATAACCTTCCGGTTGCAGCGTCATTAGTGCGCCATAGTGATAAGTCATTTCATCAAAATCGTAGCCAGGTTCGCGCGTCAGGCTGCCGATGCCGTATTCGTCGCCGTGATTGAAGCGTCTAAATGCCAGGGCGCCACCAGCATGCTCTTCTTCAGCTGAGCCAAACAGATTGGCGGCGAAGCTGATTTGGGTTTTGACTTCCTTTTTACAATAGCCGTAATAATTATCGGCCAACAAGGTGACGATGACCCCAGAGCTGTCGCGGGCGCAGAGTTTAAAGGCCTGACCATTATTGTAAAGTTCGTCTTCTTGTTCCCAGCACATGCCATCGTTGCGTTCGCGCTCTGTAGCATCGTTCCAGTGCGGTAGGCCGACTGATTTCTTTGTGAGTTTAGCCAAATGTGGAGCCAGAATCACGCAGCCACTGTGGCCGCTCCAGTGGTCAATATCCAGTGCCGCATCGTATTCTGGTAAGGCTGGATTGCCACCATTTCCGAATATACTTTCGACAAAATCCAGGTTGCTGACCAGATTGCCTGGAGCAAAAAAGCGGATTTCCATAGATTTTTCCGCCTCCATGCCGGGAATTTCCGGGCATACGATAGGCCGCAATAACAGCGAGGCAAACATATGGGCAGGCTGCGGCTGATTGGCGGTAAACGGTACAATCATCATATCTGCCGGTGGCATCAATGCTTGTTCCAGCATTTTGGCGAAGGTGATTTTGGGTACCTGCTTTTTGTCACCCGGGACCGGCAAGCCGCCCGCAGCGATATGGAAAGAGCCTTCGGTAGTGCGGCGGTCGCTGGCAGGATTATGCAGTACGCCTTGCTTGACGCGAAAACTGGAGATAATTTCAGATTTGAATTCGTTAGCACCTAATGGCAAAGAGAGCTCGCGGGCTACACCATGTCGATCCAGTTCAAAAGTCATGGTTGGTAAACTGGGGATTTTTTCTAAGCCAAGATCAGCCAGATAAGCATCCAGGAAGTTCTGGATGCGGCGGTCGGCGGGATACAGCGATGAACCGGATAATTGACGATTTTTTTCCAGGTAGCTATTTAATAAATCCTGCGCGGTATCCATGAAAGCTGCGGATTCAACATCATTGCAAATTGGCTGGCCGCAGGATGCCAGTTTCAGGTTGATATAAAGATGTAGTTGCCGGGTAATGCTCTCTTGATCTTGATTGACTGAGCCTAGCCCCAATGCCCGTAATTTATCCATAATGCGTCCCCATGATTCGTTAATTTATAGGAATCATCATATAGCAAAGCAGGGTGTTCTGGCAGTGCCTTTGCCGTAATAGTGTGATTGGAGTTGTTGTTTTATGAGATCAGGGCAATAGTGCGTGGCAATGTTGCCGTGGATTAAATTTGGACCTAAAACCGCAGTTGAGCTGTTTGAATTATCAGTTTTATGTCCTGTGGTTTCTGAGCGATTAAGTTTTTTAGCTTAGTCGAACCGGCTTGATGGGGTGAGGTAAAATCAAAAAACTGCAAGCATTTGTCGCTAGGCTTTGGATAACACAGGTGGAATGATGCTAATCCAGGGTGGCTGAGGCAACATGAAAAGCATCAGAGTAAATATCCTGAAAACTTGCGCCTTGTAAGTAAGCTTGACGTTTGCTGTCGGCAACCATGTCAGGATGTCCACACAGATAGACGCGCCAGTTTTTCAGACTGGGTAGCATCGTCATTGCAACATCATTGGCACGCCCTTGGGCGACACCTTGTGGCGCATCGCCTCTGGAGACACAGGCTGTATAGTGGAAGTTGGGATATTCTTGTGCTAGTTGTTGCATTTCCTCTATCCAGTACAGACCGTCGATTTCGCGACTGCCATGGTACAAATGAATCTCGCCGCTGTGTCCGTGGTGGAGTGCTTCGCTGATGATGCCCGCCAATGGCGCCAGTCCGCTGCCAGTGCCGATCAGCAGCATATTTTGTGTCGGATTATTGGGCAAATAATAGCAAAGCCCTTGTGGGTCGGATATGGATAATGTGTCGCCGATATTCAGTTCATGATGAGCCCACTGGCTAAAATGTCCGCCTGCAAGCCGGCGAATATGAAAAGTCATTTTATCCGCATGAATACGGCTGTTGGCTATTGAGTAACTACGAACCAAGCCATCATAACGTTTTAAATTTACAAACTGTCCGGCGAAGTAATCCAATTGTTGCTTGGTTTTTACAGTCAATAACAGGGTTTCCGGATTGAGTAGTTCTTTGGCGATGACAGTCGCTTCTGTAAAAAAATCAGCAGGTGGTGTGATGCTGATTGTCATATCTTGCTGTGGGTAACACTGGCAGGCCAAGAAATAATTCTGGTGCTGTAAAACATCTTTCAAGCCTTTTTGAGCCAAGGCAGGCGGTGCGCCGTTCAAGCTGCGCGCCATGCAGCTTTGACAGGCGCCTTCCTTGCAGGCGTGAGGGATGTCGATATGTTCACGCAATAAGGCATCCAAAACCGATTCACCGTTTTGACAAACGACTTTTTGGTCATCCAAAGTAATCATTTTTAACGACATCCCTCTACTCCCTTTCAATGCGTAAATTAACGACCCAAAATATCGGTACGTGTGCTTTCGGCAATGGCCGCGACTTGGGTGATAAGATTTTCCGGCACATTCAATTCTTGTAAGGTAGTCGTCAAATGTTCCATTACAGCGTCAAAGTGGGAATCATCCAGGCCCATTTTTTTTACCATATGATCATGTGCCTGACGCATGTCTGTACCGGTGTAGTTATTGGGGCCCCCGAATGCCATGGTTAAAAAGGCTTTTTGTTTGGCAGCCTGTTTTTCCATGTCTGATTTATCGAAAAAACGATTGATACGGTAATCACTTAATACCTTGCGGTAAAAAATATCCACGGCAGCATCAACCGCCGCTTCACCGCCAAGTTGTTCGTAAAGAGATGTGCTGGTTTCGCTCATGATGTGTTTCCTGGTTAAGTTAATAATGGATCAAGCGTTTTGGTTCGAGGTCAGGTTAAATTAAAAGTCTATGTTATGCAATAAAAATGTTATATAAGTTTCTTAATATGTATTTATAGCTCTCAATATGCTATGCTTAGACGTTAGATAGATTTCTGATTCTCAATCCACTCATCAGCTTAGGCCCTATGATTACGAAAACCGGCTCACGACAAGAACAGATTTTGACATTGCTATTAAATTCGGCAGAGGGGGCGAGTATTGATGAAATGGCCACTGAAATGGAAATATCCAGAACTGCCGTTAAGCAACATCTAGTCGGTTTGGAAAAACAGCAATTGGTGCAGGAAGCTGCCTTGAATATTACCGGTGGCCGGCCGGCGCGTAGCTATACTTTAACTGAGCAAGGTATCAACCGTTTCCCAAAACAATATGCCTGGTTTTGTAATTTACTGCTAAGTGAACTCTCTGCGGAGTTGGGTGCGGAAGCGTTGGAAAAAATGATGTGGAATATGGGGGTCAAATTGGGGCGTTCTTTGTTGCCTCAATTTAGCCATAAAACCCCACAACAGAAAACGCTTGCATTGATTGATTTGATGCAAAGCCTGGGGTATCACGCTGAACTGCTGCAGCAAGACGGTCAAACCACCATCAAGGCTGTTAATTGTGTCTATCACGATTTAGCCCAGGAACACCCACAGCTGTGTCAGTTTGATCAGGCCTTCATCTCTACTTTGCTGGAACAGCCTATTCAGCAAACAGCCTGTATGGTGAAGAAAGATTGTGATTGTCGCTTCAGAATCAACCCTCAGTAGCATATAGCACCGCCGTTCAGAAAAAGAGCTGCAAAGCTTAATGAATAAGAAATTCCAGCTGTTTTAGTTTTAAGGGAAACTAAAAAGCTTGATTGTGCGTATTACGTTCTAATTTTAGGTGTGTTCGCTGGTTTTTTAATCAAAAAACCAGCGTTGTAAGTCTTGCAAAGTCAATGAGTTAATCTTTCTAAAAATGTTATGTTTATCACTATTTAAATTCAGTTTATAATTTGACTCACTTTAATCTAGATGATAAAGGAAGATATGAGCAAACAAAGCTCGCTTGATTACGATGGATTAGACGGCATTCTTCAATCATCCAGTTCTAAAGCTAGATGGTATCGTTCAGCTTGGATTTTTGCGCTGGCCATCATTCCGCTTATCGGGGCATTTTTATTTTTTAGAGCAAATCCTCAGCAGACCACATCAGCGTTGCCACAGCTGCCCAACAATGCCTCATCCGCAATCAACCATCAAGTGCCGCCAACAGAGGTGCAGCCATTACCGCTTACAACAAGCAGTAATTCAATTAGCCAACAGCAAACCCCAAGCACTCTGGATTCAAATCAGCCTAATGTTCCTGAAATAGTGGCCGAAACAAAACCCACTCAAATCGATGACTCAAAAACCGATGCGCCACCCATGACGTCGACAGAAAGCTTATTTACCCTGCATTTCAGTTTCGACTCCAGTAAACTGAGTGTCTTATCGAAAACCCAACTGACTGACTTGGTTAATGCGGCCAAAAGTTGCCCCAACCGGATCGAGCTGGCCGGGCACACTTGCAATATAGGCAATGCAGCCAGCAATCAAATATTAGGCCTAACAAGAGCTAAGGCAGTAAAAAAACTGTTAATAGCTAACGGCATTGCAGTTCAAAAGATTATTACAGTGTCTCGGGGGATGGATAGGCCCATCACATCTAACGATAGCGTAACAGGACAAAAATTGAATCGCAGGGTCGAACTAACCTGCCAGGATCGATAATCAAATTCTTATAGGACTAAACACATGTTACAAAATACTAAATCCGACTATCAGATTGCCCAGCAGCAAATTTTAGAGGGTATCGTTTCAGGAGAATTTGAGATTGAAAATCGCAAGGATTTAGGGCCATTGATTCCAATACGACTGTTCCAGGCCTTACGCATGGTGGCATTGGGTTCCAATGTCGAAGATATACTGGGACAAGGTGCGCCTTCACTGGTTTATCATTCGGGCCAAAGTTTAGGCTTGGCGATGGGGAAAATTGCAGCGGCCAACATCGACAAGGATCTGGAAACCTATGTTGGAAAAATAAAAATGTTATGTCGTCAACTCAGTATAGGTTTGGTTGTGCCTGATCGAGTTGATTTAAACGCTGGTGTGCTTGAGCTACGTGTAGACGAATGCGTATCTTGTGCAGGTATTCACAACGTCTCAGCCCCCATATGTCATTTCGAGGCCGGTATGGTGGGCGGGATTGTTAAAACATTTTTTAATCGAAATGTCAAAGCCACAGAAACTAAATGTAACGCTCTCGGCGACAAAACCTGTTTAATCCGAGTCGATTTAATGTAATAGACACCATCATGATAATGATATTAGGAGTGCCGCTATGAGTAACATACACCTACTGAATACCCGTAAATCACAATCCAGCGAAATCGATTCTATCCTACGCAACCTGATGAGCATACAAGGTGTCAGCGCTGCTGCAATTATCGATAATGATGGTTTTGTGACCCATATCCACCGAGATTCTGAAGTCAACACCGATGCTATTGGTGCTTCAGTTCAGGTGGTATTTGGTGCGGCGGCTAGATCAGCCGCACATGTCGGCCATCATGGCACCAATATGGTAATTTGTGAAAACACTGAAGGCTATATTTTATCCACACCCATAGATGCAGGCTTCATTCTTGCTTTGGTGACACAGCGCGATGCGTTATTGGGAAGAGTGCGGTTTGAGTTAAAAGAAACCATTCCAGTGCTAAAAAAATTATTTAGCAGTTACCTAGCTAATTAACTCAACTCGCGCTCATCTAATATGCATTGGTTTGAATCACAACTCTTAGCCCTCAATAAGCTTGCTGATAAATATGTAGTTTCACAAAAAAAACCAGCCGCAAACATTGTCAAAAGCAGTGCTGACATGCGGGAAAGTCGCGGCCAATTTATTGAGGCAGTGCAAGCCTTGGTAGACAATGTCAGCAAAGTCAAAGGCATTGCAGCTTGTACCGCATACCATGATGGATTGATTCTTGCCCATTCAAAACAAGCGCTTAATATTGATGCTTTCGGTGCAGCTGTCCAAGAAAGCTTACATGCTGCACAGCAAAGTGCCGAAATGTTAAATCTTGGGGATATTGAACAAATCGTGATTGTCGGCACAACTAATAAAGTCGCCATGCTCAGCGTAGGCCCGCTGATGCTATGTATTGCCTGCCCCAAACATATCAACCTGGCCTCAGCATTGCGTCAAGACATATAAAGAAGCTTCAGCTAAGCCCAATACGTCATCTGGGGATTGCAGACATCTAGCAGCCACAGATGGCAAGCGACAAACAGAGAGCTTGCCATCTGCGGCAAGGTAGATAGTCATAGTCAGCTGCTGAAGTGCTTTGAAACACTCAAGGCCTTGCACCAAGCAGCAGTCTTATTTTATGCAATTGACCATCATCGGTCAGGCTAATACCGTTTGTGTTTAACTGTTCTACGCCATCCAGTTCCAGCGCAAGAATGCCTTGCGTGACAGCGTCAGGATTTTCGACGCTAATGTCATACTGTGAATTACCGTGCCGATAGACCATGCTATAGCTGCGCCAGTCCCTGGGAATACACGGATTGAACAGCAATTGGTCGCCGTGCACCCGCAGTCCCAGCACCCATTCCAGTCCGGCTCGATAAAACCAGCCGGCCGCCCCGGTGTACCAGGTCCAGCCGCCGCGTCGTACATGCGGCGGTTCGGCATAAATATCCGCCGCCAATACATAGGGCTCGACTTTATAAGCGTAAACCCCGGTGCGGGTCGCCGTCCGATTGATTGGATTCAGCATGCTCAGCAATTCCGCAGCCTGATCGCCGTCGCCCAGCATGGCGTAGGCAATCACCGACCAGATCGCGGCATGGGTATATTGACCGCCATTCTCCCGCACACCTGGCGGATAGCTTTTGATATAACCGGGATCGCGCTCGGTTTTGTCGAAGGGCGGCGTAAATAGCAATGCCAAATCATCGCCGTAACGCAGCAGATATTCCCGTACCGAATGCATGGCCCGTCGAGCGCGTTCGGTATCGGCTGCGCCGGAAATCACTCCCCAGCTTTGGGCGATGGCATCGATACGGCATTCGGCGTTGGTGGCGGAGCCTAGCGGCGAGCCGTCATCGAAATAGGCGCGCCGGTACCAGGCCCCGTCCCAACCGTCCGTTTCCACGGCCCGTTTTAATTGTGCGGCGTGCTCCCGCCAGCGTTCGGCTCTTTCAGTTTCGCCTCTGGCCTGCGCCAACGGGATAAATTTATCCAGAGTGGCCATCAGAAACCAGGCCAACCAGACGCTCTCGCCTTGACCCTGATTGCCGACCCGGTTCATGCCGTCGTTCCAGTCGCCGCTGCCCATCAACGGTAGACCGTGTTTGCCGGTTGCCAAACTGATATCCAGCGTACGGGCACAATGCTCGAACAAACTAGCTTGTTGCTGACTGGTCGTCGGTTCGAAATAAAGATCATCCTGTTCCGGCAATAGCACAGCCCCATCCAGGAATGGCAGTGATTCATCCAGCACCGCGACTTCGCCGCTGACCTTAAGATAATGGGCGACCGCATAAGGCAGCCAAATTCTATCGTCGGAAAAACGAGTGCGCACGCCGCGACCGGTCGGCGGATGCCACCAATGTTGCACGTCGCCTTCGTTAAACTGTCGCGCTGCTGCCCGCAGTAAATGCGCACGGGTCAGATCGGGTCGTGTCACCGCCAGCGCCATGCTGTCCTGCAGCTGGTCGCGAAATCCAAAAGCCCCACCCACCTGATAGAACGCGGCTCTGGCCCACATGCGGCAACTCAAGGTTTGGTACAGCAGCCAGCGATTCAACAGCAGATCCAGTTCCCGATCCGGCGTCTTGACCTGCAGCTTGCCGAGTACCTGTTCCCACGACTGTTTCACCTGGGTAAATACGCTTTCAATCGCAACACTTCGATAGCGCTGTATCAGTTCTCGGGCCTGAACCCGGTCAGCGCCTTGCCCCAACAGTAATACGATCTCGATACGTTCATCGGCAGCAAGTTCAATCACCGTTTCCAGCGCTGCGCACGGGTCCAGTCCGGCACCGACGCGGTTGGTCAAGGGAGCACCGCTCAATAAACCGGCGGGTGCATTCAGCTCGCCATTACGGCCGAGGAACTCGCTCCGATTGCCGGTCCAGCCACTCTGCCGACCACATAAGTCGGCGAAAGCCACACGCTGGCCAAATTCAACGCTCCAGGTGTTGGAAGCAAACAGCGCGCCGGTTTCGGCATCCAATTCGGTGAGGATATGCGGCGAAGTCACGCTACGTGAGCTGCCCAGCACCCATTCCAAATAGGCCGCAACCGTCAAGCGGCGGGTTCGACCGGACAAGTTGACCAGGCTCAATGCCGATATTTTCACCGGATCGTCAGGTGCAACAAATTGCAGTAATTCGCTATGAATACCGTGCGAAATGTGTTCGAAACGGCTGTAGCCCTGGCCATGCCGAATCAGATAACTGGCGTTTTCAACTCGAATCGGTGCGATGGTGGGGCTCCATAAGGCGTTACTCTCATCGTCACGCAGATAAAACATCTCGCCCGATGGATCGCAGACCGGATCATTCGACCAAGGCGTCAGCAGGTTTTCGCGGCTGTTGCTGCTCCAGGTGCAACCGCTACCGGTTTCCGAGACCATAAAACCGAACTCGGGTTTGGCGATGACGTTGACCCAGGGAGCCGGCGTCCATTGGCCTTTGTCGAGCACGATTACATATTCGCGGCCATCGTCGGCAAAGCCACCGAGACCGTTGAAAAATTCCAGTGGCGGTATCGGTAAGGCCGGCTCGGCATCCGAGTTAACAGGCAACAGTTTCGGTGGTACAAAGGCGGCAGCGGTGCGGGCATGCCGTAACAGTTGTTCGGCCAGGGTGCCACGATTACTGACCAACACGGCCCGAGCAGCGGTTTGCAACAAGCGCCGTTCTTCGTGTGAAATTTCATCGCCTCGCAGCACAAAAATCGCGCCGGCGTTATCGAGCTCCTGATGTGCCGAGCGGGCCTGATTTTCCCTTAATAAACTCTGCAGCAGATTTTGCAAATCCTCCACATAAGACATCAGTTTTTCGTTCAAAATTACCAGATCGACGGCCAGACCTTTGATACGCCAGTATTCGTGAGCGCGCAATAATTGCTCGACGATAGGTCTATCCTCAGGCTCCGTAACCCTCAACAACACTATGGGTTTATCGCCCGAGATTCCGTGCCGCCACAAGCTCGCCACATTTAGGCTATTCATCTGCATTAATCTGCCTGACGCCCGTAGCGAGGGGTCGGCATACAGCAGTCGGTTCGCCAGATGCTGAAATAACTGTGCCTCGTCCGGTTTGGTGCGTAAATGATGCAATTGCACATGAGCATGCGTCCAGGCCAAGGCCGAGACCCGCTCCCAGGTAACCGGGTTGCGATATTTGTCGGCCAGTTCCAACACCGCTTGTCGCGAATCGGCGACCAGGGTGGTAAAGATTAAATGCACGCTAGATCCGCCGGCAATTCGCACCCGTTTACGCAGGCTGAATATCGGGTCCAGCACACTACCTACCGTGTTACTCAGCGGGCGACCGTCCATGACGGCAATCGGTGTGCGTAGCGATTGCCCGCGTCCGATAAAACGCGCCCGGTCGGTTTCGTATTGTAAGCCGTCGCTGCTTTGCTGATCGGCTAGCACATGCGCCGCCCATATTACCGGATCAGTATCTGCCCTTGGCCTACGATGGGCGATAAGTGCACTCGCCTGTGGCAGATACTCGGTATGAATAAACAGATTGGAAAAGGCCGGATGGGCAATGTCGGCAGCCATGGCCGCCAGTACGATTTCGGCATAGGAGGTGATTTCGATTTCCAGCTCGCCAGGGCCGTTATTGGTCAAACTTAAGCGACGGATTTCCGCATCGTCTTCGGGTGAGACCACAATTTCCAAATTACTAATCAGGCTGCCGTCGCCGCGCGTGATACGAGCGCGATCTTCTAAAAACACTACTTCGTAGTGATCAGGAACCGCCGCGGTAGGCTGGTAACCAGCAGACCAAACCTGACCACTGGCGACATCGCGCAGATAGATATAACTGCCCCAGGCATCCCGGGTCACATCTTCACGCCAGCGGGTTACTGCCAGATTTCGCCACTGGCTATAACCCGATCCTGCGGCGGTCATCATCACACCATAGCGTCCATTGGATAACAGATGCGAAGACGGTATGGCCGACATCGGCGATAACACGCGCCGCACAGGCGGTTGCAAGGTATCGCTGACATCTGAAAGTGCTTGCAGAAACGGTAAGCTGCTGGTGTCCGCGCCACGAGGAATACGTTCCTGCAGTAGCAAACCGGCCGATTGAATCATCGGCGTGTTATGAAAACGATGCCTTATGGCCCCGTCATGCACTACGTTGGAGAAAGCTACCAGCGACATGCCTTGATGATGCGCCATATAGCAACGCACCATCGCCACCTTTTGGCCTTCCGCCAAGCGGATTGGGGTGAAATCCAAGGCCTCATAGAAACCGAAACGCCCCAAAGCGCCGGCCTGTTCCAATTGTGCGAAGTTTTCCACTGCCGCATGCGGCAAATACATGGCAGCCAAGGCCGTGGCGTAAGGCGCAATCACCAAATCTTCGCCCAGGCCGCGTTTCATACCTAAACCCGGTACCCCAAATGCGGAGTATTGATAGGTCAAGGCCAGATCGCGGGCATTGAAGGCCGACTCCGACACTCCCCATGGCACGCCGCGCTGCTTGCCGTATTCTATCTGGCGCTTCACGACCAAGCGGCAGGTTTGATCCAGCAGGCTGTAACGCGGGGTAAAGGTCACCAGAGAAGGCATCAGATATTCGAACATCGAGCCTGACCATGACAACAATAAAGTGCCGTGTGCTGCCCGAGTGACTCGCCGACCCAGATGAAACCAATGCTTACTGGGCACATCGCGTTTGGCAATCGCCACGAAACTGGACAACCGTGCTTCCGATGCCAGCATATCGTAATAACTGGGATCAAGGATGCCTTCCGCCACAGCATAACCCAGCGAGAACAGTTGTCGCTGGTTATCGTATAAAAAGCTAAAATCCATCTCCTGAAACAAACTGTCCAGACGGGTAACCATGTGTCCCAAACGGTTTGTTAGCCATTCAGCTTGGGATTGCGCGTGCTTCAGCCGCATTGTCAGCGCTGTGCGGTCTATAGACGACGACTGCTCGGCGGCGCTAATAGCCTGAATAGCAACCACGGTTTGTGCATAGCAGCCGGCTAGCTTACTGAGCGGCGTGTGCAGATCTAGATGTTTCAATATCTCGGAACTGGACCCATGGTGGTCAGCACCCGAAACAGCATGAATCCAGGGAATCAAACTATCCACATCCCGTGCCTGGGAACGAATATCATCGCAGATCAAGTTAGCCCAGGCCAGTACCTCGCTATCATCCGTATCGCCGCGTTCGGCGGCATAAGCGCGTGCCAGATCCAGCAAACTATCGGCGCAAACCACCAGCTGACGCCAATGCTGTCCCCATTGCGCTGCATTTTCAGCAGGGTTTTGCAGTAACTCACCCAGGACCGACAGTTTTAGTTGTAGCTCTTTTTGGGTGACGGTGAGGGTGCGGCGGTCGGTACTGATGTTTGCCAGCGCCGATATCAGCAAGCTATGCGTATCCACCAGGCCGCTCAAGGCATTGGCTAAATTCAGCGGCTGGGTCAACATTTCCCGACAAGCCTGCGACAAGGCAAGCAAATGCCCGGCTAAATTACCGCTGTCCACGGTCGACACATAGCGGGGTTCCAGGGCACGTAGATCGCGGGTGTCGTACCAGTTATAAAAGTGACCGTGGTGACGTGGCAAACCCTCTAGTGTGGTCAGCGTGGCATCCAACCTATCGACGCTGTCCAGCAGGCCGATCCAGCCGAAATCCCGCGCGGCGACCACCGATAGCAGATACAAACCGAAATTGGTCGGCGAGCTGCGATGGGCAATCACCGGCTGCGGATCTTCCTGAAAATTATCCGGCGGCAGAAAGTGCTCCTGCGCCGTCACAAAGGTGGTGAAAAACCGCCAGATACGCCTGCCGATCAAACGCAGTTGTAGACTATCTTCGGGGAGCAACGATTCGGCCAGATCAAGTCTGGGCGGCAGACTTAAGGCGCGGGCGACAAAGGGGGCCAGCCACCATAGCAACAAAAACGGTGCGGCACCGACGATGCCGCTGGGGTTGACCAACAGTATCAAGGCAGCTGAACCTATCACGACGCTGGATGAATGGCTCAAGGGCCGAATCAGACTTTTAAGGGTATGTCCTGTGTTTGATTTGGTCTGTAAGGCGGTCACCCACTTTAACAATTTTCGGCGGGTAATAAACAGCCTGACCAGGGTGTGGCCGATGGCATCGGTCATTAGCCAGGCCTGTTGCGAAAGCAACGTCAGCGCTACCAGACAATTGCCGGCTGCCCAGAGTATATTTTCCGCGGCGGTACGTAGATGAGTAGACCAGGAAATACCTCGTCGCAACGAGGTAAAGCTGCCGGCAATAGCCAGAAATACCGGAAAGGCCAAGGCCGTCAGTACGAATCCGATTAGAACGGCTGGCGCATGTGGAATCACCCAACTGGCTACCAGCAAGGTAAAGGCCGCAGGGGCCGACAGTGATCGGCGTAAATTATCCAGCATTTTCCAACGGCCAATCATCGGCATACCCTTGCCGCCGGCACCGAAGATCCAGGGCAATAACTGCCAATCGCCTCTCACCCAACGATGTTCGCGCAAAGCTGCTACTTCGGTATGTGAGGGAAATTCCTCGAAAAACTCGATATCGCTGACCAGTGCGCAACGCACATAGACGCTTTCGAACAAATCGTGACTGAGCTGGGTGTTTTCCGGCACCCGTCCGGCCAGTGCCGCTTCGAAACTGTCTACGTGATACAAACCTTTGCCACTGTAAGTACCCATGGCAAATAAATCCTGGTACAGCTCGGATACGCTGCTGGAGTAGGCGTCGGTGCCGGACGCACC
Organism: Methylomonas lenta; assembly: GCF_001644015.1. Lineage (GTDB taxonomy): Bacteria > Pseudomonadota > Gammaproteobacteria > Methylococcales > Methylomonadaceae > Methylomonas > Methylomonas lenta. The sequence goes on from NZ_LUUI01000022.1 coordinate 78,418, forward strand.
GGAAAAAATCTGGTGAAACATCGAACGTTCTTGCTGTTGTGGCAAGGTCGGCGTCACGCGAGGTTGCAACAGGCCGTAGCCATCTACCACCCGCTGTTGAATCGGATCAAATACCGGACGATTCAACGGATGAGCTGCGACACCTACCAATTGCGAGACCGCGCCCATCGGTAATTTGGTGTCGTCATCCAGCGTGATGACGTAACACACATCAGCCGGTGCAACCGCAGGCTGACCATCAATCGCCAGAAAAGAGGTGTCGGTCGCGCCGCGTAACAAGCGATTGAATTCATGCAATTTACCGCGCTTGCGTTCCCAGCCCATCCATTTACCTTCGCTTGCGTTCCATAAGCGCTTACGTTGAAACACAAAAAAGCGTTGCTGGCCGTACTTGGTGTTTAATGCTGTGACTGCTGTCATGGCAATTTTCAGCAGTTTAATATCGTTCGGCATGCTTTCCTGGTCGGCATCCGCCCAATCGGATATCAAGGCAAAGCGTATCTCACCACCCGGATTGGCTAAATAGCGAATCTCCATCTGCTCAACTTGTTGCTTGACTCTGTGCTCATCGACAAATAACGTCGGCACTACCACAAAGGTGCTTAGTGCCTGCGGTACCTCGCCTTGTAAATCAAGTCGCGGCAGATGAGTGGGCGGCAGACCGGTAATGATGAAATGATTGATCAAGCCGACGGCGATATCCGACGCTGGAAAAATGCCAAGCAAGCCCAGCACAATCAGCGCAAACCCACTAAGTCCTGCCACAATGCAGGCAGCCAAAGGCAGTGCCAGTAATATCAGACTCAATAGACCAACACTACTCACATAAGCCAAGCCGGCATGCGCAATATAAGCCCGTAACAGCCATTGCTTGAGTGTAGGCCGATAGCCCACTTCCGGTTCAAACCTATAGCGGCCTGGGCCTATCAGGTAGTAGCCGGGATCCTGTCGTTGACTTTCCGTCTGCCCGGATTCTGCGGCTAAACGGACTTTGTCTATGACTATGCCGGCAATTTGTAATTCCGTGTGCGGCGAGCGTTTGGCCAATTCCTCAATCGCATGCCGGTATCTATCCCGGGTCAGAAAGTCCATGCCGGCGTAACCGTGGTGGTCGCGTAAACAGCGTTCCACCAAGCTGACACCCTCCACAAACTGTGGCCAATCGAATGCCGAAATGGCCCGCATGCTGGTAATGATATTGCGCATGGTCAGATTATCGGCCACCTGATCGGCGTGTTCCCGATGCACAATATCTTCCAGGCTGGCGTCTTGCTGTTCAAGCCAGTCATTTAGAAAATCGAGAGAAAGCATGGCCCCTGAATGCGGATCGTGCGAACGCTGTAGAATTTGCACCACATAGGCCTGACACAAGGCAGCCTCTGGTAATACTCCAACGGCTAGTTCCGATGCCAGTGTATCGCCACGGGTAGCCATTTGTTCAAACTGATCGACAAACTTGTCAGCCAGCCGTCGACCGTTTTGAGAGCGCATGACTCTCACTGCCAATCGTCGCAAGTTTTCGATCAACAAAACCCGTAAGGTAATCGGAATCGCCCAAAGCTCACCCAGTGTGAGTGGCTCGACGTTTTGATAGGCACGTACGAACAGGCACAGTAATTCCGGCACGAAACGACTGTCGGTATGTGCTACCAAAGCCCAGGCTATACCATAAACGCGCGGGAAACCGGCTAATGTGCCTTCCGCCAACTTAGGTAATTCCTGGTAATAACTTTCCGGCAAATCGACATGGATGTCGCTGACTTGTTCTTCTATAACATGAGCATTATCCAATAACCATTCTGCTGCCGGGGTAATGGCATGTTGCTGACGTACCTCCAGTGTTACGGCTTTATGTGCCTCCAGCAATACTAGTGCATTCTCGCGCACACGCGGAATCAGGGTGCGATATTTAGTTAAGCGGCCGACTTTTTGGGCTTTTGCCAAACTTAGTGCATGCTGTTCCAGACGTTCGTTACTGAATAATTCAAAACGAATAGGCTCTTCCTCGCCGCCTGGGTGATCGATTCTGACATGACGTCTTTGATCTCGCCGCTTGGACATGAATGGGTTCTCCGATTTTGAATAATAAACAAAGGCTGACCAACAAAGATTCATTTGGCGGACACTGCCGCCGAATCGAATAGTCAACGCAGCATGGCGAGTGATCCCTGTTTTGCCCTAACTTGTGGGCGCCAAGGCTTGTGATCACATGCAGTGTTAAATGACTGTTTAGGGGGTGTCGAACAGCTGGTTAAGCAATTTCGCGAGTCAACCTAAAAGCAGGTTGGCTAGCTTCTAGAACCGGCTATAGACTTTAGTGGTATAAAGACTTGAGCGACTTAAAGGGTATGCACGACAGCTTAAATTTTGCCCAATAACAGCAAAACCAGCAGAATAATCACTACCAAGCCCAGTCCACTGGTGGGTCTATAACCCCATGACCGACTATGCGGCCAGACGGGAATTACACCAAGCAGCATCAGGACTAAAATGACGAGTAAAATGGTACTAATCGACATGGCAAAACTCCTAAGAAAACAAAATTACAAGTCAACCGATAACAAAACGGTTTGCGCTTGGTTAGCACACAGCTGTTTTTAAGGATGTATCAGGCCCAAAATCCCCACAACGATCAAATACACAGCCACGAAATAATTTAAAAACCTTGGTACCGCCAAGATTAAAATACCCATTACCAGCGCCAGTATAGGTTCGAGTGCAATATTCATATCAACTCCTGAAAATGTTATTTGATTACAGCTTAACTCTGAAATTGGTCGCAGTCTGTACGCTATCGAACATAGGTTTACTGTTAGAGAAAGCCGCTATACCTTGCAGTAATTAAAAGGACTATTCTAAATAATCACCGTGTGCCGATATGTCATTTGAATTTGGCTGCAACGGCACTCAAACCGGTTCTCAATTCATCCCAGATGCTATCGGCTGTATGTTTCAGTTCTTCCCAGGCCTCGCCACGGGACTCTTCCAGTTCTTGCATTTTTTCGATTGCAGCAGCTTGTTTGCTGCGCAACCCCTCAATATTCTCGACACAACTTTGCTTCACGAGATCACTGGCTTTGTCGGCTTTCTCGGTCAGTACGTCAATCTCAGCACTCAACTCTTTAAGTTCTGTAGCAAGAATTTCTATGTACTCGTTTTTTGTTTTCATGATGTGCTCTTTGCTGTTGTTAGGTTTGAGAGATTGATGTGCGTCGGTGTATTCGCTTAAATCCAGCATAGCGGCAATTTTGAATGGCGTCGGTACGCTAGCGCACATACAAAAGCAAAAGATAGCTGATAGCCTAGCCCCGCAATATTGTTTATTATCGGTTAGCACGAATTCTACTCGTCAATTCAAGCGCTATTGCCGCATACTTGTTACCGCTGGCGCTGCCGGCATTAGCACACATAAGCACCGGTTAACGTAAAATAGGTTTGAATACCAGATAGATTATTAAAAACAAACGGGTTTCCGTCGCTATGACAACAGTGACTATCGGCGTCAGTTCTAATTAGGAAGAATAAATATGAAGCAAACATGGGACGGCATTGAACGACGAAAATCGCTGAGGGCACAGGCAGAAGCTCTAGTTGCCAGTTTATCCCCGCAAGAGCCATCAGCTAAACATACAGAAGTATTGCTGCATGAACTTCTGGTACACAAAGTCGAGCTGGAAATGCAGAATGAGGAGTTGCGTAACACCCATATCGCCTTGGCACAAGCACTGGAACGCTATGCGGATCTGTATGAGTTTGCCCCGGTGGGCTACATCAGCATTGATCAGGACGATAAGATCAGCGAAATCAATCTGGCCGGGGCTACCCTGCTGGGTATTGATCGCAGCAAGCTGACTCATAGCCGTTTCTCTAAGCTTGTCGCGCCACAGGATAGCGACGACTGGTATCGCTGCTTTCGCAAGATGATGGCATCTTCTACTTTAGAAAAACACTCATTCAGCTTGAATATGCTACGAGCCGATGGCGCAGTGTTTTACGCCCATCTCGATTGCCTGCGCAGGGATTCAGTGGATTTGCAGCCCATGTTGTGGGTGGCTTTGACCGATATCAGTCAAAATAAGCTTGCCGAGCCGGGATAGTCTATCGCGGCTATTAACTACCGTCATGCTGCATTTCCTCAGCGACTTTCACAAATCGTTGATTGCGATAGCGCGCCAGTGCCCAGAGTGGGAAGAATTTATCGTAGCCGTGGTATTTCAGATAAAAAAACTTCGGAAAGCCGGGCGCGTTAAAGCTATCGTCGTGCCAGAAGCCATCGGCCTGCTGGGTTTTTAACAAATGCTGCACGCCGGACTCGACTGCCGGGCTTTGTGTTTCGCCAGCCGACAGCAGGGCCAGTATTGCCAGTGCGGTATGAAAGGCCGTGCTGGTATCGGCTTCACCACGCACGCTTGCATCGTGATAGCTGAGATTGTCCTCGCCCCAGCCGCCGTCTGAGTGTTGTTTGGATTTCAACCAAATAACGGCCTTTTGTATGCCGGGGTCGTTCCGGGGTATGCCGGCTGCTTCATAACCGTATAGTACTGACCAGGTGCCATAAATGTAATTGGTGCCCCAGCGTCCGAACCAGGAACCATCGTTTTCCTGTTGAGCACGTAAATAGGCAATGCACTTATCAATGATGGCTTGGTATTGTGGGTTTTGTTTGACCAACTGGCTTAACAACATCATGCAGCGACCGCTAACATCCGCTGTTGGTGGGTCTAATAGGGCACCGTGATCGGCAAACGGTATTTGGTTTAGATAATAAGAGGTATTGTCGGCGTCGAAAGCGCCATAGCCGCCATTTCTGGATTGCATGCCGGCAATCCAGACGCCGGCTCGCTGGATATTTTCGGCAAATATCTGATCATGGGCTTGCAACATAGCCACGGCAACCACTGCCGTATCGTCGACATCGGGGTAATAACTATTACCGAACTGGAATGCCCAGCCGCCGCCCGCCAGATGGGGTCGCTGAATTTGCCAGTCGCCCGGTTCGTCCCGCAATTGCTTGCCTGCCAGCCAATGCAAGGCAGTTGCCAGAGCTTGTTGGGTTTGCGGATCGCTGGCCTGGTGATCGACTTCCTGCAAGGTTAGTGCCGCCAAGCCGGTATCCCAAATCGGCGATACGCAGGGTTGGCAATAGGCCGAGTCATGTTTGACGACCAGTAATTTATCGATGGCGGCTCTGGCTATCTGCCTTTGCGGATCGTCTGCCGGCACCCCCAGATAATCCATCACTTCATAAGCGCTCACCATGGCGGTAAAAATTGCCCCCAGACCGTCGATGCCATTCAAACGGGCCATAAACCAGTTGTGTGCTTTGGCGGTGGCCTTGCGGCGGATGCCATCGGGGATGAAACTTTCCAGTCGCTGGCCGAGGCGATCCAGCAGCAAAATCGCCTTGCCCAGCGGCGTTTTGACGTGAGAAAAGTAATTTTTCTCCTGGTCAGGCGGAATCAGAAATAGCTCGGACACGCCAATTTTGCCCGGATTTCGCGCCTTGACCTTATAACTGCACAGAATGGACAGCGGCACCATTACAGTACGCGACCAATAAGATACTTTATCGATATGAAACGGAAACCATTTGGGTAATAGCATGATTTCCACCGGTAGGAAGGGTGTGGCGCGCCAGGGGACTTGCTCGAACATGGCCAGCATGATGCGGGTGAACACATTGGCTTGGGCTGCACCGCCTTGAGCTCTTATCCACTCGCCAGCCATAAGCAGGGTAGGGGATAGTATGTCATCACCGGCTAATTTCAGAGCATAATAGACCTTGATCGTACAACTGATATCGCCGGCACCGCCTTTGTATAAAGGATAACTACCGTCCGGGTTTTGTTGCCCGCGTAGAAAGTTGGCAATTTTGCTCTGCAAGACTGGGTCGATTTCGTCCAGGTAATGCATCATCAGGATGTATTCGGCCGGAATGGTGCAATCGGCCTCCAATTCAAATACCCAAAACCCTTGTTGATTTTGCAGGCCTAGCAATTGTATTTTGGCTAGCTCAATCGCAGCCTCTAGAGCAGATGCCGAGAGAGGCACTACAGTGTCAATGGCATCTTGATTGGGATATAAAAGGTTTTTGATTAGCATGAAAGGTTGTACTCTGAGTTCATTTTTTGCTCGGTCTGTCTGACGGCTTCCGCAACGCTGTAACAGTCAAAAAAAACCGCAGCAACTAACAGATTTGCTACGGCGAGGGGCCTGTAGGGCCGTGAAGACTGTCTGGCATGTGAGTCATTGCAAATCATGTTTGGCAAACCAAGCCGTAGGTATTTTCCTTCAGCATAAACAACTCTAGCAAAGTCGTCTGTTCGGTATCGAACATAGGGTTATTTTCTGCAACGTGACTTTACAGGCTCAGTTTACAACTCACAGTCGGCAGCCGTTGCTCGTAACAGCGCAGGCAAATGTTTGAGCGGCAAATTGAATACCTAGCTGGCATGTGGTATATCCTAGAGTCAGAATTTTAATTTCACCTAAACTCGCTGGTAACTCGTCATTCAATTTGCGTCGTTTCGTTGTGTAACCCGATTAATACTCTTTTTATGACCGACCCGAACAGTCTTTGCCAGAACCAATTACTACAAGCAATGCCTGCCGAGGCATACGAATTGCTACTCCCGCATCTTGAACTGGTTGACATGAAACTCGGTGAAGTCCTATACGAATCCGGCGGTGAGTTGTGTCACGTCTATTTCCCAACAAATTGCATCGTCTCGCTGTTGTATGTGATGGAAAACGGTTCGTCGGCGGAAATTGCAGTGGTCGGTAACGATGGTATTGTTGGTGTAGCGGTGTTCATGGGTGGTGGCACTATGCCCAATCGGGCTGTGGTGCAAAGTGCCGGGCAGGCGTATCGCTTGCGCGGCCAGCTACTCATGCAGGCATTCAATCAGCACGGAACGATACATCATCTGCTGTTGCGTTATACCCAGGCGCTGATTACCCAAATGGCGCAGACCGCTGTCTGCAATCGACATCATTCAATCGATCAACAACTGTGTCGCTGGTTGCTGCTTAGCCTGGATCGATTGTCCACTAACGAATTGACCATGACTCAGGAATTAATCGCCAATATGCTGGGCGTCCGCAGAGAAGGTGTCACGGAAGCCGCCGGCAAATTGCAAGACGCCGGTTTGATTCATTACAGTCGGGGGCGTATCCTGGTGCTGGATAGGCCGGGCTTGGAAGCCCGCGTTTGCGAATGTTACCAAGTGGTCAAAATCGAATCCGATCGACTTCTCCCTGCTCTCACAAAAGTAATCTGATGTCTTGCATGATAATTAATGTCTTGCCAGCAGTTAGCGTAAATCTGCAAGTACAAACGACAGTTGAAGCAGCAGCGGTAGCTATACTAAGCTACCGCCTCAGGTCTGACTAAAGCCTTATTTTTTTTGCATTTCTACAACGGCTTTTTCCAGTAACGAAACACCTTCCGGCACATTACCCGCTTTGCCTGCTTTCAAAGCGGATTTAATTTTGGAGTTAGCTCGTTGTAAACGAATAGAACTGCCCTGATCGTTTTGTTCGCTTAATGCCTCCAATGCAATAGTGGTACTGTCAACAAATGCTTGCGCATCGCCTTTGGCACCCACCTCAATCGCGTTATTGGTTAAAGCAATCAGGTTGGTAAAACTTTCGTTTAATGGACTACCGGCAGCTAGCGCACCCACTGAAAATAAAGATAAAAGTAACGCTATAAAAAAATATTTGGTTTTCATGTAATTCTCCACATTTCTATCGACTAAAAACGCACATGGATACATTCTGGCGATGGGCTACTAAAAGCCTCTCAAGGGATATCGCATAGTGCGCGAATGAAACCGTCTTGAATAAATAAACAAATTTATTTGAAGCTTATTGATCGCTTATTTACATTTTCGGTTGTCGGGTGGTTTTCACCAGACTATGGTTAGATTACTGCAGCCCAGTACTACAGTCTGTTCGCTAACGTACAGACATCCATTTTCTTAAGCTAATCTATTCAGCCTAATTTGGTTTTTAAACTTAACCGATAGCTGAGCATCGATATCCCCCCGGAATATTAGGTGCGCTAGCAGACAGACAGCAAAGTCTTTCTTCGCTAGGCTGTGCTAATTCAGGTTGTTTTCTTATTTGGTCACCGCGAGCGCTGGTTTGATAGGGATGCCGATTTTTTAACCCGTTTGTTGCTAGTCATCAAAATCACCGGAGCGTGTCTGTGTTAACTAACCAAGCTGTTTCTAGTGTTAATCATCTGTTGACTATCCTGCCGGATGTAGATCGTGAAAGGCTAATTGCAATTAGTGAACCCGTCGAACTGAGTTTTGCCGAGGTGCTCTATAGCGCAGGAGACGCTATTCCACACGTGTATTTCCCGACCGGTGCATTCATCTCTTTGCTAACACCCGTTAGCGCCGATACCGGCTTGGAAGTGGGCTTGGTTGGTAGAGAAGGGGTACTTGGCGTTACTCTGATGCTGGGCATAGCGATCGCGCCATTTCAAGCGCGGGTACAGGGAGCAGGCGCTGCATTGCGGATAAACACTGCTTTGTTTCTGCACGAACTTGACCAGAGTTTAGCCTTACGGCAAGTATTAAAACGCTATTTGTACGTGTCGATGCGTCAACTCGCACAAAGCGCTACTTGTAATCGCTTCCATCTAGTGGCGGCGCGTTTGGCGCGTTGGTTATTGATGACGCATGACCGCTCCGACACGGATACCTTTCATGTAACACATGTATTTCTGGCCTATATTTTAGGCGTGCGGCGCGTCGGCATCACTAAAGCTGCTCATTCGTTGCAGCAGCAAAAGTTGATTAGTTATCGACGCGGGGATATTACGATTTTGGACCGCACCGGCTTGAAAGCTCTGGCTTGTACCTGTTATCAAATCGATTTGGAAACCTATAGAAGTAACTTAGGCTAGCTTCCATCCGTCCTGAAATACCCAATCAGCCTTTGTGTAACTCACCTTTTTGGGTTCTGGCAATCCCTGCGGGAGCGACGATGTTTTGCATGGGGATTTCTATTCGAGAGGTGATTCCAAGCCAAATCCTAAGCCTCAAATACAATATTTGTACATGTCCTTCCTGTGACGGTGAAACTTCATGTCGGCGTGCAAAATATGCGAGGTCTATTTGTATGCTTGAGTGTCACTGCCATTAAGTTAA
>NZ_LUUI01000023.1 GCF_001644015.1 Methylomonas lenta
TTCGCTCCCACCGGGCCAACAGGTTTTGTTTGCCGGAAACACGCTTAAGGTCTTCCAATAATTCCCGGTCGACTTTGCGCTCAGCGCGTGCGCCGATCTGGTGGATGGTCTCGATCAGCAAGTCCACAAGATCATCAATCAAACTGCGGGCACGCAAGTAAACGAACGCGGCCAACCAAGTAATGCGTACGGCATCGGGATGCCTACGCAGGTCGCGGGGTACTTCGACAGAAACACGCTTGCGGCAACGCTCCAAATCAAGCGGTGAAACCTTATCAAATAAATCGGTTGGCAATCCGATTTTCCTGATGAGCGCTAATTTCGCTAGTTCATCCTGCATACTGGCAAGGCTGGGGCGGCCAGGATTGCTACGCAGCGTCAATAAGAGGGCTGACGCGCTGCCGGTAATGTCATCTTGCTCACTGTTCTCGCTACCGAATTTCTCAGACCGTAACAAGGCATCCAAACTCTCGCGGTGTTCGGGCGAAAGACGTTCATAGACAGAATTGTGGAACAGGTCTTCATGCGCATGCAGCGCACTACGTGCAATACGATCCATTCGATCAGGTGTAGGCGGTTCAATCGAGAGTTCTTTGCAACGTGCTTCCAATCGTGCGACCATCGAGTCGATATCGCCGCCGACTTCACCGGCAACATGATCACGCAGCCAAGCTGTCAGCATTTCCGCATCGGCAACCGTGACTTCCCGGAAACCGAAACGGACTCGAATTTCAGCGCGTAGCCGCTCGGCAGTGCGGCCAGTAGGAATGGCTTCGCCATCTATTGGAATCGGCACTTCCAGTTGCTGACTGAGTAAGGCTACGCCTTGGGTTTCGATTTCGGATTCATCGCGCGGGAACCTGCCGCGTTCGCGGAAGAACGTTAGCAGAATTGCAAACCCTAACCGGTTTGCTCGATTCTTGGCCATGACCAACGAGCGTTCGGCGGGTGTTAGTACCCACTGATCCTTATCGCCACTATTGTCCATCGCACCGTTATGGATTTGGATTTGAAGAAGGCCAGCCGATGCGAGCCAACGTTTCGATCAGTGTGGTTCGCTTGACACCAAAGTTACGGCAGACTGCCGCTTTAGACATACCGCTATTCAATGCGGCGATAATCGCTTCTAATTTTTCACCCATAATGGCGGGTGGGCGTCCGCCAATTCGTCCGCGTTTTCTGGCAGCGGTAAGGCCCGCTAAAACACGTTCTTTAATCAAAGCACGTTCATATTGGGCGAGAGCGCCAAAGACATGGAACAACAGTTCGCCTGATGGCGTAGTGGTATCCATGCCCTCAGTGAGTGAACGGAATGCAACCTGTTTTTCTTTAAGCGTGTTGATAATTGAAAGCAGGTGGGACAAAGAGCGGCCCAGCCTATCCAATTTCCACACGACCAGCACATCCCCAGGACGGACGAAGTCCAATGCATTGGTCAGTCCGGAACGATCATCCTTGGCCCCTGATGCTCGATCTTCAAAAAGATGCCGAATATCGACGCCGGCGGCCAGCAACGCATCACGTTGCAAATCCGTGCTTTGCCGGTCCGATTCCGATGAAACACGCATATAGCCCACTAACATAGACGGAAAACCATAAATTTGATGTTTCCGTATAATATCATTTTACGACAGTGTTTTACGTATACTTTCAAAGTTGTTAAAGCGGCATTTTGGTCATAGGTCGCATACATGTCGTAAAACAGATGTTTTGCGATATCTCAACCGCAGCTTGCGACAACCTTTGGATGTTGACCGATGTATCAACGATCACGAGATGGTCGGCCATGATCAAGTCTCAATTTTCCTGAATAGCCGCTTACAGGAATACCTGTGACCTGGCAGTTCGGTCTTTCCCTATAGTATTAATCAACTGACCGCTTCGCAGTCCATTCCGACGGTCATGCCAGATAAAAAATTAATGTCCCGTTCCGCGAACCATGTCGGCCATATCCCGATTAGCCGTAATCGCTTGTTGATAAAGATCGATCACCTCTTGGCTGTGTGCTTTCAGATCGTTGGCATGTCTGCCGTACAAATAGCGTTTGGTCTCGAATTGGTTTAGGAATTTTTGATGCTCCCCAATCCTGGCCTGCAATTCGTTGGCTTCTTCCTCAATGTGCTTAGCCAATGCCCATGCTGTACGTCCAGATCAACATCCTTGGCATGGGGCTCCATGAAACTACAGGCCGACAATAACCATTGATCCAAAATCAGGGGAATCAGTGGTTTAAATGTCATGGGAATCTCCAAAATAGTTTAGTTGTATGGTTCAGGTTATTAAATCGCTGTATTTTTAGGCTTAAGCAGCCGCAAGCCATTGGCGACGACTAATAGTGACGCACCCGTGTCGGCGGCGATGGCTTCCCACAAGGTCGCCACACCGGCAAAGGCGAGCACGGCAAATGCCGCCTTGATCGTCAGCGCAAAGATTATATTCTGTCTAATGATCGATAACGTTCGCTTGGAATGTCTGATCAGCCAAGGCAACTTGGACAGATCATCGCCCATTAGAGCGATATCGGCTATTTCGATGGCCGCATCCGAGCCTAATACCCCCATGGCAATTCCCAGGTTGGCCCGGCCTAGCGCTGGTGCGTCGTTGACACCATCACCTATCATCGCTACCTGTCCGTATTGCTCGACCATTTGACTGACAATCTCCACTTTATCGGCAGGCAATAATTCGGCGTGTATCTCATCAATGCCGATTTGTGCTGCAATATTATTTGCCGTCACCTGGTTATCACCGGTTAACATGACCAGATGTTTGATACCTGTCTGTCTCAACGATTGTAAAATCGATTTGATTTCAGCGCGAGGTTGGTCGGCGACGGCAATCAAGCCGCAAATGTGCCGCTCGCTGCCAATGGCAATCACGGTTTGCCCGGACTGTTCAAGGGCAATCGCTTTTGCGCTGATTTCCGGAATCTCCTGGCTACGTTCCAATAGATAACGACGCGAGCCCAGCCAGTAATCGGTGCCATTAAATAGCCCGGTTATCCCTTTACCGGGCAGAACCGTCACGTTGTCCGCGCTGGCGACACTGACGCCCTGGTTTTCCGTGTATTGCAGAATAGCTTTCGCCAGCGGATGATTGCTGCGTGCTTCCAATGCGGCCGCACGGCTTAACAGTTCCGCTTCGCTATGACCATTGAACGGGTAAACACCGGTGACTATCGGCTCACCGCGGGTCAGCGTACCGGTTTTATCAAAGGCGATTGCATTAAGATGGGCCGGCGTTTCGATATAAATGCCGCCTTTAATCAGAATACCTTGCCGGGCCGCACTCGCTAATGCGGCAACAATACTGACCGGCGTCGAAATGACCAATGCACAAGGGCAAGCAATCACCAATAACACTAAGGCGCGGTATAACCATTCACTCCAGTCGCCTGCTAAAAACAACGGCGGAATGACCCAAACGGCCAGCGCCAAGGTCATCACGACCGGCGTATAAACGCGCGCAAATTTCTCCACCCATTGCTCGGCTTCCGCCCGCTTGCCATGCGCTTCCCCAACCAGACGCGTGATTTGTGCCAGCGTGGTATCCGTGGCGAGTTTGGTGGAGCGGATTTCCAGGGTTCCTTCGCTATTGATACAACCGGCAAACACTTCATCGCCCACTTGCTTGGCGACCGGGATGCTTTCACCGGTAATCGGGGCCTGATTGACCGAACTGAAACCCGCGATCACCTCACCATCCAACGGGATTTTATCGCCCGGAGCGAGCATGAAACGGGTGCCGATACTGACTTCTGCGGCGGGGACCATGCGTTCCTGTCCACTTTCATCCTTGACCCTGACCGTCGATGGCGCTAAATCCAATAAAGCCTCTACCGCATGACGGGCGCGGCCAATGCTCCAGCTTTCAATCGCCAGGGACAGCGCAAAGAGAAAACTGACCGTTGCTGCTTCAAACCATTCGTTAATGAACATGGCGCCGATGACGGCAACCGTCATCAATAAATTCATATCGGCACGCAAGCGTTTCAGCGCATAAAACGCTTTTACAACCACATGTCGACCGCCGAAGATCACCGCCAAGCCAAAGGCGATTTTCTCAGGCAAAGGAATAGCTTGCTGAGTATGCGCGTTAAACAAGCTAGTGAGATACTCGGCAATAACCTCCCAGTTTAGAGACCAGTTTTCTGGGTGGCTGAGAAAAGTTTGCGCATCGCCAAATCCACCGGCGATAGCGATATGAATCACCATGCCGGCAATGATCAGCAAACCACTGAGCGTGGTATAAACGGTTTTCGAACGGTGAAGTCGCGTTGCATCATCTTGTTGTTTTTGACCCGCTTGCCAACGCCTTGCCTTCATACCCGTTTTGGCAACCGCTTTGATAATGGTTTTTTCAGCCACAGGCCCGGCATCGGGCAAAAGCGTCATGCGCCCATTTAAAACATCGAACGCCAGCTTGTCGCCGCCGCCCACTAGCGGGCCTATCGCGCTTTTTAAAGTGGCGACTTCCTCAGCACAGTCCAGGCCTTCGATCTTGAAGGTCATTCCGCTTGCCGGTATTGATAGATTTGGCTGATTGTTAGCCGGTTTATCTCCCGCACAACTACAGCTTTTTTCTGATTGATTGCATGAACTCATCTATTTCGCTCCTCATTAAACCCAATGGGTGTTTTTTCCGGTGTCAATGTACCTGCTTGCTCATCGTTGCGGTGCGCGAGCCAGTATAGAATCGGTAATACCAACAATGTCAGCATCGTTGACGACAGAATGCCGCCGATCACCACGGTGGCCAGTGGCCGCTGTACTTCTGCGCCGGTACCGGTGGCGATCGCCATCGGTACGAAACCGAACGAGGCCACCAATGCGGTCATCAGCACCGGTCGCAGTCGCGTCAAAGCACCCTCTACAATCGCCTTATCCAGCGACATGCCTTCGTCACGGAGGCTGCGGATAAAGGCAATCATCACCAGACCGTTCAGTACCGCTACACCCGACAAAGCGATGAATCCCACTGCCGCTGAAATCGACATCGGAATATCGCGCAACCAAAGTGCGACCAAGCCACCGGTCAGTGCGAATGGGATGCCGCTAAAGACAAGCAAACCGTCCTTGATGTTGCCAAACATCATGAACAGTAAGGTAAAAACCAGCAGCAACGCCACCGGCACTACGATTTCCAAACGCTGCGTGGCGGATTGCAATTGCTCGAACTGTCCGCCCCAGGTGGTCCAGTATCCCGCCGGAATCTTGACTTGCTGTTGCAGCCGTTGTTCGGCCTCGGCAACGAACGAACCGATATCGCGGCCGCGCACGTTGGAAGTTACCACGATCCGCCGTTTGCCGTTCTCCCGGCTGATTTGGTTGGGCCCCGGGGCTAATTCAAGGCTTGCGACTTCAGCGAGCGGAATATAAGTGGTTCTTCCGTCGCCGCTTTGTCCGCGCGGCAATGAAATCGGTAAACGTTTGATCGCTTCCGGATCGCTGCGCAGGTTATCCGGCAAACGAACGATAATGTCGAAACGCCGGTCGCCCTCGAACAATGTTCCGGCCTCTGTTCCGCCGATTGCGGTGGCCACCGCATCCTGCACGTCGCCTACGTTCAAACCGTAACGCGAGGTTTTGTCCCGGTCAATGTTGACCGTTAGCATCGGCAGCCCCGTGGTTTGCTCGACTTTAACCTCCGATGCGCCCTGAATAGTTTTCATGACCGCTGCGATTTCAGCCGCCGTGTCGTTTAGCACAGCCATGTCATCGCCAAACACTTTAACGGCCACATCGCTACGCACCCCGGAAATCAGTTCGTTAAAACGTAACTGGATGGGTTGTGAAAACTCGTACAGATTGCCCGGCAGTTTGTTGGCCGCTGTTTGGATTGCGGCCAGTAGGTCATCGCGCGACTTATCCGGTTCCGGCCATTGCTCGCGCGGCTTGAGCATGATGTAACCGTCCGAGATATTGGGCGGCATCGGGTCCGAGGCGATTTCAGCGGTGCCGGTTCGCGCAAATACCCGCTCGATTTCCGGAAACTGCTGTTTCAGCGTCGCTTCAATCCGCTGCTGCATGGCGACCGATTGCGACAAACTGGTGCCGGGGATGCGTAGCGCCTGAATAGCGAAATCGCCTTCATTCAAGCTCGGCACGAACTCGCTGCCCATGCGCGTAGCCAAGAGGCCCGACAGGATCACCGTGACAACAGCAAAGGTTAATACCACCGGCTTGTTACCCATGACGCTATCCAGCACCGGCGCATAGACACGCTTGGCCGTCCGCATCAGCACATTTTCTTTTTCGGCCACTTTGTCACCAATGAAGAGAGCCACGGCCGCCGGAACAAACGTGACCGACAGAATCATGGCGCCTACCAAGGCGGCCACGACAGTGAACGCCATCGGATGGAACATTTTGCCTTCCACGCCGGTCAGTGCGAAGATCGGCAAATACACCACCATGATGATGAGCTGGCCGAACAACAACGCCCGCCGCGCTTCTTTCGAGGCTGTAAATACTTCCTGAAAGCGCTCGCTACGGGTCAATGGGCGCCCTTGCTGCGCCTGAGCGTGAGCGAGCCGCCGCACGCAGTTCTCGACAATGACCACGGCGCCGTCGATGATGATGCCAAAGTCGAGTGCGCCCAGGCTCATCAAGTTGGCGCTCACCTGGTAAGTCACCATGCCGGTAAAGGTAAACAGCATCGCCAGCGGTATCACCATCGCGGTAATGACGGCGGCGCGAATATTGCCGAGGAACAGGAATAGAATCACGATGACCAGGATTGCCCCTTCGGTTAAGTTCTTCTTGACCGTGTTGATAGCTTTGTCGACCAGCACCGTCCGGTCGTAAACGGTGATCGCCCGTACGCCTTCAGGCAGGGTGCGGTTAATCTCCGCCATCTTTTTGTCGACCGCCTGCGAGACGCTGCGGCTGTTCTGGCCGATCAGCATGAAGACGGTGCCCAATACCACCTCGCGGCCGTTTTCGGTGGCGGCGCCGGTGCGCAGCTCGCGGCCGATCTCGACTTCGCCGACATCGCGGATGCGGATCGGCACGCCTTGGACATTGCCGAGAATGACATTTCGAATATCTTCTATCGAGTGAACCTGGCCCGGCGCTCGAATCAGGTATTGCTCGCCGCGCTTCTCGATATAGCCCGCCCCGACGTTGTTGTTATTGCGATCCAGCGCGGTGACAATGTCCTGTAAAGTTAAACCGTAGGATGCGAGTTTTTCCGGGTTCGGCGCCACCTGATATTGTTTGGCATAGCCACCCATGGAATTGATTTCGGTCACGCCCGGCACATTGCGCAGTTGCGGCTTGATGATCCAGTCGGGGTTCTAAGCCCAAAC
>NZ_LUUI01000024.1 GCF_001644015.1 Methylomonas lenta
ATTCTTGCATATGATATTCCATACATATTCCTTAGCGCTTTATTTTTCAGCGCTGGTCACAAGATCCCAGCCACGGTTTTTATCCACCCATTTCATACTTAGCCAATACCACAAGGTCATCGGCAGCATCATGGCAAACCATTCCCAGTCATCGATTAAAAACAGTTTTGCTATCCAGGGGTTGTCGTAATAAAAAACCCAGGGTACACAATAGATGCTAAACAGCAAGCTACTCCAAATGAGTATCAAGGCACCTCGACGTGTCTCTATACTCGAAAAAGCTAAAAAAACCCAAAGCGGTATGTTGTTATCTTTTTGCACGTGATGCTCCTTTCATAGTCCTTCATGGTTGGTTATTTAAAACAATGATCAGTCTTCAGCAAACTGTTTTTGAACTGCAGTGAGGCGCTAAAAACTTACATCTTTACAATATTGCCAATCAGCAATACCCGCTTGATCAAGCGGCTGTGAATAATCAGCCAAAAATTATACACCAAAATATTAGCGATACAGTTTTGGTCAGTAGCCAGCAAAATATAGGGCATATGACGCAATAACAATAAGTTAAATGACATAGTTCATTAGCTAGGCAGTTAATTTCTAATATTAGCAAATAATTTAGTTAATTGATTCCTAGTGTTTTACTGGGTTTTGGTATGAAAGATGATAATGATTATCAGTTGATTCGGTTTTAATCAGGTTGGATTTGCTAATTTGGTATTAAAAATGCTGCCTGATAACGTTAAATTACCCAATCAACTAAGCTACTCCCGTCGTGAGGCGGGGTCAGAAAGCCACGGTTCTTGCCTAGCAATAGCAAGAAGGCCGGGTTGCCTCCCGGACGTGATGGGGAGGATCGCAAAGGGTAAGCGCCAGGTTTGCGGACATCGCTGTTTTTCTTAAATGATAATTACACAGTGAAAGAGGATCGAAAATGAATAAGAACAAATTACTTGGTGTTGCAGCAGGGGTTGTTGCGGCGTTGGCTAGCGTATCATCCGCTCAAGCGCATCAATACTATAATTTAACCGGCGCTGGTGCCGTGGGTTCTGCTGATTCCGCGATTGGATTCGGCATAGCCAATAGCATCAATGGGACCGACGGCGTTTCAGCCAATTCCAACGGCACCAATCGAATTGCCAACGGCACCAACACCTATGATCCATTAAATCCTGGCGTTAACAATTTAATTCCCGGTACCGGTACAGCTGCCACGACTGCTACCGAAATCCCGGGTAATCTGCCCTATATGTGGTATTCCGGACAGCATTCCAAAGCAACTGGCGTGACTAAGCGCGAGCATTACACCGGTTCCAGCGTCACCGATAATACCGGTAACATGTTGAGCGGATTGAGTGCAACTGCTTCGGACAACACCAGCTTGACGTTGCCAAACGGTCAAGTTCTTAACGCGCCCGCCGGCGCAAACTGGGGTACCAATAATACCGCTAGTTTGTGGAATGCCTATAACGCCAAAAATACTGGTGGCAATGCCGCAACCTGGGGTACCACCATGGCCGATTTGCCGGTTGACGGAGATCACCCTTACCAGGCGGTTGCAGGTAATTCCACCCAGACCAGTTTAGGTTTGGATTATGGTTTAATCCATGTCAGCTGTGGTGCAAATACCGCCGCTGATAACTGCGCATCATTAGGCGATATTCTTACAACCATCACCATCAAAAACGACAGCGACTATGCTGCTAACAACGGATTGTTGGATGTGGCTTTATATCGTAACGTCGACACTAGTCTGACGTCCGACCGCAACGCACAAGATACCTTTGGTGCCAGCGGTTTTCAAGGTTCCAGCCTGGGTGACGCTATCTGGACAGCCAGCATGAGCAGTGTAGGTGATACCCTGTTTTATTCTTTTATCTTCGATCAATCTGAGTGGTTAGCAACCGGGACCTCCGGTTATGAAACCAATGGCTTCTACACTTTGGTGATTGGTGCCCACGGCGGTACCGGCGCCATTTCGGATGCTGTGTTATACGATGTTCTGGTGACTACATCGCCGGTACCGGTTCCAGGTGCGGTCTGGTTATTTGGCAGTGTGCTGGCCGGATTTATGGGCTTTGGACGACGCAAACAAAAAGCTGTAGTATAAGCTCGATACAAAATTGCCGGTGTTATGCCGGCAATCAGTATTTTTTAACATTTAAGGGGATATCTCCATGATACATCTTAATCTGAGCAAATTGGCGCTGGCAGGCGCCATAGGTGCTTTGCTGACCGCGTCTGGTGTTGCCAATGCGCATGTAACCTATAACACGAATGGCGCACCAGATAACCCGGACGGTTCCTATGCAGGCCCTTGGACTGATAGTGATCCTGGATATACTGGTGATCTGCCCGCCACTTGGGTTGCGATGGTTCACAACGATGGTGGCGTAGCCAACACTCAAACAGCAAGCTCTGCGGGAGCTGGTTTTGCCTTGGGCATGGGCGCAAGATCGTATAAAGATGGCGCTACCAACTGGGGGCATTCTGCTGATTACGGTTTATTTAAGCTGGCAGCCGATGCTACGGTAACCATCACTGTTTCCTCTGACAGTTCCGATTTACGTCCTGGCTTCGGCTTGTGGAGCGGTTGGGCAACCGGTGGTAGTCGTCATGGTCCTTATCTTGCCAATGGAGCAGTAAGCCCTATGGCAGCCAATCCATTGGGTTCAGGGTTGGGTTTGGTTGATGCCAATGCCTGGACATATGCAGCCACTCAGGGAACTACAGCTACAGCTACCTTGAGCCGCTTTTTGACTGCCGGTAATTATACGCTGATTCTAGGTGGTTATGATGGCACTACACCAGGCACAAATCTCCTTTATACCGCAACCATTTCGGCTGCAGCATCGCCAGTTCCAGTTCCCGGCGCAGTCTGGCTGTTCGGAAGCGCTATTGCTGGGTTGGTGGGTGTAAGCAAACGGAAACGCGCCGTTTGATCGGAATCTAAGGAAAAGGGATCGCCTAACGGAAACAGGCAACGCGTTTTGAGCAGGGAATATTAAAACGCAGGACATTGACGGATTAATTTAGCAAGGACACAAGCAACCCCGAATTTTGGCATGAAGCCGGTTCGGGGTTTTTTATGCAAGATGAGTTTTAGGTTAATTGAGCATCAGTGCTTCATGAAACAAATCTCCAGCAGTTAAACTGAGGTTTTGATGTTGTGTGATTTACTGATTTGCTTAGGCCGATAATGATGTAGCCATGGGAACCCGTGCAGCCTAAAAAACCAGTTGATGAGATTTTCGAATAATGAAAAAGCTCACCAAGTGGCTACTTAGCTGAGTTTAACTGTTTCAGAGTTGTTAATATTGAAACTAATCGTTCAAACAAACATCCAGTGTAAAGCATTCAACATCTCTATCTAAAAGCCAAAAAACCAATTGTTTGCGCCTAAGCGGTTAAACAAAAAGTCTTTACAGCTAGATCATGCTAACGGTTGAAAAAACTTTATAACGACCCGAAATACTCAGCCAAAGCTTTAATATCTTCATCGGACAGGTTTTTGGCAATGGCATTCATTTGGCCAGCTTTACGTGTGCCGCTTTTAAATTCATTAAGTTGTTTACGTAAGTACTGTGGATGTTGACCCGCCAGTTTAGGAAATTGGCCATTCCCTTGCAGCTTATTGCCATGGCAACCCATGCACATAGCGGCTTTGTCTTTACCTTCTGGCGCCAGTTTGGCGTCGCCACCAGCTGATTTGCCAGGCAAGCTGGAAAAGTAGGCAGCCAGATTCTTGATGTCGGCATCTGATAAGTCGGCGGCTATGGCACTCATAGTCGGGTTTTCTCGTTCGCCGGATTTAAAATGCTTTAATTGGTTTTCAAGATAAGCGCTGGTTTGACCAGCCAGACTTGGAAACATTCGATTTTTGCTGACACCTGCATCGCCATGACACCCCATACAAATGGCTGCCCGAGTCTTGCCGGCATTAATGTCGGCAGCCTGTGTGGGTGATATCAGTAGTAACAACATAACGCTAATACCAATTTTTAAATAGCTATTGTTCATTTCATTGACCTCGAAGGCTTGTTGTACAATCTAAAGTGCCGATAATGCTGACCAGTGCTCATCATAAGCAGCGAACAGGCCATTAGCAAATTCAAATTCCGGCTTATCAATACTTTTCAAAGGATACCCATGCCCTGGCTTTTACAGCTTTTTAATCAAGATTCGGTGCCTCACGCCGTTCTAATCATCAGTTTGGTGGTATCAACCGGCCTGATTTTAGGGCGGCTGTCAGTTGCAGGTATTGAATTAGGTATCGCCGGGGTGTTATTTTCGGGGTTGATTTTCGGGCATTTTGATCTCACCATCAACCCTGAAGTCATGCATTTTCTGCGTGAATTTGGTTTGATTTTATTTGTCTACGCCATCGGTCTACAGGTGGGCCCTAGCTTTGTCAGTTCTTTTTTCAAGTATGGTTTGCGACTTAATGTCATGGCTGCAGGTATTGTTGTACTAGGTGCATTGATTGCAGTGGGTGTTGGCGTGGTCGGTAAAATCCCCATGCCGGTGGCAGTTGGTTTATTTTCGGGAGCGACCACCAACACACCCTCGCTGGCCGCCGCGCAGCAAGTGTTAAGTGGTTTACCGGATATCAACAGTGAAATCATGAAAATGCCTGGATTGGGTTACGCAGTAGCGTATCCTTTTGGCATCATCGGTATTATTTTGTCTATGTTGCTGGTGAAACGGCTCTTTAAAGTTGATATCAACGGTGAAGCTAAGGCTTTTGCATTTGATCAGCAACAGCAAGCGCAAATACCGGTTTGGGAAGATTTGGTGGTGGAAAACCCCAATATTCATGGTTTAACGATAGAACAAATTCCGTTTTTCGAAGGCATGGGCGTGGTAATCACCCGCATTCTGCATAAAGGAGGCGATGATGTTGCCATTGCGGCGCGCGATACTCAGTTAATGTTGGGCGATACTGTGCGCTTGGTGGGAGAGCGTGAGCAGTTGCAACGTTTAAAAATTCTTATCGGTCCGGATGCCGAAATCAATTTACAAGAAATTACCACAAACTTGCTTAGCAAGCGCTTGGTGGTGACAAATGAAGAGGCTATCAATCAGACCATTGGTGATTTTTGTGTGCGTTATGGCGTCATCATTTCCCGTGTCTTTCGCCCGGATGTGCAATTTACCCCTACCAGCGCGCTGCGCGTACACTTTGGGGATGAATTAAATGTAGTTGGTAGTCATGAGGCTTTGGAAAATATTGAAAAAGTCTTGGGCAATTCTTTAGAAGAGCTCAGTCATCCACAAATTATGCCAATTTTTATTGGCATCAGCTTGGGCGTGTTGCTGGGTAGTTTGCCGTTTAATTTACCTGGGGTGCCGACAGAATTGAAATTGGGTATGGCTGGTGGGCCGCTTTTGGTAGCTATCATGCTTAGTAGAGTCAGTAATTGGGGTACTTTAAGTTGGCAACTACCCAAAAGCTCCAATATGATTTTAAAGGATATCGGCATAGTCTTATTTTTGGCCTGCGTTGGGTTGTATTCCGGCGACCAGTTTTTGGAGACGCTGTTTAGGGGTGATGGTTTTTACTGGATGGGCTGCGCTACCCTGATTACCTTATTGCCATTGCTAATTGTCGCCTTGATAGGTCGTATACTATTTAAGCTTAATTATTTGTCGCTTTGCGGATTGCTGGCGGGCAGTATGACTGATCCACCGGCACTTGCATTTGCCAACAGCCTACATGCGTCGGCGGCCGTCTCCATAGCTTATGCCAGCGTGTATCCACTGGTGATGATTTTAAGGATTATCGCTGCTCAATTGATTATTGTCTTGGTCTATTGATGGCATGTTGCCCAGGGAGCCAAATTTAGCCCCGTTTGATGGCGAACTTTATTGGTTGTCACCGTTTTATGCCAAGGAACAGGCCGATGCTTATTTTCAAAGGCTATCCGAACAACTGGACTGGCAGCAAGAAGAATTATTTATATATGGTCGCCGGTTAAAAGTGCCGCGTTTAATGGCTTGGTATGGTGATGAAGATGCGCATTATCGCTACTCCGGTGTCGATCATCAGCCGCAAGCCTGGACAAATGATTTATTGGCGTTAAAGGCTGATATGGATGCGATTTGTGGCCAAATCTTCAATAGCGTGCTGGCTAATTTGTATCGCGATGGTCAAGATTCCATGGGTTGTCATGCCGATAATGAAAAAGAGCTGGGTCTGCACCCTATTATTGCCTCGTTAAGTTTTGGTGACAGTCGTTTGTTGCGTTTTCGACACAATAAAACCCGGCAAAAACTGGATGTTGAGCTGGCTCACGGCGATTTATTGTTGATGGCAGGTAACTTACAGCAGCATTGGCGGCATGAGTTGCCGAAAACCCGCAAGCCCAAACAGCCGCGTATCAATTTGACATTTAGGCACATAATTTTGTCTCACTAAAAGCTGGGACATAACTGATGAATTCAAATTCCTCTAATAGGAGGCTGTCGTAAAAGGTAAAACTATTCCTTCTCCCTGCGGGAGAAGGTTAGGATGAGGGTATATAAATCAATGCTTATATTGTTTGTTCCCCTCGCCCCCCCCTGCGGCCAGGAGAGGCGGCTTTTGCAACAGCCTCAATAGGCTGAATTTAATTTTTCTGCAAAGTAAACGTCCGCCTCAATCCCAAGGTGGTTCTTGACCACAATAGGCGGTGAAGTCATTGATGGTAGGGTGGGTGAATGTACCTGAATTAGCGGTATTTGATACAGTAATTTCAGTAGATAAGGTCGAATTCAGTTGGCCCGCATCCGGCTGCCATTGTGTAAAAAGTCCAATGTCTTTGCCTGTTGGTACATACCATTTTTTTATACTAGCGTCCCAGCGTGCGCCCAGCGCTTTTGCAGCGTCTTTCTGGGCGAAGGGTACATTAAGATAGGTTTTTTTTTCAGCCATTGTTGTTGCCAAGAAAGGATTTTTTATAGTGCATTATTGTAAATGATGATGAATCGAGTGTTTTGTCGAAATCAAGAAGTTCACCAATCGCAGAGCCTACGGGCCTTAATTCTTTGGTAGCTGACTAATATGCGTAGGCGCAAAGTTTTTTGGATAATTGGAATGATGGTTTTCAGTTACAATGCCAGTGATTAAGTGATTTTTTGAATAACAATAAATAAATTAACAAAAATAGTCGTCAACGGCTTGTTGTTATTGAAAAACACTATTCATTAATCTTATATCTTAAGCCAATACAATATTCAGAGGTAATGCATGGAAATCTTGGGTTTATTAGTCGTTCTCGTCGCGGCTTACTGGGCAAAAAACAATTTACTAAAGCCCGATACGTCTAAAGCTATTGACGACTCCTGCCGCAGAGCGGTGGATTCAGTCAAAAAAACGTTCAGTAATAAGATTGAAAACGTTGCCGAGGTTCCTGAGCGACAGGATGTGGTTGCTCCTGTGGTAGAACAACCGTCACCAGTGGTTGACGAGCATTTAAGCCAATCGAATCAAGTTACTCAAAATATTGCAGCCCCTGCAGCAGCAGTCAGTCAAACTGTTGTAGCCAAAAAATCACCTGCAATAGTATTAAATCCGGTACCTGAAGATTCCGTTCTAAAACGACATTACCAAACACAGCTGGTTGCAGAGCGGGTATCCATTACGCACCCTTATCCAACAGATTCTGTATTGCGTCGGCATTATGAGACCAGTTTGCAGGCCGCATTTAATTTAGTAGCAACTGCCCCCAAAGCTGATGCTGTGGAATTGGTGGTAGCAGCAATTGAACCGGTCGCCGCAGTTACGACTATTGCAAATGAACAAAGCTTTCCTGAAGACTCCGTGTTAAAGCGCCATTTTACACAGTTAATTGAAGCTAGCGAGGCAGCTTGAGCTTTTACGGATAGGTATTGAAAGGATTTTAGTTAAGGCCTGGAAGTCGTCTTCCAGTAAGGATTCGCGTCAGGCTAACCGGCCTGACGCTCTTTCGACTAGGGACTGGCTCGTCTTTGTACCAGTTTTAAGCGTTTACAAGATTAGTTTTAGCCTTTTCCCGGCAGCATGCCGACAGAACCTGGTTTTATGCGTTTGCAGGTAACGACCACATCTTCCTGATAACATTTTTGTAAACTACCTGGTTTTTCGTCGCAGGGATTGCATACGGTATTGCCGACGGTTTTTATTTCATCCAAATGCCAGCCATAGCCTTGTGTTTGACAGAAACGCTTACTGTATCTGTCCACGGTGTAGGGTTTAGCCGCCGCTTGTTTTGCTTGGGCTTCTACAGCGCAATGGGCGGGTAGGGTATTGGCCATTAAGTCTCTATAGATATATTCGGTAGCCCCGGCTGAGCCGGATAAGCATAGGGATAGTAAAAATCCGCTTATTAAATATTTTTTCATGATTTAGTCTCCACGCTCACTGATAACCCGGATATTCATCTGCCGGTTTTCTTCGATGAGTTGTTCTTTGATAGGCTCAAACTTTTCGTTTTCGTTAAGTTTGACCGCCAGTATTGCGCCCACTAAAACTACTGTTGCCAATACCATGTATAAAATAAAATGATCTTTTTCTGGTTGTTCTGCCTGTACGTTCACGGCTATTTCTCCTTAGGATTTTAAATCGGCCAAAGCCGCACCAAAATTGATGTGAAATACTTGGCCCTCTAGTACCAGAGCGGGGACGGATTTAACACCGGCCGACTCTGCGTCACTGATGCGCTGGGGTTGTTCTCCAAGGTGAACAATATCCAGCGGAAATTTGTCTTGATTTAAGCTGCTAAGCAGCATTTGTTCGGCACCCATGCAAACTGGGCAGCCCGCATGATAGAAAATGGCGGTTGACATGTTCGACTCCTTATTTATAGCGAGTCGAAACAATAATCCAGGTGGGAGTGTTTGTCAAACAAATATCGTTTCGATAATTGTAGGTCGGTGCTAAACAAGTAAAAATTTCCCTAAATACTTTTCCATGTTTTCATTAATCGGATCTTGCCGATTTGAAATGGGAAACGGCACCCAGCAGGCCGATTACAAAAAAAGCCGTACCTACAAGAGTAAAACGCAGATTGGAAACTTGGATAGTCAGGTCATCGGTAGCGTAAAGCATGATAATGACAGCAACGGTTCCCCAGCCAATAAAACGCAACACAGCAGCAGCGACAAGGTTGCCAAGGGATTCAGATTCACTCACAGGGGTGTCCATTTGATAGGCTACAAAGCCGCTCATCAATGCAGGCAGTATGCCCCAGCGCATATGTTGGGTAAAGCTTTCCAGAAAGCTGAAATGCTCTTTTTGATAAAAGGTTAATTCAAGAATCAGCGCTGATACCGAGGTGCTAAAAATGAAGCCGGTTATCATCATGGCTATGTAGAACCCGTAGTAACGATCAGATTGTTCCTGTTCGTGCCGGATGAATAGGGTTCGTGAGATAAAGACCAGCCCTATTGGAAAAACGTACATCGGAATGGCATAGCCGATCCAGCGGAACGTCGTGAAACTAAAGTGTGCTAGTGGGGCATCTGGAAATAGGAACGCATTATGTAATGAAACCGCAGTCTCACGACCCAACATGACGCCGATAGATGTAACTGCAGTGAAAAGTAATACATATTTATAAGTATTTTTCAGGCGATTCTCATGTACCTTGCCGCCAAGTTGCTTAACCGTTGACCATATCTCCTCCTCGCTACCACTGCCAAATACGATCAGAGAAGCGAGTAAACGACAAAGTAAACCGTCGAGTTGCTCAAGAGCCTTTATCAAATTGACTGTCTTGGTATAGTGCGGTTCTGCGGCTTTCCATATAGCCACTTTTTCTGACATCGCATTATAAGAGATGCAAATTTCCCCCCATTTCAAAGAAGGTTCGTTAAAAAGACGCCGAAAAGATGAATCGTTGGCGTAATTTTGGATATGGTCAAAAAGCAGTGAATTGTGAGCCCATTTATATTCAACCGTGGCGCTGGATTTTTCGAAATCACCGGGGTCTATGCTCGGCACCAGTAGACGGGTGGCAATCTGTGCTTTTAATTGATCATCAACCGCTGATAATCGCGATGTGAGTAGAGCGTTATAGACTTCTACAGCCTTGGTCGGAAGTGAAAACGCGTCATGGATGCTATCTCTTAAGATCAGCAGAGGATTAAATTTGCTTTCTCTGTCGACAAAAAAAAGAAACAGCCCGGCGGCAATCAAGGGTATCAGTGTGCTGCCATCTAAACCATTAAGCAGATTCAGCCATTCTCCGGAGCGAAAACTGCTTACAGTAAGCGTCACCAGCGGCTCCAAAGGCAGCCAATGCAAAGTCAACAGCCAATAGAGTGCTGTCATAAAAATACAATATGAGGCAATGCCTGTCCAGTAGGTGCTTCTATGAACAAAGTATTGCGGTAGTGTGGGCTCCTCGCCAAGCTGAATTCGTCGTTTTTGGAATGATCTATAGGCCAGAAAAAATACGGCCACGGTTCCAAGAAACTGTACCGCAAAGTTAATTATGAATTCGACAGTCATCGTGAAGTTGCTCCAAGTCACTTTTCACAGGGTTTCTAATTTTAGGGAAAACCTAAAGTTATGCCAGATTATAAACGTGCTTATAAACAATACCGGGCGTTTTTTTTATGCAAGTTTGGCAGTAGCCGGGTTGGAGTAATGGATTTGATCGAATTTAGCTAAAGAATTTGCCATTTTTTATAACGATATTAGTTGGGGGTGGTGATTGTTGAAAATATGGCATATGACACA
>NZ_LUUI01000025.1 GCF_001644015.1 Methylomonas lenta
TGTTTCATGCGCATTCCTTCGTAAGATTTATGACGAATTGAGTTAAGAGATTACAGTCAATGAAGCGAATGGAGATACAGAATGAAGATTAATAGTAAGATGATATTTTTCTTGATGGTTGTTTTTGGGCAAGGTTTTGCTAGGGCAGATACCGTATATGTAGACGGTGTACCATTATTTGTTTTACCGATTTCAGGCTCAGTGCTAACGACTGATGCGCCAGCTGTAAATTGGAATTGGATTTGCAGTTGCAGTTATTCAGACTCAGTGAATATACAATCTGTCGATGTAGGTTTTAATCTATCTGAACCACGTGTTCAATCAGAACCTGGCAGAGGCAATATTAGAGTAGGTGATATTTTTGACATCGACTTGATTGGAAATGGTTTGTTGGGTTATACCAGCAGGGATGATTTGATATTGGGCTTTGGTTTCAATACAAAGCTGACAGGTGTTGGCGGGCTACAGTTTCTCGGCAGCACGATTAATCCGTTGTTTGACGATAGCTCTGCCGATGTGGGGTTGGATGCCGCTGGTTTTGCGTTTCCTGGTTTGGATGTCAATGCCATTGGTTCAACCTTTTCACTGGCTACCCTGCATTTTCAAGCATTATCAGCCGGTAGTGCTTCGATTGCAGTCGTCAGCGATTTAGCGGATTTCAATCAGGGTTTGTTTTTTCTGGATCAAGGTGCAATTTCAATCGATAGCAGTTTGAATTTAAATGTTGCCGCCGTGCCATTGCCGCCTTCTGCCGTATTGTTTATCAGTGCTGGTTTATTTACGGTAATAGGTCGTCGTAAAAAGAGTCTGTAAATCGTTCCAAATGTACGCGGCCCATCAGTGGCCGCGTATTACATGTCACCAAACCTTAATCTGTTAATAACAACCACGTCACAAAATAATTTTATTCTGACCTTGCGTAAATCCACTCACATAAAACCAAACGCAAGGAGAACCCAATGTTTCGTAAAACCCTGATTGCCAGCCTGTTGTGCCTCAGTACTGTAGAAGCCAATGCAGCCCTAAGCAGCGGCGACTTGGCCTTTACTTCCTTCAACGCCGATGAAGATGGCTGGTCTTTGGTGACTTTCGTCGATATTGCCGCCGATAGCACAATCTATTTTAGCGATAACGAATGGGATGGTAGTGCCTTTAACAGCGGCGAAAGCTTTCATACCTGGAATACCGGTTTAGCAGGTATTTCTGCAGGAACCGTTATTCGTTTCAGTTCGATTGATACAGACGCCAGAACAGCTTCGTTCGGCACACTTTCAGGTTCCGGTTCGAACTTTGGTATCAGCGCTACCAGTGAAACCATTTATGCCTATCTGGGTAGCGACATAAACACACCCAGCACATTTTTGACGGGCATCTCCTCTGAAGGCACTGCCAATCTGACGCCAGCAGGTTTGGCGGACGGCATAAATGCCGTGGTTTTGACAAACAGCGCTGACTACGCTGAGTACATCGGTGCCAGAGCCGGTGAGGTGAATTTTTCCGATTACCGTACACAAGTCAATAACGCAGCTAACTGGTCTATTTTGGTAGGCGGTGCTCAGGAAGCACAAATACCTGACACAACCAGTTTTTCAGCGGTACCTGTTCCTGGTGCTGTTTGGTTGTTCGGTAGTGCGCTGGCCTGTTTCACAGCCGTTGGTGGAAGGCGTAAAGCTTAGGTTTATAAATAGTTAGCCTAAGTATCAATTATAAGAAGTTGGCGCTTCGTCAATTCGGCTGCGCCTCGTTCTAACAGAGAACGACCGGATAATAATGTTTGTTTAGGAGTAATCCCTGATGATTAAAAAAATGATTTTAGCCGCCGCCTTTTTAGCGGTAAACAGCGGACAGATTCACGCAGCGACTTTGAATGCCGATGGCGCATGGAATGTCTTTGATGTTGATGAATTCTCAGCCTCTTCAGGCGGTTTGGAATGGATAGATATAGACGGTGGGGCATTAAGTTTCGACTTTACTTTAACTGAATCGGCTTACTTGAAAGTAGTGGACGGTGGTTTTTCCGGTGATCAGTTTCAGGTGTTTGACAATGGTCAATTGCTCGGCGAAACCTCGACAGCCAGTAACAATTATCCAACCAGTCTAGGGCTGGATTTCGATCAGGCCTTTTCCAATGCAGATTACAGCCAAGGCGTTTATCTATTAGGTGTTGGTTCTCACACTATTACCGGCTTGTTAAGTATTTCGGCGATAGATGATATTGGCGACGATATCAATGCCACCGTCGGTGCAGTCAGCTTGACAGCTGTACCTTTACCGGCTGCCGCCTGGCTGTATGCAATTGGTTTGGCTTTTTTCGGCGCAGTATCGCGTCGCCGTATTATTAACGCTTAAGAGGCTTATGATGAAACTTACAGCACTTGCAACTGGGGTAGCGCTAAGTCTGGGTTTGATTGGCAGCGCTTGCGCAGTACCCTCCAATCACACGACCAAAACGATTAAAATTGTCGCTTTTAACGATTTCCATGGCCAACTGGAATCGCCGGGCAAATTTCGCCCAACACCCAGTAGTTCATCGACTATTTCGGTTGGTGGCGTCGATTGGATGGCCGGATATATTGACGAATTAAAAAGTCAGAACCCTAACACCATCGTGGTCTCAGCCGGTGACATCATCGGTGCGACGCCTCTGATATCGGCGTTGTTTCATGATGAGGGCACAATCGAAGCCATGAACCGCCTGGGTTTGGATCTTAATGCAGTGGGTAATCACGAGTTTGACGAAGGCAAGGATGAACTCAAACGCATGCAAAATGGCGGTTGTCATCCGACTGATCCGAATACCTGTCGTGGGGCGGATGTGGGTACACTCGTGCCATTCGAAGGCGCACAATTTAAGTTTCTGGCTGCCAATGTCGTAGATACCGCTAACGGTAAGACCATTTTTCCTGCGTATTCAATTAAAGTGGTTGGCGGTGTTCGCGTCGGTTTCATCGGTATGACGTTGAAAGAAACGCCGACGATAGTCACACCCAGCGGGGTTGCCGGTCTGGAATTCAAAGATGAAGCCGCAACGGTTAATGCTTTGCTGCCAAAACTGCGGGCACGCGGCGTTGAGGCTATTGCGGTGTTGATTCATCAGGGCGGCACTATTCCTGTTACTCAAAGCGCGTCAACCATCAATACTTGCGACAACGATTTGAACGATTCTCCAATCAAAGCCATCGTTAATCAATTGGATGATGCAGTGGATTTGGTCATCTCTGGCCATACTCATCAAGCCTATAATTGCCAAATCGCCAACAAAGCCGGTCGCTTGATTTCTGTGACCAGCGCTAACGCCCAAGGCAGGGTGTTGACCGATATTGATGTCACTATCAATAGGGTCGGTGGCGATGTGATTGATGTGGCTGCGAATAATATCGTGGTTGATCGCAACAATAGCGCAATAACCCCGGATGCTACACTAAAAACTATCGTCGATAATTACAAAGCCATTGCAGAACCTGTTGCCAATCGAGTCATTGGAGCGATCAGCGCCACTATCACCCGCACTGTCAATGCAGCTGGGGAATCGGCGTTGGGTGATGTGATTGCCGATGCGCAATTGGCCGCTACTGAAAATGTTGGTTTTGGTGAAGCTGTAGTTGCTTTTATGAATCCAGGCGGTATTCGAGCCGATCTTAGCTATCCATCGGGTGTTGCAAACGAAGGCGACGGTAATGTCACCTATGGTGAAGCTTTTACTGTGCAACCATTTGGCAACAGTTTGGTAACGATTACCTTGAGCGGTGCGCAGATTCGCACCTTGCTGGAACAGCAATTTACCGGATGCACAGACAGTTATCCTGCAAATGCACCCGCCGCTGGCCAACCGTTCAACCGAATTCTGCAAGTATCAGAAGGCTTTAGCTATACCTGGCAGGAAAAAGGAACGCCTTGCGATAACGTAGATCCCGCCAGCATAATGATTAAAGGTGTAACCGTCGATCCTGCAGCCAGCTACCGTATTACCGTCAACAACTTTTTGGCGGACGGTGGTGATCAGTTTTATGTATTGACTCAAGGGACGGATAAGCTGGGTGGTGCGTTGGATATGGATGCACTGGAAAGTTATTTCAATATTGATCCTCTGGTTAACCCCGGCGCACAAGCCAGAATAACAGTGTTGCCCTAAGAAAACGCCTATTAAAACAGGTTTGTCGTTCCCGAGTAGGCGGGAACCCGGAAAATCAAAGTCCTGGTTCACCACCTAGGCGGGGATGACGATTTGTACAGCGTTTCCCTAAGCAACTAGCGGACATTTACTCCTGGGCATCTGCCTAAGGCCTGTCGTGATGAGAAGACGACAGGCCTTTTTTTTGTTCAGCTTCCTCGCGATATCTTGTTATGAATTTGAAAAAAAACAAATTAAAGCCGTTAGTGACTTTTGTGGTTGGAGTGGGCGAAGTTAGCCAGCAAGGTGTCGAAAATTTACATTGAGTTTGGTTTTTTTTAGAATTCACATAGCGTCCGTAATTCCGGCTTGGATTGCCATAATCTAACTACATGGAGGGTTTGAAGTTTGCCATCTATGGCACTGGATACCCGCTTCCCGGCGAGCATGACAGTGGTAGTTAAATCTAACAAGGTAGAGTTAGGGGAAATCGTCTCAAAAAATTCAGTCCAAATCAGACATATTGATATTTGGCAATCACCTTAAAGTAAGTTTTGTGAAACGCAGCTGGAACTGTGTCACAGAAATGTAAAAAAGACTTAATCATCCTGTCATTAAACATCGGTAAAAAGGGTTGTCCGTGTGTTGTGGGCAAATAAACCAAATTTAGCTTTTACTTTTAAGGATACAAACAATGTTTAAAATGAAAAAAAACGTCGCGGCAATTTCTGCGGTATTGGTATCTATGGTTGTACCATTTGCTGCACATGCGGCAGATACCGAATTCGACAATTTTACCCCAATGACAGGGGATACCACACCGCTAAACCCAGGTTCAGCAACGCCTTATAAATTGTCTTCTCCTAACTTCAGCCAAGAAACCATTGCTGACCGTGCTACCCAAAATACTTTAGTGCCAGGATCAAATTCCGGCAACTGGGATATGATTGCTGCGAACGAAACCGGTCCAGACGCAGGCCGTTATTTGTTTATGCCATTTGAAACCAGTGCTGCTGGTGTGCAACGTATCGATTTGTGGGATAACAACTACAACACACGTACTACAACCATTGTTGCTCCCGGCACACAAGGCTTTGTATCGGGCGATGCCTCACTTTGGACACCTTGGGGTACTTATTTAACTGCAGAAGAATCTTGGGGTTCAAGCAGCAGCAAAGGACGCTTGTTTGAAATCGACAATGCAACTACTGCAACCGCCAACAATGCAAATTTTGTCCAACAAAGCATCATTCCACGCGTTTCGCACGAAGGCTTGGCTTTCGACAATGATAACTCGTTGTATTTTGTCGATGAATTAAATGGCGGTTCGATTTACAAATACGTTTCCAACGATATCAATAACTTCTTTGCGGCTGGTCAAACCTTTGCGTTGAAAGTGGGTAATGGCGGTCAATTCGAAGGTAACAATGGTTCTGCTATCACTGGTTTTGCAACGTGGGAAGCGATAACTAATGCCAATGGTGGTGAGTTGCTAGGTACATCCACAGTATTAGCTGATGGTACTATCGATGGTCGAGTCTCTGCAGACAATGCCAACGTTATGGGTACTGGTTACAACCGTCCTGAAGATTTGGAAATCCAAACGCTGTCTAGCGGCGATCAGTTCCTGTATTTTGCAACAACAGATTCTGACGACAACAATGATCGTGCAGATGGTCGTGGCCGTGTCTACTCATTCAATTTAACCAGTTTGGAAGTTAAATTGTTTGCCGATAGCCACACTACCGATGCTGCTACTGGCTCCGAAGTTGGCGGGGCTTGGAGCAACCCAGATAATCTGGCTATCGATTCAGAAGGTAACATCTATGTCGTGGAAGATCAGGATGGTGGTGTCGAAGATGTATGGTTTGCTATGGACGCGGATCGTGATGGTGTAGCTGAATCTGTTTCAAAGTGGATCAGTTTGACTACTGCTGGCGCGGAAAGTACAGGCTTGTATTTTGATAAGTTTGACTCAAACAAAGCTTATATCAATGTGCAACATCCTGCTGATGGCATAGATCGCACTATCGAACTGACGGCAGCTCCTGTGCCTGTACCAGGCGCTGCCTGGTTGTTTGGTTCTGCAATCATGGGCTTTTTGGGTTTCAAACGTCGTAAAGCTTAAGCGGAATGGAATAGAGAACTACTGTTTGATCTAAAAAACCCGGCCAGTGAGGTCGGGTTTTTTTTTGCAAGGAATAAGCAAGGGTTCGCCCTTGGTTAGCTAGGGATGTTTCGGATATGGTTGGATAACTTCTCGAAACCCAAGTGCATTGTTTCTGCGACTCGCTTGGGCGTGCAAGCTGAACAGTTCTGCGGTTAGCGACGCTGGAGCGTTCACTCGCAAAGCCTGAGAACCATACGGGAAGTTACTTTTGGCGCAATCTTCAACGGCTGCTTGTTGGTTTAGCGTGCGAACTATCAGCGGGTGTAAGTTCGATGTTAATGCAGGTATTTTATAGAGTGGGATTTAATCGTTATCAATAAGAATAGGTTCTTCTGCGGTCATATTTATTAAATCGCCATCTAGTTGGTATTTGAAGTACAAGTAGTTTTTTAACCAAATCTCGGTAGAGGCGTCCTTGTGGCCGGATGCTTCCTGGGTCGAATGTAATCGCTGTCTGACGCTATGCTGCGGCAACAGCAACAATTCGATATCGGCCATGGCAACGAATTTATTTTGCGGTGGGGTTCTACCATTAAAGATTTTAAATAGCTGGTGCTTTTTCAGGCTCAGTTGATTATTAAATTCCTCCCTAAACTCCAAAAATAGCGGTATTAAATCGCTGCCTATACTGGCGTCATCATGTAGTTTATGCAGACGGTTTAATAAATGACAAACGGCAAATCGGTATAACTCGGATTCTCTTACCAGTAGCCGAGCTGCTGTCATGCGGATCCCTGCACGGTCGTCATTGTTTAACCGGATGGAAACAATTTGTTTTTTATCAACTAAATCGATTTGGTTATCAGGCAACGTCAGAATCCTTCTTCTTAGGATGGCAATAAAGAGCAAAAGGATAAAAGGTTTTTGTTACAGCTTTATAACGGTTTTGTTACAGCGACAAAATCGCTGCAAATCTGTCATCTTTTTGTATCGTCACAAAACAGTCATATTTCGCTTTCATAATCGATACCATGACGAGTGCAAAGCATTTTTTACATTTTTTTTACAAGTTATCTCCAAGGCAAAGCCAAAAGAAAGACAGCAAATGGCTGCCTTTAACTGCTGGTCTGATCTGCATGGTGTATTTAAGCTATGTATTGTCCAGTTTGGCTTTCTTGCCTGATGCGGAAGCTGACTCTAACTATAAAATGGCAGAGTATCCGCTGGTTAACGTTCAGCTTGAACCCTCGCCGGATTTTTTGCTCATCAGTGAATGGCATTTATTTGGCCAAGCGGCCGAGAATGTAGCGGCAGCTTCGAACATATCCGAAACACAATTAAACCTGAGACTGCTGGGTGTTTTCTGGCTAAACCAGTCCGTAGAAAATGTTTATGCCATCATTCAAGCGGAAGATGGTGTGCAAAAAAAATACCAGCCGGGTGATGAGCTGCCCGGTGGGGTCAGCGTTCAGGCAATCCGGACTTCTCAAGTTGTACTGCTTCACAACAACCGTCAAGAGACGTTATCCCTCGAAAAAAATAATGCCGGTTTGCTATCTGCTGCCGATTAACCCTGATTAAAAAATTAAATGAAAAAGAGATTGTTGATCGGTTTTCTTGTAGCCGTTTTTTGTCCGGTTTTTGCTGCGGAAAATAACGAGTTTTCACTGAATTTCAAGGATGTCGATATCAGGACGCTGATCGAAACTGTCTCCGATGCTACAGGAAAGAACTTTATCGTTGATCCGCGCATTACCGGGAATATATCGGTTGTTACATCCACCCCCATGAAAGCTTCGCAAGTCTACGATGTTTTTTTATCCATACTTAAAGTGCACGGCTATGCGGCGGTGGCGAATGGCAATGTGATTAAAATTATTCCTAATACCGGGGTAAAACAGGATGGCGACAACAGCGAGTTAATTTCAAGTAGTCAAAATGGCGATGAACAATTGACGCGTATTGTTCAAGTGGAACATATCGACGCTAACATGGTCGTGCAAACCCTAATGCCGTTAATGCCGCAATATGCCTTTATGGCCGCAGTACCCGAAAGTAATACGGTGATTTTGTCGGACACTGCCGCCAACGTGAAGCGCTTAGTCAGCATTATCAATCAAATCGATAGGAGTGATATTCAACAGATTGAAATTATTGCGCTCCGCTATGCCAACGCTGGCGACATTATTCAACCTTTAAATACATTAATTAGCAGCAGCAATGCCGGCAAAACAAAGCTGCCACCCCAGTTAGTGGCGGATGAACGGTCTAATTCAATCATCGTAGGTGGTGACTCGGCCTTACGCTTGCAAATACGCGCCTTGATCGCTAATCTGGATACACCCATAGAAAGAGACGGTAATACCGAAGTCATCTTTATGCGCTATGCCTTGGCCAAGGAGTTGGTTGAAACGCTGACGGGCATTGGTTCGCAAAAAGATGAAAATGCCGATAAGCCCAAAACCAGGGCAACTACAGATAAGGCTTTTGATGTCCGTGCCGATGAAGCCGCCAATGCATTGATTATTACCGCGCCACACGATTTGATGCGTACCTTGAAGGCTGTCGTCAGTCAGCTGGATATTCGTCGTGCACAAGTCCATATAGAGGCCATCATTGCCGAGGTTAGTTACGGTAAAGATCAGCAAATTGGGGTTGAATGGCAAACCAAATCAGATGGTGGTGTGTTTGCTGCATCAAGGCAAAGACCAGGCAATTCACTCGACCTGTCGCAGTTTATTTCCACTGTAGGCAAGGGGTTGAGTATTGGTTATTTGGCTGGCAGCGAATTAAAGGCCTTGATCAATGCCTTTGCCACTGACAATGATGTCAACATATTGTCGACACCCTCGTTGGTGACTTTGGATAATGAAGAAGCCAGCATCATCGTGGGTCAAAATATACCCTTAACAACAGGGCAATACACGCCGAGCGCAGGTACCGGTGTGAGTACACCCTTTCAAACTATTCAGCGGCAGGATATCGGCATAAAACTTAAAGTATTGCCGCAAATCAACGAAGGTGATGCGGTCAAGTTGAAAGTGACACAAGAGGTATCGAGTCTAACGCCTAGCAGTGATGGACAAAGTTTTGATAAACGTGAAATTGAAACTTCAGTTTTGGTGGATGATGGCAAAGTCTTGGTCTTAGGTGGTTTGATCAAGGACGATATCAAAGAAAAAGTCGATAAAGTACCTTGGCTGGGGGATATTCCCTATTTGGGTTTCTTATTTCGCACCACGTCGACTACCACCCAAAAAACTAATCTGATGGTGTTTCTACGGCCTACCATACTCAGGGATCTTAGCAAGGCTAATGATTTAACTCAGGGTAAATACAATTCCATACGCAACGAACAAAAAGACTTTAATAAAGATGGCGTGTTTTTAATGCCGAATCAACAACAGCCTCTGTTGGAAGCGCTACCGGATGAGCCGGCTTATTCTGCGCCAGCTTCAAACCAACAGCAGCAGCGCATGTTAGAAGGGTTGCCGGATGGAGGCTATCAATTTCCGCATGATGTTGAACCATTGAATCCCTATGGACAATGATCTGGCTTTGAGTTTGGTTACGGACGCTGTCCCGCTCCCGCTATACGGGTTTGCCAAGCGTCATGGCGTGATCATTCAGGATGATACAGACGCGGGTGTCCTGATTGCTTATCACGGCAAAACGACTGCTACGGCCATACTTGAGGCAAGGCGGTTTATCAATCGACAAGCTGCGTATCAATTGATTAGCGAGGAAGCATTTGAACGCTTGTTGCAAGCGGTCTACGAACATAAGTCCGGCCATGCGCAAAAAATGGTCAACGATATGCAGGATAGTTTCGACTTATCGGATATGGCGCTGAATTTGCCGAAACCGGAAGATCTTTTGGAAAGTGCCGACGAAGCGCCCATCATTCGATTGATCAATGCATTATTAAGCGAAGCCATCAAAGAAAATGCCTCGGATATTCATATCGAATCTTATGAAAAACGCATGGTGGTGCGGTTTCGGGTGGACGGAGTCTTACGGGAAATTATCGAGCCCCAGCGCGAACTGGCACCGATGGTGATATCCCGCTTGAAAGTCATGGCCAGACTGGATATTGCAGAAAAAAGACTGCCACAGGATGGACGAATTTCTTTGAATATCGGCGGCCGTACGGTTGATGTCAGGGTGTCGACGTTGCCCTCCGGGCATGGCGAACGCGTGGTGTTGAGGTTGTTGGATAAACAGGCCAGCCAACTAAGCCTAAAACAAATCGGCATGTCGGATTATGAACTTGGCAGTATCCAAAACATGATCGCTCGTCCACACGGCATCATTTTAGTGACCGGGCCGACCGGTTCAGGCAAAACCACCAGTCTTTATGCGGTGGTTAATCAATTGAATCAGCGTAGTCGTAACATTCTGACGGTAGAAGATCCTATCGAATATTATTTGGATGGCGTGGGTCAGACTCAGGTCAATAGCAAAGTTGAGATGACATTTGCCAAAGGCTTGCGCGCAATACTGCGGCAGGACCCGGATATTGTCATGGTCGGGGAAATTCGTGATCGGGAAACCGCAGAAATCGCCGTTCAAGCCAGCTTGACCGGGCATTTGGTGTTATCGACCCTGCACACCAATACTGCTGTAGGTGCCATTACACGTTTGCGTGATATGGGTGTGGAGCCATTTTTGTTGGCCTCCAGTTTAGTCGGCGTAATCGCTCAACGCTTGCTTCGAACACTGTGTCCACAATGCAAACTTGCAGAGCAAGTACCTGCCTCGGATTTGGCCAAACTGGGCTATCGCAGCAACGAACCACTTGTCACGGTATTTCATGCCCAAGGCTGTGCATATTGTCACAATCACGGTTACAAAGGCCGGGCCGGTATTTTTGAAATGATCCAGCTGGATAGCACCATGCAGCAGTTAATCCACGATGGGGCAGGTGATATCGAATTGGAAAAACAGGCGCGTTTGTCATCCCCAAGTATTCAGCAAAGCGCATTGGAAAAAGTGCTAAAAGGTGAAACCAGTCTCGACGAAGCCATTCGCATTACCCTAAAGGAATAAACGGCTATGGCGGTTTTTGAATATCAGGCTATCAACAACAAAGGGCGCCAGGTTAAAGGCACACTGGAGAGTGACAGTATCAAAAGTGCCAGGTTGCAACTCAAACAAAAAGAGTTAACGCTGCTGGATATTCAAGCAGTTCACAAAAAAGAACACGCCGGTCAATCGAGCTTTTTTGCCCAGCGTATTGGGATGCGGCATCTAACGCATATTACCCGGCAGCTGGCAGCGTTGCTGCAATCGGGGTTGGCGATAGACGATGCCTTGAATATTATCGCCCAACAA
The DNA here is from genome assembly GCF_001644015.1 of Methylomonas lenta. Taxonomy (GTDB): domain Bacteria; phylum Pseudomonadota; class Gammaproteobacteria; order Methylococcales; family Methylomonadaceae; genus Methylomonas; species Methylomonas lenta. The sequence goes on from NZ_LUUI01000025.1 coordinate 11,556, forward strand.
TTAGAGTCTGTGCAGGCTAGGCGAATATTATTAGCCATCAGAAGTCGGGTTTTGGAGGGGCAGAGTCTGGCTGTTGCCTGCCAAGGCTTTCCCAGCACATTCCCACCAATGTATAGAGCCACAATCGAGGCCGGTGAATCATCCGGCAAACTCGATCGTGTATTGGAAAAGCTGGCCGATTATTTGGGGGATAAAGGCCAGTTACACCGTAAACTGCAAATGGCCATGATCTATCCGGTTTTATTGTCTTCGGTATCCTTATTGGTGGTGATCGGCCTGTTGGCCTTTGTGGTGCCGGAAATTACCGGCGTATTCGACAAAATGGGCCAGGAGTTGCCGGGTATCACTCAGGGATTAATAGCTTGCAGCAACTTTTTACAGAGTTACGGTCTGGTTTTACTCGTACTCGCTGTAATACTGTCTGTGGCAGTCAAGTTCGTGTTGCGTTTACCACGGCAACGCATGTTATTCCACCGCTGGTTGTTGACTGCTCCCGTGCTCTCTCCTTTTTCTAAAGGTATGAATACGGCCCGTTTTACTCGCACCTTGGCCATTCTGACCAATAGCGGGGTTGAATTGCTGGAAGCTTTAAAAATTGCCAGCCAAGTACTATCTAATCTTGCCATGCAGCAAGCTGTAGAAAATGCCGCTGTGCGGGTGCGTGAAGGTCAAAGTCTTAATAAGGCGTTAGAAGTGAGTGGACTGTTTCCGCCAGTGACCATACATTTGGTTGCCAGTGGCGAGGCCAGCGGACAATTGCCTAGAATGCTGGAAAGTGCTGCAGATGATCAGGAACGCGACATTCAGGCCTTGACTGAATTGACCATGGGCCTGTTTGAGCCGGCATTGATTTTGATTATGGGGCTAGTGGTACTGACTATTGTTCTGGCCATTCTGTTACCGATTTTTGAAATGAATCAGCTGATCAGATAGGTTTTGCCTATGCACTTTCCTCTCTTTGACAAAGAGCGGTTAGGCAAGAAATATTATCAAATTCCAGGCGGTGAAATTGTGATTCAAGGTACTCAGCTTGTTGTGCCATTGCCTGCTGCGTTTATTCAGTTTCTGCTTGGGTTGATGGCTGTTATTGCGCCTGCAATTCAGAGGAAAACGATAAGTATCTAATGTTTTGTTGAATGAAGTTACTAAGGAATGCGCATGAAATATCCTATGCACGAATCCGGTGTAGGTGCGGATTTATCCGCACAGTGCGAATGAATTCGCACCTACAGCTGACGAACTTGTTACATGCGCCTTCCTTAAGATCTCTTAAATTCA
>NZ_LUUI01000026.1 GCF_001644015.1 Methylomonas lenta
AAAACCCTCTTCACTATGTATAGTGCCCAACTATGTATAGAAAAGATTTAATTTGACATGCACACCACGTGTTACCAGCGACTACCTGTAGAGTGCTATACATAGTTTTACTGTTTGAAGGAGTCGCATAAATTCATTACCTGCTGGATGGCAACTAGAAACCGGATATGCATGACAAAATTCAAGCAAGTGAACCGTGAAATCATCAACTGAACAGTGACAATTGGCAATCATCAGCCATCTTGATATGTAGCGTCTGGCAAATATTCATTGAATTGTCTGGATCGACTAAATCCGCACCTCACAACTCCGGCAAAACTATGTAAAGCTTATCGACTGATGGTTGGCTCACATGTCAGAGAAACCAAGCTTTGCCACCAATAGAAATTTACAGCTATACATAGTTGGGCACTATACATAGGGGTCGAGCACAGTCGTCCACTGTCTAATAAAACAAAAAATCCCCATTACCGTTTCCAGTAATGGGGATATTAGCAGTATTGGTTTGGCTAGTCTCGCTGTAGTTTAATGGCTCACCTTTCTTCTTTCTCTTCTTTCAAAGAGAGAGGCGAATGATGGCTTTATTTTTTAACAAAAAAATACAAAACGCCAAACTTGCCTTTCAATGTCATATTTTTATCGTCTTTATCAAGCAAAGAAAAAACTTCAAACTTATCGGGTCTACCCAAAATAGCAACATTTAGTTTACCCTCTACTATTTCATAATTGACTGGCGGTTGATCGTAGAACACCCCTTCGCGTGGAATGTGCAAAATAGTGACTTTGCCGTCTTTGAAATTCCAGGTGTCTTCACGCGGGATGACTTCTGAGCTGGATATTGATTTTTTGGTGTGATCCAGTTTCCAGGAGCCTTGTACTTCATCTTTGGATTGCAGGGCAATATCTGCATAAATCGAAGGAACCCATAAGGATAAGGCGAGGAGAATCAGCGACGCATATATTTTATTCATTATTATTTTCCTATTTGCTAATTAATGCATTTTCGATTCTACTCGCCCCTATCTGATAACTAAAGGAAATAAACTTATTAGGCTAAACGAATGCTGTTTAGCTCTGGTACATCCTGATGCATGGTTAAGCAAAACAGGCTTGAATAGTGATATGTTTTGGATCGACAAGACCAATGCTAATCTTTTACTAGCTTACGCAAGTATCCGTTAATATGTCTATATAACAGCTACTTATAGTTGGTTGGTAAAAAGCACCCAGCCATTTCGGCCTTTGTTTTTGGCTTGATAGAGAGCAATGTCGGCATTTTTCTGTAGTGCTTCTGCACTGTTTATACCAGCATGAAAAAACGCCAAGCCTATGCTGGCAGAAATGACGCAAGACTGATTTAAAACCCTAAAAGGCTTGGCCAACTCATCAACCAATCTTTGCGCTATTTCTTCAGCTATAGTCGTATCCTCATAGCCTTCAATCAATACCATAAATTCGTCACCGCCTATCCTGCCAACGGCATCGGTTTCCCGAACACAATTGAGCATGCGTTCCGCCGCTTGTTTCAGTAATATATCTCCGGCATCGTGGCCTAAATTATCGTTAACAGCCTTAAAATAATCCAGATCCAACATCATCAATGCCAAACCTTTGTTGACACGGCTGATCTTTTTGAAGGCCAGTTGGAAGCGGTCGTTGAAACAACTTCGATTGGGTAATTTGGTTAATATGTCGTAATTGGCTTGTTGATAAAGCATTTCTGCCTGCTTTTTACTTTCGGTAACATCTTGTTTAACAGCCACATATTTCCAGATATTACCTTCTTCATCCATGATAGGCGAAATCGCCGCATGTTCCCAAAATAAACCACCATCTTTGCGTTTGTTATAAATTTCGCCGGTCCAGGTATGCCCTGAAATTAAGGTTGCCCAAAGATGTTCATAAAACTCTTTCGGATGTTCATTAGACTTTAACACCCTTGGATTTTTACCCAACACCTCTTGTTTCGCATATCCGGTAATTTCTTCAAATTTGGGATTTACATATTCAATCGTGCCTGCCGCATTAGTAATCACCACGGCAGCGGGTGCTTTACGAATAGCCGCTCTTAAAGCCATGTTTTCCAAATCGGCCAATTTGCGCTGAGTAATGTCACGATTACTGCCTCTTCTGCCGACAAAGCAGCCAGTTTCATCATAAACCGGGTGACAAATATGATTAATCCAGCGCTCCTCACCACTTTTAGTGATGATTCTAAATTCCAATTCCTCAGGTCCACGATCGTCAATCTGCTGGAAATGCCTAGCAATATCAACTCTTTCTTTGGGGGACAATATTGATTCCATTGTCAAAGCACCGGTTTGAAAGGCTAGTGTTGGAAAGCCGGTAATTCGTTCGCAGGCAGGGCTACTGTAGAGTACTTCCCCTTGGGGTGAAAACCAGGTCTCCCAGTCATAGGTATAGTCGGCAATGGTTTTAAACCAGCGCTCATTTCTTGCCAGAACCTCTGCCTCGATCCGCAGTTCATTCTCGACAGCCAGCCTACGCTCAGTTTCCCGTTTGAGCGCAGCATACGTTTGATAAAGACTGACTGATAAACCTATCAGTACCAACAAGTAACTGATTTTTTTAAGTAGATGGGCTAGGTTGAATTCGGTGTCGTTGACGTGAGTTGAGAAGGGCATAAACACGCTTTGGGTCGCAAAACCCACAATCAGAGATAACACCAGCCAGTGTTCAAAATCGTTTTCGCGCCACAATCCTTTACGCAGATAGCCGATCAGAGCCAGTAAAAACATGGCGGCCGGTACTAGATCATAGGGGCGGGGTATCGGCCAGTTGGCATTACTGGCGTCAGGTAGTGGCACCAAGGCAAAAAATAGAAAGCAACACATTGTCGCCAGTGCTGTCAGCCAAAGCACCGTTGTCGAATGACGTGCAGACATAGGTTGATTGTGATAACGATAATCTAACAACCAGCTAATAAATAGCATAAGCGACAAAAATAAACGTGAGGCTATCCAGCTCCAAGGTACCAGATGCGGATAAGTCGAGGGCATGTAGGGTAAGAAAAATGCCGATGTCACGACGGCATGATAGGCATCGAGAAATCCGGTTCCGATAAAGCCGGCGCCAACATACAAAAATTGTCTATCACCCTGACTAAAATATCGTATCAAGGCCAAACCACCGACGAAAAACGCCAAAAGCGTGGCGAGCGATTCCATCAATGTGTGTAGCGATACACTACCTTCCCAATTAATATCCTGTAGGGCATAGCTAGTTGCTATAAGGCCAAGCGCTAGCAGAAGATAGCTGTCGCGACGTTTAAACGATAAGCTGTTAATGCTGCTCATAACGATAATTGGCGATACAGGTTAATGGTTACTGCTGATCCGAATTTAGGTGTGAGTTTGCTTTGATTGTTCAATATTAACCATCAAAGTTTACGCAAAAACTGCAGTTTGCTTTTGATTTTAATCTCCAGTCCTCGCTCAACCGGAAAGTAGTATCGGCGATTTTTCAAAGCCTCCGGAAAATAATTTTCGCCGGCAGCAAAAGCGTTGGCTTCATCATGCGCATAGCGGTAATCAGCACCATGACCGAGTTCTTTCATCAGTTTGGTCGGTGCATTGCGTAAATGTACCGGCACTTCCAGCGAGCCCGTATTACGGACATCAGCCATGGCGGCTTTGTAAGCTACATATACCGCATTGCTTTTGGGTGCGCAAGCCAGGTAGGCAATAGCTTGCGCCAACGACAGCTCGCCTTCCGGACTACCTAATCTTTCATAGGCCTGTGCAGCGTTCAAGGCTAGTTCAAGTCCACGCGGATCGGCGTTACCGATGTCTTCTGAGGCCATGCGTATGACTCGCCGGGCAATGTACAAAGGGTCACAGCCACCGTCAATCATCCTGGCAAACCAATACAAAGCCGCATCCGGATCGGTGCCGCGTACGGATTTATGCAGGGCTGAAATCTGATCGTAAAAAATGTCGCCGCCTTTATCAAAACGGTTGGCATGGCCCTGAAGTACTTCATCTAATACCTCACGATTGACAACTTCCTGTCCATCTATGGTTTCCGCTAAATCGGCGGCAATTTGCAGAATATTCAAACAGCGACGGGCATCGCCATCTGCAGCCTTGGCGATCATTTCCAATACTTCGCTACTGATGACTAAATTATGTTCGCCAAGGCCGCGTTGCTGGTCGCTTAAGGCATTTTGCAACAGTTCTGTCAACGCTTGCGGCTCAATGCTGCGCATGACATAGACTCTAAGTCGCGATAACAAGGCATTATTGAGTTCAAAAGATGGATTTTCGGTCGTGGCACCAAATAAAATAATTGCCCCGCTTTCAATGGGTGCCAACAATGAATCTTGCTGGCTTTTGGAAAATCGATGAATCTCGTCTATGAAAACGACGGTATTCAGGTTACGGGTCAGCTTTATATCTTCCGCTTCAGCGACAGCGGCACGGATTTCTTTTACCCCGGCCATCACTGCGGATAATTCGATGAAATGGCACTGAGCGCTATTGGCAATGATTTTAGCCAAGGTGGTTTTACCGACCCCAGGTGGCCCCCAGAACACCAGCGAATGCGGCATACCCTGATCGATAGCGGCACGCAGCGATTTGCCTTTGGCCAGCAAATGTTGTTGGCCGATGAATTCATCCAATGTCGTCGGCCGCATTCGGGCCGCTAATGGTGCGTCGGCATGCGAGGTGAAGTAAGCAGTTTTATTCATAGTCAGGCAAAACAGATAGGCAATAGCGCTATTTTTCATTAGAATTACAGCTTATTTTATTGATTCTGACGCCGGATTGACATGGATTTAAAATTTTTAGATTTCGAACAGCCGATAGCCGAACTGCAAGCCAAGATCGAAGAGCTGCGCAAGGTCGAGCTGGATAACCATTTCGATATATCCGAGACGCTAAAACTGCTAGAACAAAAGTGCGAAAGTCTGACCGAAAGTATATTCAGCAATTTATCGGATTGGCAGATTTCACAATTATCTCGTCATCCCGGTCGCCCCTATACATTGGATTATATCGAGCAGATTTTTACCGATTTTCATGAGCTGCATGGCGATCGATCTTATGCTGACGACCCAGCCATTGTCTGCGGCTTAGCGCGTCTGGAAGGCCAGCCGGTTGTGGTCATTGGGCATCAAAAAGGCCGTGATACCAAAGAAAAAATTTACCGCAATTTTGGTATGCCGCGTCCGGAAGGTTATCGCAAGGCCCTGCGGGTTATGAAAATGGCCGAGCGTTTCCACTTGCCCATTATTTGCCTGATCGACACCCCGGGCGCTTATCCCGGTATCGGCGCGGAAGAGCGCGGACAAAGCGAAGCGATTGCCCGTAATCTGTTTGAAATGTCTAAACTACGCACGCCTGTGATCTGCACGGTGATTGGGGAAGGCGGCTCCGGTGGTGCTTTAGCTATTGGGGTGGGTGATCGTTTGATAATGCTGGAATATAGCACCTATGCGGTTATTTCGCCGGAAGGCTGTGCCTCGATCTTATGGAAAAGCGCCGACAAAGCCCAGCTGGCTGCGGAAGCCATGGGTATTACCTCTGATCGTGTGCGTGAACAAGGCTTTTTAGACGAAGTCGTGCGTGAACCGGTAGGCGGCGGTCATCGTAACTTCGAAAAAGTAGCTTTTAATTTACGTGAGGCGCTGTTGCGGCACCTGGATGTATTGAATCAGGAAGCCTTGGATCTCGACAGAATGCTGGAAAAACGCTATCAACGCATCATGCGTTTTGGCGCTTATATCGAAGAGCCGGTTAAATAAAGCCTGCTTCCTCCCGAGTAAAAGGCCGTTGAACACGGCCTTTTTTATTGTTTCAAACTTATGCCCCCCAGCCTCAGCTATCAAGCCATCGCATCTCAGATTCCAGCGTGCTCGGGCAATATTTATATTGCCTATAGTGGCGGCATCGATTCTCACGTTTTGCTGCATTTAGTGGCATCTCAGGCCAATTTAAAACCCAAAATCATCGCGGTCTACGTTAATCATGGTTTGCAAGCGCTGGCGGACGACTGGGGAGCGCATTGTCGGCGGCAAGCTGAGAATCTGGGCGTGAGTTTTGTTGGGCTGAAAGTGGACGCCCAGGCCGCAAATGGCGAAAGCCCTGAAGCCGCCGCACGCAATGCACGTTATCAAGCCTTACAGGGCTTAATCCAAACGGACGATTGTTTATTACTGGCTCAGCATCGCGAAGATCAGATGGAAACCTTGCTGCTGCAATTGTTTCGTGGTGCTGGTGTACAAGGCTTGGCAGGCATGCCGGCATCGTTACCCTTTGGCGAGGGCAGTTTGCTGCGGCCGCTGTTAAATATCGCCAAAGCAGATATCCGGGAATATGGGCTACGACATGGCTTGGATTGGGTCGAAGACCCCAGCAATCAAAGCAACGATTTCGATCGTAACTATTTGCGCAATGAAGTGGTGCCGATATTAAAACAGCGCTGGCCAGCGCTAGATAAAACCATTGCCCGTAGCGCGCAAAATTGTGGCGAAGCGGTTAGCTTGCTGGATGACTGGGGTCAACAGATGATTACGCAGCTGGTAAGGCCTTTGGATAACAGTCTGGCGATTGATCAGCTGAAAGCTTTTAGCGTTCCACAAAGCAACTGGCTGATTAGGCAGTGGTTCGGTTTATTTGGCTTAAAACCACCTAGTCAGGCTTTATTGCAAGCAATCAAACAACAATTTGTCGATGCCGGGCCTAATGCCCATCCGCAGATTCTCACACAAGGCCATGTTTTAAAAAAATATCGCCAACGTCTATATTGCCTTACAGAACAACATTGTATAAAACCAACGGACCGCTTGGCCTGGCCTAATGAAACGCCGACTTTGACCTTAGCCAATGGCTATAGATTATCCCGCGTTTCAGCATCCTCCGGCATAAATCAACAGCTCTGGCATACTGCCAATATCAGCATAAGACCGCGTAGTGGTGGAGAGAAAATCAAGCTTCCCGGTCGTGAAGGTCAGCATAGTTTAAAAAAATTATTTCAGGAAGTCGGCATTCCGCCATGGGAAAGAGAGACTCGGCCACTAATCTATCTGGATGATAGATTGGCCGCAGTAGCTGGATTGTGGATAGCCGAGTGGGCTTACGCCTGCAATCCGGATGCTTGTTATCGATTGAATTGGGTGCAATTTGAACTGAGTCGAATTTAATAAGGAAACGCTTTGCGAAGCTGATTTAGAAGTCGGGGCTCGGCCCGACAGCCGAGTAACTTTCTGCTACGAAAACCATCCATGGTTTTCGCCCTTCGGGCCAGCCTATCGGCTGTTCAAATTCGTTCCAAACGAATTTATGCACCGCCTCGGCAATTGCTCCTGCATTGCTCTAACTCCTGCATCCATGCAAGTCGAAAAGAAAGTCACCAAAGAAAAGGCGGCCCCACATCCGCTTGAATCCTGCGCTCCGAACGCTTCGAACGGGGTTTTTCGAAGAGCATCCATGCCCTACGAAAAACGCGCGACATCCCTGCCGCGCCCCTTCGGGCAGTTTCCGTTCAAAGCATTCGGTGCTCGGCGCGGCTGAGGGGAATTAAAAACCAAGCCTGCGGCTTATTTCCGCTTCGCGGTTTTTTTGATTTTCTGTCTCAGTTTGAATCGCATCCGGTTGAATTGGCAATTGCCCGAAAGCATGGGATGATTAACCGCACGGCAATTCCCGGAGGTGCGTAATGTTAATGGTTCCTGAAATTCTGCAAGTAGTCATCGTCGGTATGATGATTCTGATCCCGATGATTTTAATTTACAAAAAAGTTGGCTTGAATCCAGCCTGGGCGGCGCTGGTGTTTTTACCTGGTTTTGGTTTATTAATCATTTTCATGCATCTTGCATTGACACCCTGGCCCAACGCTAAACAGGAGCGCTGATCATGACACTGTTTTATATGATTTTGCCGATTTTTGTGCTGTTCTGTCTATGGTTGAGTTATCGGATTCTGCAGAAAGCGGGGGTGGATGGGCGCTGGTGTTTGGTTCTGTTGGTGCCTGTCGTCAATGTCATCATGATCTGGGTGTTTGCTTTTTGCCAATGGCCGAATTTACGAAGCGATGTCGATCAGGGTTTATAAAAACCGCTTATTTTATGGCTCGTAATATATTTCCGTAGAAAAGCGCTTTGCCGGTTTTGCTCATCATCCAGAGTTCTTTGATCTGCACTTGGTTGGCGGAAAAATATTGCTTGGCGCACAGGGCTAAATCAGCCAATTCAACTTTGGGTGAATAGGTATTAAGAATCAAAAACCCGCCTGGGTTCATTAGTCCGTAGGCGGCTTCTAACAAATCAGGCAGCTGATTTTCCAACTTCCATCTTTCACCTTTGGCACCTAAGCCCCAGGCGGGCGGGTCCATGATGATACCGTCATATCGATTGCCGCGTTTCAATTCACGCCGGGCAAATTTCAAGGCATCTTCAAGCACCCATTTTATATCTGTAAGCTGGCTGCGCTCCATGTTCTCGTTGGCCCAAGTCAGCATCTGTTTCACCGAGTCCACATGCACCACATCCGCGCCATTGGCACGAGCGATCAGCGACGCGGCGCCGGTGTAGGCAAATAGATTGATGACTTTTTGCCCGGCACTCACATGTTCTTTAATAAAGCACCAGTTTGCTTGTTGCTCTGGAAACAAACCCACATGTTTGAATTTAGTCAGTTTTAGACCGAAATTTAAGCTTTCATAACTGATGCCCCATTGTTCAGGTGCCTGAGGCTTAAGTTTTTTCCATTCACCTTGGGTAGAGGATATCTCTTCAAACTGCCAATGCGCCAGGTCTTGCCATTCAGCAAATGACCATTCCGGTTTGAAATGGGCTTGGATCTCAGGGCGGATGGTGATGACTTTCCCCCAACGTTCAAGTTTTTTGCCGTCGCCAGCGTCCAGTAGCTCGTAATCTGACCAGGCGTTGCTGTATTGACGTGAATTCATTTCAGATTGATTTGCTGTGCTCATCGGGGTAATCGTAGAAAAATAGCTGGTTTGGTTAAAGCTGTCGTTATCAATAACGACACTTAAATTCAGATTGTACAGAATCACCAGGATAATCGTGACCTGCAAAAAAGCATAGATGGGCATTGCTTATAGAAACTTTCCCTCGCCTCGGGCTTTTAAGATGGCTGTCGCAAAAAAGCAACTATTTGTCGCATAAGTTAGCGTTTGCTGGCTTGCTGTCATAAAACTGTCATATTTCCTCCTTACAATTCGCCACAACTGCAGGCCGTTGGATTGATATTTCTTGAAATTTAATCCGTTACGCAACCTTTGTAACCAGTGTCTGCACTTTAGTTTTTAGCATTAACTACGAAACCTTTGGAGATTTGAGAATGAAGTTAACTAAACTGAGTCTGGCCATGGCGTCGGCTTTGGGTGCAGGTCTGGCGGCGGATGCGCTGGCGATGGACTTGTACGTCGACACTAAAACTCAGCAAATTTTTGCTGAGCCTGGTCGTGGCCGGGTATTGTTAGGTGAATTTCAAAAAGTGGGTGACACTTCATCGCAACCGGCTGATTCAGCTAATCTGAAAGCGGAAATTGATGAAATCAAGCAAGATTTAGCGCTGAAAAACAACGAACTGAAAGCGTTGGACGAGCACATGAAAGTGGCTGAAGAAGTTAAGGTTAAACTGGATAGCAAAGGTGTACAGTTTGAAACGGCCGATAAAGATTTCAAATTCAGACTAGGTGGCCGTATCCACACCGATGCAACATTCAGTGGTGGTGATCATGATCTCGTAAACGCAAAAGGTAATACAGTTGGGGCCGACGACGGTACGGAAATTCGCCGTGCCCGGATGGAAATGTTGGGTACTTTCTATCAAGACTGGGATTTCAAAAGTCAGTTCGACTTTGCCGATAATAAGGTAGCCGTTAAAGATTTGTTCGTGCAATACAGTGGTTTAAAAGATCTGGAAATAACCGCCGGTCAACAAAAACAAGCCTTTAGTCGTGAGTTACAAGAAAGTTCTAACGACATGTTGTTTATGGAGCGTTCATTAATGAATGCTTTGAATGAACCAACCGTAGATCGGGCGATCGGTTTAGACGTCGGTAGCTTCCAGAAAGACTGGACGGCTCAAGTGGGTGTCTTTGGCGATACGGTTACCCCCAATAACACTAATAATATCGGACAAGAAGGTTGGGCTATCAGTAGCCGTGCAACCTACGCACCGATCAACGAAAAAACCAAAGTCATACATTTGGGTGTAGCGGGTAATTACCGCGATCCAAGCGCAAATGGTGAAGTCAATGGTCACAATTTACAATTGCGTTCTGAAACCACCCATATGTCTAACCTGTACTTAATTGATACTGGAGCAATTAGCAACGTCAGTAGCATTAAAATGGCAGGCTTGGAAGCCACTGGCTTGTATGGTCCGTTTACCGTCGGTGGTGAATATACCCATATGTGGCTAGATAGGGAAAATGGTTCTCAAAATGCCGAGTTTGATGGCTGGTATACAGAAGCTGCATGGACCATCACCGGTGAATCGCGTAAATACAAAAAAGGCAAATTCTATAAAGTTGAGCCTAAAAACAACTTTAGTTTCAAAAATGGTACCTGGGGCGCATGGGAATTGGCGACTCGTTATTCTCAAGCGGATTTAAACAGCGGTATTATCCACGGCGGCGAGATGTCCAATATCACTGTAGCGTTAAACTGGTATTTAAATGACAATATTCGCTTCATGGCCGACTATAACAAATTCTTTAGTTTGACGAATACGCCAATTACAACTGTAGGTGGTGGTGAGCCTAATGTGGATGTCTTTATGTTACGTAGTCAGTTAGCGTTCTAAAGCACAGGCTATAAAGCCGTATTTAAGCCGTGTCAGGGTAACCTGACGCGGCTTTTTTTGTGAAGCCAGTTTTGCGTTATGATGCCAAGCTTTGGTGTGACACTGTTTGAGGACTCTCTTGAAAAAACCTATATGTTTGCTTTGTGCATTGTTGATATCCGCCTGTAGCACTCAACCCGTGTCCGAATCATCAAGGCCAGATTGGCATTTAAAACCCGATTGTTTGTATCACTCGGGACATGATAAGGGCACCGAAATTGTCAGCGTACAGCAATCGACTTTGCGCGCAGTGTTGAGTAATTACAAAACCGGTGAGGCGGATATACTGGATATCAGTCAGTCGGCAAAAATTTCGCGCATTAATCGCTTTAATTTGGGGCTGCAAAAAGATGAAGAATTTACCTCGGTGGCATTTCATCCAACGCTGGATGTTTTTGCAGCGGTGATTGATGCTGGCGACGAGCGCGGACGGGTGGAAATACGCTCGGCCAGCAATGGTGCGTTATTAGATCATGTCGAAGTAGGTTATGGGCCTGATGCCGTGGTATTTTCTCAAGATGGCGCTGTGATGTTGGTGGCTAATGAAGGGGAAGCTTTTACGTTTGATAAAGTCACCGGCGAATTTTTTTCTGCCGAGGGTAGCATCTCTATCATTCGGTTAGATCAAAGAGGCCGTATCAAAGCTAATGCCAATATTGAATTGGCGGATGTGATGCATAGAGAAGGTTTTATCGTGGCAGAAAAAGGCCATTTTCTGGAGCGTGAAATCGACTGGGATGGTGATGGCAAAGTCACCAAGCAAACCGATTTCGATGGTAATGGCAAGATCGATAATAAACATGTGAAGCTTGGCCGATTTGACGGCGCTGATGTGTACGGCAACGAAAAAAAAGGTGAAGCCAAAATCTTGATTCCGATGACTCCAAATTCTAAAACTTTACTGGAGCCGGAGTATATCGCGCTGTCGCCGGATGCCAAGCGAGCCTATGTGACTTTGCAGGAAACCAATGAAGTGGCCGAAGTGGATGTGGAAAATCGCCGGGTGTTGGGCTATTTCAATATGGGCGTGGCCGAACATGGCGCCGACCGACAATCTGATGGCTGGGTGCAGTTTAATGATAATGTCATGGCTTTACGCGAGCCAGACGGCATTGCCTTGACCCCGGATGGCCGATATTTTCTGACCGCTGACGAAGGCGATACCGATACTGACGCCGAAGAAGGTGAAGAGCCTTTGCAAAGTGGCGGTAGAACCATGAGTGTGTTTGATGCCAAAACCGGCGATTTTGTCGCTGATACGGGCAATCAACTGGATGAAATCACCTTTGCTCATAGTGTGTATCCGGATAGGCGCAGTAATAAAAAAGGTGCCGAGCCGGAAGGGGTGGTCGCATTTGAAATGGAGGGACATGCTTGGGCTGTAGTTGGGCTTGAGCGTGCCGATGCTTTAGTGTTAATTTCATTGGCTAACCCCCGTCAACCTAAAGTAGTGGCCTTGGGCAAAATACCCGGCGATGAAAGTCGCGCACCAGAAGGTCTTGCACATTTCGTACGCAACGGCGAACACTATGTGCTCTCGGCTAACGAAATGAACGGTACGCTGGCCTGTTTTAAATTGACTAAGGGTAAGGTGGAAATAGAGCACTAGCCTAAGGCATAAACTAGTATGTAGTGAAAGTTACCGGCTTTTAATGGCCAGATACTGACACATGTGTCGACTGGCTAGCCATTTTAGACTGGTAAACAGCAGCAAAGTCGGCAGGGTAAAGGCCAGGGAGACCCCGGTTGCGCCGTATTGCCGACCTAGAATAAAACTCAAGATAACCATGCTGATTGCGGTTATCGATAATGAGCCGACCACCAAACGATTACGGCCCATGAACTGAAGGTAATAAGGCGCATAGGAATACAGCGCCATGATCACAGCACCACAGGCGCTAATGCACAAAGCTTGATAACCCTCGGCAAAATCAGCTCCGAACAATGCCAGTATCTGCTGGCCTCTGGCGACTATCAGTGACAGAAAAACCAGAATAAAGCTGCCGAATAGAGTCATGCGATTGTTTAGCAGCGTATGAATCTGTTGCGGTTCATGCCGTTCGAGTAATACCACCAGCATCGGTAGATAATAGCGATTGGTGGAGGTGCCGATGACCGAGATCAAGGCTGTGGTTTGCATGACCACCGCATAAATACCTACTACGGATTCCGAAGGATGCAGAATTTCCAAGATGATGGTGCCGGCGCTGGTCAATATCGTCATCATCAAGCTACTGATCAATAAGGGCAGGGATTTTTTAAGCCACCAGCGTCCGCCTCTGCGGTTGACTTTAGTCTTCTGAAGGGCGTCAGGGCCAAAAGTCTTTGCGCAAATCAACAGGCAGCCCAGAGTTAAGCACCAGGCTGTTCCGAAACACAGCACGGCAGAGACTGCAGTGATATCCAGCTGAAAATCATTTAACAGTATGATCAATAGTAGAAACACAGCAGGTAAGAAAAAACGGTATAAAACCAAGGCCAGGACCTGCGCGCCGAACACCGTAATCACTTCGATTAAAAACAGGCACACGGCAATCACCGGCAAAAACCCGGCGTAAATGACAATGGCGATATGGAAGTCGGCTTGCTGCCAGAGTAAAAAACTTTCCAGTCCCAGGCTCATCACCCCCATCAACAACAGGCTGAACAAAACAATGCTGCGCAGGGAAAACACCCAAAAGCCGCGCAGCCTTGGCCAGTTTTGTCGCTCTATATACAAGGCTATGATGCGCAGGGCGTATTTTTCCAGTCCTAGGGTGGCCAATGTAGACAGTAGGGTCACGACTGAAATGGCAACGCTGTAATCGTCAAACTCACCGATTTGCAGATGCCTGGCTAAGTAAATATTGGCCCAGTACATCAAGGCATAATTACCCAGACTGAGAGCAAATAGCATCAAGGAGCTGAAATTGTTTGGGTGGACGGAAAATTTTGGGTTCAATGAATTTTGTGCGTTGACTTTATTTAGGGTATCAAACCCTTTTACGACAGCCTCACATAGGCGGTAATCTGCGGGTTACAACTACGATTACGCGGTAATCGATTCGGCACGCAGCATTCATGCAGGCTATTGTAACCTTGATCGATACCGAGAAATGTTACAGTGCATGTCAGCACGCCGGCAGGTTTAAAAGTTACACTTCAAATGATACTTCTGAACTCGGTAGCGCAGAGTTTCCCGGGTGGTGCCAAGCATACGGGCGGCGGCGGTGACATTGGCATCCGTGCGGTTTAGCGCTTCCTGGATAATGAATTTTTCCATTTCATGCAGGTTTAAACTGCCGTCCAGCGGAATGAATACGCCTTGTTGATTGGCGCTGGCTTGGATGCCACTAATTTGCGATTGTGGGGCCTGCAGTTGCAACCATTCAATGGGTAAGTTCTCATCATTGGCTAATAACACGCAGCGTTCCAGCACATTACGCAGTTCTCGAATATTACCCGGCCAGTTGTAAGCTTTAATGGCTTGCCAGGCTTGTGCAGAAATATGGCTGACTGATTTGGCCGATTTACGATTGCAGTCGGCGATGAATTGCGGCACCAGTTGTTCCAAATCTTGCTTGCGTTCGCTCAAAGCAGGAATGCGAATGTTGATGACATTTAAGCGATGATACAAATCGCGGCGGAACAAACCTTCGGCCACCTTTTCCACTAAATCCAGATTGGTGGCGGCGATGATTTGCACATCCACGCTGATTTCGGTTTCACTACCCAAGCGGCGGATACGCAAATCTTCTACGGCTTTTAACAGCTTGCTTTGTAAATCAAGGTCCATTTCGCCGATTTCATCCAGAAACAGGGTGCCGGTGTGGGCTTGTTCAAACAAACCACGGTGGCGTTTTTTGGCACCGGTAAAGGCACCGGCTTCGTAGCCGAATAATTCTGCTTCTAATAGTTCACGCGGTAAAGCGGCACAATTGATCTCAACCAGCGGAGCTTGAGAGCGAATGCCGGAATAATGCAAAATACGGGCAATCATGCCTTTACCTGTACCCGTTTCGCCGCTGACGATCAGGCTGGAGAAGGGCACATTCACTACTTGTCTGAGCATGCTACGCAAAGATTGCATGGACGGGCTTTCGCCTATCAGGCTGTCTATGCTGTATTGGCTGTTTTGGCTGGCGTTTTGTAATTGCACCCGCCTTTGAGCGCGAGCGCTGCGGGCTGCACCTTCTACCAGCAGGTTCAGTCTATCCAGCGAGCAAGGCTTTTCGATAAAGTCATACGCGCCCAAGCGCACGGCGCGCACCGAGTCGGCAACGCTGCCATAGCCGGTCAAAAAGATCCATTCACTACTGTCGATATCGGGTTTGAGTCTTTCTAAGAAATCCAGGGCATTACCGTCCGGTAGATTCATGTCTGACAACACCACTAACGGATCCAGATTTTGTTCGCGTAATAGTTTTTCGGCTTGT
Organism: Methylomonas lenta; assembly: GCF_001644015.1. Classification (GTDB taxonomy): domain Bacteria; phylum Pseudomonadota; class Gammaproteobacteria; order Methylococcales; family Methylomonadaceae; genus Methylomonas; species Methylomonas lenta. The sequence goes on from NZ_LUUI01000026.1 coordinate 15,254, forward strand.
TGCAAGGAATCGACCACGTTGACTTCCCAGTCTACTTTTCTAAAGAATCGTGCCAGTTCGGCGCCGAGCAGGGCTTCGTCTTCAATGATTAATAGGGTATTGGTCATCATGTTAGTTATCTCGGGATGATAGGCTTTGCGATGGCTAGGCCGGGTTGAGCGGTAAGCTCAGGCTGATGCTGGCATGACCGGCGCTGTTGTTTTCCAACTTCAGGTTGCCGCGCTGTTCTCTAATAAAGCGCTGTACCATGACCAAGCCCAAACCGCTGCCTTTTACTTTTAAGCTGACGAAAGGCCGAATGCCTTGTTGTAACAGTTCAGGGTTAAAACCACCGCCACTGTCGCTGACTGTCACTATCAATTGTTGCTGTTCTTGCTTGATGTCGACTTGCACTTTGCCGGGCTGGTCGCCGATGGCTTGCACGGCGTTTTGTAATAGATTTAACAGCACTTGTCTGAATTCGGTTTCTGGTAACAAGGCGAACATATTGGCTTGACTGTGAATTTCAAACTGGACATTTTCGTTCACTTGATAGCTCAGTAGGGTCAGTAATTCCTGGGCGACTTGATGGATATCGATGGTTTGAGCGGTTTCGTTGCTGTTGCGGGCGCTGCTGAGTAGGTCATTGAGATGCTTGGTTAGGCGATGCACTTCACGATGTAGCAGGCCAATCCGCTCACGTAATTCCGGGTCACTGGATTCAGATTGTATGTTTTCCAGTGCTACTTGAATAATCGCTAACGGGTTACGTAATTCATGAGCCGTGCTGGCGGCCATTTCAGTTAACGCTGCCAAGCGTTCGGCTTTGGCCAAGCGCTGGCTTTGCTCCAGCAAAGCATGACTGGTTTTACGCACCTGACTTTCCAGGTGGCTGGTGTAATTTAAGTGTGATTGTTCCAGTTCGATTAAATGCGCGACCAGGTGATTATAGCGCTCGAATAAGTCACTCAGGATAGGGTCGGCGGTTTTGTAATTGATCGGTTGTTTGACGCCTTCCGCCAAGCCTGATAACAACATGCGCAAAGCATCTAGCGGCTCCAGAACATTATTGCGAAAAAAATAATGTCCGATCCAGAATAATAGCAGCGGCAAAATGATGGCTAGTTGTAACTCCAACTTGCTGTCGTCTTCCACGTTGATCAGCAGTTTTTCCTCTTCATCGGTTTGTTGATCCAGTAAATCCTGAATCAGATTCATAGTATCGACCAGCGCTTGCGAATCACCCTGTATGGCCTTAGCAAATTTAGCTTGCAAGCTGTGCAAATCCAGCGGAACAGAAAAGTCGGCGCTGTTATGGTTTTGCAATAAATCCAGCAGGTGGCTTTGTAATTCGGTGATTTGTTCGTTGTTTACCGATGGGTCGTTTTGGTGTGCGGCTAATGTTGATTGTAGTTGCAGCAGTTCGAAAATGGTTTGCTGCAGATGATGTCCCTTGCCGAGGTCGGTTTGGATGGTGTGTATGCGTTGGTCATTCAACCAGGTGAGTCGGCCAATGGCTAGCAGTTCGCCTAGTACCAGCAGGCCCATAATCAGGGTAACGAAGATAATTGGTCTGAACAGCAACTGACGCATGGGCTTGATCTAGGTAGGGGACTAAGGTTTCAATTAACAATTTTGAGCTTAATCGATTTTAGAATGTAGAGACGCAAAAGCTTGCGTCTCTACGCTGGCATTAATCGGCCATTTTACGACGCGCAGCCAAATGGTGGTTAGAGAAGCTTTCATGCTTATCCAGACCTACAATGTTGCATAGGCCGCCCGCTAGATTATATTCTTCAGTAAAGTGATGAATAAACTCCATGACGGTGTGATCGATTAAATCTGACTCGCTCAAATCAAAAAATACATTTTGCTGCTTCGGAAAGTCGGCCAACAAACTTTTCAAACTGATGAAGTTGGAAAACACTGCAGAACCACTGACGGTAATATGGTAGGTGTCTTCAGACGTTTGATTAACATGGTAAGCCATAGAAAACATATGACTTAGTTTAAGTCCGCGGCTGAGATGAATCAGTAATTCTGCCACGATACCAATCGCTACGCCGACTAATAAATCAGTTGCCAATACGCCGATAATGGTAAATACAAACACTGCGAAATGATCCCAGCCTACTGCCAAGGTTTTAGCAAATTCTTTGGGTGATGCCAGGCGAAAGCCAGTAAACACCAATAGGGCAGCCAACGATGACAGGGGGATTTCGTGAATCAATTTGGGAAACAAGGCCACAAAAATCAGTAAAAATAGACCGTGAAAAAAGTTAGCCCAGCCGGTCTTGGCGCCATTATTGATGTTGGCAGAGCTACGCACGATTTCTGCAATCATGGGTAAACCGCCGAGCAGTCCAGCCAACACGTTACCTGCACCGACAGCGGCCAAATCACGATTCAGATTAGAGTCGCGTTTGTAAGGGTCCAGTCTGTCCACTGCCGAGGCGCTTAGCAAGCTTTCTAAACTGCCCACTAGCCAAATAGTAATCACCGCTATCCAGAATTCATAGCTGGCAATTTTGGAAAAGTCCGGAAAATAAAAACCTGACATGAAATTCTCTGGTACTGCCACTAAAAATGCTGGGCCTATTGAGAATTCGTGATGAGGTAAAATTTCCGCATCGGGCAAAAATAGATACTTATGAATATGGTCCAAATCAAAGTATTGCCCCAAAGCCAAGCCCATTAGCACTACTAATAAGGGGGCTGGAATCATTTTTAAATGGGTGTTTTTGATTAAGGCCCAGGCAATCAATAATGCTAGACCACATAATCCAATGATAGAGACTTCCGGGTTCATTTCGATAATCGAATGCGGAATTTCGGCAATGCTGCCCAGTAAGGAGCCTGCAGTCGGTTTAACTCCCAGCAAAGTATGTATTTGTTTGGCCATGATGATAATCCCAATTGCCGCCAACATACCGTGCACAACCGATGAGGGGAAAAACGCACTGAGTTTGCCGGCCTTGAATACACCCAGCAATACTTGCAATATGCTAGCCACGACGATGGCTGCGAGTGTATAGCGATAACCAGCCATGGCATCGCCTTGTCCCAATGATTGCACGGCATCCAGAATCACCACGATCAAGCCTGCTGCAGGGCCATTAATTGTCACATACGAGCCACTAATTCTGGAAACCAGCAAGCCGCCGATAATAGCGGAGATAATGCCTGCCATGGGCGGAAAACCCGAGGCCATAGCAATACCCAGACAAAGCGGCAGTGCAATCAAAAAAACCAGAAAGCCGGACAATAAATCGCTGTGCCAGTTTTCCTTGAGCCCGACAAGACCGGTTTTGGGGGTTAGGGCTGAAGAAGATGGGTGCATAACTAATCTCAGTAAGCAGGAAAACTATCTATGTGCCAGAACTATGCCAATTTTCTGGAAAAGTATAAGTCTTAGGCAGAATGCGCAGTGATACAGCGTACTAGTCTGGAGGCCGCTTGTTATAAGCCTGATCAACAAAGGCTAAAGGCTTGATTCAACCATTCTAATCGGTTTATATAAACCAAATTTAGTATTAAGCGCTGCTTAGTTCTATTTTGTCATATTCCCATTCTTCTATCGTTATTCCGGCAGGGATTGCTGGAAGCCAGGTTTCATGGACGATCGAAACTCGCCATCCATGGCACTGGATACCCGCTTTCCGGTGGGTATGACGAGCTTGGCGATATAGAATTAGGCTACATGTTCTAGTGGATGCAGGCTAAATCTATCGTGGTTGCCGACGAATAATCTGGTTTGGCACACCCTATGCAATCAATATTCTGAGCACCGGGCTTTTGCCTGTCGTTGCGTTGTTCACTGAATTTAGGTTGTAAAGATGCCCATACATAAGCACAAAGGCGATATTTTTGATTTAGATGCTGCCATTCAGCATATGGCCCATTGGTTACCCAGCCAGGGGCCGATCAAGGATTTTATTCACCACAACACCTTACATGCCGTTCAACACTTTCCGTTTCATGAAGGCGTTGCCGTAGCCGCCAAGGTGTTTGGTGCCCGCAGTTATTTGCCGTTGGCCGATTATCAGCAGCGTTTTCAAACAGGACGTATCACGCCGGATGCCATCGATTGGGCCATCGCGCAGTCGGGTTGCTCGACGCAGGATGCTCAGATTCTGCGGGATAGCATGTTTAAAGATGATCATACCAGCCACCATCCACCGATTTCTTTAGCCAATGATGGCATTCGCAATGCTTGGGTGAACCGGTTGGAAATCGATTTGAATGCTTTGGTGCATCCTGTAATGTTTAGGTTGTTATCGAACTATCTCGACCAAGGTATTAGCCGTTGGGCGTTGCCTAAAAACGGTGAAAACTTTTGGGATTGCGTGGTGCGTTTAACCCTGAATAGTCTGATTCCCTTGTATCCGTTTCATCAGTCCATCGTACGGGAAATGCTGCGAGAAAATCCAGAACAGGTGATCCTGACCTGCCTGGAAAAAATTGTCGGGGATGAGTCGCTCTATTCGCAATACCTGTTGGAAGTATTGTTGGGCCATCCCGGTTGGTCGGGCATGGTGCATATCATTGAAGGTAATCCGCAAGCCTTGTTGGCGCCACGTATGATTTCCTTGAAACAAATGTTGGCGGTGGAGTTAGCCTGCGAACTGGCGTTTGTGGATAAAAAGAAAGGCACACATTTTTTGAAAATTGCCGAATTGCCTGAATTGGCTGCCATCCCTTTGTTTGATGAAGATCATTTAACGCCGCAAGTGCCCTTGAAACTCAGAGTGTGGCATGAAGCCATGGAGTGGTCGTTACACTCAGAGTTGTTAGCGGCATTACGCGACCAGCCTGCGCCTAAAGTAGCTCAGGCAGCGCCTGAGGTGCAAGCCATATTCTGCATCGATGATAGAGAATGTTCCTTGCGTCGTTATCTGGAAGAAGTGCACCCCGGGGTGGAAACCTTTGGTGCGCCTGGTTTTTTTGGTATCGACTTTCTCTACCAAGGTTTAGATGACGTGTATCCGGTGGCGCAATGTCCAGCGGTGATCAAGCCAAAGCATTTGATTAAATCGTCTACCACCCTGCAGCGTGCGCCTAAAAAAGACCCGCGGCAGGATCTTAGCAAAATGCATTTCTCGGCACATTCCATGGCGAGGGGCTGGATTTACACGCAAACCTTGGGTTTTGCCTATGCCGCGCGTTTAGCCTGGAGTGTATTTCGGCCGGCAACTAAGTTGCCCGGTATCCGTACCTTGAGTGAATTAGAAGCACATGGCAATTTGCATTTATTACGAGAAAGCGATGAGCCGAATGAAGACGGTTATTTGCTCGGCTTTTCCTTGGCAGAAATGGCGGATCGGGTAGCTGGCTTGTTGCGCAGCATCGGCCTAACGCAAAACTTTGCGCCCTTAATTTTGGCGGCTGCGCACGGTTCCAGTAGTGTGAACAATCCGCATTTCGCTGCCTATGATTGTGGAGCCTGTGCTGGTAAGCCGGGTGCGCCGAATGCGAGAGCTTTTGCCTGGATGGCCAATCATCCCGGCGTCAGAGATATATTACGTCAGCGCGGTATCGATATTCCCGATACCACACACTTTGCAGCGTCTATGCACAATACCAGTCGTGATGAAATGACTTATTTCGACGAACCATCACTGGATAAATCAGTACACCCTCAAATGCAAGCCTTTAAGCGGGCCATGGGCATTGCGCTTGAGCGAAATGCTCGTGAGCGTTGTCGCTGGTTTGAGTTGGGACCGCAAACACCCGATAACAAGGTTGCACATCGACATGTGGTAACACGGGCCTTGTCCATTTTTGAACCACGGCCTGAATATAACCATTCCAATAATCTGTATTGCGTGGTGGGGCGACGTCAATTAACCCGGCATCTGTTTCTGGATAGGCGCGCATTTTTGCAATCCTATGATCCACAGTCGGATGTTGACGGTGAACTTTTAGCCAAGATATTGTCGGCCATTTTTCCAGTTTGTGGAGGCATCAATCTGGAGTATCTGTTTTCAAGGATTGATAATTCCATGTACGGCGCCGGCACCAAGCTGCCGCATAACGTAATTGGTTTGTTGGGGGTGGCGAATGGGGTGGAAGGCGATTTGCGCACCGGATTGCCCTCGCAAATGATAGAAGTACATGAGCCGGCACGATTGCTGATTGTGGTTGAGCAATGCACTGACGTGATCGATCAGGCCTTAGTCAAATTGGCTGGCTTGAGAGAATGGGTGGATAACGACTGGGTGCGCTTTGTTAGCTGTGACCCGCAAACTCGGGCACTGATGCTATATGGTCAACAGGGTTGGCAGAAAATTACGCTGCCGAGCGCGCTTGTTGCGCCTTCTGCTAAACGATCGGAGGCAGTGATTGTCGGCCAAACCAAAACCATTCCTGTGCATCAATTAACCGGGAGACATGTATGAATGTGTTATTGCTGGCGTGCGTTTTGCTGCCGTTGCTGGGCTTGTCGCTGATTTTTTTGAGTGATGGAAATGAGCATAAAATTGCCCGGATTAGCCTGTGGGTAACCAGGGCGATGAGTTTGTCGATTATCGCTTTGCTGGCGCTTTGGGCTTTAAGTGGCTTTAAAGCCTACGAATATCAATGGTTTGTACTGTATCAGCAGGATGATTATCAATTTCCGCTGCTGTTTTATCTGGATAGGGTCGGTGCGGCCTACTTATTTTGCGTGGGGATGATTTTCACCATCATCGTTAAATATTGTCGGGTATATATGCATAGAGATGCCGGATATCAGCGCTTTTTTCAAACCATTTTTACCTTTGCCTTTGGTTTAAATGTGATTGTGCTAGCAGGCAGTATCGATATGCTGTTTGCCGGTTGGGAAGTGGTGGGGATCTCCTCGTTTTTGCTGATTGCATTTTATCGGCATCGTTGGCAGCCAGTGCGGAATGCGCTGAGGGCTTATACGATTTATCGGCTTTGCGATGTTGGCTTGCTGATGGGTGCCTGGATGAGTCATATGCTGTTTCATGAAAGCCAGCACTTTAGTCAAATGGCCGGCCTTTTTGATCAGGCTATTGAGCCCGCCGGTTATGCGGCTTTGTCGGTGCTGTCCTGGCTGATTATTCTGGCAGCATCGGGTAAGTCCGCCCAATTTCCTTTTTGTTTCTGGTTGCCGCGCGCCATGGAAGGACCAACCCCTTCCAGTGCTATTTTTTACGGTGCCTTGTCGATTCATTTGGGTGTGTTTTTGTTGTTAAGAACCATGCCGATCTGGAGTTTTAATTTTCTGCCACGCTTGATGATTTTTAGCATCGGCTTGTTGACAGTCATCGTTGCCAGTCTGTCGGAAAAGACCCAATCCAACATTAAAGGCCAGGTGGCATATGCCTCGATTGCCCAAGTAGGCTTTATGTTCATCGAACTTTCGTTGGGGCTGGAAACATTAGTGTTATTACATTTTATGAGTAATGCATTCTTGCGTTGCTATCAATTGCTGGTATCGCCATCTATCGTCGCGCATTTATTACGGGTTGAGGGTGCTGTGGATACGGATTTTTACATCAAAGATCAGCGAAAACTGCAATATCTGCCCAATTCATTAAGAGATGTTTTACCGGATGTTTTGCAAAACACCTTATATGTTTTTGCCTTGCAGGAAGGTCAATTAGAGTTGTTGGTACGGAATATGCTGTGGGAGCCGTTGAAAAAACTAGGTAGAACGTTGAATCAGGTGAGTGCCTGGATTAAATGGCTGACAGTGTTGGCGTTGCTAGTTTGGTTGTTGATTGCTGTGGCGGAGGTCAGTGGGGTGGCAGGCACTTATCTGTCTATGCCGGTATCATTGTTGATGGTACTGGTGTCGGCCAGCGCCTTCAGTCAGAAACACAGTCCATTTAAAGTCTGGAACAGCATCGCCATCAGTAGTTTTTTGGCGGCGCTAGCCGTGTGGTTGATGGTGCCGAGCGCATTGTTTGATTTGTTCTTGTTCCTCAGCGGTATTGTGCCGGCTTGGTTGTTAGGTCTATTAGCCATGTATTTTCTGTTGAAAAATGACAATTTTGCCGAATCGTCTTTTCGTTATCGGGCCTTTTCAGAAACCCGCCCCGGTTTGTCGCTGTTATTGTTTTTGAGCTTTTTAGGGTTGGTGGGTTTTCCAATCACTCCGGCATTCCTAGGGGAGGATTTGTTGTTGTCGCATGCCAGTAGCCAGCATCCCTGGTTTGCCGCACCGATTACTATCGCCTTTGTGGTTAATGGTATCGCTGCTGCTCGAGTGTTTATGCGTCTTTGCATGGGGCGGCCGGTGGAGGTTAAGGAGTTTAGGTTATAAGGAAGGGTACATGAGGCGTCTATGAACTGTTAGACTTACGCCGTTTTTTATACGGATTAGATCATGGCTGACGCACAACCCTCGCTAGCCCGATATGGCTGGCTCTCCATTGCTGCGGCATTGGCAACCATCGCTCTTAAAAGTTATGCCTATTGGCTGACCGATTCGGTGGGATTGTTGTCCGATGCGTTGGAGTCGTTGATTAATTTGGTGGCGGCGGTGATTGTGTTAGTGGTGCTCAGCATCGCCGCGCGGCCACCGGATGACGATCATGCATACGGGCATGACAAGGTGGAGTATTTTTCCAGCGGTGCCGAAGGGGTAATGATTTTGTTGGCGGCGTTTAGCATCGCTTATACCGCCTGGGAAAGATTGACGCATCCAGAGCCCTTGCAGCAATTGGATTTGGGTATCGCGATTTCCGTTTTTGCATCGTTGATCAATTTATTCGTCGCCCGAATTTTGATCAGTGTCGGACAACGTCGGCAGTCTATTACCCTGGAAGCCGATGGCAAGCATCTGATGACAGATGTCTGGACGACTATCGGCATCCTGATCGGTATCGGCATCATCGCCGTCGGCAATCATTTTGAAGTGACGCTTAATCTGGCTAAGCAACTCGGTATGAATGGTTGGGAAATCCTGGACCCTATTATTGCTATTCTGGTGGCAATCAATATCGTCTGGGCAGGCTTGCACTTGATTCGGCGCACTATTGCCGGTTTGATGGATGCGGCATTGCCGGAAGAAGAGTTGGCAGAAATTATTAACGTTTTAGAGCGTTTCGCCGCCTCCGATCAAATTACTTATCACGCCTTGCGTACCCGTTATGCCGGTGCCCGGCGTTTTATGTCCGTGCATGTGTTGGTGCCGGGTCACTGGTCCGTACAGCAAGGTCATGATTTACTGGAATTGATTGAACAACAAATCATGGACAAATTCGATAACATGGATATCGATACCCACCTGGAGCCGATAGAAGATCTGGCGTCCTGGCGGCATTAGCTGTAGGTGCGAATTCTTGCATTGCATATGATATTCCAAGCATATTTCTAAATTTAAGTTGAGCAAAGCGAAGCCCAACAAAATTAAACGGTTGGGCTTCTATCGGTGTACTGTATGTAATTGAGGGATCAATGTTAGGCGGTCAATTAATTTCACGCAATCTTGCAGCGCGTCATGACTTGGCGACCACTCAGGGTGCCCGTTTTTATTCGGGTTATGGTGATGAAACAGCGACTATGCGGCGGGAGTTCCTTATCTTTGCCGATACAATTTGTGGTGACCAGGCGCAGTGTGCAAAAGCCGTTGCGATGGCCTGTCAAACATTCAATTTATTTTCACAAACTTTTGATAAGTTTTTATTGCAAAAGTTTTACAGCGTTGAATTGGATTCATGTGATAGGCAACTCTGTGGCCCAGCAAGTCGAATCATTGCTTGATGTTGCCAAACAACAGCAGACCGCTTCAGGAAAATTACAGATTTCGCGACACGAAACGGCACAGATATTTCAGGCATTTGTCTATTTATATCTAAAGTTTCCCAGTTTTTTTGTCAGTGACATATAAAGGGAAGCGAATTAAAGTAGGGTTTGCTATATATATTGCAGACCAGCACTAACTATGCAGTGTTGGCTGATCAATCATTGGAAAACTTCAGATGATTTATTCCCGGTCGTTTAACGCTTTGCATTTCAACACCGTCCATCGATCTCGCCAACACACGTATGCATAAATTTGGAAATGGTCTCGTCTTCTTGCTCCTCTTTGTACCGGCACTTTTATTGATTGGTGCCGGCGGTTATTTATTTGCAACCTCGGAAATTCGCTACCAACAACGGCAATTGCAGGCTGATGACACGTCGGCTGTGGAAATAGCCTCCAATTCCTTACGCCAGAATTTAAATAATTTGTCCAATGACATCATGTTTTTGGGGAATATACCGAAATTTCGAGATCTCCTGGATAACCCAACGCCTGACAATTTGGCACGCACGGCTGCATACTTTCGCATTTACATGGAAACGCAGGGCATATTCGATCAAATACGCTGGATAGATCAGACGGGAAAAGAGCGTTTACGCCTGGATTTTATCAATCGTCAAGCGCGGGTTATGCCAGATGAAAAATTGCAGGATAAGTCCCAGAGGTCTTATTACCTGCAGGCCTCTCAAACCCCTGCCGGCGCCATTTATATTTCACCATTCGAGCTTAATGTTGAGGATGAACAAATTCAACGCCCTTTCAAACCGGTTATTCGCATTGCCATACCGGTTCAGGATTCCGCGCATCACCCTAAAGGCATACTGATTATCAATTATCTCGGACAACGTCTGCTTGATGAGTTTGTACAATCAGTGGGCGCTAACGGTAATCGGCTGTTGTTGTTGAATCGTGATGGCTATTGGCTAAAGGGGTTGAGAGCGGAAGATGAATGGGGGTTTATGTTTAATCAGACCGCTACACTGGCCACGCAGAAACCTGTGCTATGGTCTGCTCTATACCAGAACGCGAGTGGCTATCAAATTGATGACGATGGGCTTTGGACGTGGAATCGGGTCAATCCGTTGGAGGATGTTAAAACCGGTCAGCTTCAAACACTGGCGAAAATAAACATTTTAGGGCGCTATGATTACACTTGGCATATCGTCATGCTGTTAAGCAACGAGAGCTTGAATGACATTCAACAGCACACTTGGCGAAAAATAAGTATTCCCATGGGGCTGCTGATGCTTTTGTTTGCGGTCGTCAGTGCCCTGCTGGCCGGGTCGCATGCCCGGGTCAAACAACTAAACCTTGATCTGGCCTTGCGGGCGCAGGAAGCACAGGCAGCCAATAAAGCCAAGTCAGATTTTCTGGCCAATATGAGCCATGAAATTCGCACACCCATGAACGCCATTTTTGGCATGCTGCATTTGGCGCTCAAGCAAGATGCTAATCCAACCTTGCATAATTATCTGAATAAAGCCCAAGCTGCAGCGCAATCTTTACTATGCGTGATTAACGACATACTGGATTTTTCCAAAATCGAGTCGGGGAAGCTGGATATAGAGTCCATCGAATTTACGTTGGAAAGTATCATCGAGCAATTGACCGCATCGATTGGCATGCAGGCAGAACAAAAAGGTATCGAATTTTTGATTCGTACTGCCCCGACCCTTCCTGGCATGGTTATCGGAGACCCGGTTCGACTGGGACAAATTGTGTTGAATTTGTGCAATAACGCGATTAAGTTTACTGATACCGGCGAGGTGGAATTGTCATTGTCGGCTGTCGATACCACGGCAGACAATTTCACCTTGCTGGTTTCTGTGCGTGATACCGGCATTGGTATTCCATTAGCAGCGCAAGCACAGTTATTCCAAAAGTTTTCCCAAGCGGATCAATCCACTACCCGACAGTATGGCGGCACGGGCCTGGGATTGGTCATCTGCAAAAATTTGGCTGAACTGATGGGTGGAAAAGTATGGATCGCTGACTCCCAACTAGGTAAAGGAAGCACTTTTTGCTGTAGTGTTAGTTTGAAAATATCACCACATGGACAACGCGATAGCCAGGACTTGCTTGATATTACCAGCAGCATGCTCAAGGATATTCGGGTATTGGTGGTCGATGACAATGCAACCGCGCGGGATATTATGGGTTCGATGCTAGGACAAATGCAGGTTGACCACGAAATAGTCGCTAATGGCGTGGCCGCCTTAACCACATTGGAACAGGCGGTAGCTAAGCCGTTTGACATTGTGCTGATGGACTGGCGCATGCCCAGCATGAACGGGGATGAAGTCATGCGCAGGATTCAGAGTAGTAAAGCTTTGCCGAAAATGCCCAAGATTATTATGGTGACTGCCTATGGTCGGGAGGAGGTGATTGCCTTAGCAGAAGCAGCTGGATCGCAAGGGTTCTTGGTCAAGCCTGTTTCGCCATCAACACTCCTGGATACCATGCTAAACGTACTCGGGCGTGGCCGAGTTTTGGCTAAAGCCATGCGGGTGAAAAAAATTGCGGATGATGGAGTGGATTTTGCGAATGCGCGGGTGTTATTGGTGGAAGACAACCCGATTAACCGCGAGTTTGCCTTCGAGTTATTACAAAGTATGCATCTGGATGTCGATGAGGCGATCAATGGTCAGCAGGCTGTGGAAAAAGTTCAGCAAACCGATTATGCTTTGGTGCTGATGGATATTCAGATGCCGTTCATGGATGGCATCGAAGCGACACGGCGCATTCGGACTCTGGCGGCCTCAGCCTCTGACGCTCGTTTCGCGCAATTGCCGATCATTGCGATGACGGCACTGGCCATGAAGCAAGATGAGGAAAAAAGTAGACAAGCCGGTATGAATGCGCATATCACCAAACCAATCGATCCGGATCAACTGGTTAGCACCTTAAGTCAATGGTTGCCGTTGGCTATCCTAAAAACACCTCCAACAATACATACCCGGAATGGCGCGGAGTTACCCGCCGATTTAGTGGGCTTAACCGGCGTGGATATCCAGCAGGGTGTGCGGCGGATCGGCGGCAACGTCAACGCCTATCGCAAACAACTACAACGCTTTACCAGCCACTATTCCAATGCCTTGCAAGAATTGCAAGGCATTATTGCTGAAAAGGGTTTTAATGCGGGAGAAGCTTATTGTCATGGCTTAAAAGGGGTATGCGCTAATTTGGCGGCCAACGAACTATTTGCAGCGATCAATCAACTTGATGTTTTGTTACAGCGTGATGAAATGCCAACTACGCAACAGTTTCAAGACTGCGAGGCGTTGCTGCAGCGTTTGCTTGATGAAATCAGGCAATTTGTCCCTTTTACTCAAGCTGTAGCGTCGCCCAGCGCGGGTTTAAGTGATGACGATCTATGGGTTAAATTGGCGGTTTTATCGACCTTGCTGGAAACCGATTTGGGGGCTGCCGAACAACTGATACAGGAAATACAATCTGGCGTGGCGGGAAATGAGCTTGAACCCACGGTAAATAGAATTGCTCGAGATCTTGATGGGTTCGATATTGATTCAGCACTGACAAATATCAAATCATTGCAAATACAGTTACGTCATGCAGACTAATTCAGGGGAAGCAGTCATGCATAAAGAAAAGACTTCGGCCAAGGCCAAAATACTTATTGTTGACGATGTGCCTGAGAACCTGCATGCGTTGATGCAGATTCTAAACGATCAATATGTCATTATCGCCGCCACTGACGGAGAGAAAGCACTGGACCTGGCACAGCGACAGCCGCTGCCGGACCTGATGTTGCTGGATATCAAAATGCCAGGCATGAATGGTTATGAGGTTTTGCAACGACTCAAAGCCAATCCGCTGACGGCGGACATGCCGGTCATTTTTGTTTCCGCTTTATCCGAAGCCGAAGATGAAGCAAAAGGCCTGAAAATGGGCGCCGCAGACTATATTACCAAGCCCATCAATCCTGGCTTGTTGAAATTGCGAATTCAGACCCAGTTGGAGTTACAGCATTTTCGACGCAAACCATCACACACATTTCAACCAGAAGGTCAAAATAGCTCGTCGAAGCCAGCCAGCATACTGGTGGTGGATGACATGCCGGAAAATGTGCATGGTCTGGTGAATGCCTTATCCGATCAATATCGGGTGTTGGTAGCTTGCGAGGGTGAGAAGGCTATTGAAATCGTACAAAGCACTAGCCCTCCGGACCTGATTTTGCTGGATGTATTGATGCCGAACATGGACGGCTTTGAGGTGTGTAGACGCATTAAGGCGACAGCGGCCGGCAATGCTATTCCTGTGCTGTTTTTGAGCGTTGTCGATAACACAATAGAAAAGGTACGCGGTTTTGCGGTAGGTGGAGCAGATTTCATTACCAAACCCTTCGATATTGATGAAGTAAGGGCGCGCTTGCGTAACCATCTTGAATTAAGCCAACTGCATCGACGTTTACAACAAACGGTGGCACAGCGCACGTCCGAACTCCAAAAAATAACGTCTCGATTGCGGGCCACTTTAAATGCTGTACCGGATTTAATAATCGAGGTTGATACCGAAGGCTATTGTTGTGATATTCATATGCGGCAAGAAACCACCTTGCCCATAGCCAAACGGAACTGGGTCGGCAAGTTAGTATACGAGCTGCTTCCGACAGAAGCGCATCAGACCTTGTTAGCGGCCTTTGCGGAAGTCAATGCAAGCGGGTGTTCCACAGGCAAACAATTTGAGTGGCCTTTATCCAAAGGTAGTCAGTGGTTCGAACTATCCGTTTCCAAAACACCTGCCGATGCGCTAGTGGAGCCGCGGTTCTTACTGTTGATACGGAACGTTACCGACCTGGTAAACACGCAACGCCGACTGCTGCTGTCCAATATGGTATTTGAAAATGCCGTGGAAGGGATTATGGTTACCGATGAATCAAACCGGATTATCAATGTTAATCGGGCATTTACCGAAACTTTTGGTTACAGCCAGGATGAGGTGGAGGGTCAACAACCTAATCTGTTAAAGTCCGGTAAACACGGTCACGATTTTTATCAAGCTATGTGGCGCAGCCTCCAACAGGAAAATACCTGGCAGGGTGAAATTTGGAACCGGCGTAAGAATGGCGAAATCTTTCCCGAGTGGGCCAGTTTAAATGTGGTGAGAGACGCCCACGGCAATGTCATTAATTACTTCGCGGTATTTAGTGATATGTTGCAAAAACAAGCGGTCGAAGAGCTGAGCCAGCTAAAATTTTATGACCCCCTCACCGGCTTGGCAAATCTGCCCTTGTTAAGCAATCGTATCGACCTTGCCTTGATCAGTGCACAGCCGCATCAGCGGGTTGTTGCCGTCATTTATTTAAATTTAAAACATTTTCGCGCCATCAACGATTCATTCGGTTTTGCCGTGGGTGACGATGTGCTGATTGCGACCGGGCAACGCCTGCTAGAAGTTTTGCCCAAACAAGCCACTGCGGCTCGTTTAGGTGCCGATACGTTTGGCGCGGTGTTACCGGATCTGAATGCCGTTGAAAAAATCAATCTGATAGTCGAAGAGATTCAGCATAAGCTTTATCAGCCGATTATCTTGGCTGATCAGAGCGTACAGCTTTCGATTCGTATGGGAATTTCAGTGTATCCTGGTGACGGAACAAGCGTTACCGATTTGATGGAGCATGCGGATATCGCATTATCCGACGCTAAAAAAGCACTGGAAACCAACTGTTATCGGTTCTACCGTAGCGAGATGAACATGCATGCTCGCGCCATGGTAAAAATGAGTGCGGCATTGCGAAATGCCATAGACGAAAACAGGTTGGTCTTGCATTATCAGCCGCAAGTCAATATTGATAGCGGTCAGATTATCGGCGCCGAAGCGTTAATCCGTATCAAAGATTCAAAGCAAGGCTTGATCTCGCCGGCCGATTTTATACCGATTGCCGAAGAAACGGGCTTGATCATTCCGATGGGCGAATGGGTATTAAAAGAAGCTTGTCGGCAGGCAAAGCAATGGCAGACGATACAAAATGGCTTTGTTGTGGCGGTGAATCTATCACCGGTACAACTGCATCAGCCTGATCTCCCGCATGCGGTTACGCGCGCACTGCAGCAATCTCAACTAGCGCCAGAATGCCTGGAGCTTGAGTTTACCGAAAGCGCGATTATGAATAATGTAGAAGATATTCTGCGCATCATGCGCGGATTCAAAGCAACCGGCCTGCAGTTGTCGATCGACGATTTCGGCACCGGTTATTCCAGTCTGTCGTATCTAAAGCATTTTCCAGTGGATAAACTCAAGATTGATCAGTCTTTTGTGCAGAATATGCTGGAAGGCGATAACGATGCAGCTATCGTTAGGGCCATCGTATCATTGGGCCAAGCGCTATCGATGACAACCATCGCTGAAGGGGTGGAAACCGAAGAGCAACTCATTTATTTGCGCGGTCTGGCTTGCACCGAAATGCAAGGCTACCTGTTTAGTCGACCACTTCCGGCGGATGAATTTACAAAGCTACTGAGCAAAACTCAATCTGTTTCAAAGCAGGCGTAAGGTAATTGAAAGCCTTACGCTCTAAGGAATATGCATGGAATATCATATGCAAGAGTCCTGTGTAGGTGCGGATTTATTCGCACAGTGCGAATAAATTCGCACCCACAGCTGACGAACTTGTTTCATGCGCATTCCTAAATAACTTAGGGGCGAGCATTCGACGCGGTTTTAGCTATTTTTTTCAATCCTAAAGCAAATTTACCCATGCCATGTTGTTTCACAAAGTGATCCCATCGATCAAAGTTAAACCGCAGCTCAGTGATGCTGGGGTTTTTATAGGAGAGCGTATAGAAAAATCGCATAATCAACCTAAAGTAAGCCAGTATTTCGCCATGTTCGTAAAACCTAAGAATGCGCATGTCCATGGCATTTGCTTCTCTTTCACTTTTAGGTATGGAATAGAAACCAGTAAGAGGCGAGGTATTGAATACATAAATGGTT
This sequence comes from Methylomonas lenta, assembly GCF_001644015.1. Taxonomy (GTDB): domain Bacteria; phylum Pseudomonadota; class Gammaproteobacteria; order Methylococcales; family Methylomonadaceae; genus Methylomonas; species Methylomonas lenta. The sequence goes on from NZ_LUUI01000026.1 coordinate 31,944, forward strand.
TTAATGGCTTGCACTGAATATCCTGCATGCTGCGCTAAGCCGCCACCTAGAGAGTGGCCGGCAGAAAATATCTGTACATCATCGCCAAAGCTTTTTTTGATCGCTTGTACTATGTATTGCGCAACGTGATGCGTTTCATCGTATTGATCCCAGGTAAAAGGAATGTATTTAGTCAGCCATCTGCAGTTGGCAAACCAATCTTGCCATTTTTTAATACCCCGGGTACCCCTAAACACTAATACTGCGATAGTATCGTTAAGGTGCGAGGTTGACCAGACTTCCATGCCTAACCCTCCTACATGCCAAATTTTTTCTGGGGGCGGAGGCGGATTCAAGTTTTCCAGTTTGTCCCAGTGAAGAAATTTCTCAGGCATTTCCTGAGGAATATCTATTCCCTCATCACGATAATAAATTTCTGCACTCAGAATGGCCAAATCGCTAACTAAAATCGGGTCGTGTTCGATATATTGAAAAACACTCTGCGTTGAAACGTCTTCTTCACCATATCTTATTCTGGCAACTGTTTCAGGTTGTGTGCGAAATAACATAGTCGTTCCCCCTCAAAAAAACGATTTAAAAAACTACCGCCTATTCTTGTCTTGATTAGCAAGCGGCTTACTTTTCAACCCCTTTTCTACACCCAATCTCAACTTGCCACAACTTCAATGCTGTAAACATTGCCGGACTGTTAATTTTGCGGCTTTCCGCGCCGGCCAATAGGAGGCTGCCCAGGTTAATAGCAGCACAATGGCTAACCAATAAAACACCGCATTCAAGTCAAAGGCAAAATCCAGCTCTATTCCCAGCATGGTTTTGCCTAGCTCGCCGGCTATAGGCTCTGCAGCCAGATAGGCCAATGGAATACTCAATACCCAGGCAACAAGGCCATGCAGCAATCCTTCCAGCAAAAATAAACGGTAGATAGCATTGGCTGGGGCGCCAATGGCCGAGAGTACGCCGATTTCACGCGTACGTTGCATCACGCTAATAGCTAATGCGCCGGATAGCCCAATACCGCCGACGGCGGCAATCATGGATGCTAATCCTGACAGTGTGCCTAGGACTGGATTGAATTGGTTGCGGATGTATTGATTTTGTTCCAGTTTGGCTAGGGTGTTGTAGACATCCAGTTTGATAGCGTTGTCCTGGAAACGTTGTTTTAGCAGGCTTAAAAAATCTGCTTCCTCCTCAGGATTGTCGATGGAGGCTTGTATCAACGCGAAAGAGGCCATGTTTTTAGCTTGAGTGATAGTCCGTAGAGTTTCCAAAGGCGCATATACCGGCTCCACTGCATAGTTTCCGGCTACCAACCAGCGATAAATACCGATTACCTGCCAGTCTTGTTTAACCGAGCCTAGGGTTATCTGCAGTGTATTGCCGACCTGGATGCCATTGAGTTTGGCGGTATCTGCACTAATGACTACGACGCGTTTTCCTGCATCTGCGGCTTGCAACCAACGCCCGGATTCGATCAAAGGCTGATAGAGGGATGATGCCGAAGGTAATGCCAATAATTGGGTACCCAGATTGCCTTTTTGCCGAAGAACTTTTTTGTCTTTCAGCATTTCTACCGGCAGCCGCTGCCAGAATTCCACCTTCTCGGTTGCCGGAATTGCCTGGGCGATTTTAAGCAGTTGTTGTTCCGGTTGATCAACGGCAAAACTCAGGCGCACAGCAAACTGACTGCGAGCCATTTCATGGTTAAGGGTTAGATTTAATGAGGCAATAAGGCTGATTAACACCAGAAAGGTGGTTCCGGCAATGATAAGTACGCTTTGGGTTAGCACTAAACTGGTTTTGCGGCGGAACAGGTTGCAAAACGCAACCGCGTAAAGTGTCGGTAGCAAGCGGCTGGCGATACGTTCGATCAAGATGTCGAAACGACTGTAGCCAAAATCAGCGCCTAAGCCATAGTCGGCGATGGCCTCCCGTACTGTCATTGTGGCACTGAGCAGTATCGGACTCAGCGCCGCCAATAATGGCACCACTAAGCCACCTAAAAGCATATACAGAACCGCGCGTGGCGAAAAATCAAACCCGCCACAATTAATATTAAACAGTTCCAGTAAATGGCAGGAACTGAAATAAGCGGCGGCCAGGCCAAGCGGTATGGCGAGTAGGGTTGCCATTAGAGCCATCAGCAAGACTTCGCAGAGGTAAATTTTGGCGACAGTGAAGGTGCTGGCGCCCAAGGCTTTCATGACACCGATTTGATTTCTTTGCAGGGCTAGATGCGCGGAAATGGTATTTAAAATTAATACGCTAGCCAATGCCAAAGCAGTCAGAGCCATCAGTTTCAGCACGTTATTAACACCGGACAGAAAAGGCCGCCCCCAATGTCGTTCCGGGTCTTGTAGCAGAGTCACGTTCGCGGCGATTTGCTGCGTGGCCAACACGGCGCGGATGTCGCCAGCCAATGTGCGGGCTTTATCTTCACTATAGGGTGAAGCGATTTGTACCAAGAGTTGTCGAAAACTATTCAGTGGAACCCCGAATGGCAATCCGCCGGATGGCGCGGCAAAAAAATGCACTTGTCCGCCAAATTTGGGTGGTTTGACGAAGGGATGGCGGACGATGCCATTAATCGGCAGTATTAGCTTGTCTGCAGATGTTTTGAATTCAATACTATCGCCTATCCCCAAACCAGTGAATTGGGCAGAAAGGTTTTCGATAGCCAGATTATTTTGAGTGGGCCAGGCGCCGGCTTCTAGCAAGGTTTTGTCAAAGCCTTGCTTTTGGTAATCGGGACGGATTATCAAGGTTGCCATCGTCCATGTAGATTCCAGGGGCTTGCGGAAATAGACAGTTAATTGTGACATGGTGTCGACACCGGCCACGCCGGGCAGGGCTTTAATTTCCTCGAGTACAGACACGTCGACATCGCGGTTGAGTATCAGATTGATATGCGAAGGTAACGATTCTTTATGTGCCGCATCCATTTTGCTTAGCTGAAGGTCAATCATCCCAAATATAGTGCCAACGCAAAATATGCCTACGGCAATGCTGATGACGGCTAGCAGGCTGCGCGATTTTGACAGCCATAAATCGCCCCATACTTTATATAGCAGTATACTCAAAAGTAAGGCTCCGGGCGGCTATCGGCATGTATGCGTCCGCTACGAATTTCGATCTTGCGGCTGGCCGCATTAGCCAGAGCTTCGTTGTGAGTAACCATCACCAAAGTCTTACCCTGGTCGCGTAAATGGGCAAACAAGTTGAAGACTGCATCTGCAGTTGTCGCATCTAAATTGCCGGTAGGCTCGTCAGCGACGATTAGCGGCGGATCATTTGCCAAAGCACGGGCAATTGCCGCTCGCTGTTGTTGGCCGCCGGATACTTGACTGGGCAATCTATGCATTTCATCAGCCAACCCTACACGCTCTAGTAATTGAATGGCACGTTCCAGACGCTGATTTTTATTCAGTTTTCCAATAAACTCCATCGGTAATGCGATGTTTTGCAACAGGCTCAGCGTTGGCAATAATTGGAAAAATTGAAAAACGATGCCAACATGAGCGCCGCGCCAAGCGGTTAATTTGTTATTGCTGAGGGTTTGCAAGTGGGTACCGTTAACGATAATGTCACCCCGACTAGGATGATCGATACCCGTCAACAGGTTTAACAAGGTCGATTTGCCGTTACCGGAGGGGCCGACAATAGCAACAAAATCACCTGGGAAAATAGCCAGATTGATGTCGTGTAAAACAGTTTGTAAAGTGCCGGCCTGCGGGTAATCCTTGTAAACTTGTTTCAGTTCGATGATTTTGTTCATGACGGTCCGGAATTGAAATACGCTTGGCGAACTATCTGCTATCGTAACACGGCATGACTTGCTAAATTTCATCGCTGGAGGCTGACAAATGACATCTGTAAGGATTATCTGGTTAATGATTGGCGTGCTTTGGATGGTCGCTGAGATTAGGCTGGTTCGCAAGGTTGCGAAAAACTCTCAGGATGTTATCGATGCTGAGCGACGGTCGCAAGGCTGGTTATGGCTAAGCGTAATCTGCAGCATCAGTCTGGCGCTGTTGTTTAAGAGCTTGGCCTGGCTACCCATTCCGATGGAGTATATGTCTCGTCAATGGCTGGCTATCACGCTATGCGCAACCGGGCTAGCTCTGCGTTATTGGGCCGTGGTTAACTTAGGCCGATTTTTCTCAACCCATGTATTAATTCAACATCAGCATCAGTTGATTACCCATGGACCCTACCAATGGATACGTCATCCTGCCTACACAGGATTATTGCTTGCATTAGCCGGTGCCGGCTGGGCGATGGGGGATTTTTTAGCGCTGCTACTGCTGATAGTAATACCTTTTTTTGCTTTCAAAACCCGCATTGCCATGGAAGAGAAAAAACTGATCAAGCAATTTGGACAGCAATATTTAGTTTATTTGCACAAAACCTACAAATTATTGCCGCCTTTCTATTGAGCGAGATTAATCGACGGTTAGCTGATTTTTAACTGGCGCCAGTACGAATATCAATTTTATGCAGAGCCAATTACGCTTAAACATATACCCAGCTGACTAGTTATTTGCGCTCAGCTGCGGCAGCTCAAAAAGGCTTGCCTGGCACGGCTCTGTGGGCCTTTTGGGGCTTTGTAGCTGAATAAAAATCCTCTGCCGTTCCAGTATATTTATTCTTCGCAATGGTCTGCGTTGTTTTTAGCCTCATGGTTTTTTTCTTCTAAACACTCTTTCACCAGACCTGCGGCTTCGGCTTCTTTTTCAGCTGAGCTGTGTTTAGCTTTTGCACGCACCGACCGCCGGTATAATTTTTCGGATTGTTTTTCCAAATGATCGAGGTCTGCTTGCAGTTTGGCAATATTTTCATCATCAGTATCTTTTGCTATTAAAACAGCCAATTTCGCTTCGGTTTTTGTAATCTGAGCTAGAAGGTTTTCAGATTCTTTGGCTGTTAGCTCGGAAAATATCTTGGCATCTTGCAAATGATCCAATGTTTCTGCAATTTCAGCCGCTTTGCCTTCTTCCGGTTCGGCATCAAGCTCGAAATCTTTGTCGGCTAATACCAATGATGTCACTGGCAATGAGGGCAATAATTGAGTTAATGGCTGGTTCAATAAACTGACTGGTTTATTTTGTTTTAGTTTGAATGGCATAAATACCAGATCGGTGTTTTCAGAATACTCTATGATTTTTGCCACATCAACATCAGTCACCATGACGACTTCAGCAGGAATACGAGCATCCCGGAGTGTTTGCTTGAGAGTTTCTTCAATCTCGACGCTGGTATCTTTAAGGCAAGGGGCTAACAAACGAATAGTTGAGCCGCTCCAATCGTCGGTTCGTGTCATCAAAAATGCCCAATAGCAATGACAACCGGCTACTGGCGCCGCCCCACCACCAGACATCGATAATTCTATCTTCTGGTTCAATATCATCAATTGCGGACAAGTTTTTGTTTTCATCATCCAGTAATACCAAATTACAATCCAAACGCGAGGCAGTAATCAGATGTCGATGATACAAACTGGAATAATGCTCGCTATCCGGGTGCTCTTCCTGGGAAACCCAACTCAATAGCAGTGTATTTGCATGCAAGGGACCAATACCGAAGCCCTGGATAATCGTGTGGATGCCAATTTCTGTATTGGGTGCCGAAACGGCTAATGGAAATGCTTGTATTTTGAGCGCTTTAATTTCCTGTGCTAACTCAGCTTCGGCCTCTTTCCGTAATTTAAGACCTTTAACACCTTTGCCTTGTAATATCTTGACGATGGTTGTGAAACCACTGTTAGCTTCCAGCCAGGATGAAAAACGGTATAGTGGAAACCGCCGATCATCATTGATCACAAACAGCAAAATATTGGGACGCCAATCCCGTGGATGCTCAGAGTTTAAACCCGCAGCCAATAAATGCGCTCTGATACGTTGTAAATGATAAGACCTGCGGCCATCTGCCCAGCGGGCAAAAGGTGCTACGCGGCTAATATATTCATAAATCCCGAATAAAACGGCTATTGCAACGATGCTGGCAGTCAAGTCGATGGTCATCATGATGCCAAGACAAGCGACACCACCGATCAAACTTAAATGCTTGTTATAGTATTTGAATAGCGGCCTGAACGACGGACTCGCGGCACGCGCTTCAAAATAGGTGGCGTAATTGATCAAGCCGTATGAGATTAAGAAAAACATCGATACGACTGGGGCAATCAGATTGAGCTGACCAACCGCGATGGTTGCTGCGGCGATAACTGTAGACAATAAAACCCCGCGCCTTGGGTTTCGTGTCGGACCATGGCCTTCGGCAAAAGGCAGCAAAAAACCAAAAAGTCTGTCTACAGCGATGGATTGCAATATTCTCGGCGCCCCCAAATAAGATGCCATAGCCGATGATAATGTCGCCGCCAATACACCGGCCAAAATCAGCTCAGGTACAACTGCCACACGGTTCATTGCGCCGTAATCAATCGTCAAATCATGTAAGGATAAGCTGCCAGCTAACACCACGGTAGTTGCAACATAAATCACCATTGAAATGCCAACAGCCAAAAATGTACCCAAAGGCAAACTGACACCAGGGTCTTTTAAATCACCCGACATATTGACACCCTGAGTAAATCCGGTCACAGCGGGGAAAAATAGCGCAAATAAAAACCAAAAGTTTGGCCCATCGGATGGGGCGGCGAAATTATCTATTAATAATTGGCTATCCCAGTGGATAAAGCCACCGATGAAAAATGAGGCTAATGAGGCGACAAGAATCACCATAACCAGATATTGCAAGCGGGTTGCCCAATCAGCGCCCAACCAGGCAAACACAAACAATAAAGCTACGCAGAGGCCGGCTATCAGTTGCGGATTATTAAACGGTTCAGGTAAAACTATGGCCAACGCCTCACCAAATCCTAAACAATAGAAAGCAATCGAGATCGATTGAGCAATATAGAGGACGATCCCGATTGATCCGCCAAACTCATGGCCTAAGGTTCTGGAAATCAAATAATAGGGGCCGCCACATTTTACTTTTAAATTGGTTGAAATAGCCGCTAGAGAAAGGCTGGTAATGATGGAGATGGCATTGGCCAATCCTACGATAACTAACGCGTAGGCCAACCCGGCGCTACCAGTAACATACCCCAGACGCATAAAAAGGATAATACCCAGAATGGTTAAAAAACTGGGGGTAAAAACACCACCAAAAGTCCCTAAAGTTGGCAGGTGTTGATAGGTTGTTTTTGGTTTTTTAATGGCCATATATTTTCTTGGGTTCAACAATTAAGTGCACTAACTTTTAGGAATAGAGGCGGTCAGTGGCTGTAAATCTATGACTGTTCTATTGGGTAACAGATGAGAGGGCTTATAAATAAATATAATCAACTCATCGAAGTGCAACGATACCAGATTGAAGCATTTAAGAAATTAGATAAAAAAATCAGCAGGCTATTGTCTGCCTATAGTTTGATGGTTTTTACTTTTTATCAGCCAGCTTAGTCAATTCATAAGTTCCCTATGCAAATACTTAGCTGTAAAATCCGTCACTTTAATTTTTCAATGGAGCAACAAGCAAATGGGTAGAGCTTATCAAAACCGTAAAGTGTCTATGGCCAAAACATCGGATGCCAAGGCCAAGGTTTACAGCAAATACGGTCGAGAGATCTATGTGGTTGCTAAAGCAGGTGGTGTTGATCCGGCGGGTAATTTGGCTTTGCGGGGATTGATTGAGCGCGCCAAGAAAGATCAGGTGCCTACCCATGTGATTGAAAAGGCAATGGATAAAGCCAAAGGTGGTGGTGGAGAGGATTTTGCGCCTGCGCGTTACGAAGGCTATGGTCCAGGAAGCTGCATGGTGATTATCGACTGCCTCACCGATAATCCTAATCGCACTTTTGGTGATGTACGACTTTGTTTTACCAAAACAAAATGCAAAATCGGTACCCAAGGTGCCGTTAGTCATATGTTTGATCATGCCGCTATTTTGGCCTTTAATCATGCAGATGAAGACGCTGTGCTCGAGGCTTTACTGGCAGCGGATGTCGATGTGACCGATATTGAAAGCGATGACGGCAAAGTCACTGTCTTCACGCCTCATGCCGATTACTTCAAAGCCAAACAAGCCTTGCTGGATGCCTTCGGCGAGATTGATTTTGATGTGGATGAAATTCAATTCCTACCTAAAAGTGCCACGCCTATTAGTGGCGATGATGTTGTGCTGTTCGAAAAGTTTTTGGATATGTTGAGTGAGCTGGACGATGTACAGAATGTTTATCACGATGCCCAGTTTTGATATTTGCATTGTTTGATTAGGCGTGGATATTCTTGAAAATTAAGCCTATACACTTGGAATTATAAAGGTTGCTATGATGCCGATTAAAAGCCTTTGCATTTATTGTGGATCGAGTCCTGGTCGCCTTGATGCCTATGCGCAAGCCGCAGACTCACTTGCCGAAGCAATGGTTAGGCGTAATATCCGTTTGGTATACGGGGGCGCTAGTATCGGCATTATGGGCAGGCTGGCAGACCGGGTGTTGAAACTAGGCGGTCAAGCGGTAGGCGTGATACCGAAAGCTCTGGCGCATAAAGAAGTGGCGCACCATGGGTTAACTGAATTGCATGTTACCCATTCCATGCATGAACGTAAAATGCTGATGGCCGAACTATCGGATGGATTTATCGCGCTGCCTGGTGGTATAGGCACATTGGAAGAGTTATTTGAAATTTGGACTTGGGCGCAACTGGGGTTGCACCAAAAGCCTTGTGGCTTGCTTAATGTGGCAGGTTTTTATAATGCCTTGATCCAATTTTTAGATCACGTTTTGGCAGAACAATTTGTTAAAAATCATCATCATGCTCTGTTGATGGTGGAAAGCCAGCCGGAGGCGCTATTAGAGCGCTTGGTAAATTATCGGTCACCGGGAGCTGAGCATTGGTTGGATCAAGACGAAACTTGATTGAAGTATTTCAGTGAGCTGCGATATTGCCTAAATTTTGATGCAGACTCAGCTAACGCTAACTGCTTATTTGGCTTTCTTGGCTGCAGATATACGTTCAACGTTCTGAATCAGGTTTTTGTTCGCTGGTTTGTAAATTTCGGATACTTTGTTTCATCCAGTTTGTGGCTTGAATTCTTAGTTCTATATCATAGATATAGCTCGGATTTAATTGAAAGCCTGTGTTAGCGGTTTTAGATGGGGTGGCCTTGCCGAATTTGCTGATCATCGTCATGTCCTAAGTTTTTATTAATTGAGAAATTGCTTATAGACTGGTGCAATTTGATTAATGCCCTTTTTGGGTGGACGTAATGAGTTAAGCAAAGAAGGTGCCAGCATAGCTTGCTGCCGAGTTGCATTGAAAACATAGTACTCAGGTTAATATCAATGTTGATAAACCCCGATTTGTCAGTCCAATACTGCCAAATCTGTCAGGTTAATGACGCCGATGATTTCAAACTAGTTGTCTGCCTGCATAGATTGCGTTCGAGAGATTCGGATTCAAATAGGCCGTATTACTCCTGTTCCCATTGGCGAATCATTTTGATTGTCTGACCTTGTCTGTCAACTCATTGGAGCGGGTGTTTGTTCTACCGGAACGAGCAACCAAATGACCGACCAAGCGGGTAAGCTATCTGCAAAATTTTGACTATCAAGCCCATTGAGTGTTGCATACAGTAATTGGCCTGCCGGTTTGTCAGTACTGATATCGACGGCAACCTCGCCCAGGTTAAGCAGCGCAGTCAGTCGCGAGCCATCGCCCATTTGCCAGTCAATTTGCAAAGCCAGTGGGCCGATTTGTTTTGCTAGGCTGTTTGTTAACACCATAGGCAAGCGCGGGATAATTGCTTGCTGACGTAATCTCAATAGCTTGCGATGAAAGCTTAGCCAATCCGATTCTTCTTCATGATCACAGGCTTGCCAATCCAAAATCGACATTTGAAAGCTACTCAGAGCTGCTGGGTCGGCTATGGTTCTGCGTGCCTTTGCGGTTTCAAAACCGGGCATATCGGCAAATTCTCGTCGCCGGGCCTGATTGACGCGTTTTGCTAAATGCGCTTCAAAATCGCAAAAAAAACCAAACGGTTGTCGGCAACCCCATTCCTGGCCCATAAATAACATAGTAGGAAAGGGCGCTAATAACAGCAATGCAGTCGCGGCGCGAACGGCCGCTGCCGGGGCTAAATTATGGATGCGTTCCGCCAATGCCCGGTTACCGATTTGGTCATGATTTTGCAGGAAGCTGATAAAAGCCAAGGGTGATAACTGAGCGCTAGGCTCGCCGCGTGGCGCGTTTCGGTAGCTTGATATTTCGCCTTGATAGGCAAAGCCTGATGTTAAACAACGGCTTAAATGCTGTAATGGGTGCTGGGTAAAATCCTGATAATAGCCCCAGCTTTCGCCCGTCAACAAAACATGCAAGGCATGATGAATGTCGTCATTCCATTGTGCGGTGTATTGATTAGGCTTGCCGTTAGTGTCGCGATTTAAGTAACCGGCTGTATTGCTGTCGTTTTCTAAAATCAGATGAATCTGCCGTTCATCGCCCCATTGTTCGCGCACCTGATTCGCCAACTCGACAAGAAAGTGTGGTTGGCTGCTGTCGATAATGGCCTGCACCGCATCCAGCCGCAATCCATCAAGATGAAATTCTTCTAGCCAGTACCTGGCATTATGAATAAAAAATTGCCTGACCCAATGACTGTGTTTGCCATCAAAATTAAATCCTTTGCCCCAGGGTGTGCGGTGTTTCTTGCTAAAAAAAGCCTCTGCATAAAGATGCAGATAATTGCCTTCCGGTCCAAAGTGGTTATAGACCACATCTAAAAATACCATCATGCCTTTGGCATGCGCGGTTTGTACCAAGCGTTTTAGATCGTCTGGAGCACCGTACTGACTATCCGGGGCAAAAGGCAATACACCGTCATAGCCCCAATTTCGCTGGCCGGGAAAATCCGCGATCGGCATCAGTTGGATGGCGGTTATGCCGAGTGCAGATAAATAATCCAGCTTTTCAGTGACGGCATTGAAGCTACCTGCCGGGGTGAAACTGCCGACATGCAGTTCGTAAATCACCGCTTCTTGCCAGGGTCGGCCGCGCCATTCGTTATCCGTCCAAACCCAGCTTTCCGGATTCAGTAGTTGGCTGTATCCATGCACGTCTGCCGGTTGATAGCGCGAAGCAGGGTCGGGTACATGATGTTGTTGGTCAATGCGATAACGATACAACATACCAATATTGACATCGGTCAATCGCAGCAGCCACCAACCTTCAGAGTCAGGCTGCATGGGATAATGGCTTTCAGTTGCCTGGCTGAGCAAACAGAGCTCAACGTGATGAGCATTCGGTGCCCAGAGACGAAAGCAGGCTATACCGGATGCTGAGAATTCCGTCCCAAATGGCATCCGGTGTGACTTGCTCAATTTGTCAGTGGTTTGACGGGGGTAGCCTCCAGATCGAAAGTGCTTTTGATGCGATTGGCTATTATTCGGGTTTGTTTTTTGCTGGTAAATGGTCCGGCAACCACTTGATAAACGCCATCTTTTGCTATTTTTCGGGCTGGAATTTGCGGTCCTTGGTGGTTTAGCATCGCGGCTAATTTTTGGGCATCGGTTTCACTGTCAAAGCTTTCAGTCACAACCGACCAATCGTTTGCAGTCAACTCGTTAACAACCGGTTGTCCATAAAGTTGCTCGGGGCGTTGCACTTTAATGGCATCCGCCGTGATTGCAGGTAATTCTCTAGCATTTTGCAAAATAGGTGTTGGAATACCATCCGCTCGATTGATAACAGCATCAACACTAGGCCAGTCGATATCGGCATTTTTTTCAGCGGCCAGCTTTTGCAGTTTTTTACGCAGGTCTTTTTGCAGCTTCTTATCCTGCTTGGACCATTTGTCCAGTGGTTGATGAGCTTCGATATACAGCATATCTTGCTTCCAGGCCGCTAAATAGGGTTGGTGCACAATACGCACCGGCGTACCAATATCAACCTGATGAAACAATTCTTCCACATCCTCTGGGTAAAGCTGTACACAGCCATGGCTGATTTGCATGCCTATACCGTAGGGCTTATTGGTGCCATGAATCAGATAGCCGGTAAAACCCAATGGCATCGCGTAGTATCCCAGCGGGTTTTCCGGGCCGGAAGGTATCACTTTAGGCAGCGGATCACCCAATTGTTGATGCTCACGTAAAATCGATGCAGGCACGGTCCAGGCCGGGTTGGCTTTTTTGGCGACAATCTTGGTGGCACCAATCGGGGTATTCCAGCCATCGCGACCAATACCCACAGGATAGGTTATTACTTTGGCTTGATTTTTAGGATAATAAAACATCCGCATATTAGCCAGATTCAACACCAGGCCATTCCGTGGGGCTTCAGGCAGAATGAACTCCAGCGGTAACAACACGGACTGATTGGCACTCAATGCCCAAGGATCAAGCCCAGGATTGGCGATGGTAATGTCAGTAAAACCCAAACCAAAATGACGCGCCAGATCCGATAAAGTGTCATTTTCATTGGTATCCACAGTGGCCAAATTGCCAACTAACGTTTGATTGTCAGCAATGGAAAATTCGTGGTTTTCAATGGATTCCGCTTTGCCTGTCCATACAGCAAGATGTGTCTCCTCAGGTGTAATAGACAAGGTTTGACAACCGCTTGCGAAGATAGCAAGCAGCAGCATGGGCATTAAAGTAAAGTGACTTAAGTTGATACGGAAAACGTTGTGCTGTTGAGTCGATGAAATCATAGTCTAAAGCGAAATACAGTAATAAGTGTTTTAAAACATAGCTGTTTTTCTTAGGGAAAGGGGAGTTTTAACCAAACCTTAATTTTAATTTTACCCAAGGTATTATCAACCTGGGCGTCCACAACTAGGGTTTGTCATATGCCTGACACATTAAGTTTTTACCATGCTTTATTTGATTATGGCTATTGCCGCCGGCAAAACGTTCCATCCATCGGCAAGGTATTTATGCACAACGACTATAAACTTACTTCCGGCGCCGTCATACTGGCAGCGCTTTTGCTGGCTGCAACCGACAGTCACGCGCAAAATAAGCTGGAAACGCCGGACTTCTGGTTGGAAAGCGGGCAAAAAAGTCTTGCAGCCGCCGAACGCCTGAGGCCTAACGAGGGCTATGCCAAAAACGTCATTTTGTTTGTCGGCGATGGGATGGGGATTTCCACCATCACGGCAGCTCGTATTTTAGAAGGGCAAGCCAAAGTCGGAAATCGTGGCGGCGAGGAAAATTCCTTAAGCTTTGAACAATTGCCCTATCTGGCCTTATCCAAAACTTACAGTGTCAATCAACAAACGGCGGATTCCGCCCCCACCATGACCGCTATTATCAGCGGTGTGAAAACCAATGACGGTGAATTGTCGGTGGGTATGCAGGTTGCACGCAAGGAAAAAAGTGCTGAGGTGATCAATGTCTACCAAGTTAAAACCTTGATTGAACAAGCCGAGGAACACGGCTTATCAACTGGTATTGTCTCAACGGCTCGTATCACCCACGCTACACCTGCCGTCTGTTATGCCCATATTTCAGAACGCGATTGGGAGTCGGATGCGCAAATGCCCGCGGACGCTACGGTTAAAGATATTGCCTCTCAATTGATCGATTTTCCTTATGGTAATGGTTTGGAAGTGGCGCTCGGCGGTGGTCGGAGCATGTTTTTACCTAATACCATGCCTGATCCTGAAGATGCCGGCAAATTTGGTGGTCGAAAAGATGGTCAGAATTTGACCCAGAAATGGCTGGATCACTACCCTCATTCGATCTACGTATACGACAAGGCTGGCTTTGAGGCTATCGATCCCAAACACACCGATCATTTGCTAGGCCTATTCGAACGTTCGCATATGGAATACGAATACGACCGGGCTAGCGATACCGCAGGTGAGCCGTCGCTGACTGAAATGACGGCAACAGCGATAGACATTCTCGCCAAAAACAAAAAAGGTTATGTCTTAATGGTTGAAGCCGGGCGTATCGATCATGCTCACCATGCCGGCAACGCCTATCGGGCTTTGACGGATACGGTGGAATTATCCAACGCCGTCCGCAAAGCGCTGGAAAAAACCCACAGTAAAGACACTTTGATTGTAGTGACTGCAGACCATAGTCACACCTTTACCATTGCCGGTTACCCGGAACGCGGCAACCCGATTATGGGTCTGGTCAAACATCCTGGCAGCGACACGTTTGCCCTGGATCAAAACGGTCTGCCTTACACCACATTAGGCTATGCCAACGGCCCCGGTTATCGCGGACCAAATGCTCGGCCGGATTTGGCGGCAATCAATACCGCGCATCCCGATTTTCTGCAGGAAGCCAGCATTCCTCTGGAAAATGAAACCCATGCTGCCGAAGATGTGGCTATTTTTGCTAGCGGCCCAAAAGCCCATTTATTCCATGGCGTACAAGAGCAAAGTTATATCTATCAGGTGATGGCAAATGCCTTAAGATTTAAACCCGGTTTATAACCCGCTAGCCGGCAATAATTAAGAGCTTTGTGAGCGGCTTTTTGGGTTTGGCATATTGATGTTAAAAAATCTCTACCTGTTTTCTATCCTGCTAATACTGGGTTTGACTGCTTGTGCCCAATGCAGCGTAAAACCTTTACAAATTCAGTCGCAACAGCCGCTGCCGGCACTGGCGGTTGAATATGAAACAGTCATTTCTTTCGATGATACCGACCAAGCGCAGCAAGTCTATTTATGGCGTTTCTACCGGGCAGCGAATCGATTAGAAACCCACAATCTGCATGACAACAGTGGAGAAATCTGGACTAGATCGGTCTATGGCAGCATCAGCTACCAACGCGTGTTTCACACCCAACAAGTAATCATCGATTATTTGCCCGGCGACTTGAAAGCTATAGGCGCAAAAATAGACTGGCTAGCCCTTAGTACGCTGTTGGATTCAGACATGATTGAAAGTTTGCGATCAGATACCCAAGCAGAATTTCTGGGTCGTCCGGCAACCCATTACAAAAACAGCGACCCAAACAAAACTATCGAAATTGTTTGGCTGGAACAAGAGCAATTGCCCGCCCTGATTCGGCGCACAGAGCAAGGGCATACTATTGTCAGTCGCATCAAGACGATTCATGCTTTGCATCAATCACCCTGGGCGTTACCTGATTCTGCTGATTATAGTGTTACCGATTTTGCCGATCTGGGCGATAAAGAAAACGATGCTGTTATCAGGCAGATTTTGCCGAAACTCAAAGCGGGTCATAGCCACGCACGTTGATATTACAAGTGCTGCGCTTCAATAGCCGCTGTTAAAGTGATAGGCTATACCCAGTATTTAACTCAGGTATTAACAGTCACTTACACAATGGAGTTTACATATGGCCGGTATTGACAAGGTTGTTGTCGAAAATCTGCTTAAAACCTTTATCGATCCCAACGTCGCTACGGATTTGGTTTCCGCCAAATCGGTCAAGCATATCGCCATTGATGGTGCCGACGTCAGCATCAAAATTGAATTGGGTTACCCAGCCAAAAGCTATCTGCCGGAATTAAAAGAAAAGCTGGCGCAAAAGCTGGCGACGCTACCCGGCATAGGCAACATTGAAGTGATTGTGGAGGTAAACATCGTTTCGCATGCGGTACAAAAAACCCTGAAACCGTTGCCTAATGTGAAAAATATTATTGCTATCGCTTCCGGCAAAGGCGGGGTTGGCAAATCCACCACCTCAGTAAATCTTGCACTGGCCCTGGCTGCAGAAGGTGCGAACGTGGGTATTTTGGATGCCGATATTTATGGCCCCAGTATCCCGACCATGTTGGGTTTATCCGGAAAACCGGAAACCTTGGACGGCAAAATGATGTTGCCGAAAGTATCCTTCGGTATTCAGACTATTTCCATCGGCTATATGGTTGATCCTGACCAACCCATGATCTGGCGAGGCCCAATGGTTACTGGTGCTTTGCAGCAATTATTAACGCAAACCCAATGGTCTAATCTGGATTATTTGATTATCGATTTACCGCCCGGCACCGGCGATATTCAACTGACCTTGGCGCAACAAATTCCGGTTAGTGGTGCGGTGGTTGTGACTACACCGCAAGACATTGCCCTGATCGATGCTCAGCGTGGCATAGGCATGTTCGAGAAAGTCAATGTACCCATTCTAGGGCTGGTGGAAAATATGAGCATCCACATCTGCAGTCAATGCGGGCATGAAGAAGCGATTTTCGGGCAGGGTGGCGGCTTGGCGATGTCAGAGAAAAACGACATCGAGTTGCTGGGATCGTTGCCGCTGGACATCAATATCCGCAAATTAGCCGACAGCGGCAGACCTACGGTGGTAGCTGAACCTGATAGCCGCGCTGCTGAAATGTATAAAGCCATTGCACGCAAAATGGCCGCGAAATTAGCTATGCGTACACGGGATTACAGCGGAAAATTCCCAAACATTGTGATCCAGAATACCTAAGGAATGCGCAAGGAATATCATATGCAAGAATCCTGTGTAGGTGCGGATTTATCCGCACAGTGCGAATAAATCCGCACCCACAGCTGACGAACTTG
>NZ_LUUI01000027.1 GCF_001644015.1 Methylomonas lenta
TCTTGAAACTGCGCTACTACTCGACAATTAACTCACTGTCGAACATTCGCATTTCAGATGACAAAGTCGGAACTGATCGCCGCTGTCGCCAATGGCGAAAGAATTGAAATTCGCGGATTTTGTGGTTTTTCAACCATTCCCCGAAAATCACGTATCGGCAGGAATCCAAAGACAGGGGCATCTGTCGGTCTACCTAGTCGGTACGCCGTTTACTTTAAATCGGGACTCGATTTGCGTAACCGGGCAAAAATAGCCGAGTTCTGACATGAAGCCCTCTACTTTGGTCCCGTCCAACCCACTCTGGCAAGGCTATCAATCAAGGTGCTGCGCGGAATACCAAACGTCCGGCAGACTGACGCCTTACTGGTACCGCTTTCGAGGGCCGCAAGCACGGATTCCATTTTTTCGCTATCAAGAGCGCGCGGCCTACCGCTCTGCCGTCCTCGGCGTTGAGCCGCGCTAATACCCGCCTTGACCCGCTCTTGGATCAAGGCCCGCTCGTATTGGGCGAGCGCGCCAAAGAGGTGAAACAGTAATTCACCGTGCGGTGTGGTGGTATCCATTTGCTCGGTCAGCGAGCGGAATGCGACACCTTTCTCCTTTAAGCCGGTGACAATATTCAGCAGGTGCGATAAGGAGCGGCCCAGACGATCCAGTTTCCAGACCACCAGACAATCACCCGCTCGGACAAACTCAAGCGCTTTGGTGAGACCAGGTCGATCATCCCGCGCACCGCTTGCTCTGTCCTCAAACAAATGCCGCTCATCCACACCAGCCGCAAGCAGTGCGTCTCGTTGGAAATCAGTGGTTTGACGATCCGATTCGGACGAGACGCGCATATAGCCAACCAGCATGTACGGAAAACTCCATAGGAAATATTTCCGCATAGTGTAAAAGGTCAGATTAAATCCGACAATAGTTTCCGTACATTATTTGAGGTGGTGAGAGGGGCTGATCAGATATTTTTTGACGGTTTATCAGCTTATCGGAAGACCATACGAAAAACACATGTTTTCCGTTACCACAAAGATTGGCTTTGACAGCCTCCCCCCGGTTTTGCATGCCCCCCATGAAGGTAACGAAATGGCTGAAGCCTTCAATGTAGAAGGTCACTACCCCCTGCGTCACAATAGATCTCGCCTCAAATTTTCAGCTCCCTTTAAATTTGAGATAACAAATGAATCCCTTCAAAAAACAATATTCTGATGAATTCAAAGAGCAAGCCCTGGCAAAAGTTTACAATCGTGGAGACCGAATGATTCAAGCCATTGCCGACGCAATCTAACCTCAGCATACATACCTTAAAAAACTGGATGAAACGCAGTACACCCCCCGATACGCGCAATCCCAACTTGGCTAAGCACCCCCAAGATTGGCGCCCTGAAGAACGCTTGCAGGCACTTCATGACAGCCATGGTTTGACCGAAGATGCCCTGAACGGCTGGTGACGGCTAGACTGGGCGTTTTGGGGTGGCGGAGAAGCCCGTAATACCGAGGAAACCGGGTAATGCCGGTGGAGGGAAGGGGCCTTAGTTCAAGACCGGTACTGGAAGTGGCGAAGTAGAGGAGATTGGGGAAACTCCGTTAAGTTACGAGAGCTGCGAAAGGTGTCACAGGCTGAAGTGAAGGAAGAACCTGGATAGTAAATCGAGAAGCAACCATCTCCCAAGTGGTGATGTTTGCGGTTATACCTAAATCTTGGCAAGCGGGATTCTGGTGTAAGTTTTACGAGTTCTTGCCATGGCTTGCCCAGCTGAGGATAACTTTCCGTGGACGAAGGTATGCTGTCTTGTCCGAGAACCCAGTGCCTGAGATAGGCTCGCTGGGTTCGATGAAGGGGATGTGGAAACGGGGTCAAGGTTCGTGCTATTGGGTGCACAGCCAAACGAAAGAGGCGGAAACAGACAGACAAGCAAAACCTAACGCTACCGCGCCACATATCCACTCTACCTTTCTACGATTGCTATTCAATGACGGCATTCCAAAATAGTGCCGCCATTCAGTTTGATGTTATCTAAGCAATTGCGCCAGAACTTTTTAGTGATTCCCCAATTGGTACATTTGTACTGGTACAAAAAATCGATTGATAAGTGTGGATTTTTTTCAGAATTAAATTAGAATTATGTTTGGCATTGTGTTTTCGCTATCACCCTGCTGAACTTGGCTCGAAACGGCTTATTTTCCTGGATATCAGCGGGCAAGCCTATTGAATAGCAATTGCTTACTTAACAGTGAGGATAAAATGCCGACAATCGACGATGAAGTTCTACCCGTGACGCCTTCAGATGAGGCCACGCCTTTCATCTTCAAGCCTGAAAATCGCGCCAACTCACTGTTCAAAACCTTCCTGTATCCAACGCAAGGCGGTATTGCTCAGCCCAACTTGGCTGGTGAACTGCGAGGGCTATACGGAACGCCCGGCGCGCTCGCTTGGCATCCAGAATGGTCGGAATACCTTGCCTCTCGGCCACCTGCCAAGACGCACTGGGGAGTAGACATCTACGCGCCTGTCGGCACGGAAATTGTCGCCGTGTGTAACGGTGAACTTAGCTATGCACAGCAGGCCAATGGCCTAGGACTTTATGCAAAGCTGAGGTTCACCGTCGCCGGCAAGATTTACGAATTTCATTACGGGCACCTCCAGGCCAAGAACGGCGAAACGCGCAGCGTGCTAAAGGGCGATGTGGTCGGCTATGTCGGCTGCAGTGGCAATGCAGGCGTAGACGGCATTTGTGCAACGATACCACCGGGACTCGGCTTCAGTTCGGCACACGTTCATTTCGCATTGTTACCGCCGCAGACTGCGGGAGCACCCAAACGCTCGAACCCTTTGACTGTCTTGGGCTGGACGCTGGCCCAGCCCATCAAGCCGGCCATGCTCTGATGCTCAAATTGTTTGAATTAGATAACCACAGCCGACATTGCCTAGCAGCGATCGTATAAATTGAGCCTATAGATAACGCGATGGAGGTGAGAGCGTGACTATCGTTTTGTTGCAATCGAAGGACACGAAGAACCTCAAGCTAGAACTCGCGACAGATGGCGCGGGGCGCGCCACAGCAATCGATTTGAGCTACGGAGCCCCAGTCAACGCCAAGGCCACCTTCAAGCTAGCTGCGCCGCTCGACGTGCCAGCCGAACTTCTGCTGGATGAAGGCGGCGTGCAACGTCTGAAGAACCTCCCGAAAATACGAGAGGAGCTGGCCAGCGGCACGCAGCAATTGGAAGACCGCTGGCATGACCTGGTCACGCGCGTATCTACCGCTGCACTCGTTCTCGAAGCCGACGGCAAGTTCGCTGGAGCATTGGCTCTACCCTCCGGATCGACCGTCACGGGGTTGGCGAGTTTCAATCTGGGCGCGAGTCTGTCCAACACAGGCGGCTATGCGGAGTTTCGGGGGTTTGTCGCCTTCACAGCGCGGTGCAAGGCCGACGTGAACGGGGCGCAGTTGGAGATAGTGATGGTATGGCGCATCGATGTCGCTGCCGCCACGGAGATCCCTACGCTTTCTCTCCACATCCCGTCCCTCGGCGTCGCTTTGCCGTCGGTCGAGTTCCCACGCTTCGACTGGACGGGTTGGAACCCAGGCAGCATCACCCCTGACATTCGCTTGCCGGCCCTGCCGGGACTCCCTATCAAAGGTACGTCTGGAGTCGCGAAACTGGAAGTGTCGTTCGACCGAACGACCAGCAGTGTCAAGGCAAGACTGGAAGTCTCCAAAGTGGAGGTGAGCGCATTCGGCTCGGATGCCATCGACTTAGGCAACCTCGAGTTCAAACTCGAAAACGGTAAGGTGACCGTGGCGCCGTTCCAGGCGCTCCTGCCAAAGTTGCAGGGAAAAAGGGACTTCACTTTCTTGCCCTTGGGCAATCTCACCGTGTTCCTGCACAAGGATTCCTGGCTCGAACTTGCACTTGACGTCGATAACGGCCGTGCCGAGTGGGTGGGATGCGTCGAAGCGGTGGTTTCGATCTTCCCCGCCCTGCAGCCCACGAAACAGATCAAGGCGTGCCTCAGGTTGCCATTTCGAAACGGCCAATTCGAGCAGAAGGTTGAGGCCGGTGCAAAGGGGTGGGAGCGCAAGATCGACTTGCTCGAGCCAACGCTCAACGATGTTGCGGGCGTCCTAATTGAGCACCTCCCCTCGCTGAACGGTATCGCATTCAGTTTCCGCATGCCGGGTGCCACTCTGCCCAGCACGGATGGCCTCGTGGAGGTACTTGCTGCGATTCTAGGCGCGATCGGTCGCGGCGCGACCGGTCTGGCCCGGATCGTTCAATCGGTTCTCGAGAAGTTGTTCAAGCTCCTTCGGTCCGCGGCGCAATCGCTCGGGCATTTGGAAGTCCTTTTTGTGCTGGACGCGACCAATGGCCGACTGCTTCAGCTCGTCGTGCAACTGAGACACGCGGGTTCGACAGGCAAATTCGAGGAAGAGGTAGGCGGGTTCGAACTCAAGGCGCCCAAGGACGCCGATCTCGCGCTGCTGATCGACCTTCGCGATGGGGCACAGGGCGCCTACGCCGTGGTTACTCCACAAAGTGCCAAGGCAAACGATAATTTGTTGTACTTCGGGACGGATCTCTGGTTCGCTACCGACCAGTTAGAGCGCCCGACAGGCGATGCGACAGTCGATGGCAAGTCGCCAGCTAAGCTAATCAGCGTCAACTTCAATGCAAATAACACCGATCGGCTGAGCCTAGTACCCTTCGGTGTTCGAAACGGTCAGGCAACTTTCCTGCAGGCGCTCACCAAGCCGTTGCCGATTTTGGACCGTCCGGACCTTGCCTTCGATGGCTACGAGTTGGTGCAGTTGGAAGAGCAAGTCAAGGTAACGGCGAAGTTTCCAAGTACGGCGGATCTCAAGAAGCGCCTTTTGCCATTTCTCGCTGCTCCCAGTGAGTCATCGTCCGGGGGGGCAGGTGACTGGCTGAAGCAGTACATCGAGATCAACAACGAAGTCGCCGGCGGTCGCGAACTGAGACTTGACAAGGGCACGTTTAACACACCCCTGGACGTATTCCTGCACGTCATGGGAGCCAAAATCGAATCCACCCTTCAGCTCTCGCTCGACGCCCGGAAAATGACGGCCTCGCTCAAGGGCGGTCTTATCTATATTGACGCCAAGTCGGAGTTCGAGCTCTTCGGGATGAAGGTTACTTTCACGAAGAATGGCGCTTCCGTCGACAAGAAGCAGTTCGTCCTCGACCTAGGCAGCTCGGACCCGCGCTTGTACCTAGCCGAGAAGGTCACTGCCTCGCTCCAATTCACGGCGCTGGACAATGAGGACAAGGACACGCAGGGCCGCTACCTGAGGTTCGAGATCAGCCATTTCGTGGTGCATGGTGGCGGGCTCGATCTGGACGCGAAGCTTGCCGAGCGGTTCACGCTGAAGCTGCCGGGGCTGGAGACCGACTTCACATTCGACGAAGCGGCCATCAAGGTGAGCAACGGGCGAGCGGAGTCTTTCCGCCTCAAGGCCAATGGCAAGCTGCCACCGCAGCTCTTGGGCAACGTTGACGTAAAGCTGGAGCTCGATTTCGGCGACACCGGCGGGGGCAACATCGATCTCCTCGACGGCCGGCTCGACTTGGTG
The DNA here is from genome assembly GCF_001644015.1 of Methylomonas lenta. GTDB lineage: Bacteria > Pseudomonadota > Gammaproteobacteria > Methylococcales > Methylomonadaceae > Methylomonas > Methylomonas lenta. The sequence continues at coordinate 5,595 of NZ_LUUI01000027.1, forward strand.
TCCAAAGGCAACGCCATCCGCAGCGACCAGACCCACTTCGAGTTCAGGCTCGAGTCCTTGGGGCTTCGTGTTTTCAAGGCCGAAGGCAAACTGCACTTCTGCGCATTCCTCACGGGTTCCGCGCTCTTCAAGCCCACGGTGTCGGAGCTCGCGGAGGGCATGCTCAAGAAGCTAGCCAACGTGGAACTGCGGTTCACCGATTGCCCCATCTGCGGCCCCTCGGACATCATCAAGCGCGAGCTAGAGAAGCTGAACCTGTCATTCGTCGTCGCGCTGGACGAACCGGTGCGCGCCGCACTCTTCGAGATGTTCTTATTCGAGGTGCGCAGCATCGGGTTCGAACCCCGCTCCAACCTGTTCGACGACCGGCCGTTCGCGCTGGTGATCGGCGGGCAGGTCCGTTTCGCCGAGCGCGGCGACGTGGTACGTGCCGAGTGCGACTTCCACAAGCTGTACATCGCGCCGGGAAAGGATTCGATCATCCCGCGCATCCGCTGCGAAGGCCTGGGGCTCGCTTTGCGCCTGGGCAGCGCGTTGGAAATTGAGGGCAAGGTCGTAGCGGTCGATGGACGCATGCCACCCAACGTGCTCCTGAGCCGTAAGTCCGACCTGAGCCTGGAAGCCAATGGCTTCATGGGGCAGGGGCGAGTCGCGATCCAGGGCTTGCCTCCGTTTGCGGCGTCGTTCGGTTTCGTGGAGATACGCAAGCCCGGGTGGCCATCGCCGCGCCTGGCATGGTTTGTCTATCTGGAAGCGCAGCGCATCAGCTATTACTTCCAGCTCGGTCCGGTGCCGTTCTACCTGCGCGAAGCGGGGCTGGGGCTTGGTTACTACTTCACTTACGTCGGTATCAAGAAGATCGACGAAGCAGACAACCTGATCGACGTCATCAAGGAGCTCGACAAGATTGCGCTGACCGCACTGGAGCCCTCGAAGCTGGACACCTGGGACATCTCCGACCAGGGCGACCTCACGCTCGTGGCGCGCGCGATGTTCTCCATGAGCAGTGCCAGCACGCCGGCGGAAACGCTCACGTGGCACAAGGACGAGGAAGAGCCGCTTCCCAACCTGCTGCTGCTTAACGCCGTGCTGGCCATGCGCAAGAGCACCTTCATGATGACGGCCAACGGCTGGCTAGGCTACAGCTACTACGACTGGGACAAAGGCCGGCTTATCGGCGCCAACGACCTGACCGGCAAGCAGGCTCTCACCGGCTACATCGTGCTTGCCGGCGCGCGCAGTGAATTCCTCGCGCGCCTTGTGAGCAATCCGGGCGTTGAGATCGGACGACGACTGGCTTTGCCGCAGCAGTTCAAAGACGGGATTAGGGACTTCCAGTACGACGCGACGCTTTACATGCGGCCGGGCCTTCTGCACTTCGAGTTGGGCTGGCCGAACCGCATACGCTGGTCGAAGAACATCGCGGGCGTGAACGTCACGGTCGCAGGCGGCGCTATCTTCCGTGTGCACGACGGCGCTGTGCTCGCGGGACTAAACCTCGAAGGGCAGTTGAGTTTCGACATGTCCGGCAGCCTCGACGCGGGCGTAGTCGGCATCTCGATTTCCGCTTCAGTATATGCGACGCTCATTGCGCGCATCATCGGCTATCTTGATTCGCGCAACGCGTCCAATTCTCTCTATTACTCGCTGTTCTCGCTGCAAGTGTCCGTGGAATTCCGGGTGTCCGCCTGGCTGGAGATCGACGCGTGGCTGTGTAAGATCACCATTCGCGCGTCGTTCTCGTTCAGCCTGCAGATCGACGTGGTGGCGGAACTCGCACTGCAGGGCGACGGTCAGGGCGACGGTCAGGTCGGCGCACGGATTCGCGCGACGATCGCCGTGTCGGTGTTTGGCCGCTCGCTCGGGCTGTCGGTCGGGCTTGCGATGAGTCCAGGCCTGGTGGACAACGCGGCCGCGCGCGTTGGCCGCTTCATGAACTTGGGTCTGATCCAGGACACACCGTCGTCTGTCGCGCCCATCAGCAAGCAGGACCAGGAAAACATGAACGCCGCCACCGTCGGCGCGCAGCGGCGCGAAGCGCGCGTGCAGGCTGCAGCGGCCAATCTCCCGGAAAGCAAGCTGGCTCCGGTGCCGCACGAAGAAAAGGTGCCATCCGGGTTTGAACGCGCACTCAAGAACAGCGATGGCCAGCTAATTGGCGCGACCGATTTCCATGCTGTGCTCTCTACGCCGAAGGCCAAGCCGAAGGATGTGCCGATCCAGAATTTCGATCCGCGGAACTGGGTCTACATGACCTTCCTGCCGCAGGAGAGTTTCGATGAGGGGCATTCGTCCTTCTATGCATGTCCCCCCAATGCCCACCCCGGCAAGGAGGACCACAAAATCGAGTTCTCGGACATCCCTCAGAAACTGCAGGGCAAGCAGTGCTTCTACTTCAAGCATGGCAGCTGGGAAAGCGTAACGCTGGACAAAGAAAATCTCATCTCAACCTTCGTTCAATGGGACGCCTCGCTGGGCTACACCCAGTCCAACAAGGACAGCAGCGATCACACGCCCAGGGAACAGCAGGGCCTAGCGAGCCTAACGCAGTTGTTCTTTGCGGCCTTCCGCACGAAGGCAGACAATCCGGACTTGGTCAGTACGGACAAGCCCTACCAGGAGCCTTGGCCGAAGCCGAAGGCCTTCCCGAAAGAAGTGCCTACCACGCAGCAGGAACAGTTCAATAGGCAGGAGGGCGGCTACCTCGGCGCCATCACCCAGGACCCGGCGGACCGGCGCTGTCACGAAGCGCGCGATTTCCTTTTGCACAAGTTCGCTTCGGATCTTTTCGATCTCGCGCAGGATGGTGTGGTACCAGAGAAGGAAGCGCATGTCGCGCACCTGGGCCTCACGATGCTGGTGCCCAAGGAAGTCGCGGATGCGCTGGATGACGCTGGAATGAAGGTCAGGGTCTTGAAGCGGATCGACCACCCGGGCAATGAAGCTGAATACGCGCCGTCGAACCTGTGCCAGGTCTTCAATCCCCCGAAGCTGCGGTATGAATACAAGCACCCCGGCTTCGAAGACACGGGCATCAGTGTAGAAGGCAAGACCGTCAAGCTGCACTGGAAGTTGCGCTGGCCCGGTGAGGATGCGGCGGATGGATTGCCGAAAGCAGAAACCTACCTCAAGCACTACAGCATCGTGCGGTCGGTCATGGTGGGCATTACGGAATACGCGAGCGCGCCGGTCACCGTCACGTGCGCCGTGCAGGAGGAATACAGTTGGGACGACGACCGGAAGACATTCGTTCGCTTCCACCACGTGAGCAACACCCGGTTCACGGACAATTTTGAAAATGTGGCGCCGACGTTGATGGACGAGATGTTCAGTCCCGGTTCCGGCGCTGTCGTGCGCTACGCCGTGACCCCGGTGTGCGTGAGCGATACGTTCCCCCCCTCGTGCAGCGACTTCGTTGCGACGGTCGGCGGCGACTACCAGTTCCCGCGCCTGTCAGAAACGATCGCGACGCTGAAGGTCGATCCGCACGAGTCCGGCAACGGAACCGGCAAGGCGAAGGAGTTCGACCTCGACATCCACCTCGAAGCAGATGCAGCCACCGCTGCCAAAGAGCAGGTGCCGTCGGGCATGTCGCTCTGGTGGCGCGTTGTCGCGCGGGGCGAGTCGATCCTGCCTGCCGGGCAGTACGGCTCAGATGCCGAGAGCCGGCGGTCGCTCGCGACCACCATCGGGTCCGGCCTCGATGCGCGGCCGGGCGACCATTACTTCGATGTCGAGCTTTCGGCGGGTCCGCTGCCCGGGCCTGTCTGGAAATTCCATCGTTCCGCTGCCTCGCCCGGTGCGGGGGACCTGGCCGGGCTCCAATCCTTGATCCAGGGGCTGGACGACCCCCAGTCCTGGACACTTCTCGCACAGGTGGTGCTGAAGAAGCAGAAGGACGGCAAGTACTCCGACGTGAGCTCGAGCCGCCTCGTCGCCATGAAGCACGTCGTGAAAGTCAAAGGTCGCGTCAAGGTGAAGGAGGAAGACGGAACCGAATCGCCGGACAAGTGGGAGGACCGCTATGTCGTGACGCAGGTCCCTGCGCTCGAGTTTGTCCGGCTGCCGTTTGACTCGGACGTGAATGCCGGTGTGATGGCTCCTGTGGCGAGCGAAGACGTCATGGTCCTGCCGGGCCGGGCCGCGTTGCCGGAGCCGAGCCTGCCCGCGGACGCGCCGCTGGGAGCCACGCTCAATCTCCATCCGGAATTCGGCGCGGTCTCCAGGCTGTTCTGGAACCTCAGGCCGTTCGGCGCAAAGCCGCAGGAGGCGAGGCGGTTCCGGCTGCGCAGCGGCTTCGATGTGTATTCGCTCAGCCTGGACACCGGGCTCGATCCCGACGACTCGCGCTCGTGGGCCGCGGCGAAGCGGCTGAGCGAAGTGCGCCTGCTGGGCGACGAGCGGGTGAGGCTCGTGCCCGGCGAAATCGGCGAGCCGAGCAACTGGAAGATGCGCTACCCGAGCCATGCCTTGCGTCGCGAGCCCCGGGGCGCATGGTGGCCCTCGGCTGCGGATGCGTCGATCGACTGGCCTAAATTCCCGATTCGCATGCACCCGTTGCCAGAGCCCTCCTCGGAATTGATCAAGGCGCTGCTCGTGCATGGCACACCGGACCTCATCGCGCTGGAGATGGTTCATCCGAAGTTCAAGGGCGAGGACTCGAAGTGGGAGTACAAGGTTGACGAGTCGACGGGCTGGACGCTTGACATCATCACACCCAAAGGCACTGAAGGCTCTAAAGAATTTGTCCGCCTCCGTTGCGAAGCCCGGGATCCGGCGAACCTGCGCACTGCACTGCGCTCGCTCACCGTCGTGCCGAACACCGAGGCCGAATACGCCGACAGCTCGGACTGGGACCGCGATCGGCGCGCCGGCTGGACCCTGGAGCTCCAACCGCTGTGGGAGAAGCCGGACCCGAAAGGAGGGGCGACCCCCCTCGAGGCCGCCAACCAGGACCCCGAGCGCGTGGCGATGGACTTCGAGCGCGACCTTCATCCGGCCATCGAATGCATGCTCACCCACATGCGTCGGCGCCAAAAAGGCGATACGGACCCGGATGTTCTGTTCGACGTCGACCGCCGGCCTGCGCCCATTGTGAAGGCCACGCAGCTTGATGAGTTCATGGGTGTGACGGGCGATGCGGCGGACCCCTATGGCTGGGCCGCGCTGGACCGGCTCGGGCTTGGTGTGACCGTGCGCCTGTACGACAGCTTCAACAACTGCTTTCTCGAGCCAAGAAAGCTTTTGGCCCAGGTCAAAGAGGCACTGATTCAAACCAAAGCGGCGCTGATTCAAGGGCAAAAGTCGTACCCGTCGAACTTGAAGGAGGACTACGGGAAGTACCTCTTCGTCGAATGCTTGCTGCAACCCGGCGCGATGACACAGCGCATTGCGTTCGAACGACTGCCCGAGGACAACGGTGCGTTCGAGAAAACCGAACTGGACACGCAGCAGATGCTCGCGATGATCCGGATTTCCATGCGTCCCAGGATTAAAGCGGCCGATCGCCCATTCAAGGACGAGCCGGATGCATTCCCGGGGTGGCGAGCCTTCTGGATTGCGTTGCGCCGCGCGATGACCCTTCCGCTTACGGAGCCGATCGACGACACCCCTCACCACAAGGATGCAACGACGCTCGCGCGGGCAGACTTCGACGAGCGCAAGGGGCAGTGGCGGCAGTGGAACCGCCGCTACTTCGAATTCGCGGGCGATCCCGACAACGTCGAATCCCGGTTCGCTTTCGGCGCGGTGGAGCAGACGCAGCCCGTGTTCGCGGCGGCGAACGCGATCGGGCAGATCAGCGTGACCTTGCCGGAAGCCGACGGCTGGGCCCATCGCCGTGCCTTTGCGCTCGTTCCGCAATGGCGCTATGCCGACTTGCTGCGCGATTGCGGCGTGGAGATGGACAAGAAACTGTTCGCGAACCAAGACACGCAGGAGCCACCCGGCTTGTCTTCGCGCGCGCTGGAAGCCATCGCTCCTGCTCGACTCCCTGCGCCGGCCCCCGCTCCCCATTCGAGCCGCGTCATCTCCAGCATTGAACGCACGGCGCCTGTGCTGCCGCAGGTCGCCTATTCGCTCGGCCGCATCGGCGATACGCAGTGGTGGGTGGAAGATGGGCAACTCGTGACGGTCAAGCCGGCCGCCGATTGTGTGCGGCTGGGCATCATCCCGGGCAAGGACATCGTCTTCGCGTTGCCGCTGCACCCCGAGCAAGTCCTCGACGAAGACAATGCGCCGCTCGCACGCAGCCTCTCCCGCGCGGGCCTGGCGTGGCAACTGGGCCTGCACAGCGCGGACGCGGCCTGGTCGGGGGAATACCAGGGCGGCCACCATCTGGTCGAGCCGCCTGCCACGGACACCTTCGACGAGAAGGCGCTCGTCGAATTGCTGGTCGCGCATGAACGTCAGGGCCAGTCGGTTGCGCAGGCCAAAGTGCGCGTCGTGCGCAACTTGCCGCACTGGTATCGGCACACTGTGCATGCGTCGGCCAGCGCCGGCATCGCGGTGTCGCCCGCGACTGCCGCTTATCTGCCGCAGGCTTATGCGAGCCTGGTCATGATCACGGATGGCAAGCTGGGCGTCAAGCCTGGCCACCCGTGGGAGAACCTGCTGGCCGCGATGGCGCCGGCGAGATTGCAGGAAGGGCCGGCGAAATCGGTGCGCTATCGTGTGGACTTGCCCGTGCTGCGCAATCGCGACACGACGGACGAGGCGACCGCGACGCTGTGGAGCGACGCGATTTCGTTCCTGCCCGACCCGCAGGTGATCTACGACCTTGAGTTTTGTTCCAAGGCGACGCCCCTGCGCCCGCAGCGCAGCGTGCGCCCGCTCGCGCGAATCTTCCGCTCGTCTGCCGCAACACTCGGCCATCCGACGCTGCAAGTGATGCCGATCGCGAAAGACTGGGAGGTCACATGCGACCTGGGCGACGACATCGGCGGCACGCGGCAACTCGCGATCCAGGTCTCACCGTTCTCGGCGCCGGTGATGTTGAACGCGGCGTTGAAGGCCGCCCTCGGTGCGACGGAAGATGCGTTCCGCGTGCCGGGCGGCTGGAGCTTCGACTGGCTTGACGCACTCGTGCTCCGGTTCGCCGAACCGTCCACGCGCCTATCGCTTGCGGCCAGCCTGTGGAGCGCGCTCGCGCAAGCGGAAGTGGGACTGCCCGAGGCCGCGGAGCTTGGCTACTTTCCGACGTACGAAATGCGGCAGCTGAAGCTCAAGCGCCCGGAGAACGACGCGGACAGGGAGCAGCTCAAGCAGGTGATCGGCGACTGGCTGGCCGCGCTGGCAAGCGCCGAGGGCAACCTTGACGATTCGCTGGCCGCGGCACTGCGCCTGGAACTCGCGCCTATCCTCAAGCAGCAATGGCCGTTCGGCGACGAGTACTCGTTGACGGTGCCGTGGATTTCCGCCTTCGCTGTTCCCGCGGCGCCGGCGGGGTTTGATCTCGCGCCGGGCTCCAGCCCGCGGCACCTCGTGCCCGAACTCATGTCCGAGACGCAGTATGCGGAGGCAAAGCGGGCCGCCGGCGCCGGCGGGGCCGGAGCAGCGCGCATAGACGCGCTGTGGGCGGCGCAAAAGGAAAGGGCGTGGGACGCGGGTGAACTGGTGATCCGCGCCACGCGCGGCGACGCGATTCCGTTGGAGCTGGCGCCCGTGGCGCTGGTTTGAACATCGAGACAATCACAGGAAGCAGATCATGAGCGACATCGACGACGAAGCCAGTGGACTGGGGCGTATTCGGATTTTCGGCCCTCGCAATCCGGATCGCCCGAATGAGGCGCTATGGGAACTCAACGGCCGTACGCCGCGCGTGCCGGCCAATGGCCATGTGCCCGAAGACGGCACACCCGGCGCGCACGGCTTGCGCACGCTGATGCTGCGCACCGAGTCGCGTCGGATGGAGTTCAAGTTTTCCGTCGGTAGCCAGACCAACGTGCGATTCACCGATCCGCTGCTGCTGGACTTGTTCCTCAGGAGCACAGATAAGGACGGAAGCCGTTTCAACATCGAGATTTTTGGTATGTCAGCCAAGGCGATGCTGCTGCACGATGCACGAGCCCAAGTCAGTCCGTTGTGGGAGCATCCGGACACCCGGACACCGGACATAGGAAAGTATGCAAACGACCAGATCATCGTGCCGGACTATTTGCTGCAGGCGGGATCGCTTCAGCTCGATTCAACTACGCTGTTGCCGGGGACGCTTCCAGATCTGGACACCTCCGAACCTGTCGAACTCATGCCGGACGGCATTGTGTTCAACGCAACGGTGCCGCCGCCCGATGGGAGCGCGCCAATTTCCACCCGCTTGCGCATGCAGTACGTCGACCACGAGGTGCGTGTCGAGTTCGTCAATCCGCAGCCAGCCGAATCCCGCGCAGCCTGGCACAGGGTGTGGCGGAGCCTGAACGTGGTTGCCGCGGCCACGCGCGCTACCGCATGGTTGCGCCTTGCCTTCTCCTTAGAATCCGACCTGCCCGCACTAAGCTGGCTTGTAACCCGGCAAGGGCGGAAGATCGAGATCGACTGGAACAAGTTCGAACTGCCCGAAGGCGTGGCGCAGATCACGCTGGCGGACCAGCCGCTGGATAGTCAGGTGCTCCCGCCGCTGCAGGTGCTGCAGCTCACGCGCAAGGTCACGTTTACGCGAACGCCGAACACGCTTGAGGTAAGTGCGCCTGCGAAGGTCTCGCCACTGGAAGCTCGTGCGCGCTACGCATGGTATGACTCTGACGAGGTGCTGACCTTCGAGGCGATGCCGCTTGTCCACGATGCGAAGGCAGTGCGGCGGCGGCTCTTCAGCGCCTATGGCCGCGAAGACTCAGCCGAGCTGCTGGCGAAGGAACCGGCGGTCGGCTTCATGATGCTTGAGGACGGGTGGGCGGAAATTCCGTTCGATGCGTGTGTGGATCCCAAGACCGGGGAGTCGAGGTTGCCGCCGGTCATTCAGCCTGGAAATGCGCCCGACGCGAGAGGCTCCTTGTGGATCGGCACGCGGCGCCCGGAGTTTTATGGCGCCAGCACTTCGCCCAGCGCGCCATGGAGTCTCCAGCTGGACGAGCCGCAGGACTTCTCTGTTTCGTTGACCTTCAAACTGCCTGCTGTCGCTGCGGACGGCACGACGATCGACGCTTCGTTGTCACACGCCGACATCGTGCTGGCGAACTTCGCGATGGCGGTGCGGGGAATGACCTGGCTAGCCGCGACTGCGCCCGACGGCCATGACGCGCTGCCGGCTGCCTCGGACGACCCCGACGCGTTCTTCGACTTGCTGCTGCGGCGCTGCGACGCTACGTCCACGGCGGCCCCCTTCGTGCTCAATCCATTGCGCATCAAGGCCCAGAAACCACTTCATGGCGAGTGGGACCAAGGCGGCGAGCGCGATGCACTCCTGCCCGAGGCCGAGGTCAAGCTTGCCGTAAACCTGCGTGTCACTGCGCCGGACTGCGTGACCCAGCGCGCGTGGTTGCGTCATGAACGCCTGCCGAGCGTGCAAGTCATGGCTGCGACGCGTTCGGACCCCACTTCGAACCGGCCGCATGCGAGCCGCGCGCTCACGCCTTTCGACGCCTCCGCCGGCGTGCTTGAACTGGAAGCGCCGCTGAGCATGGCGGCGCGGCTGTCGGCCAGCACGCGGGCCACTTTCAAGGCAGCCGTCACCGACTGGAAGGGTAGTGATGGAACTCCCGCCGGAGCGGCGTTGGTCCCGCTCGTGGCCTTGACGTTGCCCGGTGTCGAATTGGAGCCCGCATCGCCCGGCGACTATCGCGCCAAGGGCAGCTACACGTTGCCGCTGTGGGACGATCCGCATGCCCGCGCGTCGCTGCCGCCGGAAGATGCGCCCGATCAGGCGCCGCCAGTGGTCACGGCCTTGGACCCGGGGGCGCTCGCGCGGCTGATGCGTGATAACATCAACCTGCGCGTGAACGCGTCGACGCAGCAGGGCGACATGTTTCCCGCCACGCCCATGCGCACGGTGATCACAGTGCAAGCCCAGTGTCTATACCCGCCGCTCCAGTGGAAGGCGAAAGTGAAGGTCGACGACACGCTGGTGGTCGATGAGACCGGCGCGGTGCGCTACGGAAACGCCTCGTTCGAGGACGGAGACTGGACATGGACCCCGAGCGGCGACGACCTGTTGCAGGGGCCAGTCGGTGTGCTCGCGTTCACGGGCCAGCAGTGCAGCGTGCGTGCGGCGGGCGGACCAGCCGATCCGAAGCTGGTCGGCTGGTCGGTCGAGGAGCGTGTGAGCGAACCGGATGGCGTGCGTTTCATTCGCGACGGGCGCGGCGTGAGCTGGATGGACCAGCTTGCCGTGTCGTCCGGCCTCATCTGGCGGCAGGTGAAGGGCGAAGATACGCCCGCGGGAGCGTTCTGGCTCCTGGGAACCAACCGGCCGATTGCCGTGGGTGGCCTGCAGGGCGTGGCGTGGGAGCTCTCTTTCACTGACGTGCCGATCAGGGGAACAATGGCCATGGCCGCTCCCGCCGAGCTTGCTGCAAAAGCCGCGCAAGCCTGGACGTGGTCCTTGTCCGAACCCAGCGATGACCTGGCGATCGTGCCGCTGTTGCTAGGGCCTTGCCTCCGCTTCGTACCGACGGCGTTGAAGAACCTGGCGTGGTCGGACCCCGGAACGGCGGTTTCTACGGTCGTGGTTGAAGGTGCGCTGGTGCTGGGCGCCGACAATCGCGCCGTCGCGGCCGACACGCGGCGCCGTGTCACGATTACGATGACCGGTACGCAGCAAGATACGCTGGCCATCACATCGATCGATACCGTGGACGGCAAGCCGATCACATGGGACCTGGATCTCGAATTGCAGGACGGCATCCTCAGCGGCGCACCGCAACTGCAGGCCATGCTGAAAGTCGAGCAGGGGCAGTTGTGGCTCAGGAGACCGAGGCTGTTCGCACGCCTTTTCACGGCAGACTTCGACATCGGCCTCGACGACGTGAAAGCGACCGACCCCGAGGCGAGTGGCGGTGTCGCCGGCGATGCGCCTCCCATGGGCGTGCAGGTGACACGTGCCGTCGTGAACCTGCAGCTTGCCACGCTGTCGATGGTGGAAATACAAGCCGTCCTGCGCAAGGGCGTGAACTGCGTGATCACCCACACGCGAGTAGCCCGCGCGCCAGGATCGACCACGGCCATTCTGAACTGGTTCGGCAACGGCATCGAGTGGGACGCGCAAATCGTCTCGGGGCGGCGCTCCTGCGTCTTCAGCCGCAAGAAAGACGCGGCCCCAGACGTCGACATCTTTCCGGGGCACGGGCCTGCCACGTTTAAGGACGGAATCGTGTGTCTGGGCTTCGCACCGGTGAATGAGACGAGCCTCGTGTTAGAGACGCACTTTCTCGAACTAGTGTTGGAAGTCGGCGGACTGCAGATCACACACATGCTGCACGCCGGCGCGTCATCGACGGTTCGCGACACGCTGCGCTTCGACGGCATCTGGAAGCAGAAAAGCCTGGTGAAGTGGCCCAAGCCCAATGCGGTCGATTTCGACTTCGCGGGCGATACGCAGGTGATCGATTTCGCCGATATGCAGGATGTCGAGCACGAAGCTTCGTTCCTGCTGGCGGACCATTGCATAGAAGGCGAGGACTTTGAGTGGGCGGCGACGGGCAAAGGCGTCCGCATGTCAGGTGCCGCCGCCAGCCAGGCGTCCACCTGGCTGGTCGACACGATTCACAGATTCACGATCGCAGGCGGCGTGTCTCGCGAAGTCCGCAGCCTGGGGCAGCTGCAGTTCTGGCGCCCGTCGGCACTGGCCTCGGGGCTGAAAGCGACCTGGGAAAAAAAGGATGGCGACGAGGGATTCGCTTTCGTGCCGGGTTATCTTGGTCTACCGGATGACAAGCATACGGACGCGTTCCTGAGGCCCGGCGTGCGGCGCGTTGATCAGGGGTTCGCCGGCCTGTTCGACCAGCGGATCGTGGATGCGCTGAGCGCTGGCGGCGTCGGTGACGACACGTGGATCATGTTGGGCGGCACGACGGCCTTGTGCCGCGATGAAGCCGAGACTTCCAGCGAAGCGGCCACAGCTCCCTATTTGCTGCTGCACCTTCCCTTCGTCGGGGCGCTGGGCGATGCTGGGGCGCTGGCGCCGCTGTTGAAGGTCGCGGGCGCAGACACGAAGCTTCGCATGTCGCGGCACGACATCGTCTGCCAGGTAGTCCTCGCCGACGCGGCGCGCGCGCAATCGCCGGGCGACCTGGTCACGCAACCGTTGCGCCGCGACTTGCCTTTCGCGCGTGACCTGCAGACCACGACCGCATTAGGCGGGTTCGTGCTCGCGCGCAACTGGTTCGCGGAGCGCGATCCCGAAATCCTGCCGGGCTGGCACATGGAGCAGCTGCAGCGGCCCGGAAGAACCCCGAAGAGCGGGTCGAGCCCGAAGCTGCTTCCGTTTGCCTATCCGCGTGCGGCGCTGATGCTGGCCATACTGCTCGATTCGTTGGGAAATGGCAAAGATCCCAACCGTGAGACGCTGAGTATGCTCACCGGGACCCGCAAGCGGATCGCATCCAACGACGCGCAGCCCATGACGGTCGAATCGCGCGCCATCCGATTGCAGCCCGGCACGGTCATGGCCCGCGCAGAGCCTGGGGCAGTGTCCGACGCCACGCGCAGCGACCTGATCGTGGGCGGTCCTCAAGGGGTAGTGGCTATTCCGCTCTCCGAAGCGGATGCAGCGGTGGACGACGACAGACACTTCATCGCGCTAGCGATCGCCGGTATGGCCCAGCCAGTTTTCGTCGTGCGTCGCGTCGTCGATGCCGGCAATAGCTACCGCAACTGCCCAATGCCTGCCGTGGACCGCGATCCTCTGGAGTTCCAGGTGCGTGCCCTGCGCAGCAATGTCAATTACGCCGTGGACGGACGCCTTACGTGGCCAGCGCCAACGGGCTTGGACAAGTCGAAGGCCGAAGTGCGTGCGCGGGTGCGCGCACCGCGGCAATACGCTGCTCCGCTTGCGATGGCAGGCGTCGCGGGCGGCATCAACACCGCCTTGTTGATGGGCCAGCCCTTTACGCTCGATATGGCACGCCGGAAACAAGGCAAGACTGAAACGGTCTGGATCCAGGAGTGGGAACATGTCTCCTATGCGTTCACGCCCGACCAGCGCGACGACGCTGCGCCCTGGATGCGGGATGCGGCGGCGTCCGCGCGCCCTCTGGTTCCTTCGGCGCACGAGCTCGCACAGGCGCTGGTTCGCATGGACCCTGCATTGCCTGCCGCACGGAGCATCCAGACGTGGCTTCCGGCGGCGGCAAGCGGGATCGACTTTGCCGCCCGCGCGGGCGCTTTCGTAACGATGGGGCTGCGTGGTATGCGCAGCGTGAACATCAAGCATCACCAGTTCGAGCCTGCCGATGCTGGGCCAGCCACGGTGCGCACGATTCGCAGGCCCAGGCCTGTCGCACTGCCTGAGAATGGCAAGGACGAGCAGGCCTGGCGCCGCCCGGTGGGTTGGTACGGCATGAAGGCCCAAACTTGCATGACGTTGGCGGGCGCATGGGACTCGATTGCCGCGCCGCTCCAGGAGACGGACGGCAAAGCGCTCGAAACCGAAATTCCGCGGTGGCTCCTTCTCTTGGGACTGCCGGAACCCTACGGACTGGTGACCGTGTCACGCGGAGCAACGCCGGTCTGGCGGGGCTCCGTGGTGGTGAACTGCGTTGTGCTCAATCAAGATTCGAAGCCGTTGCCAACGCCTGCTCATCTCGTGCTCTGGATGTTGAAGAAGGCCGCGACCGCCAAGCACTTGAGGTGCGGCTTGCGTGTCGGGCCCCGCATGATCGACTTCACGCAGATCGCGTTGTTGGAAGAGAACGGAATTAAGAGCGAAGACAAGCTGGTCTTTTCGCTGGGTGGCGGGGAGTGCATCACTGCTGGTGACTGCACATTCGTATGCGGTTTCATCCCGGAGGAGGGTTTGAATAGATGGATTGATCCAGTGCTTGTCGTGAAGCCCACGCAACCGCGCAAGACTCTGGAGCTCGTCGCATTGCGCCTGCTTGTCCTGCCTGTGCGCGGACCTGTGCAGGACCGCTACCCGCTACCCATCCTGAGGCGAACCGTCTTTTTCTGCGATCCGGTGTTTGACCGAAAGCTGTCGCGTGTGGACCCGGTCAGCGTGAACGAGGTATTCGACTCGAGCAAGCCGAAGGAGGTGTTCAACGCTTGGATCGACAGGCCTTCGGTTACTCCGAACGAGACGGCGGTCGTGCGCGTGAAGACAAACAGTCCAGACCTCTTCGTAAGTCCACCATCGACTGATAGGCCCGATTTCAAACTGACTGCAAAAGTTACTCGTTGTGAAGGCGGGGCCACGGAAGACCTGCTTTTCTACCTTGAGCCCGGCGAAGAACCAGTGGCCACTGTATTTCTCTGGCTCAACGTTTTCTATGCACTGCCAACGTCGTCCATGCGCAGTCGAATCAATGGAGCAGTGCATCCCGGTGATACGCTCGTGCTGAATGTGACCAGCACTGTCGGCAAGCAGGCGACCGCGTGTATAATAGTTCCGGTGAAGAACCGTTCGAGCTTGCCTTCGCCTCAAGCAATATACTCCCTCGTGACCGTCGACCCATCGCGCCAAGCCGCTTGGTGTGCTTTACATTCCCCTTTGCCTTCGCCAGAGAACATGTGGACCGAAGTGCTGAACCCTAATACAGATAAGCTGCTCCGCCGCGGTATCTTTAAATGGGTGTCGTTTGACCGTCCCACACCCGCGAAGCTTGGTTACTCCATCCTCAAGGCGGAAAAGGCGACAGAGAGCACGCACATTCCACAGGCTTTGGAATGGGAGATGACAATTCTGGGAATGTCTGAAGGGTGAAAGTGGGCCGCCCTGTAGTGGACGATCTGCCCCTCTCCCATAATCGTTTTTGAATACAGTTAAAGGGAAGTACACTATTCACCGGTTCCCGACCCTGCGCATGCACCTACCTTCCTTCCTTGTGTATGCAGGCTCTAAGCCTCGGATACTCCACGGTATGGGTGAATATGGCGGGGGCCAATCTACTTGACAGGCTCTGATCAATGATTAGTCCTCAGGGTACGACGGCCTCCCAATGAACGGTGAAAGCTTAATCGGTTTTTCTGGGCAATCGGTTGTTAAAATTCATCATACAAGGCTAGGCGTAAGGATTCGTTCGTAAATTGATAGTAATGACCTGTACCATCACAAAAAACGGGCATAAGTATATCGATAACGCTGACGTTAAGATCTATACAACTGAAACCATTGAAGTGCTAGATCATGACTTTCACACGTTGGCCGAAGGGGTGGCTGTGCCGCATGCCATTTACGATCTAGGGCGAAATGAAGCCCTATGTCAGCATTGGAACCAGTCGTGATACCAGTGAATTTGCTTGTG
Organism: Methylomonas lenta; assembly: GCF_001644015.1. Lineage (GTDB taxonomy): Bacteria > Pseudomonadota > Gammaproteobacteria > Methylococcales > Methylomonadaceae > Methylomonas > Methylomonas lenta. The sequence goes on from NZ_LUUI01000027.1 coordinate 20,987, forward strand.
ATTCTATTCGCTATTGGTGGCATAAAAGGCATTAAGTTTAATCTGCTGTTCAGAACCACTTTTGATCGGTAGCCAACAACCATGTTCTAAACCACGGCAAAATTCATTATAAGGGGGGCGGTTTGATAGACAATCAAGGAAAAAAAGTTGCGAATAGTCACTCAAAAAACCCTACCAATCAGTCAAGGTTCAAGAAATATTGGGATTGGTTATTGATCAAAAAAAACCAAAAAGCATTGTCCATCGTGGTGCTCGTATGTACCGGTTTATTGAAACTGGTTAAGCAACCCGAAGATTCAAAACCTTCAATGATTATTTTCGACAATGGACAGGGTTATACCGGTAACCAAACGGCCACAAACTCGTCGAGTGGGAAAATTAATCAGATTCAAGGCGATCAGAATAATATAACAAACAATTTCATAGGTATTTCCCTTGAACAGTACGAAACCGGTTTAAAACGCCTTGAATTGGAAGTTAGACTAGAAGTTGTTAAGACTGGGCGGGAGGACAAGGAACGAATCGCCGTATTAGAAAAACAACTATTTAGTCTGGCAGCAAAGCAGGCCAATCCGCAGGCGACTTTAGCTGACTACAAAGAGAAATTGACCAACGCCTATCAATTTTTAGCTGATCTTAGGCTTGAAGTACCACAAGAGCAAATTAAGCAAGCACAAAGCAGTTTAGGCCAAGGTGACTCAACCAAAGCAGAAGATGTTTTTAAACAAGTCTTGGCAAAAGGAAATAATTTTTCACCCGAAGCTGCCAACCAACTTGGAGAACTCGCATATACCCGAATTGATTACATGGCTGCGTACAAATATTACCGAAAAGCAGCAGAGCTTCAGCCCAACAACTCTTTATATTTAAATCAAGCAGGCGTTATTTCCCAAACACTAGGAAAATATACTGATGCGGAATCTTATTTTAAGCGCAGCCTAAAAATCAATAAAAAGTTATTAGGCTACTACCACAACAATGTCGCCTTTAGTCTAAATAATATAGCGGCAACTTATCAATCTCAAGGCAATTATGCCGACGCAGAGCCTTATTATCAGCAAAGTCTGCATGTCTGGGAGAAGGTTTTGGGAGCTAACCATCCTAATGTTGCTGTTGGCCTAAATAACCTAGCTGAGCTATATCGAACTCAAGGCAGATACGCCGAAGCAGAGCCTTACTTTAAGCGCAGCCTAACAATCCGGGAGAACGCTCTGGGTTCCGAGCATCCTGATGTTGCCAGTAGTCTCAACAATCTAGCGGTTCTTTACGAAACTCAAGGCAGATACGCCGAAGCAGAGCCTTACTTTAAGCGTAGCTTGACAATCCTAGAGAATACTCTGGGTTCCGAGCATCCTAGGTTTGCTAATAGTCTCAATAATTTGGCTGAGCTGTATCAAAGTCAAGGCAGATATGCCGAAGCAGAGCCTTACTTTAAGCGTAGCCTGACGATCCTGGAGAACGCTCTGGATCCCGAACATCCTGATGTTGCCCATAGTCTCAATAATCTGGCTGAGCTGTATCGTACTCAAGGCAGATATGCCGAAGCAGAGCCTTACTTTAAGCGTAGCCTAACAATCCTGGAGAACGCTCTGGATCCCGAGCATCCTGATGTTGCCAATAGTCTCAATAATCTAGCAGAACTTTACAAAAATCAAGGCAGATACGCCGAAGCAGAGCCTTACTTTAAGCGTAGCTTGACAATCCTAGAGAATACTCTGGGTTCCGAGCATCCTAGGTTTGCTAATAGTCTCAATAATCTGGCTGAGCTGTATCAAAGTCAAGGCAGATATGCCGAAGCAGAGCCTTACTTTAAGCGTAGCCTGACGATCCTGGAGAACGCTCTGGATCCAGAGCATCCTAATCTCGCGCTTATTATTAATAATTTAGCAGAACTTTACAGAACTCAAGGAAAGTACGCCGAAGCAGAGTATTACTTTAAGCGTAGCTTGAATATTTTTGAAAACCCCTTAAAGGAAGAAAATCCTAATATTGCCTTTGTCCTCAATAATTTAGCCTTGCTATATCAATCCCAAGGCAAGTCAGTCGAGGCAAAGCAATTATTCTTGCGTAGTCTTAAAATAAGAGAGAAATACTTTGGAATATATCATCCCTATGTCGCCAATAGCCTCATAAATTTGGCTATATTCTATCAATCTCAAGGAAATTACGCCGACGCCCAGTATTACTATCAGCGCAGTTTAACGATATATGAAGATAAACTTGGAGTAAATAATCCAAAAACAATTAAAGTAAAAAATGACTTAAATGTCCTTAAAGAAAAGTTTTGATAACTCCGATTTCCAGAAGATATAGGAGTATCTATCTCGATAGAGTGCTTCTGGCCGATATACCAAATTTTCCCTAAAATCCAACGATAGCGGAAAGATCGTTAGCAAAGACTATTGACGAGGCTCGAAAAAAACCAGTAGTCGCAAAAGCGTTGTTTACGGTTCAGCTGTTTGGTCGTCAAGATACAAAGTATGCGGTCAACCGCCCCACGTCGCCACAAGCTTCTGAAAATGACACCACCAATATTAATGGTATTGTCACTTTTCAAAGTCGGTGTCAGCAGCAATTAGCGGAAACCCGCATATTACCTTGATTGATAGAAACTAAATTGTCATAGTCGATGTCAATATCGTTCAAACCCGATGTCAGCACGTTGCAAATTGTCGAAGTCGACGTCAGCACGTCGCAAAAAGGGGGTTCTATGACTGACCTTTCGCTGATCGCAGAGCAGGAATGGAGTGAAGCGCGTCGTCGTGCTGTCGTTTTGCGTCCGTTGCTTGAATTCACGCATTGTCCTCGAAATAAAGCACATGAAGCTGCCGTTGAGCTGGGTGCGTATTCCAGTGAAATCTGCCACCCATTCCACGGGAAAGCTGCCACCTAAACCAGGTGAAAACTGCCACCCCCATGAGGGGTTGGTCGGAGCGATAGCGACGCGGGTTTTTGCTTTTTACTCGATCTCTTGATTAGTCGTCAAATTGGCCTGCTTTTTTCGTAACGATTCGCCTTTCAAATTGATCTTGTAAGCGTTATGCACCAGACGATCCATAATGGCGTCGGCCAGGGTGGAATCGCCAATGCTGTCATGCCATTGCTCGATCGGTAACTGGCTGGTGACAATGGTTGAACGTGAGCCATGACGGTCTTCCAGTATTTCCAAACAATCCCGACGTTGTTGGGGTAGTTACCACATAGCTGTAAAAACCGCCATCTTCGTTGGAATGAATTACCCGTATCAAAGAATGCGTAAATAAATTTCTCTAAAAAGATCTATCAATTATATGAATCTAATGTAAGCGCCTAACCGGGCCGCCTTCAAAAAATATCCGTAATCCTGCATCCTTTTGTTTTTTACAGAAGGATAGCGTTTTATGGCCTTATCAACAAAATGGCTGCGGCAAACCGCTTTGCTGCCACGCTTCAATATGGGGTTAAATAACCAAAA
>NZ_LUUI01000028.1 GCF_001644015.1 Methylomonas lenta
GGATTTAAGGGCGCTTACGTAAAAAGGTGGCTGTTCAAACCTCCAGCTATGAAGCCCTTATCAATTTATGTCGTTTCAATGACTTGAAACCTCGTTCGGTGATCGATGCCATGACCGACACTCTATTGTCTGACGACGCCTTCAGTGCAAAGATTATCGAACTGACAAAGCAAAAGGAATTGGACGAAAAAAGATAGCGTCAGATTACCTTTGCAGCCAACGACACACAATATTGACGGGGGTCAATACTCAGTGACGACCCTTGTGATTTACTGCATCCTAATACATATTCAGGAGGTCGGATGGACAACGACATTTTGATCAATCAAGCCCGTCAACTGTATGCTGACTTACAGACCAAGCAACTAAGCTCACTCAGATTAGATCGTTTGTCGATGGCCGCTTATCAACGTTATCAGCGACGCTTAAATCGGTGTGCCATTTGCTATCAAACCCGAAATTACGATTGCATTCGGGAACCCGGCGAAAAGCTCATTCCCTGTCCTCCTCGTCAACCGACTAAAGACGCGGCATAAAAGCCTTGCGAAAGTAGGCTCAGGATGGCCAAACGGACCGAACTTGTTTATTGGCCGTTGGTGTTGAAGCACAGGGGGTTTCGCGAAACTTTTGCCGCGCAAGGCGATGAAATTTATGAAAATCCTCTAGGCACTTGGGTGAGTGGAGGTTCGCCGACCCAAAGTTTTGCATGTCAACGTCTAAAACCTAAGTCACCCGAGAAACGTGTAGTGGTACGACTAAAGTTTTTCTATTAAAGATAACCCTAATTCATTGCAAATTGAGGTAACAAGAACTGCTCTTGGCTCGGTATCAGAGGCCCCAAAGCCTTCAATTGAACTCATAAGATATTCCATGTTTTTCCTGACATCACAACCTGCAACAATTGGATCACCACCATTTTCAATTTTATTTTTTGCTACCTTAATTAGCTCATTGAAGCGCTTATCTAATAAATCGTTTATTTTTTCATGATCTTCAATTTCGAAAAGCTCCCATTTATTACTCATTGTCGCCTCCTAAATATATTAAATATCCATCACCAACTTGCCCAAATCTGTGTGGCGGGAATGCTTACAATCTGATCTATATAAACAATTACCCCTAAAGTTTATCTTTATCCTGAATCCGTGCTCCTTTCGGTTTTGCTGAGTTTCTATGCAGTAAGCTGAAACTTGATCTTTCAGTTATCCGTTTGAATAAATTCAGAGCATCTTCTTAAATGCTTTCGATTTATTATAAAGCGTAATAATAAGCCTTAATCTTCTCGGCCATTGCTTTGCGTCTAGTCACTAAAAACTGTTCGTAATTATCCATTTCATAGTCTTCGATGGCGGTTGGCAAGCAGTTGCGCTTTAGGTTTTCTTTTAGCTGTTCGGTTGAGGTGATTACTCCATATACCGGCTCTTTTGTTTCGCATTGTTGAAATGCAATCTTCATGTATTCAACGGGCGCTTTATCACCAATTTTGATATTGACCTCTTGTTGAAGGTAAACAAAATTAGCGACTTGGTTGTATCGAGTTTGAGTGAGGCCTTGTTTCTTGAGAAAGTTACGCGGAAACACATGATGAATATCGCCATGATGGGTCAACATATCTCTGACCGTGATGTCTTTTGACAAAAAGCCTTGATCAGCCAAACGTGCCTGCGCCGCTAAAAATACTTTAAACACCGGTGAGTTCGTTGAAGAGGTATTAAGTGACTGAATCAGACCTGCTTCCCAAAAACCATCGCCTAAGTCAGCGGCTTCAACATCGGCCAAAAACTCAGCAAAAGGACGGTGAGCGACTTGTTTAATGTCGTAATCAAACCAAGACTCCGGTGAGCCTGAATATCGCCCAGTTAAAATGGACATCACAAACCAACGCCGCACCCATGACTCAATTTTGGCTTCGTTACCTAAGTCGCGTTTCAGCTTCAAATAAAGCGTATAAGCAAAGTTCAAAGCATTTTGTGAGCGAATCAAACCACTATCAACAAAGCCGGCAGATTTGATAATCATGGTGAAGCGCTTAAAGTGGGTTTCGTTGATAAACTCTTTAACACCGTCAGATAAGGTCTGATAGGACGCTTCTTCGATATCCTTTTCGTAAGTGCGTGTTTCAAAATTACGTCCTGAAAGCAAACCAACCAAATCAGCTAAACGACCACGATTAAAGTTGGACGTAAAGGCTACACGCAACAGATCGGAATAGCTGGGGTCATAGAGATCATCATTCTCATTTTTCAGCCAGCTCATTTTCTGGAAAAAATCGGTCTTGGCAAAGGTCGCATCATTCTCAGCCATGTGGGTATAAAACTCAGGCGCAATAGCCAAATGGCAGAAGTAATCGATAGCCTTACGCAGCGTGTTGCCACCAAACTCTTCATTTGCCGCGATCTTAGACATGGCGAAATCGGCTTGGCTCAGTACTACGCCTTTAGAGTTGATACGGATAAAGATTTCAGTCACCGTTTCAATATCTAAATCAGCATCGAGCTCGATCAAGCCAATCTGCTTTTTAATCACATCCGTCAATCGATCCAAGCGTTCAAAAATAAGGTCTTCATTGGTACTTGGATTACTTTCTAAATAGGCTCTGGCAACCCTATGGGTTTGGATGTCACCATTGATAATCGGCGCAATATCCGCTAACCAGGTCTTATCTTTTTCAATCGCGGGGTTAGTGACTTCAAATCGTTCAGTGATGGGATTAAACGCAATCCGAATTTTGACGGTTTTATAATCCTTATTCACCACACTCAAACCCAAGATAGCCGCACGAAGCGCAGTCACTCGTTGTTGGCCGTCAATTAGAATTTTTTTGCCTTCCGCTAACGACCCGTCTTTCAGTTTTACTGTCGGATTGCGCCAAGCGATGATATAGCCCACAGGGTAGCCTTGATAAAGACTATCCATCAAATCCCTGACTTTAGTGGCATCCCATACAAACGGACGTTGAATCTCAGGAATGGCAATATCCCCCGACTTGACCCAACTCAGCAATGTTGAAATTAAGTGTTGGTTTACAGCGTATTTTTGCGTACTCACGTGAGTTTCCTTGTATTAAATCCGGCTTACTGAATCGCTTGTTCAACCAGCGCATGGGCGAGCTGGTGTTGGGTGGTTTGGGCTTGATTGAGGCCTGCCTTGAGCTGGTCGCATAAGGCCATCAATTCATCGACTTTGGCGACGATGCGGTGTTGTTCGGCGAGTGGTGGCATTGGTATAGGACATCGGCTAAGTTGAGTCTTATTAATAGATGCAAGATTGGTCGTTTGTTTAGATGCCCCAGCAAAATAAACTCTTGCAATATATGAGTTTAGATATTTTTCTAACCAATGTTCATTCTGTTCAACCAAAATACAACGCGCTTTAAATATATGATTTTGATGTATACAAAGAGGGATCTCTAAATGCCAAATTGCTGTTCGCCCAACCTTATCCCAATCACCACCTTCTGTAATCAACAGGTCTCTTTCTTTCAATATAAACCTATCAATTTCGTCCTCAGTTATTTCAATATCCTTTATCACTTCTAAGTCAAGATAAGAACGCTGAACGTTTGCAACGCGGAGATAGGGCAAAAGAACAAGATTCTTTCCCGTTAATTTTCGACCTTTGGTGACACCACTGCTAATTTCAACAATGTTTTCAAACCGTGTCCATTCCCAGCCATCAGGCAACCTAAACGGCTTTTCATCTTCAGTAATTTCCGGCAATGGCTTTTGGTTTTTAATCTTGCCGTCTTTAATCAGTTGGGCTTTTTCAGCCGCGATTTTTTCCAGCAACACACTGGCGGGTTCGTCGTTGGGGTCTTGGGGGACGAGTTTGCCCATGACGGCGAGTTGCAGCAGGGTTTGTTTCAGCTGGTCGATGCTGGCTTCGGTGGTGAATAGGGTGTCGAAGTGTGCTGCGAGTTGTGACCAGATGGCTTGGAATTGGGCGTTATCCGTCGCTAGTCTTAAGCTATCGAGCAAGGTGGTGACTAGGGTGTGATGGGTATCGCTTTGCTGCAGCTGTTGTTGTTCCAACTGGTCGCATAAGGCCATCAATTCATCGACTTTGGCGACGATGCGGTGTTGTTCCGCTAATGGTGGCAATGGTAGTAAAAAAGATTTAACTTTGTCTGAATTTAGATTTTGAACTACGGCACCAGCCGCTGAAGCGGTGAAAGCCTGTTTAGCGTATGGCGACGTAAAAAGATTACATAAATATATCTTGTTCATTAGATGCTCAGGTATTCTTAATACTAACCAACCATCGTGGATACAACCACTAATTTTTAAAATATATGGATAACCAAAACTCATAGAGTTGGAAAGGATCAAGTCACCAGGAAATACCTCTCTTGTTTTGGTCAGACCTTCCGGTTTTATTTTTTGTTCTGTACTTATTATGAACCGTGAACCTCTAACTGAATCACCGATTTTGATCCAGTTCAAACCATCTTCATCTTCTGTAATAAAAGATTTTATCGGCCTTGGTGACCCACCTCTTGCTATTGCCGCAATCTCCCCCAAAACGCACCATTTCCAACCAACAGGTATTTCAAAATAAGGTGTCTCTTTGTTGTCAACAAGCTTGTATTCAGAGAACTTGCCATCTTTTGCAATTTTTTTTGTTAAGGGTTTAATCTTCTCTACTAATACGCTGGCCGGCTCATCATTCGGGTCTTGCGGCACTAATAAACCCCGCACGGCGAGCTCTAAAATCAGTTCGCGCAGTTTTTTGATGCCGGTGAGTTCGGTTTTACCATTGCTGCCACGACCGGCAGTGGAGCGGCTGGTTTCGGCACTGGTCCAGAGGTCGATATGGTCGATGATGAGTTGCTGCAACATTTAGTTTTTCTCTGCCGAGAAGGCTTCCGCCAAAATCGTTTTTAGCTGGTCGCGAATGGCTTGAATGGCTTGCTGCTGTTTGGCATAGATGGCCAATAATTCTGCCGGATCGTGAGTTTCCGTTTCAACCACATGCGGGTTTTTAATATCCAGGTTGTAGTTGCGGGCTTTGATGTCGGCGATGCTGACTTGCCAGGCTTGTGTGGTTTCTACCCGGCTGGCAAAGCCGTCGTTTTCGCTGCCCCACCAGTCGATTTCGGTTTGAAATTCGTCAAAGCGCATGGGTTTGGTTTTGTTGTAGCTTTTTATGCCTTCCGGATAGGGGTGTTCGTAAAACCAGATGTTTTCGGTCGGCGTGCCTTTGCTGAAGAACAACAGATTGGTTTTGATGCTGGTGTAGGGGTTAAACACGCCATTCGGCAGGCGCACGATGGTGTGCAGGTTGCATTCTTCTAAAAGCTTTTCTTTCAGGCGGGTTTTCATGCCTTCGCCAAACAGAAAGCCATCCGGCAACACCACCGCAGCGCGACCATTGGCTTTGAGCAGATGTATGATCAAGGTCATAAACAAGTCGGCGGTTTCGCGGGTGCGCAAGGCTTGCGGGAAATTGGTTTCGATGCCGTCTTCTTCCTGGCCGCCGAATGGTGGATTGGTGATGATGGTATCGACGCGTTCTTTAGGGCTCCAACTGATCAGCGGTCTGGCCAAGGTGTTGTCGTGGCGGATTTGGTTGGGCACTTCGATGCCATGCAAAATCATGTTGGTGGTGGCGAGCAGATGAGGTAGCGGTTTCTTTTCTACCCCGTGAATGCTGGCTTGCAAGATTTGTTCGTCGGCCGGTGTTTTAACGTAGTGTTTACGTTTGTGTTCTATGGCGCAGGTTAAAAAGCCACCGGTGCCGCAGGCTGGGTCGAGGGTTTTTTCTTCTAACTTGGGATCGACACGGTTGACCATAAATTCTGTCACCGCACGCGGGGTGTAGAACTCACCGGCATTACCGGCGCTTTGCAGGTCTTTAAGGATCTGTTCGTACATATCGCCAAATAGGTGGCGTTCTTGGGCTTTATTGAAATCGACGCCTTCCTGGATTTTGTTGATGACTTGGCGAATCAGTTGACCCGACTTCATGTAGTTGTAGGCGTCTTCAAACACGCCACGGATGACAAAGGCGCGTTGGTCTTCGTCTTGAATATCGAGGTTTTGCAGGGCGGGGAATAAGCGGTTGTCGATGAAGTCTTTCAGTTCCTCACCGGTGATGCCTTCGGCATTGGCCGCCCAGTGTCTCCAGCGATATTGTTCTGGGATTGGTGAGTGATAGTGGTCGTTAAAGAGTTCCCATTCTTGTTCGCGATCATCAAATATCTTCAAAAATAACATCCAGACTAATTGACCAATACGTTGGGCATCACCATCGACACCGACGTCTTTACGCATGATGTCTTGGATGGATTTTATGGTACTGCTGATGCTCATGCTGTTCCTTGTGTATTAGGCTGTTTGCGCTGTCTGATAGAGTGCATTTTCTAGTGCTTTGAGGGCTTGCTGGTAGCCCGGTTTGCCACCAAAGGCGTTGATGAGTTCTATGGGTGCGCCAATCTCGCTAAACGGGTCGAGGGTGAGTATCTTAACGTCTTCGATCGGCTCGATACCGGTGTCGGCATATTTTTCTAAAAGTGCTTCCAGCACTTGTTTGGCCGCGCCTTGATAGTGACTAAAGTAATCCCGTTTTTTGACATTATCGGCCCGTTCTTTTCGCGATAAGGGCGGTTGGTCATAGACGATGTGGGTAATCAGATCAAAGGCATCCATTTCGTAGCCGAGTTTTTTACACACGTTGTCTCGCAAGTCATCCCAAAATACGCCTTGCTCGCTGAGTTCTTCAATGATGGCGGTTTTGCGCTCGGCGTGTGTCCAGGATTTTAAGAAGTCTTTCAGGGTGGCGAATTGTTTTTTGACACATTGCTTGGTGTAGTCGGTGAGTGATTCGGTAATCAGTTTGCCATCTGCGCCCAGATATTGCACCCGCTCGGCTGCCACATTGACTTCAACGCCTTTAACCACATATTTAATGCGTGGTTCTTTAATTTCGTCACCACCTATACCGGTGTTTTCATCGCCATCAGCGGGCGTTGGATGCTCTTTACCAGCGACGGTTGCAGTATCCGTTTCTTCACCGTCTTCGGGCGGATCGATAGGGCCTTCGGGTTTGGGGATGTAGATTTGTACCGGGTCGCCATCAAAGTCTTTATCGGCAAATAACTCGGTTACCTTTTTGAAATCCATAATGGTGAACCAGTGCTTATCGTAGTCTTCATCTATACGCGTACCACGGCCAATGATTTGTTTGAATTCGGTCATGGATTGAATGCGTTGGTCGAGTACGATCAATTTGCAGGTTTTGGCATCGACACCGGTGGTCATGAGTTTGCTGGTGGTGGCAATCACGGGGTAGCGTGATTCAGGATTGATAAAGTTATCCAATTCCGCCTTGCCTTCGTTTTCATCGCCGGTAATACGCATCACGTATTTGCGATTTTCTTTCACGCGTTCCGGGTTGAGGTTAACCAAGGCTTGTCGCATACGTTCAGCGTGGTCGATGTCGTTACAGAACACGATGGTTTTTTGATATTCACCGGTGCGTTGTAGAAATTCTGTAATCTTCCAGGCGACAAGATAGGTGCGCTCATCAAAAACGATGTTTTTATCGATGTCTTTTTGATTGTAAATGCGATCTTCAATCAGGTTGCCGTATTTATCTTTTTGCCCCTTCGTCGGTCGCCAGCCTTGCAGGTCGATATCGAAATCAACCCGCACCACTTTATAGGGGGCCAGAAAGCCGTCTTCAATGCCTTGCTTGAGCGAATAGGTATAAAGCGGATCGCCAAAGTATTCGATGTTGGAGGTGTCTTTGGTTTCTTTAGGTGTGGCGGTGAGGCCGATATGGGTGGCACTATTGAAATAAGCCAATATTTCACGCCAGGCGGAATCCTCTTTGGCACTGCCGCGATGACACTCATCAATGACGATTAAATCAAAAAAGTCGGGTGAAAATTGTTTGTAGATATTTTGCGCGTCTTCGTTACCCGATACGGCTTGGTACAAGGAAAGATAGATTTCGTAGGATTTATTGATCTGGCGTTTGCTGATCTTAGTCATCGCCTGACCAAAGGGTTTGAAGTCATTGTTTTTGGTTTGATCGACCAAGATGTTGCGGTCTGCCAAAAACAAAATACGTTTCTTTTGCCGCGATTTCCATAAGCGCCAGATAATTTGAAATGCGGTGTAAGTCTTGCCTGTCCCCGTAGCCATCACCAGCAGAATGCGCTGTTGGCCTTTGGCAACCGCTTCAACGGTACGATTGATCGCCACAGTTTGGTAGTAACGGGGGCTGCGACCTGAACCATCATCGTAATAAGGGGCTTGCACAACCGTTTGCGTATGTTGCTCGGCAATGCCTTGATGTTGGCAATACCACTGCCAAAGCGTATCCGGCGAGGGGAAGTTGTCTAGCGATAATTCCGTTTCAACCTGTCCGCTTAGGCCTGTTTTGTCATGGAATAAAAAGCCATCACCATTGGACGAAAACACAAATAGCACGTCTAAGGCATCCGCATAAGCCAAGGCTTGTTGCATGCCGTCGCCTATGGCGTGGTGGTTGTCTTTGGCTTCGATGATTGCAATGGGCTGATTCTTTTGCCGATAAAGCACATAGTCTGCACGGCGTTTAACACCCCGCGTATGCAATCGGCCACGAACGATAATGCGCCCTGCAGTGAAAGTGACTTCTTGACGGATTTGCGAGTGAATATCCCAACCTGCTTGCTCAAGCGCTGGTGTGACGTATTTGGTGCAAATATCTTGTTCGCTGAGTGATTTCTTATTCAATGAGTATCCGTCCCTGATCGATACGATTTGGCAGAATATAGCATTATAAGGTTAAGCAGAGTTCTTATTCACCGTCCGGTTCTTATAATGCGGCGAGTGCAATGCGCATTTGGTTCATGCGCAACCGGCCCTCGGGGTGGGTTCCGTCGTCGGCCTCATCCCCCATGTAAGCATCGACTGCTGAGATCAACTTTTTCCGGTCGCCCGAGTTCAGACCCAGGAATGTCATGGAGAAAGAGTCCGCGTAGTACTCCCAGGAGGTGTGGTCATTCTTGCTCCAGCCAGAGTAGATAGCCTTGAGCACCTCGGGATGTTCGTCGCGAACTGAGAAGTCGGTCTGGTGGCCGAACTCGTGACCAAGTGCAAACATCGTGGGAATAGCACCGTTCTGAATGTCTTTGTAGGATATCCACATCTCAACGCCGCCCGCTGCGGTGTTGTCCTCGAAGTTTGGCACGACCGTAAGTTTGAGGTTGGTTGCCTTTTCGCGCCACACCTTCAACACGGCATCAAGTTTGGACCTTTCGATCGGTTGGAGGCAACGAGCTTTCAGCAGGCTTTCAGTGGTCAGCCGACTGAGCAGAAACTGCTTCCAGTTGTTTACGATATTCAACGCGGCACGAATCGATACGCCTTCGACAGCGTATTTGTTGCGCAACTCCCCTTCAATCTCCGCCTCGTCCATCATGACGATAAGTTCACACCACTCGTTGATCAACTCCTTCTTGCGCGCGCGCAAAACCTTCTCGGGCTCCTTCAGGGCCGGAAGACCGAACATGCTCTTCTTGGCCATGAACTGAAAGTAGAAAATCACGTCATCCCACTCGGTCTCTGTCAGTGCCATCGGAAACTCCAATACGGGGGTAAATATGTCAATATACGGTAGGAAGTCTAACCTACAAAGTCAATGCATTATTTAAATATTTCATAATATTCAGTCAATTAAATGTATTTATAAAGCTAGGTGTGGTGGTTCTGTATCATTCACCCCCCCAACAACAAGATACATCAGAAGTTTCTCACCCAACCCCAACACGTACCCTGCCAAGGTAGTTTTCGTGCTGAGGTGAATACTAAGCCCCTCACTCAAAAATCAAAATGTGCCGAAAGCCCTTGAGTTCCTTTAGCGCCAGCAGTATTGACCAATACAGTAAGCCAGCGAGGGCACTTACTACTGACAATTTCTTGTTGTGAATTTGTATATCAGAACGTTAAGAATTGTGCTTTACTTCCGAACAGGTTTTACGCCTACGAAAGAGACATTAAAGGTTTTTGCAAGGAAGATCCCTGGTATTTAGGACTTAAATATTGGGGATTGAACAACGCCAACCCTGCGACTATCGGAATGATGGTCACCCGACCAGTAACCCTATGATTTATTTCGTGGATTCGACCAATTTATACCGACCCGGAGACTACCATAGTCACCCGTTCAGGCAAAAAAAAAGGCCTTACATTTCTGTAAAGCCCTGTCGTTAGTCCTATCAGTTAAGCTGTTTGTACTCAGTTGAATAGCAACTATGATTGATCTAAATCTTCTTGAAAGCTTTTAAGAAGTTACTTGGATGAGCATGAAATCTAACGTGCCCATCCGCATTCAGTCTCTTATGATTTTCCTGAAAAGCAGGCAAGATGTAGCCCCATTCCCCGGCACGTGAAAAATAAATTACGTAATCGATTTTTGCACCTTTCCACTTATTCTCAACTTTGATGGATTCATCGTTGGATTCAACAGACTTAACTTGGATACGATAAAAGTTGGTGTCATCGGCGGCAACTAAATCAGTCTTTTTGCCATGATCAATAGCTGGAATTAGGACTTCCCAACCGTCACCAAGCAACCAAGCAGCTACAAGGTTTTCATATGAAAGCTGTTTGTGGGCAGCCAGAGTTTTTTCTTTGATGTTTGAATTTTTTACAGGCATAGCATCACCGTTTTTAATGGTTAATGCCGTATGACACCCGTTCTATGCGGTGGCCCTATATGTATACGGTCCGAAGAGGCCAAAAGCCATCCTCCCGGTTAACATCAATATACTGTCCAAAACAGTAATGAAGTAGCAGAGGTTGCCAAACCTTACAAATCAGGACCAAGCCTATCTTTGTATTAAGTCTACTCGCAGCTAGCGCTGACTGAAGATGTGAATGCCAATAGGATAAATGTCTAATGTATTGTTCGTCAAGAGTTTGTAGCAACTGCCCCATAACTGTCCCGCCAATACCAACCCGGTGACTATTGAAATTAGGGTCATTGGAAAACGGTCTGATGTAAGCCAATGAATTTATTGGATTTATATCCAACCAATACCGCCCCAGAGACATCCATAGTCACTCGTTCGGGCAAAAAAAAGGGCCTACATTGCTGTAAGCCCTTGATATATTTGGCTCCCCCGGACGGGCTCGAACCGCCGACCTAGTGATTAACAGTCACAAAACATATCGTATCATAAAGTCTCATATTGCATTATTTATATATATTTTTCAAATACTTAAAACATTTGTTCAACTCAGTTCGCCTCACTTAATATCATCAAATCGCAAGCACAAAGCGACATTAAAAGCGACATTTTATGCTATAGTTTTTTAAACACTTTCAATGCATATTGTTGTTTTGAGGAAGGCACTCATCATGATAAAAACGGGCTTAACTGACAGATTAATCAAAAACGCTAAGGCGGGTACAAACACAATCAGATTAAGGGATAATTCGTCCGATCCTGCTTTAAAAGGCTTTATGCTGCAAATTTTACCTAGCGGCCTTAAAACTTTTGTCATTTCATACACCAGCCCTGAATCAGGTAAAAGACGATTTATAAAGTTAGGGACCTACCCCGCCATATCTCTAAAAGAAGGCCGAGAAGCAGCTCGACAAACCCGTCAGATACTAGATAAAGGCTTAGACCCCATATCTTATGCCGAACAATTAAAATTTGACGCGTTAACTCAAAAAGAACGACTTGAAAAACTAGGCACTGTCGATGATTTATTTAAATTTTACTTGATTGACCTGGAAATGGATCTCAAGCGCTCTGCCAAACAGGTTAAATCAATTTATTTCAGAGACATTGAGCCTTGCATTGGTCATCTTAAATGCAGCGAAGTAACCACCGCTCACGTTATTGATATTATCGCCACCATCGAAAACAGAGGCGCACCAACACTTGCCAACCGGACGCGATCCTATCTTAGAGCGGCATTCACCTTTGGCCAGCACTGCAAATCATCACCTCGTTGGAATAAAAACAAGGAACGCCCAGATTTCAACATCAGCATCAATCCAGTTATTGATACTAAAAAGGCACCGGGTGAAAATCGAGTAGCCAATAATTATCTCAGTAAAGTGGACGTTAGCCGACTTTGGGGTGAAATCGGTGTAGATGCGATGAGTCCCGACATGGCACTGGCCATTAAACTGTTAATTTCAACAGGCCAACGAGTCGAGGAAGTGTTAAGTGCAACCTGGTCTGAATTTGATCGGCAAGAATTACTATGGACTATCCCAGCAGAACGACGAAAAAACAGGGGTAAAAATAAGAGCAAGGAACCCCACTTAGTCCCTATTACTGAGTTCCACCTGCGCATATTAGATGAAATCAGGCAATATTCTGGCAATAGTCGGTTTTTATTTCCTCATCATCTCGACAACTCCAAACCTCGCACGAGCGATTCATTATCGCAAGCTGTATACCGGTTCTGTTCGCCGCAGGGAAAAAGCAAGCGAGCGCCCTTTCCAAAATTTGCCCCTAGAGATTTACGTAGAACCTGGAAAACCTTATCAGGCAGCATCGGCATAGGACTAGAAGTTAGAAATAAAATCCAGGGTCATGCTTTTCAAGACATTGGTTCCATCCATTATGACCGTTATGACTATTTAAAAGAAAAACGACTAGGCATCAAACAGTGGACTGACTGGCTGGAAACCATCATTAACAATAAATCCGACGTACTTTGATTGAATACACCGTAACCTGGAGTAAACATCACCGCCGTCAATGTCACCGAATTACGCCAACACTTGCCAGAGTGTCTTAGTCAAGTGCAACTCGGCGAAGAGCTTGTCATCACCCCACATGGCAAAACAATCGCACTCATTGCGCATCACCATGATGAGACGAAACTTGAGGCAGCACTTAAACGTTTGTCCTCATGCAAATGACAATTAAAAATCAAAAGCAGCGTAATCAGCGTTAAGACAATATGCCACGTGGCAATATGCCGCATTTATAATATTAGTTAATACTGATATTCTATAGTCATTGCAGAGATTTTCAGCTCATTGCAATATCATCCTCCTTCAAATCCAGCTTCGTGCTGGATTTTTTTTGCTTGCTGCTCAGGTCTACAAGTGATCGTCATTGTGCTTTTGTTGCTGCTTAAAAAACCAAGAGTAATCACTGCAATCGGTTAAGTTTATCGAAAAACATCCGGCTATATTGTTTCTTTATTGACAACAAACAATACAACTTTCACATGATTGTAAATATTATTCAAAAGACTATAGTTAAGTCGTACTTAATCATGACTGGATACTTTGAAGACGACCACTATGAATACATCCAAAAATTTGCAGAGAGACGTTATGACTGGCTTGTTATTGTTGACCGGTATTCTAAGCTTTGTATCCGGTGAATTTGTGTTTTCATCGCTATTATTCGGTACTGCGTTGCTGACGAGTAAACTCTATTTTGCAAGACCCGCTCATGCTTAAGCTTTATGTGTGACCTCTCCGTTGTACTCGCGGCAACTCCTGGCCGCAACACTCTATAGCCTCTAGCGTTTCTGACGATAGAGGCTTTTTTTGTGCCTGACGAATTCCTACAGGGAACGACTACAAATCCTTGATGACCGGATAATCAAGTCTTGATGCATCTACCTTTTCCGCAACTCTAATCCGTTTTAAAATGAATTGAACGTCTTTCAGGAACGCTGACACACATTCAGTGCGTCAAAAAACTGGGACGTAACGATCCGTGTTCGTGCGGGAGTGGCAAAAAATACAAGAAGTGTTGTGGGGGCAGCGTCAGTTTTGCACTAAGCACATGGATTGAGTGTGTGATGCATTATTGCTAAACCCCCACCACGGCAGGAAATTTAATACACCGACATCATAAACAGCTGAACCAAACTGAAGTGGCCTGATGAGTCAATCAATATATCTGGCTGCGAGAGCGCAGCCAGATATTCCCAAGAATTGTCAGGATACGGAAAAATGCGACATCATGCCCATGTCTTCGTGTTCGACCAAGTGGCAATGATAAACATAATTCCCGGAATAACCAGGCGGAAAATAAACCAATAATTCGAGTAACTCGTTAGCATGCACCCGGATGAAATCGTGCCTGGCAGTGCCATCAAATATACTTTTGTTTTGCAATTCGAAGTGTCCACCCACTTTTTTGCCGCCAGCGCCGGGTAACGATGAAATTGACCAAGTGCACATGGAACGGATGCATATCCGGAACTGCTAATGGGTCGGCACTACCAAGCGGCTGATTAGTTATATTAGCCACATACCATCTTTCGTAGCTTCCGGCTTTGGCTCTAATGGTGGGTTGTGCTAAGGGCGGATAGTGGCCGGGCACGGGCGGCATTGGCATCATGCCTGGGTCGAAAAAGGTGCTTCTGGCAATCTTATATTGTTGACTGGCAACTGGCGAACCGGCGGTTGGATTCGATGAAGTAAGATCAACTGCAAAAGGAAAATCCCAATTACTAGACCCCACGCCATCCGCCATTTCCCACATTTGTACATGGCCCCAATTAATATCGGGCAATACAGGTGGGTCTTGCAAGGCGTTATTCATCAATAATACCAGTCGATTGCGCGCTACTGGCATGCAGGCTTGTAAGGTGTTTAAATTCCTGTTGTAGGTGAAACCATCGCCGCACGCATAGTTCGCCAATACTTCATCAACATCTTCGTATAAATCAGAATGTTTATGGCGATCAAACAGGAAAAGTAGCCTGAATTCCAATACATTGGCTTGAGATAACGCAAAATTTGCGGCAGTTCGTGAGTTTTTAGGCAACACCGAATTACTGCCATCGTCTGGAGAGCCATCACGCGGCAAAGAATAGGTAAAAATACCTTCGACTGAATCGTTTCTGAATAATGACGCAATAGCTAGATTGACCAATCTCAGCGTGGAAATGTTTTTCAAGCCAGTCAGATCTAACAAGATGTCTCGCCGCTCGCTAGGTGCTATTACCAAATAGCCATCTTTAGCCAAGTGCACGGATTTTGTCATGAGTCCGCCGTCGGTACCGATAACAGTTAGCCGATCGGTATGCCAGCTTGAGTCGTCGGGGTTTTGCAATGCCAAAGCATAAGTACGCGCATTAGAACCATTCAATAGGCGCAGTCGGTAAACCCGGCGCTCTAAATGGCAATGCGGATGCACGCGGCCGTTTACAAATATCTTGTCGCCAAGAAATTCGGGGCGTTTAGTTGTCTGATCGGCAGGATCTGAGGCTGGTAAGCCGGCATCATAGTCGAATGCAGTTGCATCGGCTGTCAGAACGTGGTCTTGCAACACCAGTGGGATTTCATACTTGCCCCCCAACAGATCGAAAATATCCGTATCCGATTCGTCTCGGATAAAATATAGCCCGGCCAATCCGGCATGTACGTTCGGCGATGTGTTATCCATTGCATGGTCGTGATACCACAGCATGGTTGCGCGCTGATCGTTGGGGTAAGGTAATTGCCGGTTTTCCGGATAGCCATGCGGATTATTGACAAACCCAATAGGGTCTAAAGGCCAACCATCGGAAAAATGTTTTATCCTGGCGCCATGTAAATGCGTAACCACACCAACCGGCGCATTCATCATCATCCCTTCCATCCCAGGGCGTGATGAAGGACCGTTAATAGGTGGCAATTCCTGCTTATCGCCACTCATGTCGGCAGATAAGGTATTAACCCAATTTATTTTACAGGGTTGCCCTTGTTGTACATTGAGGATAGGTCCCAAGTAATTATTAAGAACCGCGGTTGTTGCCGGGTAGGTACGATAACACCATACATTGGGTTGAGCAGGATCGACTCCCGATTTTAAGCGTGCTCTACATTTTTGAATTTCGATGGTGATGTCTTGATTGTTGGAAAGTTTGATTTTTTTCAAACTTGTTAGAGGCAATTCATCTTCGTACATGAGATTT
The DNA here is from genome assembly GCF_001644015.1 of Methylomonas lenta. GTDB lineage: Bacteria > Pseudomonadota > Gammaproteobacteria > Methylococcales > Methylomonadaceae > Methylomonas > Methylomonas lenta. Next base: position 15,885 of record NZ_LUUI01000028.1, read on the forward strand.
TCTCCAGCGATTTATTTATTGTCACGACGTTTGACTGATTCCTAAAGGCCGTGTAATTCGTAGGACGTCAATAGGGGATAGCCGTATTGCGCAGTATATTTTCGTTTTCATTCGGCGTATTACGCTGTCGCTAATACGCCCTACGCGGGCTAATCAAATAGTTTTGCAAGTCCCTCAGAAGGCTATTTCATCAATTTACGGTCGAAAATTGCTTTGATTGCAGGTTTGCGCGTTGTCGGTTGCAAGCCACTACATATAGGTGTTGTCTTAGCGTTAGCTCTTGGTTTGTCAATCAGCATTGCCAAGTTGAATTGCTCTATGTAAGGCTAAGAGAGATTCATAGGCATTAACTCGCTGAAATCTTCGCCCAGTGTGCGCAACATTATCGTCTTCATCGTCACCATCAGTTATCCATGCCGATGTTGCTAGTAGCGCATTACGAATCACGGATATAGGTGGGCGAACACCTTTTAGTCGACTGTAATATTGTTGCAGTAGTAATATTACACCCGTGATCGTAGGCGCGGCTTGACTTGTTCCATCTTGTATGGATGTCGCATTATCGTCTGCTGCGCCAGCTGCAGTTGCTAAACCGCCTGGTCCAAATATAACTGTATGGCAGTTTGTTCCGGTGTCTTTTGATAATCGCTGCGAATAAGGCGCGACCTGATCAGAATGCGTAGATCTTGCACTGGCGCCGTTTTTGTAAGAACGCGAACCAATATTTGAATCATATACGGAGCCTACCGAGATCACTTGACGGAATATTGCAGGAATACTCATACCCTCTGTCTGAAAACTGTAATAATCATTGCCAGATGACGCTATTACAGCAACTCGTTTAGAAACAAGCATATTGATGACTTCCATAAGTTCTGGATAGTCATTTTCCGCAGAAACATCGCTGGTTAAATTTACATTTGGAATTCCGAACGAAAAATTCACTGCGGAGATATTAAGGCGATCGGTATTTTCGTAGACCCACAACAAAGCGTTAAAAATCGCATTAACATCGCGACTTGGAATAACTTTTAATGGAACTATATTTGCACCAGGTGCTATTCCACTTCGCTCATCTCCACTAGCGCCTGCAATTATTCCAGCAACGTTAGTTCCGTGACCATTGTTATCGGTAACATCAAGAGAAGTACCATTGTCATTGTCTAAAAAGTTATGCGCTTCAACCACACGCCCTCTAAAACATTGATGTGTAACGCGTAGCCCAGTATCCAAAATAGCTACACACTGGCCTTGTCCATCAACTTTGAAACTTTCTCTCGCTAAAGGGGCACCTATGAGTTGATCAATCTGAATATCAAAAGGGGCAAATAAACCCGGAGCGAGTAACTGAGGTGAATTAGGCTCAGGAAACATGTAAAGTGACTCCATTTAAGTCTCCTTTTGGTTCAAATTAGGTTGGACTACGCGTATTAAACAAGGGATTATTTATGGGTATATAATTTGCCCGCCGGAGAGCCCCTTGCTGGATTCAGAATATTCCATAGGAACTAATTCAACAGTAGGGCCTAATTTGTCAACACTTTGACGAACAGACAGGAACGCTGGGGTATGCACAGGTTTAACCTGTGAATTAGCGGCAGTTGTAACAACTAAGGTAGAGCTAGGTATAAAACCAGCGTTTGCCTCAAGTTTAGCTTTATCATAAGCAGACTCTGTTTCTAGCACTTTTTTTTCCGCCGCCTTAATGTCTTCATTAGTAACAGAATTATCACCGTTTGTTCTTCGATCTTTCAGCTTCGCCAATTCCAATTTGGCGAAATTAATGTCAACTTGCTTTTTACGTAGCGCGTTTTGAATTTGCTCCTGCTTCGTTTTTTCATCATCTGCCTTTTTAACATTAGCAAGGCGAATTTGGTCTATTTGTCCAAGCAAAGCATTCCCTGTTTTATCTGCCGCTGATGTGAATGCCTTCATTGCATCCTCTGGCACTTGATTATTAAGATTCACTGACTGCAACAAACAACTACCCTCGTTGTTAGATGAGATTTCGGTATTACTGCTAGTTACTCCACGATGTGAGACCTCAAAGTCATAATCGGCGAGGAATGTTTCCGCCCGCACTACATATGAGCGTTGCTCATCTGGTATATCATCGATAACCGAGAATTTAACTTCTCCATCTTTGGAATATTCGAAGGTTATTGCCTGAGCTGGCAAACAATACGGAATCCCTTCTGCTCCGGGCGAAGACTTTTCGCTTGTAACAATAGTAGTACAGCCTGAAAGAATTGATAAAATTGCAAACTTAGTAGTGAATGCATTTATTAGGTGGCGCATAATTATTTTCCTCCCGCCTGCTGATTATTCTGAGTAGGCGTAACTGTCGCTGTTGTTAAGTCGACAATTATGTCGTTTCCATTGTACTTTCCTCGCGCGACAAGCACATTTTGATCATTAACAAACACTCTGAATAGCGCTGGAGTAGTCAAATCAAACTGAGTCTGCACAGGTGCATTAATTTCGGTACTTAGAGGCATAAATGCCTTAGTGGCTTTTTCAGCCAACGCAGCTAATATTTGCATAGCTACAGTTGGTAACTTTGTTTCATCGATAACGCTTTTGCTATATTCCATCACTCCCTTAGAGAAATATAGTTTTGTATTATTAGCTGCAATAAAGGCGTACGGACGTGTAGAATAGAGTTTTGTGGTGTCTGGAAGATAAATGAGTGCACTATCGACTCCGCCATCGGTTCTCGGAGTTAGCAATATAAAAGGTACTTTATAACCATAGTGCCTAATCCCACAGGGCTGATCAGACCATATCCCGCAGACATCATTACCTGTAGTAATAGCTTTAGTAGTAACGCCTGCGCATCCAGTCAAAACAAGTGAAATGCCCCCGCAATACAACGTGTAGATAATATTATTGAATTTCATTAATTAAAGCCTCCAAACTTTATCTAAAATCAAATACTTTGAGTAAGCCAATAAAATATCGACCATCTACCATAAAAGTTATCTGCACTAATGTATTTGAAGTATCTATTTTTTCTCTAATTCAAATAGACACTAGAGTCTTACTTCTGCTGTTCACCCTAAAAAATACGAAAACTCCTGAATTTATTTGAACTTTCGTAGAATTTTGAAACGTAATGATACCCAGTACGTCCATGTTAGGATTTATTTATATTTAACTCAACTTCGTATCGATTAAGAGCCAGGATACGGTGAGGAACGAACCGCATCCATCGAGATCGATGAGGTCCACCTTCTACGGGCTATGATGTTCAGTCAACTCTAACGCATTTAGCTTTGGTCGAATTCTCCCGCAACTAACGGCTGTTATCCAGTGACCATTTGTACTGGTACAAACGTACTGGATAATGACTTCGATGTTTAGAGTTACAATTCCGAATCACGTTATCTCGATAGGCTATCTATAGATGAACGTCCTCCTCATCGACGACCATTTCTGCGCCCGCGAAGGCGTGGCGTGTTTGTTGAAACAAATCATCCCTGAGCTACAGGTATTCGAAGCAGATAACTTCGATGATGGCCTGCTGTTGGCTCGTGATACGCCGCTGAATCTGGTGTTGCTGGATGTGCAGTTGCCGGGTAAGGATGGGTTGGCTGGTTTAGCGGAATTGAAAGAAGCCTTTCCGGATTTATGCGTGGTGATGTTTTCCGGGCTGGACGATCGGGAGTTGGTTTTTGAGGCTTTGCGCTTGGGCGCGATGGGTTTTATTGTTAAGACCGTGTCGCGGCAGGCGTTTGTCGAGGCCTTGCGGGATGTGCTGTCAGGTAAGGTGTATCTACCGGCCTCGGCAGTTGGGCCTCAGTCAGTATTGTCACCTGTAAAGGCTGTAAGCGCTGAAATTCGCCCCATCTCTGACCCTGCCAGCCTGGGTTTGACGCCGCGCGAGTTCGAAGTATTGGGTTGGCTGGTGCAGGGTAAATGCAATAAGGTTATTGCGCGAGAACTTGGTATAGAGGAACAAACTGTACGCAATCATCTGCGACCTATATTTCAGAAATTCGGCGTGGCACGACGGGCGGAGTTGCTGGTCAAGGTATTCGAGCAGGGTATTGTGTTTGGCAAGCCGGGGGTAGGAAATTGACGGCTTATTTCGCCATTGCAAGCGCCATGGTCTCCATCAACTTGGCCGCGCTAACCGGTTTGCGTAGTAGCCGCGTATTGGCCGGCAGCTTGGTTTTGTCCTGCTCCGGAATGGCGCGGGCCGAAAGGATTAAACTCGGCACCGGGCCGCAGTCTGCATAGACGACTTCGATAATGTCATAAGCAGTTTCCTGATGCTGTAAGAAAAAATCAGTAATCAAGATATCCGGTGCGCGTATATTCTCCGCCAATGCCACCAACGTTTCCGCTTTGGAAGATGCCGATTGAACCAGACAGCCCCACGCTGTCAGTTGTTTGGTCATCGCATCCAGTACTTCAAAATCGTCATCTATCAGCATGACAAAACTACCGGCAAGACCGTATCCCAAAGGCATGACAGTGCCGATTTTCGGCATGCTAGCGGCAATCGGCAAATAGAGTTGAAAATCGCTACCGTGATCTAATTTGGAATACAGTTGCAAGCTATGCTGCGGCAGGCATTTGGTCGCTGCTGAAACATAGGCCAAGCCTATACCCAAACCTTGAGAATGATGATCAGAATGGCGGCGGTTACTACGGAAAAATTCCTTGAAAATGTCGTCGCGCATGGTTTCGATAATACCGGATCCGCTGTCGACAATATGCAGCTTTAATCGCTCAGGGTCGATTTTGACGGCTGCGACCAAAATCCAGCCTCTATCGGTGTATTTGATGGCGTTATCGATCAAGTTGCCGATGATTTGACTAAGCATACAGGCATCGCTGTAGACGTTGTAAGGCGGCGATTGACGCAAGCAGACTTTTAGTTTTAGTCCGCGTAAGGCGGCTTGGGCGGTGAATTGATTTTCCAATCGCGCTAACAATAGGTTGATATCGACATTCGTCAACAACGGAATTTGCTTGCCGGACTCCAAATTGGCGATATCCAGCACATGATTGACCGCTACGTTGAGTTCGTCTATCACCAGGCCCATTCGACCGACAATGTGTTGTATAGGATGATTGTCTTGCTGGCTGCAAGCGGTATCTAACACAGAGGAATAGCAACTGAGCGCTTGCAACGGTTGGCGTAGATTATGGCTGAGCTGATACAGAAAGCGGGTTTTGTCTTCGGTGCTATTTTCCGCATTGCGTTTTTCGCGGAAGGATCTACGCGAGTAGACTTCCAGCTGGCAACGGGTACATAAGCCAAAAATATTGACGATCAGCAGATTCAATATTGAAGGGATCAGGGCGACGGTTTCAACGCCAATATACGCACCGCTTAACGGCATAGCCACTGCGGTACACCAGCCAAAACCCACGGTGGCTCGCAACGACATGAACATTTGTCCGTAGCTGAAAAAATACATTGGCAGCAACCCGGGCCAGGTGTCCACATAATATCTGGGGTCACCATCGAACAACATCACAACCAATAAATGCGAGGCGGACAGGCCGGCGCCGAGTTTGGCGATGGTATTGATGCGACTTACGGCATGTGGGCTGACCTGTAAATATCTGAAAAAACCCAGTAGCACAAATACAATGGGCAGCCTCAACAAAGCTTCGACAGGCGTAATATTGCCGGTGTAAAGGTCCAAAAGAATGTAAGCCAGGAAAGCGATCGCGCCCAAAACTAATGCGAATTTTAATGGCGTAAGTAAGACTAGATAACGCTCCTGCCAAAATAAATATTCAGTCTCTGTGTCGAAATACGGGATAGCGAATAGATTGCGTAAATTTATGTTGAATAAACCGCGGCCTAGGTCATCTGCAATAGATTGCCGAAAAAACGCTTTAGTAGCGAGGTTATCGAATAAGGGTTTTGGTATACGCATGCCGCTGATCCTTGGCTTTGATGCAGAGTAGTGACAATGCTGTCGCATAATCCGCACCGATAGCCGGAAATTATTATTTTTATAGCATCTATCGCATTCTCGCTGTTATTGAACACTTGAGCAATGTTTGTTCGATAACGCCACGTTATTAGCTATAGCATCTAACATCCGGATTGCAGAATCACTTCGGGGCGCCCCCTTTTTTAGCGTTATATTCATCGGCCGCTGTAAGGCTTTTACCTGCCATTGGCTTGAGCGGCGCGACAGGTGGCCATTGCACAGAAGGGTAATTATTTGCTGTTCAATAAACTACCATGACAAAGACTACTTACCGAGTTACCGAGCAGTTGTGTCGATTATAAATACAATTAGTTTTTTTTGTGTTTAGGCTTGTATTGTTTTAACCAATTAAATCGTATCGGGTCTTTTGCCAGTAAATGAGCAATGATTATTACACACTCTTTTTCACTTTTTTTGTTCAAAATGCTCCTAATTTCAGCATCTTGATCATTCGGTTTAGCGCCGCGCTTAATAGCTTTTTCAAACCATTTATCACCTTCGTCATATTTTCCAAAGTCGTAGCATAGCGCCCCCATCAGCGTATAGGGATTATGGCTGCTTGGAAAAATATCAATTGCTTCCAACGCACACATTTCAGCATCTGCCAACTTATCCAAATCACGTAAAGCTCCTCCACGAGTTGTAAACAACGCAGCTTTTAACTTTGCTTCTTTGATTGAACGTATAGCAGCAAGATTATTGGTCAATTTTAATGCTAGTTTTGGCTCACGGGCTTTGCGCCAATGTGCGCTTGCATTCACCAAATTCCAGTAACCTTTTGTGCGTTTAAATTCATCCTCACAATAGGTAGCTTCGATACGATGATGGGTAATAAATATCTTGGAACGTGAATAAAATAGCTTTTCAGTATTAAGCCACACCACATCATCATCTGATAGCCGCTGATTTGATTGAAGTTTGACCAATATTCCGAACAACGAGGAATCCATTGGATGCTTAGAATCGTAGATTTCAAACTCGTTTTTTAACGATAAAAAAATGATTTCTGGGTAGCCATATCTTGTACACCACTCAATATCATCCGTATTTAAACCCAGCCCTTGCTCAACTTTTTCAATAAGAAGATCTGCTTCTGGTTTGAATGAAATCTTTAATGTGTTGTGTAGTTTGCGCTTCTTTAAATAGTTAACATCGGGATCAGGTAGTGAGGCTCCAATACTAATTTTTTTTAACACTTTAAACAAATGGCTAGATGGCTCTTCATCTGTAATTTCTGTTGCTTGATACTTTTTCTTTAGCTGTATAAACTCCGTTTTCTGTGCAACTGCAAGTGCGAAATCTAGGCCTTTTGTCTTCAAAAATGATTGTTCATCGGCATCAAGAACAATTTCCTCATCTAACTTTTTTAGAATTAAACATAGCAAAAGTTGATGCTGTGGATCTATTTCTATTTTATTAATCTGAAAATTTGTTAGTAATTCTGATAATTGACCAAGCAGAATGTCGCTAATTGAAAATATTTTGTTTTTAAACAACCATTGATATTCTTGGCTTGATAAAACATGTCCTAGCGCAATATTGGAAAATATTCTTGTAGACTCTGTGGAATAAGATACAGTCTCAATGACTCCAATCTTGTTTTTGATCTTATTAAGGCGTATTTGTCGATGATAACTGTCATCAACAAACTTTGCCTCATCTGCGTTAATCTCTTCATGGTTGTGAACCTTATAAAAAACAAAAGCCCGTTCTGAATCAGTTTTTGGTATGGTTAGAATAGAAGAATGCACATAACTGTTACTTGCCAGCTTTCGTATTTCATCCCTAAGTTCATCATTTAATTTATTCTTATAATCCACTTGATAGTTTATAAAATCCAAGGTTTCATTTAGATGTTGATCTATTAACCATTGTCGTTCTGAACTCCCAAGCGCATAACCAAGTTCATCTTTTCTCAAGATAAAGTACAAAGTACCAAGTTGCTCACGTTTCCAGTGACTAGGAATTTTATATTTTTCAAATATTAGATCAATCATCATTTTTGAATAAATCGGTAGAATTTTGCAATTTTTTGCTAGCTTAGCACCCCCAACTCTCATACTTCAAAGGCGCCTGGTTCAACTCATCTATTGGAGAGCTCAATCTATAAGAGCCATAAACCGATCATTGTGATGGCGAAGTCAAAAAGTTTAAATTTAAAAGATTATTTAAAGCCAAATTGACTCCTGCTCCAATGCTTTACCATTAAGCTGAGATAATCTTGCCAATTCGATTAAATTTTCATCTATAACCCCCAAATTATTGAGTTTTTCAAAGGCATTTTCAAATTGAATCCGCGTTTTAAGCCAAATATCCGCGTCACCGTATTGAACCAATTTGCTTTTCCAATTTGGTAACCAGTAAAAACTCAATTTCGTATCGGGATGAACAGCATCAGCTAATCGAGCGTAATTAGACAGCCCTACCCCATCGTAATCCGGAAACAGAATGATTTCTTGGCTCCGTTTGCGTTCGGCAATCCATACCAATAGTAGATCGGGTATTTGACCAGCATAATAGATAAGACAACCATCAAAATCTGCTTCCACCCAATCGCATTGATCAAACAGGGCTTGGTTTTCAACAAATAGTAATGCCCTATTGCATCGCCACTCCTGCCCCTTATTTACCTGTAATACGGCAGCACCAAATTGTTCTGTCGTGAAAGTCACTTGTAAAACGTTTTGTTCATCCTGCCAAATCACCCCGTCAGCCCAAGCTTTCATCAGCAAATAAAACGACTCATGACTGGATTTTCCTTTTTTGCTATTGCGATTGATACCAACATTTCGACTGCGTGCTGGCAAATCCATCGGAAGATCGGTTTCTGACAAAGGATGCAACTGCTGGAAATAACCCAATAATCCTTGTGGATTAAGTACTCGATAAAAAGTAGTCCGGCCAGACTTAACGATTTCTAGTAGCCTTGTACTGCTTGCAAACGCTTCCAATTCTTTACGTTGCAGCGGGGAAAAATCAGATTGTTTGTGTGACTCTGGACTTTCCAGCAAACGTTTGATTGCATCGGATAAAACACTCACGGTATAACCTCTTCAATCGGCTTGATGATTTGCCAATTGAGGCGACTGATAAAATTTTTGCCATTGCTCGTGCCGATGGGGACGCAATATCGGGCGGTAATTTGTGGTTCGGGGGAGGCAAAAATAAGCGAGAAGCCAAATTCTGCGGCCGTTTCAATCAAGCTGCGCTGGTTCAGTTGATCCAATGAAGCAGCTTCATCCAGATAACACGCTGTTTTTATGCTTTTGCGTGGGTCTTGCATTTGATTGAGCATAGCCAAACCGGTAATCAACTTGGCCATCAATACCGTGCCGTTCGATGCAGCACTATCAAGATCTTCAAATTCAGCGGGACTCTGATTTTGTTTACCAATTACAAAGACCAAACGAAATAAATGCTCGACTTTGAGACTACCTAATTTTTCGCCTTGATCGATCAATAAGTCCTTGGCTTTATTCAACTCCTTATCGTCAAGAACTGCATTATGGTCAAACAGATCAAACGAGCTGCCTGAGTCAACTTGCTCGGAGGTTGAAATAAGCGTCCGGATCGCATTGACGATTGCTTCTTCTTCGCGCGGCTCGATTTTGAAAACTTTAAGGTCGGATAACTGGCGTTTATTGATCTTGTTATTAAAGTCTGACATACGTCGCTTCAATGTTTCTAGGCTATTACGCAAATCGCGCAGAATCGCCGCTACCTGAACCACTGCAGAGCGTGCCTTGCGCTCAATTGCTGCTTGTTCCTGTTTCAATTGCGCAGTGTAGTTAAACAATACCTGTAGCTCTTGTTCCTGATCATCCTGTACTTGAAATTTGCTGATGCCATCATGATGCAAATGGATCAGCCCTTCGGCAATAGTTTTGTCCAAATCCCGTAAGTCTTGACAATCCTGGTTATATATTTCGATTTGATCAGCCAATAGGTCAATTTCAAGGAGAGCCGAGTCCATACAGAGCAGATGTGGCAGTTGCTCTAAAAAGTTAAACGGCGCCTCATAATCTTTGCGTTGTTGCCTAGCGATATGAATGCGTTTGTGCCGACTTTTTAAGCGCTCACTTTCGTCTTTCAAATGCTGTTGATCAACTTCAATCCTAGACCTCTTTACTGATAATGTGGCTTCTTCATCCTTAAATGCCTGTAGCCTGTTTTTTGAATCTGTAATCGATTGTTGCCGTTCGGCAGCCATTGTTCGCAAAGTCAGAAGCTCTTCATACAGCTTTATATCCTCCCTCTGTTGCTTGAGTTGGTTATCAAGTTCGGCCTTTCTGGCTTTTTCTAGTTCCAACTTTTCTAGCGTGGCCAGCAATTCTTCCCAGTAATAAAGTTGCTGTTGGGATTCTTCGATTTCGATTCGCAGCTCCGCAGCCGTCTTAATTTGAAGATTGGGTTCTAATGCGGAAAGGTCAATCGACAATCCGGCCGCATCGAAATTAGATCCATTAATACAATCGGCCAGGTCTTGCCCGAAAACACGCAAACGGTTTTCATTCAACAGCTGCACCTTACCATCAGATACTACGGGTAAACTCAATACCTGCACGGCCAATAAGCGGGTAAGTGCGTCGAAACTTTCCGATGACAGGGTTTGCTGCAATTGGAGATATAAATTGTTGTCGAGCGATGCTAATTGTTGTTGTAAAAGGATGATTTCTTTATTACATTTTTCGATATTACGGCGAATAGTGTTGGGATTTTGCTGTGTCTCGGCATTATTTAATCGGGTTACTAAAGCATCGCGTTCTGCTTGAATGGCGTCAAGCTGCTTTGTCAGCTGGTCTATATCTTTAACGAAATGGAATTGAACCGTTAAATCCTCGTAACGTTTTTCCAGTGTCTGGTGTTGTTTGAGTTCAAAATCGGTTTGCGCTTGATCTTTGTAAATGGTCTTTTGCCGCGCTTCGACTTCATCCCATTCTACCTTTTGCTTGACCATATCGGCCTCAATGCTTTGGCTCTTCTGCCTGTAATATGCTTCCCATTTTTCCAAGCTTTGCTCAATCAATGGTCGCCATAGAATGATTTTACCTCGTAACGTTTTCCGATCTTGCTGTTGTTGCTCCATACCGATGATCCGCGCATGATTGCGTGACACTGAATCATATTGCGACTTATCGTAATTCACGTCGGCAAAGGACTTATCCCATTCCTCTTTAAAATTGACGCTGCGGTCATGCAATTCATTCTTGTAGATTTCCAGCAAATACTCTTTCACTTGCCGACTGTCCAAACTATCCAGACGTAAAGTTCGGGTCAAAATACGTTGATAGGTTGACGCCTGTGAAGTGAATTCGAGCGGGAAAATCGTCAAGTCGGGATCATCTGAGCGTTGCTTTTGCCGATTGCCATATAACAGCGCGCGTAAATCGCTCGATTGATAAATTTTCGCTAGTTTCCCCTGCTCCAATAGTCTGTCTATTAATTTGGGCTGGGTGACAAGCTTTGCGTTGTCCAGACGATAATCCTCGACGTCAAGGCTACCCTGATAGGCAAAATATTCGTAATCATGGCTCAAGCCTTTGCCGACGCAACCGATCACCGCCATGCCAGTCGGTAACAGTACTTCTAACAAGATATAGGCGCTGTTGTCTGGAAAATAAAACTTCCGCGAATTGTCGACCGTGTGTGCACCAAAGTCCATCAACCGCCTATCGATGATCAGCAAAAACTGCAAAGCATTGATCAAACTGGTTTTACCGGTATTGTTCGGTGCAATAATCGAGACCGAATCGTCCAATGGCAATTCGGCACGGCTGTAGCCTGCACTATTCAGCAGCACCAATTTCTGAAATCCGTATTGCGCCAAACTCACACTATTTCCTCTTGAATCTCTTCTGCAGCGTCATCGTTTGTTTCTGCAGATACGGGCACTAATTGATCCAGCTCGGGTTTATCGGCTTGTGCCAGTTCCTCGAACAAATCCAAATAACGATGTACCGCAGGTAAAAGCCAAAAACTGCCATCGTCGAATAAAGCAAAACCCACTCGCGCCGCACGCTCTAAGGTTTCTTTCAATGCTTGGGGGTTAGCCATTTCCTCCGCTTCCAGCATAGCGTGATAGTGTTGGCAAAGTTTCTCCAATAAAGGGCCATCAATCCGCCATTGTTGAAACTGAAACAAATGCAAACCCTGATCCGCTTGGTATTCAAACAACAGCATCAGCAGCAAGGCCAGTCGACGTGTCAATTTACCGGTATAGGCACTGGCTTGTTCGGTTTTGAAATAAGCAAATCCACGACCATCCAACACCAATGCAAAACCCAAAGCCGAAAATAAGCTTTCATAGCTCACATAGTGTTTTTCCAGATCAAGCCAAAGTTCGGTCTCTTGTAGCCGGTTGATATGCGCACCGGAACTTAACACCTTAAACAAGGCTTGTAATTGCGATAATTGTTTCAGTTCGATGGTCACACGGACTCCACGACATGGCTATGCAGTTGAATAACAATTTGCTTGAGCGTGACCCGAACCGACTCTTGATTGGGTATGGCGTTAACTTCCGGTAAGCGCATCAACTTGTGATACAGCTTCAGCAGCGTAGCATCTTGGAATGTACCGTAATGCTCGACCAACCAATGCATCAAGTCTGGGACCGGTAAGCATCGGAACAAATGCCCCTGGATAACGTCTTCATCGACCTGTTCCAATGCAACCAACAGCTGCTCATCGGTAGATTCCGGAAAGTCAACGGATTTGGCTTGATAGCCACGCACTTGTTCCATCAGGCTCAATAATTCAGGGCCAACAGCGACAGTCAAAGAACGCTCCTTACGCCAAACCGGTAAACACTGACCGGGAAAGGTACGATCCAGTCCTTTTTTTCGTACTGCCCCCAACAACTGCCCAATCGCAGCACTCAAATGATTATGACGACGTACTTCTTCGCGGAGCGGCATTAAGGTATTGGTGCATTGTTTCAATGACTTTAACCCATAGGCGCGTAAATCTTTTACCCGAAATCCGACCTGACGTAACATCTGTTGATGACTATACAATCCTCCTTGAATAGTTAACACTCGATCAAGAGATTCCAGGACAGTCTGGGCCCGTTCCAGAAGAGGATAGAAATTCCCACCAGCGCCGGTATCCATTAATTCTTCCATTGGTTGAACATATTGGTCGTAAGCATCCAACACCTCCCGATACCGATAGTCCAAAGGCATTCGTTCATCGCTGGATTTAGCGCGTTCCGCAATGGCTTGAATCGCGTGACTATCTTGCTCGAGCTGCTGCAGAATTTGCCGCAGCTGTTTATCGATACGAATAGCACCGTTTTGTAAAGCAGCCATATCTCGACTCTCCATGGCCTGCTGCAACTGTTCCAAGCCAGCTTGAATGTCGACTATCCTCGCTTTCAAAATGTCCGATAAGCCCAGTTCATGCTCATGCAATAATCCACTAATAAACTGACTGACATTTTCGTTGAGTTGCAAACTATCGCTGTGGGACATGGCAATCAACAATTCGTTGTTAACCAATTGCTGCAAACGTTCCAGTCGCTGTTCATCGCTTTCTTGCGGATAGACTTTATTAAGCACACCAAGCAATTCGTCCCGCTCAAATGCAATGTGCTCTCGCCCTAAAGCCACCAGGTATTCGATAATATCCCAATGTTTATCAAGCGCCCGAACCAGGCTACGCGGATTAATCATTGATTATTACAGGTGCTTCAATGTCTACTTGCTCACGATTCAGCCAGACGATTTGCTGAATCTTAGGCACTAAAGAGGATTCATCGAGATGCAGCATGCGCAACACATAGAGACGCATTGCACGGCGCACAGTCAGATGTAATTTGCCATCCGTCATACCAAAATCATCGGCGATGACTACTTGTTGTTCCGGACTTAGCTCAGGATGTGGCGCGATCACTAGTGTTTCCACACAATTCCAATCCGCATCGTGTTCGACGAAATACGTCGCGTTTTCCGCTAACTCAGGCTGGGCAATGAATCGAGCTAACACAAAATCCCGGTAATCATTATGTTCGTGGCTATAGGCTCTGATATGCCAGCGAAACCCGTTGAACACTAATGTATGCGGTTCGAGCGTTAACCATTTGGGCTCGCTCGAAAGGGATTGATAATGAACTTTGATTTGGCGCTTTTCCCTGATTGCCTGATGAATCACGCGCAGAACTTGGAAATCCAGTTTGCGCGCTGGTGGATAAAACAGCTCAACACCGACTCCGGTTGGAATGATCGGTAAAACCACGGATTGCCCCAAGCAACTGCCTGCTTCAATCAAACGCAGATATTCTTCCGCAGTACCGCGCATAAAGATCGGAACAAAATGTTCACTTGGGAAATAAGCCTTTTGATTTAAGTCGTACAGTAGATTGCCTTCCGCTAACTGGTGATACAGCGAAAAATCCTTAGAAGCCTGACCGCGAGAGATGCCAAATAATTGAATCAGACTGCCCGTCGTCACCCGTCCTTCCCACATAACGGTAGCCTCCAACAAGGCTAAGCGTTGTCGGATATCCCACTTCAATTGGATGTCTGGATGATTGAATGAAATCATGCTATCGATTATATGTCATTTTTTTTGACATACCATAGCGCACACTTTATAGTTTTGCCATTAGTCTGCGCGTTAAACTTTTGGCGCTTGCAATGAAGCTTAGAATGACACTTGAAGATCGAACAATTTCAAGCCCAAATCCGAGCCTTCCAAACCAGTGATTGGAAAAAAATTACAACATGGAAAACGAATTTTTCAGCAAGCCCATCCTCAATTCGCCTTATGAATATCCTGTGAAGCACTGGGAATTGGATGACAAAGGCCAGCCAACACAAAAAATCCTCGAGCAACGCCGGCGGGCTGAATTTATTACCCCCATTCCAAAACCCAAGAAGCGTAAAGATATCCCTGAACAGGCTCAACTATTTGACTTTGAAGAGACTGATGCTATTTCCTCCAGCGATCAGCGTTACGATCCGACCCCGATCATCAACGAATTGCGCAAATGTGTCGACGATTGGCGCAAGCTTCCAGACCCAAAGGATTGGCTAGTCACCCCCGAAACTGCACGTTTACTACAGCATTGGCGTCATCATCCCTTCAATGGTGTTAGGCCTTTTTTCTGTCAGGTAGAAGCGGCTGAAACTGCGATATGGCTAACTGAAGTGGCCCCTAAGCGCGGCACACAAGGTAAAAGATTCATCCAGCATTTGGAAACAGCCAATCAAAACGCTAACCCAGATCTGATGCGTTTGGCCTTAAAATTGGCTACGGGTGCAGGCAAAACCACTGTGATGGCTATGATCATCGCTTGGCAATCGGTCAACGCCGTTCGCCGACCTAAAAGCAAAAACTTCTCTCGTGGCTTTCTTATCGTCACTCCAGGCTTAACCATTCGCGATCGCCTGCGGGTACTACAACCCAACGACCCTGACAGCTATTACCAAAGCCGGGAAATAGTTCCGAGCGACATGCTAGGCGACATCGAACGCGCAAAAATCGTTATCACCAATTACCACGCTTTTAAATTACGTGAGCGCCTGGAGTTATCCAAGGGTGGTCGTTTGTTATTACAAGGTCGTGGCGGTGATGCGCTAAGTACCCTGGAAACCGAAGGGCAAATGTTGCAGCGGGTTATGCCGGAATTGATGGGTATGAAAAATATCATGGTACTCAACGACGAGGCGCATCACTGCTATCGTGAGAAACCGTCTCAAGATAACGAAGACCTTAAAGGCGACGAAAAAAAAGAAGCTGAAAAAAACCGCGAAGCGGCTAGGCTTTGGATCACCGGCCTGGAAACGGCCAATCGTAAATTGGGCGTACAGCGCGTAATAGACTTATCCGCGACCCCATTCTTTCTCAGCGGATCGGGTTATGTTGAAGGAACCTTGTTCCCTTGGGCAATGAGCGATTTTTCTTTGATGGACGCCATTGAATGCGGCATCGTCAAACTCCCGCGTGTGCCTGTCGCAGATAATATTCCTGGCGAAGTGATGCCCAAGTTCCGCAATCTTTGGGAACACATTGGTAAAAAGATGCCGAAAAAAGGTCGTGGCCAAGGCAAAGCACTCGATCCTTTAAGCATTCCAGTCGAGTTGCAAACCGCTTTGGAAGCCCTCTACGGACATTACGAAAAAACTTACGCACTTTGGCAAGAAAATGGCATCAAAGTACCACCGTGTTTTATCGTGGTCTGTAACAACACCAGCACATCTAAACTGGTATACGACTATATTTCTGGTTTTCAACGTGAAAATGAAGACGGTTCCAGCGCACTGGAAAATGGCCGTCTACCGCTGTTCCGCAATTTCGATGACTTCGGTAATCAGCTGGCACGTCCAAACACCCTGTTAATCGATAGCGAACAACTCGAATCCGGCGAAGCGCTCGACAGTAATTTTCGCAACATGGCAAGCGACGAAATCGAACGCTTCCGACGCGAAATCATCGAGCGTACCGGAGATCTGCGCCAAGCCGACAACTTGACCGACCAAGAACTACTACGCGAAGTCATGAACACCGTTGGCAAAGAAGGCCGTCTGGGCGAATCGATCCGTTGCGTGGTATCGGTCTCCATGTTGACCGAAGGCTGGGATACCAACACCGTTACCCACGTCCTTGGCGTACGGGCTTTCGGCACCCAATTGCTCTGCGAGCAAGTCATTGGCCGCGCCCTTCGGCGTCAATCCTACGAACTTAACGAAGACAATTTGTTTAACGTCGAATATGCCGACGTACTGGGCATACCGTTTGATTTCACCGCCAAGCCTGTCATCGCTCCACCGCAACCGCCTCGGCAAACCGTTCACGTCAAAGCCGTCAGGCCTGAACGCGATCACTTGGAAATTCAGTTCCCCCGAGTGCAAGGCTATCGGGTCGAACTACCAGAAGAACGCCTCACCGCAGAATTCAATACCGATTCCATCCTGGAATTGACACCGGATTTAGTCGGCCCGTCAGTCACTCAAAACGCCGGTATCATTGGTGAATCTGTGGACCTTAACTTGGTGCATACCGGCGACATGCGACTATCGACGCTGTTGTTTCACCTGACCCAACGCTTGCTGTACACCAAATGGCGCGATCCTGGTGACGAAGCCAAACTGCACCTATTTGGTCAACTCAAACGGATTACCAAACAATGGCTGGATACCTGTTTGGTTTGCAAAGGCGGTACCTATCCCGCGCAATTGATGTATCAAGAATTGGCGGACATGGCCTGCGAACGCATCACCGCCGCCATCACCCGTTCTTTGGTCGGTACTCGCCCCATCAAAGCGGTTCTCGACCCTTACAACCCCACCAGCTCAACCAGTCAGGTCAGTTTTAACACCTCCAAAACCGATCGCTGGGAAACCGCCGCCGACCGTTGCCACATCAATTGGGTGGTACTCGATAGTGATTGGGAAGCAGAATTTTGCCGCGTCGCGGAAAAACACCCCAAAGTCAAAGCCTATGTCAAAAACCACAGCCTCGGTTTGGAAGTGCCTTATCGCTATGGCTCGGAAACCCGCAAATACCTGCCGGATTTTATTGTCCGCATTGACGATGGCCAAGGCGAGGATGACTTGCTAAACCTGGTCGTTGAAATCAAGGGCTATCGCCGCGAGGATGCCAAAGACAAAAAAGCCACCATGGATACCTACTGGGTACCTGGTGTCAATAATTTAAAAACCTATGGCCGTTGGGCCTTTGCGGAATTCACCGAGGTTTATCAAATCGAGACCGACTTTGAGGAAAAGGTAGAAGCCGAATTTGCCAAGCTGCTGGACGTAGTTAGTCAGGGTCAAAATTGATATGTATAGATTTTGCTACTTTGCTATACATGTCCCGGTCGATAGACATAGAAATCAGCGCTTTTTTAAGTGTTCAGGATTGGTTCTCAACTCAAATTTCAAGCAAAGATCATGAAAAGCGATTTAGTTCACAGCCTCACCGAAAACTTTGAAGCCCACGCGCAACAAGCCGACAACGGCGTAGAGTTTTGGTTGGCTCGAGATTTACAGTTTCTGCTGGGCTATACAAAATGGGATAACTTTGTAAAAGTTATATCGAAAGCAAAAACCGCCTGCGAGATTTCGGATCATCAAGTCAGCGACCATTTTGCCGACGTCGGGAAAATGGTCGACCTCGGCTCTGGCAGCAAACGGAAAATCACTGACATTCAACATCGGGAAGCTCAATGAAATTTGAATGGGATGACAACAAAAACAAGGCTAATATCCAAAAACACGGCATCGATTTCCGCGATGCCGTTTATGTGTTCTCCGATCATTTGGCATTAAGCATGCCCGATGAGTTTGCCGAAAACGAAGAACGTTGGCTGCTGTTGGGTATGAATCTAAAACAACAGGTGCTGATGGTGGTTCATACCTTTCGCACGGATGATGTGATCCGCATCATCTCCGCCAGAAAAGCTACGCAAAGAGAAAAATCGACCTACCTACAGAGGGCAACACGATGAAAGATGAATACGACTTTACCAATGCCGAACAAGGTAAATTTTACGTGCCTATCGAAGAAATTCAGATGCCGATTTACTTGGATCAAGACGTATTGCAGTACGTCAATCAGAAATGCGATTTTGACGCCGACCGTATTCGGAACTTGATCAATGACTGGTTGCGTAAAGATATCGAAATAGCGAAGCGGATTAGTTAGGACATGGCAAAAAACTCGGACAAACTCAGCGTCGAAACCCTGACTCACGACGACGCCACCCGCAAAAACATTCCTACCGCCGAATACCAATCGGTGATGGCCAAGGACGAGCAAAACCCCATTCGCTTGGCCTATGAGCGCCGTAACCGCGACCTCGATCCGCAGCTGGTTTGGCGCGGTAAAGACGAACAGGACTGGTCGGATTTGGTCGTGCATGCGCCGCCGCTGTATATCCAGGAAAAAGTCCATCCCAAGGTGTTGATCGACGATTTGTTGCGCCGCACCGAAGCGGATAAACCTGCCGAGCCGGATCAAATTGACCTGTTCAACGACTTTAATGGCCTACCGGACAACAACGCCAAAACCGAGTTTTACCGCCACGATGCTCACTGGACCAACCGCATGATCCTGGGTGACAGCCTGCAAGTGATGGCCAGCTTGGCGGAACGCGAAGGCTTGCGCGGCAAGGTGCAGTGTATTTATTTCGATCCACCGTATGGGATCAAATTTAATTCCAACTTTCAGTGGTCCACCACCAGCCGCGATGTCAAAGACGGCAACACCGACCACATCACCCGTGAGCCGGAACAGGTCAAAGCCTTTCGCGACACCTGGCGCGACGGCATTCATTCCTATCTGACCTATTTACGCGATCGGCTGACGGTGGCAAGGGATTTGTTGACTGATTCGGGATCGATTTTTTTACAGATTAGTGATGAGAACCTCCATCACGTGAGAGAGATTCTGGACGAAGTGTTTGGCTCCGAGAATTTTGTGAGCCAAATTACTTTTTCTAAAACAGCAGCTCAATCTTCAAATTTGCTTCCTGGGGTTTGTGATTACATTTTATGGTTTGCAAAAAATAAGGGAACAATTAAATTTCGCCAACCATACAAAGCCAAAATGGACATGGCTACAGCACGTGACGCATATTCATAGCTTTTATTTCCAGATGGTTTATCGAGGAAAGCAACAGATGCGGAAATAGATTCGCCTCCTCAAGGTTCTAAGCTGTTTCGGTTCAGTCCGCTTGTCTCCCAGAATCCCGGTTCAAGGTATGGCGTCAGTGTATTTGGAAAAGTATTCAGACCTGAGCCAGGATATTGGAAAACAGATGAAGCACGAATGAAAAATCTTGTCAGGGCAAACAAGGTTCATCCATCAGGAAAAACATTGTTCATGCGTCTCTTTTTGGATGATTTTCCCTGTGTGACTTACAGCAATATTTGGACTGATACCCAAGCAAGCTTTGGAAACAAAGTTTATGTTGTCCAAACGAATGAAAAAGTTGTTCAGCGCTGCCTACTCATGGCCTCAGATCCCGGCGACTTAGTCCTTGACCCCACTTGCGGTTCTGGCACCACCGCTTATGTCGCCGAACAATGGGGTCGCCGCTGGATTACACTAGACACCTCCAGAGTCGCGTTAGCCCTTGCTCGTGCCCGCATCATGGGTGCTCGCTATCCGTATTATTTATTGGCTGATAGCCCGGAAGGTCAACGCAAAGAAGCCGAAGTCACCCGCAGCATACCATCCAGCCAACGCACCAGTGGCAATATCCGCCATGGCTTTGTCTATGAGCGCGTACCGCATATCACGCTGAAAGCCGTCGCCAACAACGCCGAAATCGACGTCATTTGGGACAAGTTTCAGCAAAAACTGGAGCCGCTACGCGAACAACTCAATCAAGCCTTGGACAAACACTGGCAAGAATGGGAAATCCCCCGCGACGCCGATGCCAACTGGTCGGATGCCGTCAAGAAACTACATGCCGATTGGTGGCAACAACGCATCGCCCGCCAGCAGGAAATCGACGCCTCGATTGCCGCCAAAGCCGATTCCGAATTCTTGTACGACAAGCCCTACGAAGACAAGAAAAAAGTCCGCGTCGCCGGGCCTTTCACCGTTGAAAGCTTATCGCCGCATCGGGTACTGACCGTCGATGAAAACGACGATTTGATCGATGGCGTGAGCGAGTCCAATGCCGAATATCGCGAAGAACGCGACTTCGTGCAAATGATTCTGGAAAACTTGAAAACCGCCGGCGTGCAGCAAGCGCATAAAACCGACAAAATTGACTTCACCTCGCTATCGCCCTGGCCCGGTGAATTGATCTGCGCCGAAGGCCGCTATATGACTCCCTCGCCCCTTGGGGGAGAGGGCTGGGGTGAGGGGGAAATAGAAAAGCGTGCAGCTATTTTCATCGGCCCGGAATTTGGCACGGTATCACGCCCTGATTTAGTCGCAGCTGCGCGCGAAGCCGGCGATGCCGGTTTCGACGTACTGATCGCCTGCGCCTTTAACTACGACGCCCATTCTTCGGAATTCGACAAACTCGGTCGCATCCCGGTGTTAAAAGCCCGCATGAACGCCGACCTGCACATGGCCGACGACCTGAAAAACACCGGCAAAGGCAATTTGTTCGTCATTTTCGGCGAACCGGACATCGACATCCTGGATGCCGCAGACGGCAAAATTCAAGTCAAAGTCAACGGTGTGGATGTGTTCCACCCCAACACCGGCGAAGTCCGCAGCGACGGCGCCGAAGGCATCGCCTGCTGGTTCATCGACACCGACTACAACGAAGAAAGCTTCTTCGTCCGCCACGCCTACTTCCTCGGCGCCAACGATCCCTACAAAGCCCTGAAAACCACCCTCAAAGCCGAAATCAACGAAGAAGCCTGGGCAACCTTGAACAGCGATACCTCAAGACCCTTCGATAAGCCCAAATCCGGGCGGATTGCGGTGAAGGTGATTAATCATCTCGGGGACGAGGTGATGAAGGTGTTTAGGGTGGGATGATTAGAATGGAGGATAAAGATTTACTGGAATCGCTTCGACCAACCAGTCATGATCGTATAATCGATTTGGTCGAACGATCTGGAATTAACGTTTCTGATTGGGGCATCACTAAAAATGGAAAGAAAGTAAAGGAACCAGCTTCTAACCCAGCATATTGTTCGGAGTGGTCGTTTGGAGGAGATAAGGAACCCATTTTGTTATGTGTTTGGCACAAAAACCTTCAAGTTATTCGCGGACAAGTAATATTTGAAGATAATTTGAGGCAAAGGGCATTAGACATCCAGCAAGCGGCGGAGAATAAGGATTCAAGTACCAAAGCGACCGCAACACTCCAGGCTGGCAGAGCTGCTAACTTTAATAAATTAATATTAGCTGCCTTTAATAAAACTGAGCCTGTTAGAGTTGTATTGCTTCGGGCAAACTCTGAAATTGAGAGCAACGATGAACCTCCAAAATATCGAGAATTAGATTCCGAGAATTGGTATGTGCACGATTATCAATTTGCAACAGGGGTATTTCGACTAGTCCGTTCCGTTCCACCCAAATCTAAAGATCATTCAGTAACCAACGATTCCCCACTAGAAAAATTCGTCGATCAATTTTCAATTCCTGATCTCCCTGAGAAACGAACAGCTACTGGAACTGTTTATATTCGTAGCCCAGAAGTACGCAAATCTGTGCTTATACGAGCATCAGGAGTTTGCGAATTTTGTGGTCAACCAGGTTTTAAAACCGCTGCAGGTACGATTTATCTGGAAACCCATCATGTCATTGCACTGGCAGAGGATGGACCAGATGTTGAGTGGAATGTCGTTGCGATTTGCCCCAACGATCATCGTCGAGCACATCATGCAGAAAATCGTGAGGAAGTCAGAACACAGCTCCTAGCCATCCTTGCAAAGCAGTATCCCAATCAGCCCTTTTGCAAGGCTGATTTTTCAGATAGTGCGCAATCAAGTAGCTAAGGATTTCAAGATATGGACTTTCGAATTGCCGACACCTTCACCGATAGCCTCGCCAAACTCACCGGCGAAGAACAAAAAGCCATTAAAACCACCGCGTTCGATCTGCAACTGAATCCGGAAAATCCCGGATTCAGTTTTCACAAATTGGATAGGGCCAAGGATAAGAACTTCTGGTCAGTCCGGGTTAGTACTGACATTCGTATCATCGTCCATAAAACGCAAAGCAGTTTGTTGCTGTGTTACGTCGACCATCACGATAAAGCCTATCACTGGGCGGAACGCCGTAAGCTGGAAACTCACCCGCGAACGGGTGCTGCGCAAATCGTGGAAATTCGGGAACGTGTCGAAGAGGTCATCGTACCGAAATACATTGAGTCTACGATAATCAAACCAGCCAAGCCGCCACTGTTCGCGAAATACACGGATGAGCAACTAATGAGTTATGGCGTCCCGGAAGAATGGCTGGTTGATGTCCGTGCTGCTGATGAAGATTCGATTTTGGAATTGGCGGACCACCTACCTGCCGAAGCCGCTGAAGCTGTTTTGGATCTTGCGGTCGGCAAAATACCATCGATTGTCGAGCATACCGAAGCCGTTACCGATCCATTTCAGCATCCGGATGCTTTACGACGATTCCGGATCATGGCTAATGTCGAAGAATTAGCACAGGCGCTGGATTACCCCTGGGATAAATGGACGGTATTTCTGCATCCTGCGCAACGCCAGTGGGTTGAACGCAGTTATAACGGACCGGCCCGTATTTCAGGTTCGGCTGGCACCGGTAAAACCATTGTCGCGCTACATCGCGCTGTTTTTTTTGCGCGGAATCATTCTGAATCGCGCGTTTTACTCACTACGTTTTCGCCAACATTGGCCAACGCCTTACGCAATAAATTGAAGCGTCTGATTAGTCATGAGCCTCGCTTAGCCGAACGCTTGGAAGTACATGCTTTGGATGTCATTGGCCAACGTTTGTATGAATCCAATTTTGGTAAATGCCAAATTGCGACTTTAGAGCTGATTCGTGAGTTGTTGAACACCGCTTCTAAGCAACTTCAAGGACATAAGTTTAGCTTGCAGTTTTTGGTTTCCGAGTGGGAGCAAGTAGTTGATGCCTGGCAATTATCGTCTTGGGAGGCTTATCGGGATGTGAAACGACTGGGTCGAAAAACCCGTTTGCCCGAGGCTCAGCGGCAGCTGCTGTGGTCGATATTTGCACAGGTTCAATCGGGTTTGGTTGAACGTAGAGTATTAACTTATGCCGCCATTTTTACCCGCTTAGCCGAACATTTTGCGCAACAGTCTCGCTACCCTTTTGATTTTGCTGTGGTGGATGAAGCACAAGATATTGGTATAGCGCAATTGCGCTTCCTGGCTGCGATTGGGGCTGAGCGTCCCAATGCTTTATTTTTTGCCGGCGATCTTGGACAACGAATTTTTCAAATGGCGTTTTCGTGGAAATCGTTAGGCGTGGACATTCGTGGCCGCTCTCGTAGTTTGCATATCAACTATCGCACCTCCCATCAAATTAGGGCGCAAGCTGATCAATTGCTTGGGCCGGATATTTCTGATGTGGATGGTAATGTCGAGGACAGAAACGGCACGATCTCGGTATTTAATGGGCCAGCGCCGTCCATATTAATGTTGGATTCTCCCAACCTGGAAATACGCGCCGTCGCCGATTGGCTATCTCAATTGTCGACTGATGGCATCAAGCCTCATGAAATGGGTGTGTTTGTACGGTCGGAAGCGGAATTGGATAGAGCGATTTCCGTCGTGAAGTTGGCATCGCTGCCTTACATTGTATTAGATGAGCAGGTCGAGACAACGACAGGCTTTATTTCGCTATGCACCATGCATTTGGCCAAGGGATTGGAATTTAGAGCCGTTGTAGTCATGGCTTGTGATGACGAAATCATTCCCTCCCAATCTCGAATTGAATCGGTTGCTGATAACGCCGATTTGGAAGAAGTTTATGAAACAGAGCGTCATTTACTTTATGTCGCCTGTACACGTGCCAGAGATCATTTGTTAGTGACCAGCGGGGATGTGCCCTCTGAGTTTGTTGAGGATTTGATGCTGACCGGGTGAAACTCCCAATTTACTATTTTGATAATCGTTTTTAGCAAAACAACTGGAAATAATTAAAAGGATAAGATGGACTCTTTATTAAACAAATACCGTAATGTTATTCAAAATCTGCCTGATAACTGCATCGATGAGAAACTCATCATGGATAGAGATGGCAAGTTATCTATTTATTATGCTCCATTTGAATATATCAATCCGAATGCAAAAGTCGTCATTGTAGGTATTACGCCTGGTCGAACTCAAATGACCAATGCGTTACGAGAGGCACAAAATCAGTTAAAAGCTGGCGCAGATAGTCATACAGTTCTTCGTCAAGCAAAGTTGACGGGTGCATTCAGCGGCACATTACGCAATAACCTTATCAATTTGTTAGATCACATTGGCATCAACCAATGGTTGAACATTGAGACTACCGGGCTTTTATTTGGAAGCATGGCGCATCTAGCCCAAACGGCTTCAGTCTTGTCATATCCTGTATTTGTTGACGGTAAGGATTACAACGGCACGCCAAATATGCTCAAACAACCATTGCTAAAGCGATATTTGCACGATCACTTTGGAAATCAAGCGCGCGAATTAAATAAAGCCGTTTTCATTCCGTTAGGCGATAAGACTAAAGAAGCATTAAGTTTTTTATCTGCCGAAGGCTTTATCGATAAAGATAGAATTCTTGGCGACTTGCCGCATCCATCAGGCGCAAACGCAGAGCGTATCGCGTACTTTCTTGGCAGGAAGAATAAAGATTCTCTTTCCGCAAAAACTAATCCAGAAAAAATAGATATGGCCAAAAATACGCTTATTAAGCAATTATCCATTATCAAGGGTAACTAAATAGGATTTAAGTCCTATTTGATATTCACAAGAATAATATGAGAGGGATGACAGTGGGCGAGAGTAATTGGTTGACTCAGTTTATTTTTACACGTACTCGAAATACGGCCCCAGATGGCCGGCCACTTTATGCTTATAAGTGTGAAGATAAAAAGTATGAAGAACTCAAAGAACAATTAATTCAACAATTACAAATTGTTGATTACCGAAAGGCTTTTGTAACGAATTTTTCTTATTATTTCTGTCTATACGCCGCTGAAACTTTCTGCCGTGAACATGAGACCGGCTTTTGGACATGGGAGACCGTTTTTAAACCACTTGGTATCAACCAACCCGAACATCAACAAATTAGGGAATGGATCAAACAGGGCTTGGCTTGGTGGAAGCGTCCGCTCATAGAACAGAATGGTCAACGGAGATTTTTAACTACAATCGCATGTGAAGGAGGCTTGCCTCTGAAACTCTTGCAAAAAAACAATGCTGCTATCAATCAATTTTTCAAAGCCACATTAGAGGACTATCACAGCCAAGGATATGGCGGAATTGAAATAGCGGAAAGGATCGGTCGCATACAAGCTCATAGGTTGCCACCTAGTTTACGCCAAGATGTTGTCTTTCATTTGGGTGGCGAATTGATCGCGTCTATTGTCGAGCTACAGGAAGAGATCGGTTATAGCAATAATCCAATCATAACTTTGGATAATAAGGTCCCTGATTGGCGTAAAAGGCTACCTCTGAGGCTTGAGGATCAAACCGCGGAATCGTTATTTAATGGTTTAGTCATACGAACCAATGAACTGACGAAGCTTGCGCAATCCCGCTTACGCTGGATAGGAAAGCTGAAAGAAACGACTCAGGGCTGGCAAGTTCAAAAGTACCTCGAATGTCCCGATGTTATTGCCACTGAACAATTATGTCATTGGGTAGGCAGTGAAACTCACCTACCCCCTAGATTACGAATTTTACTGAAAACGTCGGCATCAACCGAAGTCATTGCCTTGTTAACGTTGGCTCAAGGTAGTGGTAAATCAGCCTCATACCGACGTGAGTGGACTCGACGCAATGGTGCAGTAATTTCAGCCAACCTCGTTCAGGATCAACACTTGTTATTTTTGCATGTTGGTGATTTTGAATATCCATTGGCCGTTGAAAATCAGGAGCCATGGGGAGATTTACCGTGGTTTTTCGTAAACAAAGGAAACAATGGCGATTTGTATTTTATCGGCGAAGGATCACGACAGACACGTGCCGAAAACGCTTATGTTCTATCGCCAAATGGACTTTCAGCTCATCCATTAGTAGGTGAATACCAGAAGATTACCGAGATTCCTCAGCTTAGCAGAAGCCTTTACAAGGTCAGTGGTACGGTCGATTTTTTAACGGAAGAGGATGATCGTTATCGGATAACTTGTCAGGCTGAAATAGATTTTGAAGAAAGCTACTGTATTAACGGACATACGTTATCCGATGCTTTGAATTCGTATCCACTTTATTTGGGCGTCCCTCGAATCGGTAACAAAAGTGGGATTAAATCGGCTAACCTGAAAACACAATGGAAACAATTGAATACTGGTGCCGTATGGAATGACCACACTATCGAATGTGTTGGTCGGATCTGGCTGCGTCTATTCGATACCTATGGAAATATAGAAATTTTTAGGCGCCAAGTCGTAGTGTTACCTAAGTCCTTTTGCATTGAGCGAACCATTGGTCAAGGGGAAGAGGCAGGTAGTTATCGGCTACATGGATTGATGGGGGCTTTGATATCGGATAGTAACAGTGACAAGATTGAACGTACGGAAGATGAAATCGAGATCAGCTATCCGGTTCTTCACACCACAAATTTACCTCCGATAACGCTCAATCTTTCTTGGGGGATGGGTAAAGAAGTTTCGATCAATTTGCCGTATCCTCAACGGGGTGCTGTTTTTCAATTGGCCGGGCAAACATTGTCACGAGATGAAACGGTTTCACTCGAACGACTGGGTGGCTTGCGACTATTTTTACAAGATCACGCTGGCGGGAGGCGTTATTGGCTTGACGTTGAGTTGATTAGCGCAGATGCACTAGATTGCGAATTACCGAGGCTGCGCTTTAGAGATCGACTGGCAATTTTAATCTCTGGAAGATTGGAAACTAGCTTGTTGACTTGGCAAGATCGAATCGCATCGCTATTAAGTAGTAGTCGAAGTTTAGATGCGTTAATTAGATTGGAAGTTTCGACCTCGCAAGGTGAAACTCTAGCACGGCTCAATATTGCTCGTTTTGACTGTTTTCTGGAGCCCAACTTCCCTGCACATCAGGTTCGTTTATCAACTTCTACGTTAGAAAAAATTGGGCAGTCCCACTTACAAAATATCCACTTGGAAATGCTTCCTTTGTGGTCTCCAAAAGATCAGCCAATTCCTCTTGAAATCAATCTGGAGCTGATTGCATGTTGGAATTTGCCTGATCAACTGGCTCCTGGCCCATGGTGGATCGTTGGGCGTGATGGAGATTGGGTGCGATTTAGACCCATTCTATGGTCTATTTCAGAAAGTGATGTATCTCAATCAGAGTCAAAACTTGAATCTGCGATACGAGAATCCAATAGCGTATTACGAGAACAGATACTTGATGAAGTCTTGCGGGAACTTGGCGAGAATCCCGAAGATTCTGATTGGTTTTTGTTATTTGATCTTATTCGATTATCTCGCGAGTTTCCAGCCAGTTCAATGAATGTACTTACTCGGTTGGTGGGGTATCCGCAGACATTAGCATTAGCCTTACTCAAATCGGATGATGAGCTATTTGATTGCGTATGGAATTTGGCAGAACAATTACCATTCTCTTGGAGTTTGCTGTCTGCATATTGCTGGCAGGAAGCTACTTCGTTATATATCCATAGTCTTCAAAATGCACTAGGTGAAATTGATATCAATGGCGATATCGTTTTTGGAATTTTCCAAAAATTTAGAGAAAGAGCTTGTTCCCGAAGACAATATTGGTCTTCGCTCTGTGATTGGCTACAAGAGCGGACGTTTATCGATAAACCAATACAAAGTAGCCCCCTGATAATCTCACGCAGATTACCTTCATTCTTTGACGAACAAATCGCAAATGCAGAACAGGAACTGCAAAGTCGCCACGATGCAGACGAACATTGGCCACCAAGCCAAGAAGTATTCGATCGATTAGAGTTGCTGAACGAATGGAATCTATATCAACATCTTGCCCCTATATATCGATCTGTTCGCTGTGCACCATTTTTAGCTAGTCGACTGAGTATTAAGGGGATTCTTTCTAACGCAGGAACAACAGTTCCTAATATAACCGAGGACAATTGGACCAACCTCCAAAGCCTTCAAGCATATCTAGTAACTGAAAATCTAATCTATGAATTGCGGCTGCTCAGAGCTTTTGACCCCGATTGGTTCGATACGGTGTATGCCATCGCCTTAACCATCGAATTATCTAAACTCCCAGTGGAGACCACTTCTCATGACTAATCTCTTTTACACGGACTTAATCGAGCAACTTAACCGACGTGCAACTAGAGCTGCTTTAGGTTTATTAGGTTTTCGAAATGACGCATTACGAGCCTATTTAACCAGCTACTTTGGTCATGAAGCAGGTTTACCTGGCTCATTTCTTGCCGATCCAGTATTTGAGGCTACTTTCAGTTGGCAAGCTTCTGAATTTTCTTTAGGAGAACTCAGCGGAAAGTTGTTGCATAAGGATCTGGTCAATGCATTATCGAACCCGCAAATAGAACAACTTACAGAAAACTATACGTTTGACCTTGAACAGTATGCGTATTCCAGTGAAAT
>NZ_LUUI01000029.1 GCF_001644015.1 Methylomonas lenta
TCCATGCATATTCCTTAGCCGACACTGGTGAAAATGACACCAGTCTTGCCACTGGCTTTCCAGCCCGGGCAATCACAATCTCGTCGCCCGCTGCAGCCTGCTCTGTAAAGCGCTATGTGGGTTTTGGCCTCATGAATATTAACGGTTTGCATAACAAACTCCTCTTAATTGACTGGACTAAGCTTAGTCAACCATGAAATAAACTATCAACCAAAGCCATTGGCTCAAATTTAATTTTGACATTTTTCCGTACAAACAGAAATTCAGGCATAAAAAAAGGGAAGGCTTTCGCCTTCCCCTTTTTGAGCCTAGCTAAGTGACAAATTAGAATTTGAAACCTAAGTAACCGCCTGCACTGAAGACATTGGTAGGCGTACCATCCAGCTTGCTAGTTGAGTAGTGATAGCGCACATCACTACCTATCACAATACCTTTGTACAGATCATACTCAATACCACCACCGGACTGCATGCCTGCATTCAATACAGAAACCGCGTTTGAAGGCACACCCAAAATATTGATATCCAAACCTACTGGAATCAACCAAGGACGAAATCTACTGCCGTACATGAATTTGATTTTTGGGGAAGCACTCAGTCTTAAACGAGAGTCAGTCGAGGTCTGATTGGTCAACCCAGCCTGGCCAAGACTGGGAAGGGCTTCAGTAGTACTCCCAGTAGCAACTGCAAGATTAGATATATTATTTGTACCAGTACCAAATTGAGAATATTCAACACCCAACTCGATATCGAATGAAATACCATCCATCAGACCGAATAAGTCGTTGTTTATGTTGTAATCAAATGCACCACCAAAATAAAAGCCATCTTGACTGTCATTATTGGATAATAATGCGCCATCTGTCAGAAAATTAGTGTTACCTCTAGATTGATCCAATCTTTCATATCCGCCACGCACCGCAACTAAATGGTCTTTAGGTGCAGAAACCGCAGGCGCTGATTTCATAGACGCCATCCAGCTATCCAGCTCTTGAACTTTTGCCGCTTCGGTAGAGGCTTGCGCAGAAGACGATTTGACTCGGCTTAATTCTGCTTGCATGGCTTGCATTTGGTCAGCCATTTGTTGCATTTGAGCTTCCAGAGCTTCTGTTTTTCTGGCCGCCGCTTCTGCTACGCGATCTGCTCTAGTGTCCGCTGCTTGAGCAGGGGCAACGATGGCCAGAGATAAAGTCGCTGCCGCAATGGCCAGCGCTAATTGAGTTTTGTTTAAAGTCATTGTCGTTCCCCGCCAGGATTATTGTTATTAAAAAGTCTTATTTTTGCAAAATTACAACACGGTATTTTTTACGATGGCAATAATAGCAGTAGTTTCACCTACTTACAAGTTTTAAGGAATTTTTTTTGAAAATAAAACGCATTAATAATCAATAATATAGATACTATACATAAGTTAGAGTCGCTACTTGTTAACAAAAAACAACATTTAGTTTAAAAGTTGCAAAAAAAATTAAAACCCATTGCCTGCAGCTTAAAACCAGCCAAAACCAATGCATTCAGCCGGCAATTTCTTCATAGCCCGTTCGATGCTGGCAGATTAAAAACATTGCCGTCACGCCCTGGAAAACCGCCACCGATACCCTCAGACTAAAGATTCCACTCATTCATCGCGTAATGACTACAAAATTGAAATAATCTTACCAAGCAGAAGCAGGAATTCATGTTAAGTTAAATACCTCGCCTATAGAGGCTCTTTCTAAAAGCAGATCAGGTTAATGATGCAACTCGTTTTGAGATCATTAGCCTAAAGTTTTAACTATTTCGCTGAATCATTACCCTAAATTCATGACGCAAGATACAGACATACTTATTATCGGCGGCGGCATCAGTGGCTTTTTAGCCGCTCGCGAGTTGCACCTGGCTGGCCGGCAAGTCACTATTCTCGACAAATCCAACGCAGGCCAGGAAGCTTCCTGGGCAGGCGGTGGTATTTTGCTACCTATCTATCCCTGGCGGCAGGATGCAGCCATTTCAGACCTGGTCCTTGACAGTCTAAAACGTTATCCCAACTTAAGCCGGGAATTACACGCAGCGACCGGAATAGATCCGGAATGGTTGCCATGCGGCATGCTGATTTGCAAAAACCCTGATTACGATTTGGCGATTCAATGGTGCGAATCCCGCCAAATTAAATACCAAGCACCACCAACCGATATACTGAAAAAACTGCAGACGGAATGCGACCAACCTTTATGGTTACCCGAGATTGCTCAGGCCCGCAACCCACGCTTATTAAAATCTTTGCGGGCCTATCTGTTACAAAATGGCGTGCAAATTATCGAACAAGCCGAGATTACCGCTGTTGAACATCAGCAGCGCCGCATCACACAGATCAAGACGCAGCAGCAGCGTTTCAGCCCAACCCAGGTTATCGTTTGTGCCGGCGCCTGGACTGCAGACCTACTTAAACATTGGCTACCGGATTCAACGCTGCAACTACCTATTCAACCGGTGCGCGGGCAAATGGTGCTATTCGACGCACTGCCTGAAACATTGAATACGATGATCCTGGATGGCGACCATTACCTGATTCCGCGTAAGGATGGCAAAATTTTAGCCGGTAGCACGGTTGAGCAAGCAGGATTCAATAAAGTCACTACCCGCGAAGCTAAAGAACACATTTACCACTTTGCCACTCACCTATTGCCTGCATTAAAAAACTACCCGGTATGCGAACACTGGGCCGGCTTGCGCCCTGGCACACCAAAGGGTGTCCCCTTCATAGGCTTGCATCCTGATTTTGACAATCTCAGCATCAATGCCGGTCATTTTAGAAATGGCCTGGTCATGGGCCCCGCTTCCGCAGCCTTGCTGGCCGATTTGATTTTGCAACGCCCGACCACCATCAACCCTAGTCCTTACGCCCTGACCCTATAGCATCATGAATATTTATCCACTTTTACGTCCTTTACTATTCAATCTAAACCCGGAAACCGCACACAATGTGACGTTAAAGCTGTTAAAACTGGCCGACCTAACCGGCTTATCCGCATTAAGCGCAGCACAGTCGACAGACAAACCCATCAAAGTCATGGGCCTGGACTTTAAAAACCCGCTTGGATTAGCCGCCGGCCTGGATAAAAACGGTGATTACATCGATGCCTTGGCAGCTTTGGGTTTTGGGTTTATCGAAATCGGCACCGTCACGCCAAGACCGCAACCCGGCAACCCAAAACCACGCCTGTTTCGCTTGCCCGAGCATCAAGCCATCATCAATCGCATGGGCTTTAACAATGACGGTATCGATCATTTACTGGAACAAGTAGCCCTCTGTCGCTATCGCGGCATTTTGGGCATCAACATTGGTAAAAACGCCGACACACCGTTAGAAAATGCTACCGAAGATTATCTGATCGGTTTACGTAAAAGCTATCTGCCGGCCAGTTATGTGACTATCAACATTTCCTCGCCCAACACTAAAAACTTGCGACAGTTGCAACAAGGCAACGAGATAAAATATTTGCTGGACGCTTTAAAACAAGAACAACTGAAATTACAAGCCGAGCATGCTAAATACACGCCGATTGCGGTGAAAATTGCGCCGGATTTAAGTGCCGAGGAAATTCAACATATTGCCAGCTTGTTGGTCGAATTCGGCATGGATGGCGTGATTGCCACTAACACCACCATTGCCCGCGACAAAATCCAAGGCCATCAACACGCAAACGAAGCCGGCGGTCTTAGCGGTGCGCCGGTTAAAGACAGCTCGACACTGGTTGTGAAAGGTTTGGCGGCAGAATTAAACGGCAGATTACCGATTATTGCCGCTGGTGGAATATTGAGTAGCTCGGATGCCCAGGAAAAAATTCAGGCAGGTGCCAGCTTGGTACAGATTTATAGCGGTTTGATTTATAAAGGCCCACAATTGCTGGAAGATATTTTACAAGGCCTTTAGTCCTGCAGTTGCTTCCAGCCTTTTTGCAACAAGCCGCTCTGATAGTA
The DNA here is from genome assembly GCF_001644015.1 of Methylomonas lenta. GTDB lineage: Bacteria > Pseudomonadota > Gammaproteobacteria > Methylococcales > Methylomonadaceae > Methylomonas > Methylomonas lenta. The sequence continues at coordinate 3,960 of NZ_LUUI01000029.1, forward strand.
TTGCAATAAATCGATGCCGCATTCATCAGCCCGCATAACACGCTTAATCACATATTGCTGCCCATCAATATTTTGGCTAACCATGGACAAATCGAGTACAAATTCTTGGCAGGGCTGTTTTTGCGCATCACACAACATCAGAATTTTAGGCTTGAGCTTAGCCTTGGGATTGATCTCGATCACCATTGCCACTTCGCCGCTATTCAGCTCCACCACACTGCCGGCTGGATAGATGCCCAGGCACTCGATAAATTTCATGGTAAGCGGCGGATCGAGATGTCCATTAGCGGAGGATTCGGCGAGGATTTTAATGGCATCCAGATGTGGCCGGCCTTGCTGATAAACCCTATCACTACTGACCGCATCATACATATCGACAATCGCCACCATCCGCGAATAAGGGGTGATTTGTTCGGCTTTTAATTGTCTGGGATAGCCTTTGCCATCCAGACGTTCATGATGACTAAAGGCCACGTCAACGGCACCGGCATACATGCCGCTGGTGCCCAGTAAAATTTTCCAACCCAACGTAGCATGACTTTGCATGATCGCCATCTCTTCAGGTGTAAACCGGCCTGGTTTATTAAGTATCTCCAGCGGCACCTGCATCTTGCCCATATCATGCATCATGCCGCATAAGCCGACATGATTAAGTTCTTCGAGCGGCAAATTGATCTGCCGCCCCAAGGCAATGGCAAAAACACACACATTCATACTATGCTGAGCGGTGTATTCATCCCGATTTCTCAATTGGGTCATCAGCATCAGGGCATCCGGAGCATTCAGCACACTATCTACGCAATAAGCCACGGCTTTTTTAGCAGCAAGTGCGTTGATGGGACGACCTAACTGTACATCTTCCATAAAGCCTTTAACTAAGCTACTGGATTTATGATGAATGACTTCGGCTTTGTGTATTTCCTGTTTGAAGGATGAGCGTTTGTCTGGCGGCTGCACATGATCCAGGTTGTCGCGGGTATAGGCAGTACTCCGCGCTACATATTGCGGCACCTTGGTTTGCTTGGTGATGTCGATAAACACAAAATCACATTGCTTTTGCACGGCATCGATGTCCGCCTGGGTTTTTAACTCAAAACCTTGAAAGCGAAAGTTCGTTTCCAGCCAGGACCTATCCAGCTTGGATACAAACATGCCGATTTTCAGATCCTGAGCATCAATCTGCACCAGTTCAATCGAATCAATCAAAAGGTTGTTGATTTTATTTTGCACGCAAGAGCCTAACAGTCGCTAGCCTTATAAAGCCCGCTAAATTCCAGCTCTACAGCGACAAGATTATTCACCGGCAATGGCCATCTGTTCCAACAAAATCGAACCTACGCGAGTATTACCGCGTAAATCCACATCGTTGCCAATTGCCACCATATTGCGCAGCATGGTTTTAAGATTACCGGCGATAGTAATTTCCTGCACCGGATATTGAATGACACCGTTTTCAACCCAGAATCCAGAAGCCCCACGCGAATAGTCACCGGTAACCCGATTCACGCCCTGCCCCATTAACTCAGTCACCAACAAGCCGGTACCTAATAGTTTCAGCATACCGGCAAAATCATGCTCACCCGATTCAACAATCAAATTGTGCACGCCCCCGGCATTACCAGTGGTTTGCATGCCCAACTTACGCGCCGAATAACTGCTGAGAATGTAAGTCTGTAAAACCCCATGACTGACAATATCACCAGCATGGGTCGCTACGCCTTCCGCATCGTAACTGGCGCTACCCATACCGCCTATCAACAATGGTTGTTCGTGGATATGAACAAAATCCGGCAAAATCTGCGTATTCAGGCTATCCAGTAAAAATGAAGACTTGCGATACAAACTACTACCGCTAATTGCCCCCAGCAAGGAGCCGATTAAGCCGGAGGCCATTTCCGCCGAAAACATCACCGGACAATGACGTGAAGTGAGGCTACGCGCGCCGATACGAGCAATAGTGCGTTGCCCGGCTTTTTCACCCACCTGTTGTGCCGACTCCAGCAAGTCAGCATTGCGCGCCACGCTATACCAGTAATCGCGCTGCATCGCATCGCCGCTGCCGGCCAGCACCGAACAACTAATGGAATGCCGACTGGATTGATAACCCTGCAAAAAACCTAACGAGTTACCAAACACCCGGGTTCCCTGATGGCTGTTGACTGACGCACCTTCGGAATTAGTGATAGCCACGTTATAATCACGCGCCGCATTTTCGCATTCGATAGCCAGTGTAATCGCTTTCTCGGCATCAATCGCCCACGGATGATTCAAATCCAGATCGGGAAATTCGGTTGCCAACAAAGCAGGATCCGGCAAACCGGCAAACTCATCGGCACTTGCATATCGCGCGATACTGCATGCCGCTTTAACAGTTTCTTTCAAGGAATCCGCCGACACATCGTTGGTGCTGGCGGAGCCCTTTTGTTGACCGAAATAGACGGTAACGCCTATACCTTGATCGCAATGATATTCTATGGTTTCCACGTCCCCCAGCCGGGCAGACACGGACAGACCGTTATCCACACTGAAGGCAGCTTCCGCAGCACTTGCACCCTGCTGTTTAGCTTCATCCAGCAACTGCTGGACCACGGTTTTTAAGCGGTTAATTTCGTCCTGATTTTGCAATGTTCTGTCTCTTAATGTCGATTACAGACTGGTTCCACCGACGGTGAGTCCGTCGATCTTTAAAGTAGGCTGACCCACACCTACCGGCACACTTTGGCCTTCTTTGCCGCAAGTACCGACGCCACTGTCAAGTTGCATGTCGTTACCCACCATGGACACTTTGGTCAATACGTCAGGGCCATTACCAATCAAAGTCGCACCTTTGACAGGGCGGGTAATTTTACCGTTTTCAATCAGATAGGCTTCACTGGTGGAAAACACAAACTTACCGGAAGTGATATCGACTTGGCCGCCGCCGAAGTTGCGCGCATACAGGCCTTTTTTGACCGACTGGATAATTTCCTCAGGATCGCTTTGGCCGGGCAACATATAGGTGTTGGTCATGCGTGGCATAGGCAGATGCGCATAGGATTCGCGGCGGCCGTTGCCGGTAGGCTTCACGCCCATCAAACGGGCATTCAATTTGTCCTGCATATAACCTTTCAAAATACCGTTTTCGATCAACACGGTATTTTCCGTGGGCGTGCCCTCGTCGTCGATGCTTAATGAGCCGCGTCGTCCCGGCAAGGTGCCGTCATCCACCACCGTGCATAAATCAGACGCCACTCGCTCGCCAACCCGACCGCTAAATGCGGAGGTGCCTTTGCGATTGAAATCACCTTCCAAGCCGTGACCGATCGCTTCGTGTAGCAATATCCCCGGCCAACCTGGCCCCAGTACCACTATCATATTGCCGGCGGGGGCTTCTTCGGCTTGCAAATTGACTTGAGCCTGGCGCACCGCTTCGCGGCCATATTCAAGCGCCCTATCGTTTTCCAGAAAATAACTGTAATCGCTGCGACCACCGCCACCCATGCTGCCTTGTTCACGACGGCCATTTTCCACCATGATGACGCTAACATTCATCCGTACCAATGGCCGCACATCGGCCAGCATGGAGCCATCCTGATTTGCAACCAGCACATTATCGTAGGCTGCCACCAAACTCACCATGACTTCTTCAATCCGCGAGTCAAGCTTGCGAGTTTCCGTATCCACCCGCTTCAACAGATCAATTTTGGTCTGATCGTCCAAAGACTTTAAAGGATTGAAAGGCTGATAAAGTTGCGGCCATCTTTCCACAGTTTGAATTTGATACTGAGCCTGCTGGCCTTGTCTGACAATGGCTTTAACGTTATTAGCCGCTTCCAGCAAAATCGGTAACTCAATGCGGTCGCTATAGGCAAAACCGGTTTTGTCGCCACTGACTACCCGCACGCCAGCACCATGTTCAATGGAGTGACTGCCTTCTTTAACAATACCGCCCTCCAACGACCAGGATTCGAAATGGCTGGACTGAAAATAGATATCGGCGGCGTCAACTGGCGCGCTCAGCAAAGTCGACATAACACGGTCGACATCCTGAGGCAGCAGGCTATTAGCAGCAAGAATGGTCTGTTTGACTTGTTCGGATAAAGGCATAGTTACTCTAAAAATTAAATGAAACTAGAACGGCTCACATCACAAAAACAAGGTGATATACACAACACCCACTGCGATAACACCCATGAAAATCTTGTAAGGTAAGTCCAATGTAAACCAATAGAGTTCCCATTCGGTTTTTCGGCGCACCCAGATTTTGAGGGCCTCTCGCTTAACCACAATCATCAAACGATGATACAGCCTCGGTAGTATCTGCCATAATCCATAAACAACAAAACCACCTATCAGCAGCAAAATATAGAAAGTCACGATCTGGCTAGCATGATGTTCGGTGTGAAACAGATGCTCTATGATTTCTTCGATGCCCAGTTCAAACCATTCGAACAATTCGAACAACAACTCAAAAAACAGATGCACTATTTCAGTTAATATCTCCATGGTCAGGTCGTAAAAGACCAGCGACAATAGCAACAAGGCTATAAATATTAAATCCAAATGTTTCTTAATATTGCCCATATGCGAGACACCTTGAATTAAACTAACTCTGGCACCAGCCATTCTACTTTCCAGGTTCCCTGCCCATCAGTCAACTCCTGATTCAGCCACGGCAACAGAGCCTCGGCCTGGCTTTGCAACTGCCAGGGCGGATTGATAAACAGCATACCAGAACCTGTCATGCCGCGCAGCGCACCATCGGGTGCCACACAATGCTCGATACGCAATTGTTTGGGAATAGCGGTTGCTTTTAGACGCTGTAACATTCTGTCTGTAACCGAGCGATCAATGATGGGGTACCACAGACCATAAATACCTGTGGCGAAATGCCGATGCGCATTTTCTAAGACTTCCACCACCTTGTTGTAATCGGATTTCACTTCGTAACTAGGGTCGATCAAGATCAAGCCACGTTTTTGAATGGGTGGCAATTTTTTGCTTAATCGCTCCAAACCGTCTTCTTTAGCCACACTGACTTGTTTATCAGTGGCAAATAATTGATGCAGGATTTCATAATCTTTGCCATGTAATTCAGATAACTGCATTCTGTCCTGAGCCCTGATCAATCGCCGCACCAATTGCGGTGAACCTGGATAGCGTACTAATTGTTTACCCGTATTTTCTGCCCGCACCGCAGACAAATAATCCTTTATTTCCACAGGTGGCTGCGCTGCAGTCCAAACTCGACCAATACCTTGCTCATATTCGCCGGTTTTTTGCGAAAATTCGGATTTAAACGAATACTTACCAGCGCCAGCATGGGTATCGATATAGACAAACGGCTTGTCTTTTTGTTTCAAGGCATTGATCGTCAACGTCAGTAGACTGTGCTTTAAAACATCGGCAAAATTGCCGGCATGAAACCCGTGGCGATAACTCAACATAATGACATTCCGTTTTTTGATTGCGCGTTCAAGCCCACTTGGACCGGAACATAAAATAAATCGCACCCATCAAGCACAGACCGGCCCACAGATAATCCCGTGTTATAGGCTCTTTTAGGTAATACACCGAAAACGGCACGAACACGCTCAAGGCAATCGCTTCTTGCATAATTTTTAATTGCCCGACATTGAGCGCTGTGTGCCCAATCCGATTGGCCGGCACCTGCAACAGGTATTCAAAAAAAGCCAATCCCCAACTTAACAGCGCTGCTAACAACCAGTGCTTGTGATTAAGCTCTTTCAGATGGGCATACCAGGCAAAAGTCATAAACACATTGCTGCAAATCAGCAAACTGATGGAAATATAGACTGCTGTCATGCTTGGTTTGAAGCATATTGTTGCTTGAAGGCATGCACAGCCTGACTGCGTAATTTCTGTATCGCTGCGCCGATTTGGGCGCCTTGTAAGTCGGACTGCAAAATCTGCTGGGTGTCGACGGCTAAAGCAACTTGTGCGGCGGACTTTATATAGTTGGCTTGCGGATAATCACAGTTTTCAAAACCGGTGCGACCACGCGCATCAGCCTCGCAGGCCAACAGAAAATCCTCTAGCTGATTATCAGGTTTGAAGACGCCGATAACTTGCAACATATCAACCAAAGTATCGCTACGTAATTCGAACACCCGGTGACAATGGGTATGATATTCCATGACGTGTGCGCAAAAAATTTTGACGGCTTTAGGCACCCGCAAGCGCTGACAGAATTTTTCCAGCACAGGCAAACCTTTACCTTCGTGCCCATGATGACTCGGCCAGTATTCAGGCTTGGTCAAAGCCTTGCCCAAATCATGCAACAACGCAGCCAAGCGTACCTCCGGCTTGTTAGACAACTTTGCTGCCTGCGTTAACGCCATCAAGCAATGTACGCCGGTATCGATTTCAGGGTGATATTTAGCAGGCTGTGGCACGCCGTACAGGGCTTCGATTTCAGGAAAAATCACTGCCAAGGCGCCACAATCTCTCAAAGTCTGAAAAAACGCCGCCGGCGTGGCTTCGCACAAAGCTTTATTCAATTCGGCCCAGACTCGCTCGGCTACCAGATGATCGACTTCGCCGCTACTTACCATGTCACGCATCAATTGCCGGGTTTCATCTGCCACCGTAAAACCCAAATGGCCATAACGCGCCGCAAAGCGGGCCACCCGCAAAATACGCACAGGGTCTTCATTAAAAGCCGGGGAAACATGCCGCAAAATGCGATTTTGCAAGTCTGCCTGCCCCTGATACGGGTCAACCAAAATGCCATCTTCGCCAATTGCCATGGCGTTGATTGTCAGGTCGCGCCGCAATAAATCTTCTTCTAATGTGACAGTCGGATTAGCATCAACGGCAAAGCCTTTGTAACCTGGTGCGGTTTTGCGTTCTGTACGAGCTAATGCGTATTCATCATGAGTTTGTGGATGCAAGAAAACCGGAAAATCCTTGCCTACTGGCTTATAGCCCTGGGCCAGCATGTCTTCGGGTTTTGCGCCCACTACCAGCCAATCGCGCTCAAATACAGGATAATCCAGTAAACGATCACGTACAGCACCGCCAACTAGATAAATATTCATGAAACCTGACTCGCCCGAACAATGATTTAAAGTCACAGTATAAAGGACTCGTTATCATAGTGCTTTGCTTATTCGAGTCCCTTAAAGCTTATGTTAGAGATTTTTTTAGTCAGTTTATTACTCGGCAGCTTGGCGGGCATCAGTGCTGGCTTGTTCGGTATTGGTGGCGGCGTTTTGATCGTGCCTTTTCTGAGCTGGTTGTTTGCAGCTCATCAGTTTAATCCGCAGCAAATCATGCTAATCGCAGTCGCTACCTCTTTAGCAACCGCATTATTTACCTCCGCATCATCGGTAAGAACACACTTTTATTTAGGCAATATCAACTGGCCGCGGGCTTTTCGTTTAGGACCCAGTCTTTTGCTGGGCGCAATCGGCGGCGCCAGTCTTGCCGAATACACTAGCGCTAACGTATTACGTAATTTGTTTATCGCTTATCTTCTGTATACCAGTCTGCAGATGGCGTTGCCCTCAAAACCCCTGCTTACCCCGAAAAAATATTTTGCCCATCTCGACTATCCGGCGGGATTCATCATCGGCAGTATCTCGGCCATGCTGGGTATGGGGGGCGGCACAATGACCGTACCTTATCTAGCTCATAATGGTTTGCAAATGAAAAACGCCGTCGCCACCTCATCCGCTTGCGCAATGCCGATTGCTTTTTCTGCGACTGTCAGTTACATATTCTTGGGCTGGCACAGCACTAGTATTGTGCCGGGTAGCTTGGGTTATATCTATTTGCCGGCATTTTTCGGCATTATTTTTACCAGTATATTAACTGCGCCAGTAGGCGCCAGACTGGCACATCGCTTACCCGCTCAACGACTTAAACGCTATTTTTCCTGCCTACTACTACTGATTGCGTTAAAAATGATCTGGTGACTTGGGAACTTGCCTAGCTAGTCATTGCTCTTAATGCGGTTAGACCGGGATTGATTGCTTTGTTGCACGAAAAAAAACTTCATCGTATACTTCGGTGCAGCTTTCTTGATCAAGCTAGCTCACAACAACAAAACCTCTGGAGGGTATTACAAATGAAATGGGAAACACCAGCTTATAACGACATGCGTTTCGGTTTTGAAGTCACCATGTACATCTACAATCGTTAATACTTACGATTGACGCCAAAAAAGGGGCATGTAAATGTCCCTTTTTTTTGCCTGCGGTTTTTTAATCCCGTATCATTGATTTCATTTACCATCCCTACACCACTATGAAAATTAGAGTTCTCGGCGCCGGCGCTGGCGGCGGTTTTCCGCAATGGAATTGCAATTGCGACAATTGTCATCGTTTACGCAACGGTCAATTCAATGGCAAAGCCCGCACCCAATCATCGATTGCCATCAGCACCGATAACCGCAATTGGTTACTGTTTAATACCTCCCCCGACATTCGCGCCCAATTGGAAGCCTTTCCGGCCATCCAGCCCAAAGAAGGCATACGCGATACCGGCATCAAGGCTATTTTGTTAATCGACAGCCAGATCGACCACACCACCGGCATGCTGATGCTGCGCGAAGGCAAACCTCTGGATGTGTATTGCACCGAGATGGTCAAGCAGGATTTAACCACTGGTTTTCCGCTGTTCACGATGCTGAAGGATTACTGCACAGTCAATCATCATCCGATAGCCTGCGACGAAACCCCATTCGAGATTCCCGGCATAGACGACATTCGCTTGTACGCACATGCTCTGAAAAGCAAGGCACCACCCTACTCACCACACCGCCACGATCCGCACGACGGCGACAATATCGGCGTTATCATCGAACAAATTTCCACCGGCAAGAAACTGTATTATTCGCCCGGATTAGGCGAGATCGAGCCGCATGTATTCAATGCCATGCAAAACGTGGATTGCTTACTGGTGGACGGCACCTTCTGGACCGATGATGAAATGGTGGCGCAACACATCAGCCACAAACACGCGCGCGAGATTGGTCATTTACCGCAATCAGGCCCAGGCGGCATGATTGAAGTGCTGAACGGCGTAGCCAATGCCCGTAAAATTTTGATTCATATCAATAACACCAATCCGATTTTGGACGAAGATTCGCCCCAACGTAAGACTCTTGAGACGAACGGCATCGAAGTGGCTTACGATGGTTTGGAAATTGACTTATAAGGTATCTCATGACGACTGACAATCAACCCTGGTCACGCGAAGAATTCGAAGCGAAACTGCGCGGCATGGAAAATCACTATCACATTCATCACCCGATGCATGTGCTGATGAACGAAGGCAAGTTGAGTAAAAAGCAATTACAAGGCTGGGTTGCCAACCGCTTCTATTATCAGGTGATGATTCCGATCAAGGACGCCAACATCATGGCCAATTGCCCGGATAGAGAAACCCGTGCCAAATGGGTACAGCGTATTCTGGATCATGATGGTCACCCAGGCGATCCAGGCGGCATCGAAGCCTGGGTCCAACTGGGCATGGCAGTAGGCCTGAGCCGCGAAGAAATCACCTCGCTGGAGCACGTATTACCCGGCGTACGCTTTGCGGTGGATGCTTACGTCAATTTTGCCCGTCGCGCCGAATGGCACGAGGCTGCCAGTTCGTCACTGACTGAACTTTTTGCCCCCAAAATCCATCAACAACGCCTGGACAACTGGCCGGATGTGTATCCTTGGGTGGAACAGGAAGGCTACACCTATTTCAAAAAGCGCCTGACCGAAGCCCGCCGCGATGTCGAGCATGGCTTGGAATTGACCTTAGACTGGTACAAAACCCGCGAACAACAAGAACGCATGCTGCAAATCCTGAAATTTAAACTGGACGTGCTTTGGACCATGGCCGATGCAATGTATCTGGCCTATGTCAACAACATGCCGCCCTATTTCAATATCCAAGCGTAAACCATGCAAACAGCCACACAACATCATTTAACTGCCGCAGAATTCCTGGCTTGGGAAGAAACCCAGTCGGAAAAGCATGAGTTTATCGCTGGCGAAGTGTTTGCCATGACAGGGGCGTGGCGCGAACATGTTGTCGTAAGCCTGAATATCGCCGCAGCTTTGAAACAACGCCTGCGTGGGACACCCTGTCAGGCTTACATGGCGGACTTGAAGCTGCGTGTGGAAGCGGCCGATGCGTTTTTCTATCCGGATGTCTTGGTGTCCTGTCACCCGGAAGATAACAAAGCCCTGCAATTCATTTCACATCCTGCGTTAATCGTCGAAGTCCTGTCTGACTCCACTGCCGCCTATGATAGAGGCGACAAATTCGCCGCCTACCGGCAGTTGGAATCACTGCAAGAATATGTGATTGTCGACATTGATAGCCGTCGACTGGAGTGTTTTCGCCGCACCAGCGACAACGAATGGCTGTTGCACGATTATGTCGGCGATGTCGATTGCGACTTGACTAGTTTAGGGCTAAGGCTACCCTTGGCGGAAATCTTTGAAGACATAGGATAACCATGCAAACAGCAGAGCAACTTCATTTCACTGCCGCAGAATTCCTGGCTTGGGAAGAAACCCAGTCGGAAAAGCATGAGTTTATCGCTGGCGAAGTGTTTGCCATGACAGGCGCGAGGCAGGATCATGTCATCGTCAGCCTGAACATTGCCTCAGCCTTGAAACAACGCCTGCGCGGCACGCCCTGCAGAGCCTATATCGCAGATATGAAATTACACGTCGAAGCGGCCGATGCGTTTTTTTACCCGGATGTGATGGTGTCCTGCCACGCGGAGGACAGATTAGCCAAACAATTTCTGTCACACCCTGCGTTAATCGTCGAAGTCTTGTCCGAGTCGACTGCCGACTATGATCGCGGCGGCAAATTCGTTGCCTATCGCAAACTGGAGTCACTGCAGGAATACCTGATCGTCGACATCGACAACCGCCGGGTGGAATGCTTCCGGCGCACCGCCGACAACGACTGGCTGTTGCACGACTACCTGGGCGAAGCTGAGTTCCAGCTGAGCAGTCTAGGCTTTAGTCTGCCGCTGGCGGAAGTTTTTGAAGATATTGCAGCGACTTAATTCTCTATTCGCTTGTTAAAACAACGGAATCTAATGACCATCAATCCCGATCAACCGATAAGCTTTTCTCCTATGCATAGACTACAGTGGGAGGAAGCCCAGCAAAAATTCGTGATACTCTACCCGGAAGGCATGGTGGAATTAAATCAAAGCTCTGCGGAAATCCTGCAGCTCTGTGATGGCAGCCGCTTACTAGGGCAAATCGTTGCCGATTTGGAAGCGAAATTCGCCACTGCCGGCCTGACTAACGACATCACCAACTTCCTGAATGTGGCTTTGCAAAATGGCTGGATCCGACAAGCTTAATATCACCCCTCCCCGCTGGCTGCTGGCTGAACTGAGTTACAAGTGCCCGCTACAATGTCCTTATTGTTCCAACCCGCTGGACTATGCCAAATATCCGCATGAGTTGAGTACTGACGACTGGAAGCGCGTACTCAGCCAAGCCCGTAGAATGGGTGCTGTGCAACTGGGTTTTTCCGGCGGTGAACCGCTGACTCGGCAGGATTTGTCGGAACTGGTGCGGTATGCCCGCGAACTGGGCTATTACTCCAATCTAATCACCTCCGGCTACGGTTTAACCGAAGAGCGGATTATTGAGCTGAAACAGGCCGGTCTGGATCATATCCAGGTCAGCATACAGGCTAGTACGCAAGAACTGAATGACCACCTGGCCGGCACGACCACCTACCAACACAAACAGGAAGTCGCCAAGCTGGTGAAAAAGCACGGCTATCCTATGGTATTGTGCGTGGTGATACACCGGCAAAACATTCATCAAATGCCGCAGATACTGGAGATGGCGGAAAATCTGGGCGCCGATTATCTGGAACTCGCCAACACGCAGTATTACGGCTGGGCGCATTTGAATCGAGATGCCTTGCTGCCAACCCGCGAACAATTTGAAAAAGCCGAAAAGATTGCCCAGGCTTTCAAAGAAAAAGTCGCCGGTAAAATGAAAATTTATTACGTGGTGCCGGATTTTCACGAAGATAGACCCAAAGCCTGCATGAACGGCTGGGGCACCACGTTTTTGACCATCGCCCCGGATGGCACGGCACTACCCTGCCATTCTGCCCGCGAACTGCCCGGCCTGGATTGCCCGAATGTCAACGACTTCAGCATCGAGCAAATCTGGAACGAATCCAAGGCTTTCAACTTTTTCCGTGGCACCGACTGGATGCAGGAACCTTGCCGCAGTTGCGATGAAAAACATAAAGATTTTGGCGGCTGCCGCTGTCAGGCTTATTTATTCAATAACGATATGTACAGCACCGACCCGGTCTGCAGCAAATCGCCCGAGCGCCATCGTATCGACGCCGCCATTGCCTCTGCACGCGAAGCCAGCCTGGCTGAAACCGAAAAACCCCTGGTATTTCGTAACAGCAAAAACTCCAAACAATTGTTTTAGGCACACACAAGCGAACTTAGCCTGATTCATTTTTCTTCTTTTAAACATGCTGTTGCGCCTTGCAGCCGACGCGGTACTGATAGGGCATTTGCTGTTTATTCTATTTGTCGTATTCGGCGGGGCATTAGCCTTTCGCTGGCGCTGGGTGGCTTTGCTTCATTTGCCGGCAGCGGCCTGGGGATTTTGTATCGAAATTTCCGGCCGCATCTGTCCACTCACCTATCTGGAAAACCAACTGCGCAGAGCTGCGGGGCAAGCTGGCTACAGCGAAAGCTTTATCGAGCACTATCTGCTACCTATCATTTACCCGCAAAGTCTGACAACCGACATTCAATACCTGTTAGCCGGCGCTGTGCTGCTTACAAACACTGTGATTTATAGCCGTATACTGAGTAGAAATCGCCAACATACAAAATGACAAGTAACTTTAAAAATAAAGATACTGGCAGAATTGGCTTAAAACCACCAAGAACCAACCTTTTCAACAGTATCGGCCAAAACCGGTCGGACGAAACGAACTTGCCAATGGCAACTGTCCAGCCGATAGCAGGCGTAGGGTGTGGTGAGTTTACGAACCGCACCAATCGCGAACTATGCGGTGCACGTTGTTTACCGCTTCTAAGAACTGCCTGGTGTTTGGGGGTCACTATATTGCATGGGGTCATCGGCTAGCAACCTTGTTGTATATCGGTGACGCTTCAGCCGCCAGCTTTCCGCGATTCATGATTTCCAGATTGATTTTCGTGCGAAGATCACGAAAATAACAATACAAAGTCTCAATAGGGCTTTTTAGTAGCCAGTCCGGCAAAATACTCCAAAAGCATTCGATGGATGAATATATAACCGCCGCCAACTTTTTTGAGCAGGATGAGTTTGGCGGAATAATCCAGGAAGGGAATAAACTTAAACGGGATGTTTCTATTAAGGCAAAGGGCTAAACGCAAGGAATAATGTTTAATCACAGCTCCCAACCCACACGCTAGCGAGATAATTAACCCGAAAAGTAGCCCGGAAAACAGCCCAACCTTCAGTCCAATCAGCCCGTAAACCAGGCTAAAAATAAACCCAGTGAAGAGAAAAACATACAGACTATTCTTCAATGTTAAGGTGATGCCTTGATTTGGATGCTTTTTATCCTCCACTTTTTTATCAAAGAATCCTTTATATAAGCGCGGGAATCAGTGCCAAAGACAACCCTATAGACGTACCAATAATCAATGTACTAGAAGTGTTACTAACAGCGAGTTCAATTACCCCTATAATTAAAAAAAGAATAATGAAAGCTTGTTTAATGCCATGATTCAGATCTGTTTTATCCTCTCTGATCTTATAAACGAATTCTTTTATGAAACGAGCAACAGTTCCCAAATACAGCACTAAAACAAGTAGATACAACTTTAAAAAAGCCGACACAATAATCAAGCCAATAAGCCAACCATATTTGGAAAAATCGTTTGAAATCTGTTCACTAAATGATTTCCAAGACCAACTTATTGTTTCAAATCTTTTGATGTCATTTAACGTACCTATAGTAGAGACTGAAAATAGCTCAACATCCAGTCCACCGCTCAGCGCGCCAATCAGAGCGCCAATTACGCCCCCCATTTGCACCAAAATTAGGCCATCAATAGTGGATGGCTCTGATCTAATAAACAATTCAATCACTAAAGCAAGCATCAGCCCAACCATTAGCCCGAAAAGCAGTGAGGAAATACCTCTATAAGTGGCTCTTTGTTTCCAGCCATCTAGCCAATTGGGCTGCAAATCCTCAACAAAAAATACCGATTGAGAATGGTCAGCCATTCCTTTTGCTAACCAACTGAGCCAATAAATTACTTTTTCTTTTGGAAAAATTTGGCTCGTTGGTGCTTTGCGTTGGAACATCTTATCTATATAGGCAGCGAAGATCTGTGTTCGTCGATCCTTTAATGAAAGACTTCCAGCAGTAAAGCTCTCTGGACGGGCTGATTGATAAGTCATACTCATGATATTTAACATCAATGGTGATTCTGCTAATTCCCGCAAAGCAGTGTCTTCTTGAATAGCCGTGCGCAACGATTCAAATTCCGACCCAACAGCAGCGAAGTATTGGTCAATTTGCGCTCGATTTAACGGTTCGATGCAGATCGCGCCATTTAATTTAAGATGCTCCGGCAACCACTGATACTCTGTTAATCGACAGCAAACAACCAAGCCTGCGGGTTCAGCCTGGGTAATATAGGTATTGATAGCTTCTACGCAATCCGCTTGCTCTTTTGTTTTAACCTCATCCAAGCCGTCTAACAGCGGGATAAGATAGCCCTTATCCAACCAGCTCAGCGCGATTTGTCTAGGTACACTGTACATACTACTTAATCTGTCAGTCATCCACTCCGCCAGTGTTTGTGACTTCTTCTCCCAACTTGACAGATTTAACACAACAGGAATGCGTTCTTTGGCATCGGTTTTAGCGCGTGCTATGAGTATAGATACCAATTCAAGCAATGTCGTGGTTTTGCCCGAACCTGGTTCGCCTAAGATCAGCAGTAAACCTGTGGCATCAAATACCGTCTCGATTCGAGTATCGCGTAAAGAAAGCTGGTGGCGCTGTTTTGGCAACTCAATGGTGCGATTCCAGGGTGGCTCAACGGCCTCATCCATAGCCCGCTTACCGAGCAATATGAGTACCTCATGGTGAAGAGAATGCTTGAATAAACCATCAATCCAAAATTCTTGCACACGGCTGAGGAGAATCAGAAGCTGAACGCGTTCCTCATCGTTGGGTAAATCGGCCAGGGAGGGATAAAGTCGAACATGAGTTACGCCCAAACTTTCAAGCTGTCCATTTTTGGATGCATCAAAGATTATATCGGCGTCTTCGGGTGTTAATTCTAGGAATAAACGGATGCTTCCAGGTCTAGTGAAGAGGGTTTTTAG
>NZ_LUUI01000030.1 GCF_001644015.1 Methylomonas lenta
TTTCATGCGCATTCCTTACTATGCTAAGCCGCTATGGTTTAGCACCACCCGTCTGGCGCCATGCGGGTTTTACAGCTTAAATCCGCCTAAGCTGTCCGCTGTACTAACGCTGCAAAATCTGTCGCTGGTAGTGCGGGGCTCATGTAATAGCCCTGATAAAGGTCGCAACCTGTGCGCTGCAAAAATGCGATTTGTTCTTCGGTCTCAACCCCTTCTGCCAGCACTTTTAAACGTAATATGTGTGCCATGGCAATAATGGCAGCAGCGATTTCCTTGTCGTCTTCATTTTGCGGTATGTCTGTAATAAAGGCTTTATCAATTTTCAGCACATCCAGCGGAAAGCGCTTTAGATAGGCTAGTGATGAATAGCCGGTGCCAAAATCGTCAATCGCCAGACCAACCCCCAAGTCTCGCATTTTTTGCAATATCAGCACGGCTTCTGCTTCTCTTTCCATCAAAGCACTTTCGGTCAATTCCAGTTCCAGACGTTGTGCTGGAAAGCCTGTGTCTTGTAACACGGTTTTCAGGGTAGCGCAGATGTCGCCATGCCGGAACTGGTGCGAAGAGAGATTCACTGCCAATTTCAACACCGGCAAGCCTGCTGCTATCCAAGCATGTCCTTGCCGACAGGCTTCGCGCAACACCCATTCACCAATCTCAGCAATCAAGCCGGTTTCTTCAGCAACAGGAATAAACTGATCGGGGGGGATAAAACCTTCCACCTCATGCTGCCAGCGCAATAAGGCTTCGGCACCTATGATACGACCGGAGGCAATATCGACTTGCGGCTGGTAATATAGCTTTAACTCTTGATTGGCCAAGGCGCGACGCAACAAGGCTTCCAAATTCAACCGTCGACGGGCAGCAATAGTCAGATCATCGGAAAAATATTTAAAAATCCCCCTGCCTTCATCTTTGGCCAGATAGAGTGCTGCATCCGCGTGTTGTAATAATACTTCCGAACTGCTGCCATGCTGTGGATACAAGCTAATACCAATACTTGTACCAATACGCACTTCAACCCCCATAGACAATCGCCAGGGGTCGGAAAGCGCCTCTATAATTTCTGCCGCCACCAACGCTGCATCTTGCGGATGACTCAAATCTTCCAGCAATAACGCAAACTCATCGCCGCCCAAACGGGTGACGGTATCAATACCGCGCAAGCGACTGGTCAAACGTTCAGCCACCAATTGCAACAATTCATCACCGGCTAAATGTCCGTAACTGTCATTCACATCTTTAAATCGATCCAGATCCAGCATCAGTAGCGCCAAAGATTTACGATCACGGCGAGCCACTTCCAGACTATGTTCCAGACGGGCAAACAACAGCAAACGATTGGGTAAGCCGGTTAAGGGGTCGTGGTGCGCCAGGTAATCCAGTTTTTCAGCGGCATCCTTAAGTTGGCTGATATCGGAAAATACCCCGACATAATGTGTTAGCTGCTGGTTTTGATCCTTTACAGCCGAGATGCTGAGTAATTGTGGATAGACTTCACCACTCTTACGTCGATTCCAAATTTCACCCTGCCAGTAACCAGTGGTTTCGATTTGAGCCCACATTTGCGCATAAAAAGCCTTATTCTGCCGTCCGGACTGCAACAATCGTGGGGTTTGGCCCAAGGCTTCTTGTGAGGAATAGCCAGTCAGATCGCAAAAAGCCCGATTGACGATTAAAATGCACTCGTCTGCATCGACAACCATCACACCTTCGCGGGCACTTTCAAACATGGCTGCGGATTGTCGTAACCGCTGCTCCATGGCTTTAAGTTGGTTGATGTCGCTAATCACTAGCCGAAACATTTCATGATCACCGCCACCCGGTATCAAATTCGTTTCCAGTTGGATCCAGTAGGGTAGTCCATAGGGTCGCACGAGGCGCAGTTCCAACGTTTGCGGTCCGTTACTTTGCAACAGCTGTTTACGAAGTAAATAAAATTTATCCTGATCGGCAGGCAGGATAAAACTGGAAAACAGGCGCTTGACCAATAGATTACGGGTTACACCCAGTAAGTTGGCTGCCATCAGATTGGCTTCTTGAATCGAACCCGCTGCAGTCAGGGTTAAATAGCCCACCGGTGCCATGGCATATAAATCAAAATAGCGCGCACGCAGCAACTCCAGTTCAGCTTGAGTTTTACGCAATTCATCGTTTTGCATTTCCAGCTCGATTTGATGCACTTTTAAGTTATGCACCAATTGCTCAACTTCGGCCGAGGTTAAACCGGCCTGAATTTTATTTGTGGCTACTTCACTTTGTTGAGCAATAACATCGGTTTGTTTTTTCATCTGCGCGCTCCATTCAAATCAGCATCCAGTTGTTTTTCTTATTTGCATAGACGTTCGGTAGTGGTAATGGCATACACTTCCCCAGCCTGGTTCAGCAGTGCCGTGGCACTAATCCGGACCGACAACAATTGGCCTTGTTTATTGAGGCGTTGAGTCTGGTAGGGCGCCAAATTTTCCGCAAAACTCAGGCTCTGCACAATTTCAAAAGCTTCCTGACGTAAGGTTTCCGGGGCTAATTCCGCTATGTTTTTCTGTAAAGCCTCCGCTTCTGTCCAACCGTACATACCCTGTGCCGCGGGGTTCCAGGCCAGAATGGAACCGTCCATAGCCAGCATCAAAATCGCATCGCGGGCATCTCTCACCACCGCAGCCAGATGCCGAATGGATAAGGTCTCCTGCAACTGGCTTTGAGCCTGTTTGAGCTCGCTGATGTCGACAAAAGTAATCACAGCGCCTTCGATGACATTTTCCAGGGTCCGATAAGGCCGGATTCGCAACAAAAACCAGCGACCGGCCTGCGTTTGTACTTCAATTTCCTTAGGCACCAAGTTATCCAGTACCGCTAGCAGGTCTGCCACTAAAGAAGTATAGCCCGGTAAATTTGACACGATATGCCCTATCGGTCGACCGATATCGCTGGGTATCAAATTAATCACCTGCGTCACGGATGGGGTAAAGCGCGATATCAGCAAGTGATGATCGACAAAAATGGTACCAATATCAGTACTGGACAACAAGTTGTTCATGTCGTTATTCGCCCGTGCCAAATCAACCAGTTTGGATTGAAATTCGCTGTTAACAGTGCTGAGTTCTTCGTTTACCGATTGCAACTCTTCTTTGGAAGTTTCCAGTTCCTCATTGGCCGATTGCAATTCTTCATTGATAGACTGCATTTCTTCATTGGCAGATTTCAGCTCTTCATTGGAGGTTTCCAGTTCTTCAATATTACTTTGCAGATAGTCTTCTTTGGTGCGCAATTCCTGCTGCAAACTCAGAATGTTGGCATTGGTGTTCACTGGCTCGGCTTTGATAACCGAGCCGGCATCAGTAATAGGTTGGGCTATTGTTTTTGCATCCGACAAAATAACCAGAAACAACGTTGCTTGCTCAGGCTTGTTCAATGAGCCGGCCAACGGGCAGATTGTCAAATCGACAGCCGTGAAATCACCATTGGTTTTTACCTGCAGACCCGGCACAAAGACCAATTCATGTTTTACAACCGCTTGTTGCAAGGCTTTGTTTAAGCTGGCTCCCAAGCCTTCGCGGGCCATGCGCAAGATATTCATGCCTGCCTCGCCCGGCGCCGGCTCAAGATAACGACCGCTGCGACCATGCAAATACAAAATTTCACCGCGCGCAGTAATCAACATCGCGACTGCGGCAAAGTGCTGCAGCAAAGCGCGTTCGGTAATTTCACGTAGCGACAATTTGCTTTCCGCAGTCACCAATCCTGTCGTTCGAGCTACATTGACCGGCAATGTTGGAATGGACTTACCAGTCGGCAAGCGATAACTTTGAGATAGCTGTTCTTTGCGCTGATACAGTTTTGCTTTGCGATCCAGCATGTCAAACTTCGAGCTAAAATCGCCGATGCTTTCGGAGGTGCCTAAAAACAAAAAGCCGCCCGGATTCAACGCATAATGAAATAACGGCAGCAATTTTTTTTGCAGCTCGCCGCTGAGATAAATCATTACATTCCGACAACTGATCAAATCCAGCCGGGAAAATGGCGGGTCTTTTATCAGATCTTGTTCAGAAAACACCAGTAAATCGCGGATTTTTTTTTGTATTCGATAACCGCTGCCATCGGACTGTTTGCTAAAAAATCGCGCTAATCGCTCCGCCGAAATATCTTTTTCGATGCTGGCTGGATAAAGTCCTATGCGTGCGGTTTCTATGGCACGACTATCAATATCGGTAGCAAATAGATGTACCTTCAGATTGGTTTTTAATTGGTCCATTTGCTCTTGCAGCAAAATAGCCAGGGAATAGGCTTCCTCCCCTGTTGAGCAACCAGCCACCCATAAGCGTAAATCGCTACCGACCGGCTTATCGGCAAACAAGCGCGGAATCACTTGAGTTTCCAAGGCTTTAAATTCCTCCGGGTCACGGAAAAACTGGGTAACCCCAATCAATAAGTCACGAAACAAGGCGTTTATTTCGGCAGGTGTTTGTTGGCAGAAATGCAGGTAATCACTGATTTGATTAATCTGGTGCACTGCCATGCGCCGTTCCACCCGGCGTATGATGGTATTGCGTTTGTACAAAGAAAAATCATGCGAAGTTTGCACTCTAAGCAACACGAACAGTTTGCTTAAAACATCTTCTGTATTCGGGGTGGCTGGACTTAAGGTTTTTCCCTTAACGTAAGCATGCTGTTTATAGGCCAGCAGTTGTGGCAGCATTTCTGCAGGTGGCAATACAAAATCTACTAGCCCGGTGGCAATGGCGCTTTGCGGCATACTAGCGTATTCGGTGGTTTCCGGCGTTTGTGCCATCGCCATGCCGCCGGCGGCTTTCACCGCTTTAACACCCTGGCTACCATCACTGCCGCTACCGGACAGCACAATGCAAATGGCGCGTTCGCGCAGATCGTCTGCCAGAGTCCGGAAGAAAAAGTCGATCGGTAACCGTTGGCCGTGTGGTTGGGCGGGTTCCAGTAATTGCAGCCTGCCGTTGAATAAGGCCATATTACGGTTAGGCGGAATGATGTATGCACAGTTGGGTTTTACTGTCATACCGTCCACCACTTCAAAAACCTGCATTTTGGTAAAGCGTTTTAAAAGTTCGCACAACAGGCTTTTGTGATCCGGCGCCAGATGTTGCACCAACACAAACGCCATATTCGGATCGGTATCCACCGGCATGCCGGAGAAAAAAGCCTCAAACGCTGCCAAGCCACCAGCTGAAGCGCCAATGCCCACAATAGGGAAGTCAACCACTGGTAATGCAGGGGCTGTATTTGACACATTAGAATCTGCGAGTGGTGTTTTGGTTTTGCGAGTCAATGTGGGCTCCAGCAATTTAATCAAGCGCGCGGGGGGGGGGGGGCTATA
>NZ_LUUI01000031.1 GCF_001644015.1 Methylomonas lenta
CATATTGGGGTTAAATAACCAAAAGAACGGTTTGTCCTGCGACAGCCCTGAAAGCCTTTCTATCCGTGGCTTACAGAAGAAATATCGATTTTAAAAACGTCGATAATATTTTTTATAAGCTGTTGAATATCATTGCTATTATAACTTATTTTGTTTTCATGCTTTAAATGAGGCTAATTTGATGTTGTAAAAGGGTAGCCGCCAAAGTATCCCTACGCAGCAATATGAGTCTCAAGATTACACTCACTCGCCTGTTTCATTCAGTAATTTGTAAACGGTTGACCGCCCAATCCCCATTTGTCTGGCAATATCGGTAGCGCCTAGACCATTCTTACGTAATGTCCGTAGCTTTTCGGTATCGACGGTGCGTTTGCGGCCAAACTTCACTCCCTTGGCCTTGGCCTCGATGCGGCCTTCATTAGTACGTTCAAGAATACGTTGGCGTTCTGCTTGAGCTACCGCTGACAAAATGGTAACAACCATTTTACCCATCGTCCCCTCGGTGCTGATGCCGTCATCTAAAAACCGGATAGCAACGCCGATGCTGTCGAATTCCTTTATCAAGGCGATCATGTCCGCTGTATCCCGTCCCAATCGATCCAACTTTTTGACCAGAATCACGTCACCTTCTTCGACCTTGACCCGCAATGAATGCAATCCGTCCCGATTGATGTGGCTACCGGATACCTTATCGGTGAAAATACGGTTGGATTTGACCCCCGCTTCCTTAAGCGCCTTGACTTGGCCATCAAGGGATTGTTGGCTGGTGGATACACGGGCATAACCAAAGAGTCGCATCACCTAAAACTGTCTCCTAAATCGATTAATAGACGGACTGTCTATTAAGTGTGTGAAAAACGATTTTATAGACATATTATTCCACGGCGATTACCATGTCTACAAACTTATAAATTAGTGGACACTTAAAATCGCTGCCATCGTGCGCTGAAGTCTCCGTGCCATTAAAAACCACCCTTAGCAAGGATATAAAGGCACATGGCTCGACTGACCATTTTGACCCCGCAAGAAATCGACACGCTGTATGCAATACCCTCGCTGGATGATGAAGAGAGGTCTTTTTTGTTCAGCCTTGATGAAATTGATAGGGCTATTCTCGATAGCTTGGGAAACGACACCGCCCGCAAAGTTGATTATATATTGCAGCTTGGATTCTACCGTGCCATCGGCAACTTCTTCCTGTTCAGCTTCCAAAAAGTAAAGGCTGATGTTGAGTTCATCATGCAACTTTATTTCCCGGGAGAACCCTTCCCAAAAAAGCAGGTGTCGAAAAACCACCACTACCAAAACCGTTGTGCCGTAATGAACCAGTTTGGGCTGAGAGATGCCGATGCCGGATTTCAAAGCCAATTGCTTAAGGAAGCGAAAGCGCTTGCCAAACGCCATGTTCTGTCCCGGTTCGTTTTGGAAGAACTGCTGTCCTACTGCCAATTGCAAAATGTACTCAGGCCTGCGTATTCAAGCCTCCAGAATATTGTTTCGATTGCGCTTCGGGAGGAACGTAAGCGTTTGGTCACCAAGCTCTATACTGATGCCGACAAAGGGCTTCGTGGGCAATTGGACAGGCTGTTGGCCAACGACGAGCTGTTTTATAACCTGACCTTGCTGAAAAAAGACCAGAAGGATTTTAGCACTACCGAGATCAAGAAAAGTGTCGCCAAACAACAACTGGTCATTGGCATTTACCGGGAGTCCCAACGGTTGATGCCCAAACTGGGGATCTCAGAACAGAGTATCATTTACTATGCGAACTTGGCGGAGTTTTACAGTATCCAGAAACTCAGGAGGTTCGCCGACAAAAACCTGGTGCGCCTGTACCTGCTTTGTTATGCCCATCACCGTTTCCTCAAAATCAACGACCATCTAATCTCCAGCCTGATCCAGAAGATGGCCAAGTATGCCGACGGTGCCGACAACTATCAACGCTCCAAAATTGAGTTGATGGAAGACGTGGACTCGCAACTAAGAAAGCAAGCGTTTCAAGTGATGGCGATTAATATCGACAGCCGTATTCCCGATGACCAAGTCAGGGCCAAGGCCTTTGAAGTGGTGCCGCTTGAAGGCTACCAACAATTCCTCAAGGATTTTAACAAGCCGAACCTGGATCGGGACTTTTACCGTTGGCAATATTACGGGGAGATTGCGCTGACCGTAAAAAAGAATATCCGGCCACTGTTCAAGGCGCTGGAATTTTCCTGCACGAATGACGGGCTGACCCGGGCGGTCGCGTTTTTAAGGCGGCATCTGGAAGGCGGCCAGCCGTTCCGGGATTACCGCTATCAAGACGTGCCAATGGATTTTTGCCCAAAGTCGCTGAAAAAGTTCCTGACCTACAAAGTGTCCATCAATGGGCAGCCCGCAGTCAGGAAAGTTGATGGCGACCGCTATGAAAGCATGGTGTACCACCAACTTAAGCAGGGCATCGCCAACACGGCGGTGTTCGTCAAGGACAGCCACTGGTATTGTTCCCTGGAAGATGACCTGATCGATATTGACGACTGGACGCAAAACAAGGAAAAGATTTTAAAAGAGCTAAATATGCCGTTGCTGTCGATGGATATTGAGGACATGTTGAACCAGTTCGAAGCCAATATGAAGGTTAAGTACGAGCAAGTTAACCAGGCCATCCGTAACGGTGACAACCCCAGCCTGAAAACCCATTACAACAAGCAAGGCGATCTGCTGAAATGGACCTTGCCCTATGTCCGCCTTGATGACGGGATGAATAACCCGTTTTATGAAAAACTGAATGTCTCTGGTATCGGAGACATCCTTAAATTCACGGCATTGGCCACCGGCTGTATGAAGGCCTTTACGCACCTCCAGCCCAAATACGCGAAATTAAGCCCAGACCCTGAAGTTATCCATGCCTGTGTCATCGCCAATGCCACCGGCATTGAAGCCAAACGAATGAAAGAGATCAGCGACATTAAGGAAAGCGACCTGGAACGGGTGGGCAAAAACCATGTCCGCTACCAAACCCTGTATGCCGCGAATGACCTGGTCATGAACCATACGGCCAAACTGCCGATCTTTGCCGAGTACAACTTGGCCGATTACGGTGTCCACGCCAGCGTTGACGGCCAAAAATTGGTCACCAAATACCACACGATCAAATCCCGGCATGCAAAGAAGTATTTTGGGATGTTGAAAGGCGTGGTCTTATTGGCAATTAACGCCAACCACCTGCCGCTGTGCCTAAAAGTGATTGGTGCCAACCAGCATGAAAGCCACTTCTTATTGGATATTGTGGAAAGCAACACGTCCGATGTTGAAATCACGGCAATATCCGGGGACATGCACAGCATCAACCGGGTCAACTTCGCCTTGTTGTATATGTTCGGTTACCGGTTCATGCCGCGCTTTACCCAGTTGCAGGACAAGTCGGACAATAATCTAGTGTGTTTTGATGAGCTTGACAACTATAAGCACCACATTATCAAGCCCAGTAAGAAGGTCAATAAGGCACTCATCATTAAGGAGTGGGACAACGTATTAAGAATATTGGCTTCCTTGGCCCTCAAGAAAACGACACAAAGTACCATTGTCAGCAAACTGTCTTCCTATAAAAAGACCAGTCCGGCGCTAAAGGCGCTTATTGCCTTCGATGAAATCATCATGACCGATTATTTGTTGGATTATATCGACAGCAAGGAAATCCGCGAAGTGGTGCAGGGCTCGTTGAACCGTGGCGAATCCTACCACCAGTTAAGCTCTACTATTGCCAAAGTCAGCGGCGGCAGGATGCTGAGCGGCAAAACCGAAATAGAACTCGACGTCAATGCCGACTCCATCCGGCTCATTGCCAATGCGGTGATCTTTTACAATGCCACGCTGTTGTCAGAGCTTTATCAGCATTATCAATTCGTTGACCCTGAAATGGCAAAAGAAATCCTGCGCTTTTCGCCGGTCGCCTGGCAACATATTAACTTCATTGGTAAGTATGAATTTTATAACCGAGGGGATGTGCTTAATATTCAAGAGGTTATCAAGAATTTTACTGACGTTTTTAAAATCGATATTTCCTCTGTAAGCCGCTTGTAGCAAGGGTTTAGGAGGGGTCGCAGGACAAACCGTTCTTTTGGTTATTTAACCCC
>NZ_LUUI01000032.1 GCF_001644015.1 Methylomonas lenta
TGGCAGTGACGCAAAGCATGGGAACCATAAGCGGAAATTAATTCATGCGCGTTCAGAATCGGAATTGGTTGGAGGCAGCAGAAGTTTTTGAAGTAGCGAATATCAAAGACATTCAGTTGAGCTTAACCCCCAGTTTGTCTGTAAATAATCCTGCCGAACATCGAAAATACCTTTTAACTTGTTTTCAATAACCAGGGTATGTAATAAATCACCTAGCCAACTCCAGCGCATGCTGTAAAACACAATGTCCTCCAATATGACTGTTTCACCATTTTGGGTAAAACTGACTTCATGACTCCAAAAATGGAAAGGCCCAACCCGTTGTTGATAAATAAAGCGTTTAGGCTTTTCACAGTGACTGACTTCCGATAGCCAGGCCATGGGAATGCCGAACACCGCTTTCATGCGATAGCTAATCATCAATCCAGCATAGATGTCATCCGGTACGGGCGATGTGATGTCTACGTTGAAAAAACTGGGCGTAATCTGATTTAAATTATGCGGTGATGAAAAAAACTGCCAAGCCTGTTCGGGATGCATTTGCAGCGCTTGCCGCCTGTAAAGTCTATGAATTTTCATGATCCTGCTATCCTGCCAATGGCTTTAAATATTTTTCAGATCAATTTACCGCAAAAATAAAATTTTGCGGTAAATTGGCATGTTCAAATACAAACAGTGGCATATCAATTGAAGATTTTACCCATTCAAACCCCGCAGGATATTGGTTGATGAGCAATCCGATATCTCGTCTATTCAGTTTACTAGGAGCAAGTTTTAGCGTAATGGGTATTAGAAGCAGTAAAGAAGCAGGCTATCGGGTACTGTCTGATGATGGCAATATGCAAATTCGTCTATACCAGCCGATGTTGGTTGCCGAAACTGAAATTGAAGCTGACTATAGTCAAGCAGGCAAAATCGGTTTCAACCGCTTGGCAGGCTATATTTTTGGCGGAAATGAGCAAAAACAAGAAATAGCCATGACCACGCCGGTTTTTCGAACAGCTGTTGGGCCTATTGAAACCTTGTCTACAACTATTCAAAGTACATCCGAAACTAACCAGTGGTTAATGTCATTTGTTATGCCGGCTAAGTTTGCTTTAACCACATTGCCCCAACCATCCGATCCGCTTGTCATGCTCAAATCCATTCCTGCTAAAAAAGTGGCGACACTGCGCTATTCAGGCAGCTTGAATCAGGCGCGAATTGCCGAATACAGTCAAATTCTAATTGCATGGCTTGATGAACGAGACATCAAGCGCTTATCAAGCCCAAGATCAGCCGCTTACGATCCTCCTTGGACCATCCCAAGCTTACGCCGCAACGAAATCCATATCGACATTGAATAAGAGGCAGACATTGACACATTTGCTTGTGCTGGCTCACGGTAGTCGCCGAGAGGCCTCAAATAATGAGATCAGCGAATTAGTCGCTAGATTGCGCTATAGCTGTAAGCTGTTTGCTGGCATTGACTATGCCTTTCTGGAAATAGCTAAGCCGTTTATCCATGAAGCTCAACAAATCGCACAGGGCGCTGTTGATATTGTGGTATTGGCTTATTTCCTTTCCGCTGGTCGACATGTGGTGACCGATATTCCCGAGCAAGTTGAACAAGTGAGTGTTGAGATTCCAAATATCAAAAATAAAATTGCACATTACTTAGGTGCATCCGAAAAAATTGACGCTTTGTTGATACATCAAGCTTTTACCGCCTATCATTGAGCGGGTGACAGTTCTTAATTCATTGGCAAATTAACCAATCTATCATCTAAATTTATATGAGCGAATCTAAACATATCATCATTGTCGGGGCTGGACCGGGTGGCTTATGCGCAGGCATGTTGCTGAGCAATCGTGGCTTTAAAGTGACGATTTACGATAAAAACCCAGAAGTCGGTGGTCGCAACCGGGCATTACATTTGGATGGTTTTTGTTTCGATACCGGGCCGACGTTTTTGTTAATGAAAGGCGTGTTGGATGAAATGTTTGAGCTGTGTGGGCGATGTAGCGAGGATTATCTTGAGTTTATGTCGCTAAACCCTATGTATGATTTGGTTTACGATGACAAGACATTGTCCGTTTTTTCCGATCAAGAAAATATGCGGGCTGAGTTGGCGCGCGTATTTGACGAAGGTACAGATGGATATGATCGCTTTATGGACAATGAGCGTAGCCGCTTTAACCGTCTTTATCCCTGTATAACCCGAGATTATTCATCCATTAAATCCTTTTTTTCGCTGGATTTGATCAAAGCCATACCTTGGCTGGCGTTTCCGAAAAGTATCTTCAAAAATCTAGGCCAATATTTTCAACAGGAAAAAATGCGGCTAGCGTTTTGCTTTCAATCCAAATATCTGGGCATGTCACCCTGGGATTGTCCCGCTTTATTCACCATGTTGCCTTATCTGGAGCATGATTACGGTATCTATCATGTAAAAGGTGGTCTAAATCGCATCGCAGCAGCAATGGCCAAAGTCATTCAGGAAGCAGGTGGAGAAATACACCTGGGCGAGGAAATCCAGTCGTTAATCATTGAGCAGGGCGTTGTCAAAGGTGTAAAGCTGCAAAATGGCGAAGAAGTGTTCGGGGATGAGGTGATAGTTAACGCTGATTTTGCTCACGCAATGACGCACTTGGTTGAACCGGGAATTTTGCAAAAATACGCACCTAGTCAACTGGAGAAACGTGAATATTCCTGCTCGACGTTCATGCTTTATTTGGGGTTAAATCAGGTTTACGACCTGCCGCATCACACGATAGTATTTGCCAAGGACTATCACACCAATATCGGCAATATCTTTAATAAAAAAATCCTGTCTGCAGACTTTTCGTTTTATGTGCAAAATGCCACTGTTACCGATACCAGTCTGGCGCCTACGGGTAAGTCGGCACTTTATGTGCTGGTGCCTATGCCAAACAATGACAGTGGTATCGATTGGCAGGCGCATTGCCAGAATGTCCGTGAACAGGTGCTGGACACACTAGCTGCACGCTTGGGTTTAAGCGACATTCGCAACCATATCGAATCTGAAAAAATCATTACGCCGCAAACCTGGGAAACCGAGGAAAATGTCTATAAAGGTGCGACATTCAGCCTTTCGCATAAATTTAGCCAAATGCTGTATTGGCGCCCACACAATCGGTTTGAGGAATTGGATAATTGCTATCTAGTCGGCGGGGGCACCCATCCGGGCAGTGGCTTGCCGACTATCTATGAATCAGCCCGCATTTCCGCCAATCTGATTTGTAAAAAATACCGGGTGGCCTACAAGGATATCAAGCAAAGCGCCTGGCTAAAAAAAACTAAAGCCTAACATGACGATAATCCAGACAGTTTCACCAATCGACGGCAAAGTACTAGGCGATTTTGAGATCAGCGATGCGCAATCCATCGCAGATAAAATGGCCGCCGGGCGCTTGGCAGCCGATAGTTGGAGCAAAATACCGATAAAAGCTCGCTCGAAAAGCTTGTTGCCATTCAGTCAGTTATTAATGGATAACTTAGATAGCATTTGCCAGCTAATAGGGCTTTGTACTGGCAAAGTTCATACTGAAGCCCTGCTGGGGGAAATCTACCCTTTACTCGATCTATTGAATTACTACCAAAAACATGCCGGGCAAATTTTGCGTTACCAGGGTGTGCCGACTTCGCCATTTGCTTTTCCTGGCGCAACCGCAGGCATAGAGCGCCGCCCGTATGGGGTGGTCGCAGTGATTTCGCCCTGGAATTATCCCTTTCAGCTCTCTGTGGCGCCGATACTGACAGCGCTGTTTGCCGGGAATGCTGTAATCTTGAAAGTATCGGAATTATGTCTGCCGGTTGGCCAACTAATTGTTGATTTATTTGCCAAGCTGGATTTACCCAGCGGCTTGGTGCAGTGCGTTGTCGGAGATAAAGAGACTGGCGAGCAATTGATAGACGCCGGACCTGATCTGATATTTTTTACCGGTGGTCTGCATTCCGGTCGCGCAGTGATGCAACGTGCCGCTCGCCATCCGGTTCCGGTGATACTGGAACTGGGCGGTAAAGATCCGATGCTGGTATTTGCTGATGCACAACTGGATAGGGCCTGTGCAGCTGCGCTGTATGGTGCGTTTTGCAATAGTGGTCAGGTGTGTGTGTCGGTGGAGCGTTTATATGTACAGCAACCGTGTTTCGATCAGTTTTTGGGTATGTTGTTGGCAGGCGTTGCCCAGCTCAAGGTCGGCAATGATCCTTATGGCGACTTGGGGGCGATGACTTCTACTGCTCAGATTGAAGTGGTACAAGCGCATTACCAGGATGCCATAGCCAAAGGCGCTCAAGCCTCAGGGCCGCTGGAAAGACAAGGTAATTTTATCAAGCCTGTGGTGTTATGGAATGTAGATCACGATATGCGAGTGATGCGCGAAGAAAGCTTTGGCCCATTGTTGCCAGTGATGACTTTTAGCGATGATGCCGAAGTCTTGCGACTGGCTAACGATAGTGAGTTTGGGCTTAACGCCAGCATCTGGAGCTGCGATATCGAGCAGGCAACACGGGTCGCCTCACAATTGAATGTTGGCAGTTGGGCGATCAATGATGTGATCAAAAACATAGGCCATCCGGGGCTGCCATTTGGTGGTGTCAAACAGAGTGGTTTTGGCCGTTATCATGGTGCAGAGGGATTGCGTAACTTTACTTACCCGGTGTCCGGTTTAACCAATCGCAGCCATTTGCCTAAAGAGCCAAACTGGTTTCCTTACAGTGAAAAAGGCTATCAAAACTTTAAAGGTTATATGGATTTTGTATATGGCGCCGGCTCATTCATACAACGCTTCAAGCGTAACCGACTGGCGCTTGAGGCTTTTCGCGAGTACTCCGCTTTCGATTTGGCACAACGCTGGCAAAACCTGAAATTAATGCTTACTTGGAAACGGGATTTCTAATGACTCCTAACAATAAAAATACCCGTATCGTAGTGATCGGTGCCGGACTCGGCGGTTTATCAGCGGCTATTTCCCTGGCTTCTGAAGGCTTCAGCGTCCATTTACTGGAAAAAAATGACAAGGTGGGCGGTAAGTTAAATATTCTCACAAAAGATGGCTTTAGCTTCGATCTCGGTCCATCGATATTAACTATGCCGCATATCTTTGCAGACTTATTCAGCCGTGCTGGCAAAGACATGGCCGATTATGTGCAGATAGAAAAAGTCGAGCCGCACTGGCGCAACTTTTTTGAAGACGGCACCACTATCGACTTAATGGAAGATGTCAACGCCCAGCGCCGCGAACTGGATAAATTGGGGCCAAACGTAGCCGATGAATTCACGCGCTTCATGGCTTATTCAAAAAAATTGTGTAGCGAAACCGAAGCAGGTTACTTCGCCAAAGGTCTGGACGGCTTTTGGGACTTGTTGCGCTACTACGGGCCACTCCGCAGTCTGATGAGTTTCGACGTGTTCAGAAGCATGGATCAAGGTGTCCGCCGCTACATTTCCGATCCCAAGCTAATCGACATCCTGAATTATTTCATCAAATATGTAGGTTCATCGCCTTATGACGCACCGGCTTTGATGAATTTGTTGCCTCATATTCAATATGAATACGGTCTGTGGTATGTCAAAGGCGGTATGTATGGTCTTGCACAAGCAATGGAACGATTGGCGCTCGAATTAGGTGTACAAATTCATTTAAATACAGAAGTCGAAGAAATTCAAACGCAAGATGGGCGAGCGAATGCTATTCGGTTACAGAATGGCGAAATATTGCAGACGGACATTGTGGTTTCCAATATGGAAGTCATCCCCGCCATGCAAAAGCTATTGCATAGTTCAAACAGCGAGCTGAAAAAAATGCAACGCTTTCAACCCAGTTGCTCCGGTCTGGTGCTGCATCTTGGTGTTGATCGCATCTATCCGCAATTAGCGCATCACAATTTCTTTTATTCAGCCCAATCGCGGCAGCATTTTGATGCGGTGTTTCATAGTGGACGCCTATCCGACGACCCCACCATTTATTTGGTCGCGCCGGTTAAATCCGATGCAGGCATAGCGCCAGATGGTTGTGAAATCATTAAAATTCTGCCGCATATTCCGCATCTCAATCCGGACAAACCGCTGAGTCCGGAGGACTATCTGGCGTTGCGCGAAAGAGTG
Organism: Methylomonas lenta; assembly: GCF_001644015.1. Taxonomy (GTDB): domain Bacteria; phylum Pseudomonadota; class Gammaproteobacteria; order Methylococcales; family Methylomonadaceae; genus Methylomonas; species Methylomonas lenta. The sequence goes on from NZ_LUUI01000032.1 coordinate 6,114, forward strand.
CTGATCAAGCTGGAACGTATGGGGCTGACAGACTTGCGCAAACACATCGTCACCGAAGAATACTGGACGCCGCACGATATTCAAGCCCGTTACTATTCCAACCAAGGCTCGATTTACGGCGTGGTTGCCGATCGCTATAAAAATCTAGGCTTTAAAGCGCCACAGCGGAGCCAGCAATTTAAAAATGTGTATTTTGTCGGTGGCAGTGTCAATCCGGGTGGCGGCATGCCGATGGTGACACTTTCCGGGCAATTGGTCAGGGATAAAATTTTAGCGGATTTGGCTTAATTGCAATGGGTAAGCTTGTCTCGGCTATCGGTTTTTGCCGAGAGGCTTATTCTTCGAATGCATAAGAACTGATCTGATGCAGGGCTTTATAGTGATACGAAGATTCAGTCTAATCGGCTTGGGTGAAAATTCTTTTGATCAAGCCCGTTTTCTCTAAACGAGGTGATATAGATATAGCTGGTTCGAGGATCCTGTGCTATTTCTTGCAGGCTGAATTGATGTTCAGGTTGGCTTAGAAATTCGATATTGACACTTGGCTGATTGACTTCGCGGAAGCCCATGCTCCACTCAGGAAACATCCTCTGATATGCAGTGCCTTGTAAGATGGTCTTAAGGTTGTAATGGCGAGTATCTTTTTCGATGTGTGCCACTAAGTTGAGAACCTCTTCTCGGCTGCCTTCCAGATATTGCATAAAACAGTCATCCTGATGTAACAGGCAGCCTGTGATGCCTCTTCTACTGTTTGACTGGCGAGTTTGCTGCAAAAGTGCCGGAATATGTTGTTTAGCCAATTCTTCTGTGGGCTGACTGGTATAAACGATGAAAAAAAATGGCGGTTCTTGGATTTGTTTGCTGGCTTTTATGTCTTGATCGACGGCGTCGATAAAATTCTTTTCTGTCAATGGCCGATAAAAATAATAGCCTTGTATGTAATCGCAGCCAAAGTTACGCAGTTCTAATAATTGAGCCGAATTTTCCACGCCTTCTGCGACCATTTTTAAGCCCAGTGCGCGGCCTAAACCAATCACAGCCTTAACGACGGCTCGGCTTTCAGCTTGATTTTCAAGACCATCGACAAAGGCGCGGTCGATTTTCAAAACATTGACCGGTAGTTTGGTCAGCTGGGCTAGCGACGAATAGCCAGTGCCAAAATCATCAATGGCGACTCGAAAACCTAAATCTGCCAAGCTGCACAACATGCGTAGATTGGTATCTATATCCGCCATCAGAGCTGTTTCGGTGATTTCCAGCAAGATACGACTGGGATCGCTGGCGTGGGTCTTGACCAATTCCTGAACTACGCTCAGTAGAGTATTATCGTTTAGTTGCCTGGCAGATACGTTCACAGAAATATACCCCGGTGCTTGCTCGCCCCAGCGTTGGCGCCAGTCCGCTTCGGCGCGACAGGCTTGAGCAAATACCCAGGCTCCAATAGGAATGATGCTACCGGTCATTTCCGCAATCGGAATAAAAATAGCGGGGGAGATGGGGCCCTCAGGCGGTTGCCAACGCAACAGCATTTCTGCGCCGACTATATGTGTACTATGGGTATCAACGATGGGTTGGAAGCAAACCGATAGTTCATCGCGTTCGATAGCCAGACGTAGGCCATTAGAAATGGATAATTTTTGACGAACTTTTTCTTCCAGGCTGGCGCTGAAAAAATGCCAGCCATCTTTACCTTTTTGTTTAACCTCGTACATGGCGGTGTCCGCGGCACGCAATAGATCGTCAGCCGAGTGGGTAGAACCGTGACCTACTGCAATACCAATGCTGCCGCTAAGGTAAATCTGTTGATCGTCAAGTTTGAAGGGGTGGCGTAGAACTTGATTAATGCGTTCTGCCAGGGATGAAATCGATGTCGGTTGTTCCAATTGCTCGCACAAAATAACAAATTCATCACCCGATAAGCGTGCGATGGTATCGCCGGGGCGAACCAGTTCTATCAGACGGTTAGCAATGGTTTTGAGTAAGGCATCGCCGGTTTCATGGCTATAGGTATCATTAACCAGCTTAAAACCATCGAGGTCGACGAATAATAGAGCCAGACTAAGTCCATTGCGGCGACTGCGTTGGAGGGCTTGGCTAAGCCGGTCACTAATCAGATTACGATTGGGCAGACCGGTAAGTTCGTCGTGAGTGGTTTGCCATAACAATTCTTCTTGTTCGCGTTTGCGCCCAGATATATCGCGCATGGTGACCACCAGCATCCAGTGATCGCCGTTACGAAACTTACCGATAGAGGCTTCTAGCGGAAAAAAAGAACCGTCTTTGCGGTAGCCGGTAACTTCGCTGCGTTGCGACATTCGGCGTACGCTATCTTTTCCTTCTACAAAGCCCTGTACCATTCCTACATGTCGCTGGCGTAAATGCGGTGGTAGCAGTAAATGGACAGACATGCCGCACATTTCTTCAGCGGTGTAACCAAATAGGCTGCAGGCGTTGGGATTGGCTTCAAAAATATTACCGGATTCGTCGGTGGCCAATATAGCCATGTCGGCAGTCGACAGGATCTGTTGGGCAGTGTTCAGTTGGCGGAGACTGCTTTCTGCTTTGGCTTTAACTTGTTCCAGCAGAGTGGATGTAGTCTCTGTGCTTTGATGTTTCTGGGGTGTGTGTAAATAGCGCGCGGGGATTTCCGGCGGGTTGTTGCCGAAACGTTCGATAATATCAAAAGTACCATCCTGCTTGCTATGCGCTAAAAAGGTATTGACGCAGGCATGGTGGGTTTGGGCATCCATTTGTACCCAGCCCTGAGGCGCTTGTAGATTGGTATTTTCCAGCGCTGCAACCAATGCTTCAGCGTCTGTACTGCCAGCACGCTCCACGGCATCTGCAAAGGCCCGCACGCAGATATAAGTGGCTTCACTGAAGTTGGTGGCCACACCATTTCCATTTGGCCAGATACCGTTCACGTCGGGCAGCGCGGCTAGATGTTGTAGATAAGCATGGTTTTGCGGTGTATCCAGCGACATAAAATAGCTGTTGCTGCTATAAAAACCTGCGCGTACTTCTGGTAATAATTGTTGGGCCAGGGTTTCGTCGTAATGACCCATAGCCACGGCCATATGTTGTTTGAGGCCCATTTCACAGAAGCGAGTAATCAAGGCAATCTGATCGCTGCCAGCAAAGTAGGGTACAAATACGTCGGCACCGGAACGAGCCACTTGTTGTAATAATTGTTCAATTTCGTCGGGGCTGGCATTAATGGGTAAGTAAGCCTCGCCGACTACATCGCCATCCAGCCGGCCGAGCGCTTGTTTGGCTGCGTCTATAGAGCCACGTGGCCACTCATAATTGCTACCGGCAAAGTACATTTTTAAGCCGTAACGCTGTGCCATAGCCGTGATCATTTTATTGATTTGCTGGTTAGGCAAAGCTGCAAAATGGAAAAAATAACGACCCTGGATGCTGCCCTCGTAAAAGGAAAAGTTAAGATAAGGGATGCGTAATGGTTCGGCAACCTCTGCAGCAATTGCAATCCGCGAATTAGACATTAAGTTGCCTATGATGGCTGCGCATTTATGCTGTGTTACCAGGCGTAAAGCTGCAGGCACTGCGGTCTCGGGTAAGCTGCCGTCATCTTCGATAATCAATTCCAGTGGCCTACCCAAAATGCCACCACGCTGATTGATTTCATGGCAGGCAATTTGAGCTGCTCGAATGATCTCGGGGCCATACATGCTGACCAGTCCGGTCAATGGTGGCATCAGGCCCAGGCGTATACTTTCTGTAAGATTAGGTTTAGACACGGTTATTTACTGGAGCAGTTAAAACGAATGTTATTAATTGCGTCAAATAATACCTCTATTTTTTGATGGTTGTGAATAGTCTCGGTTTTTTGGCTCACCGCGATAGCGTTCGCCATGCCAACGTGCATTGTGTCACTCCATTGCTTTGTTGTGCAAGCCGAGAGCATGAGCAGCATATTTATTTTTAAAACAGAAGTTTCCACACATTACCCGAGCCTGTCAGATTAATGTGATTGATTCGGTCAACATTGCCAAGTTATGCATGAAAAAGACCATGACCGGTTTAAACGTCTACGTCGACATCTTGGTAGGCATCTAAGAAGCCGGGAGGGCGAAGAAGTCTATCAAGCCCTCTCAAGTTCCAAGTCGAACCGGTTTGGCGTTTGCTGATCAAGGTCGGAAAAATTTACGACGCCCCCCTTTTTCAAGTTCCAGTAGTCCGAACACGATTAAACCTATCGCTAAGATTTCAAAACCATGCACAAAATCAACCGGGCGAGTGTCGAAAAAATCTTCCATAAAGGGCGCATACGTGAAAATGAGCTGTAGCGTTATGACGGTGGCTACCGCATAGATGACGGCTTTAGAATTGAACATATGTTGAAAGCTTAGCGAGGAAGCCCTCAGATAACGAACACTGAACAAATAAAACATTTCCATCACGACCAGGGTATTGACCGCATAAGTTCGTGCCTCATCCAAACTCGATCCCTGCTGTTGGCTCCATTCGAAAATACCGAATACACCCAGAGCAAATAAAGCCGATACAAAACAAATTCGCCACACCAGAAAGCCGGAAAGAATCGGTTCGTTTGCTGGACGAGGCGGGCGTTGCATGATATCGGGCGCAGGCGGATCAAAGGCCAATGCCATCGCCAAGGCGACCGAACTGACCATGTTGACCCAAAGAATTTGCAGCGGAGTGATGGGCAGGGTAAAACCAAACAAGATGGCAATGATGATGCTGATGGATTCGCCGCCGTTGACTGGCAACAAAAATACAATCGCTTTTTTCAGGTTTTCGTAGACTGTCCTGCCTTCTTTAACCGCATGAACAATGGTCGCGAAATTGTCGTCAGTAATGACCATTTCAGAGGCTTCTTTGGCTGCTTCCGTACCTTTATGACCCATCGCGATACCGACATCCGCCCGGCGTAGTGCCGGTGCGTCATTGACGCCATCGCCAGTCATCGCCACGATGGCGCCGCCGCTTTGTAAAAGGGTGACCAGCCGCAGCTTGTGTTCCGGGCTGACCCGGGCGAAGACATCGATTTCTTGGACGCGATTAAGTAACGCCTCATCATTCATGGTGTCTAGCATTTTGCCGGTAATGGCCTCTTCGCTGTTGTGCAGATTTAACTGTGCGGCAATGCTGCAGGCGGTAACTTCATGGTCGCCGGTAATCATTTTTACGCGAATACCGGCATCATGACATTCGTTGACAGCAGCAATCGCTTCGCTACGGGGTGGGTCTATCAACCCGAACAGCCCCAGAAAAACCAACCCATCGTCCAGGTCCTCAAAACTGAGCTCGGCTTGATGCGGTTTTGCTGATTTACAGGCCACGCCCAGTACGCGCTGACCTTGTTTGGCCAATTTTTCAATAGCCGCATGCCAGGTATCGGGATTGATGGGCTGGTCGCCAGTCGCGGTTCGCTCTAGTGGGCACATTGCTAGTAGACGTTCCGGGGCGCCTTTGACATGAATCATGGCCTCGCCATGATGATTGTGATGCAAGGTGGCCATAAACTTGTGTTCCGATTCGAAGGGAATCAGATCGCGGCGAGGCCATTCTTTCAGTGCTTCATCAGAATTCAGACCGGCTTTCAGTGCGGCCATCAGCAAGGCTGCTTCCATAGGGTCTCCGTGAATTTTGCAAGCGCCATCAACGAGTTCCAACGTTGAATCGTTGCAATATAACGCCGTTTGCAATATTGCCCGCAGGCTTGAGTCAGTCTTCGGAGCAATGGATTGTCCTGCACATCGAAAATCGCCTGCCGGTTCATAGCCTGTCCCGGTAATATCAATGCACAGCCCTTCTGTGATAATGGATCTGACGGTCATTTCATTACGGGTTAAGGTACCTGTTTTGTCGGAACAGATGATACTGACAGCGCCTAGCGTTTCAACGGCCGGCAGACGCCGGATAATTGCATTCCGGCCTGCCAGACTTTGCACGCCTATGGCCAGTGTCACTGTCAGAATAGCGGGTAGGCCTTCGGGAATGGCTGCAACCGCGAGTCCCACGACCGTCATGAACATGTCGACAATATCGCCGTCGCGCACGCTAATGCCAAAGGCGAATACCAGTCCGGATAAAACGATGACGGCTGCTGTTATCCATCGTGCAAATACAGCCATTTGTAGCAGCAAAGGTGTGGTCAATGTCTGGACCTGGGAAACCATTTGGCTGATGTGGCCGATTTCGGTTTGAACACCTGTGCCGACAACTACACCTTTTCCCTGGCCAAACGTCACTAGCGTGCCTGAATAAGCCAGATTAAACCGGTCGCCAAGCACTGCATCTTCAGCAACTTCTTGTGGCCGTTTTTCGATAGGGACTGATTCGCCGGTTAAGGCAGCCTCTTGTATCTGCAAGTTTTTAACGCTGATTAAGCGTAGATCGGCAGGTACTTTATCACCCGATTGCAACATCACAATATCGCCCGGCACTAGCTCTTCTGCTGGAATGGTTGTTTTCTTTTCGTTCCGCAACACCAGCGCATGAGAAGAAAGCATTTTCTTGATGGCTTGCAAGGCATCTTCGGCTTTTCCTTCTTGTACATAACCGATGACCGAGTTGACGAGTACGACCCCAAGAATAACGAAAGTGTCAGCCCAGTGCTCTAGCATCGCGGTAATCGCTGCGGTTGCTAACAATACGTAAATCAGCAGGTTATGAAATTGGCTGATAAAGCGAATCCATGCACTACGCGATTTTTGTTCGGGTAAACGATTGGGTCCGTGTTGAGTAAAACGCGATTGCGCTTCCTCGTCAATGAGGCCATGATCCGCACTCGTTTTTAATTTAGCCAACACAGCTTCAGCTGTCATTGCATGCCAGACCAAAGGTTCAGCTAAGGATTCTTTTGTTAGCTCAGCTTGCCGTTTGTGTTTATTTTTGATGAACAGCCAAATCAGTCCGATTAAGCAAAAAAGACTGATGATCAACAAGCCAGCAATTAATGCTAATAAATTGTTTGAAATCAATGAGTCAGCAGAATGCAGAATCATGTCCCAGTTGAATTGATCGTTCATGGTGATTTCCTATATTTTATTTCAATGATGCTTGGGATTTAAGTTTTGCCTATTAGTTTTGATTATCCAGATACTCTTAAGTTTAAACAAAAATCAGTTGGGTGAGTTCTATTCTCTTTCATGGGGTGATTTGGAACTCGATATCAGAGGGTAGCGGGTAATTTCGGTGGCATTTCATTAGCAGGAGAATAACCCATTAAGCTTACAATAACCTTACTCTTGAGTTCGATTGAAAATGCTTGGACAATACTGCTTAATATGCCTACTTTGCCGAATCCGACGTCGGTATGCGGGGTGATGGTTGATGAATCCAAAATAGTCGGATTGGTCATGAGTTTTGAGGAGGCGTCGAATTTTGTTATCAGTGTTGGCGTGGATTTTTCCAAATTGGAGGATGTGGCAGCAAAGTTACTCTCTAATAAAACGCAATAAATTATTTATCGCGCTGACACGTGCAAACAACGCTGGAAACATTCAATCAATCCCAGGTTGATTAATATAATAATAAAATATTTTTACTTCTAAAAAAGGGGCGCTATGAAAATGCTTAGTTTTACCTTTATTCTAGGGGCTATTTTTCTTTATTTTATGAATATAGCGATTTTGAAATCAGCCATCCCTAACATGGAGTGGACAATTCATGCCGGTACGCGATTTCTAGTAGGTTTTTTTGTTATGGGCGTAAGCTATTTCTACGTCAAAGCCTTAAGCCTCAAGCAAGCCCTGAAACTAACACTGATTATCGTTATTTTGGACTATTTCTACGACTACTATGTCGAATCTTATCGATTAAACTTTGAAATAATACTGCACGGTATTTATATGTTGGTATGGGGTGCTCTGATGGGCTATCTGACAGGAAGATACATGAAAAATAAGTAATTATGTAATGGAATTCAATATTATTGTTTTTATTGCTGCATTGATTCTTGCAGGATATATTTACCTACGAAAACGCCAGCATTAAACGCTGACGTGAGCCTATTCACAATCAATAGAATCGACGGCCTTTCCGGTCAAAAATAATCTTGATAATCACCGTATACATTTTATTCTAGATGTTCTCGGCTCTGGCAACGATTATCAGCATAGCCCGGTAAGCGCAAATTCAGTTATCACAAATCACTCAAATTTAGACATTCAGCCGCCATGCCCCGTCAGGGCTGGCGGTTATTAGTATCCCTCTAATTTTGCATAAATTTCAAAAAATCAGGCTGGCGGCCAATGCAGCAATTACCGCGCTCGTGCGTTGCCCGATGTCCTGATTATTATCGCTTTATGCACTCTCGCACGCGGTGCCACGCGCTTGCCGAAATTGATATCCATCCCTGCCTCGATCTTTGGCAGAAGGTTTAAAGCCACTTCGTGATATGCCAAGTAAGGTATCTGTAAGTTTCGGGTAATTTTCAAGCAAGGTTTTTGAAAGCTTTGCTGGTTAAGCTTGCGTTCAAAAAAAGCGGGAGATTTTATTCATGAAACGTACCATCTTCATACCCACTGATTTTTCCGAAGCGTCGCTTGGCTTGGTGGCGCATACCTTATTGCTTGCGGGCGACGACGAGATTGAAATTGTATTGACCCACTGTTTTTTTTTGACCGATTCGATTGTCGAGTTGCTTTTTTTCGACAAGGACGAATTATTTAAATCGCTTAAAACCCGGCAATTCAATACGGCTTTCAGGGCGCTTCGTAAAAAGTACTCGCAGGTTAAGGTTGTATTTAGGTGGGAAATTTTTACCGGATTTACTCAGGCGGCTTTCAGAAATTTCGTCTCAGGTAATCGGATTACCGAGGCGATCATACCGCAACCATATTTTCAATTAACCCATGCAATCGGAAATTTTGATCCCACCCCTTATGTGCGCCGCAGTCGACTTCCGGTCGCTGTGGTTTCGCATTATGCCTATTTAATGGCTTAACGAAGTTAAAGGTAACTATATGAGCAGCCTAGTAAAATTAGAATCCTACGACACTAAACCCAAGGAGCCAAGACAAAACGCGGGTTCTCAAATCTGGCAGCGTTTAATCCTGTTTAATACGCTGATCGACAGCCGGTTTGAAGACATAAAGAAACAGACCTGGATAAAAACTACCTATCGGGATATGAGTGCCGGCCTGATCGTAGCGTTAACCGCCATTCCGATGGCGATGGGGTTTTCCATGGCCATGGGGCTGAGGCCTGAGCAAGGAATTATCGCCGGCGCCTTGGGGTGTGTAATCGGCCGCACTTGGGGCGGTTCCAAATATCAAGTTTACGGCCCGACGGCGGCCTTTATCCCGATAATCGGCGGTTTGATCGCCAAATACGGCGAAGCCGGTGGTGGAAGCCTTGCTGAAGCGCACGGCTTTTTAGTGTTTGTTTCCATCATTGCGGGCGTAATCCTGATGTCGATGGGGGTATTTGGACTCGGTAAATACGCCAAACTAGTGCCTAATTCGATTATTGTTGGATTTACCGTCGGTATTGCGGTCGCTATTGCTTTGAGTAACTTCGAGTCGATATTGGGAGTTGAAAGCTATCAGGACTTACTTGGTGAAGACGAGGATATCAAAGGCGGTTTGCTGCATAATCTGACCCTTGCCTACGGCAATATCGACAAGGTTAATTTTTGGTCGGTCGTATTGGGGCTAGGCACGTTTTTTATTACCAAGCTGTTGTTGCGCATTTCAATTTTTATCCCGGCGCCGTTGTTGGCGATTGCGACGAGCACCGTCTTGGCCGCCACCTTGCTGGCTGACAAAGGCGTTATTTTGGTGAAGGATATTTACGGATCCATTCCCAATAACTTTTTTGTATTTACCCCGCCGATACTCCCAGCAATGACTTCCGGCGTCGCGCTAGATATTGCTTATTTTGTATTCGGTATCGTTTTCGTTTCCGCCGTGGAAAGCGTGCTGTGCTCGTCGATGGCCGACCGCATGGCCAATAACCGGGGTACGCCCTTCAATCCGGATAAGGAATTTTGGGGGCAAGGTTTGGTGCAAGTCATTACGCCGATGGTGAACGGTTTCCCGTGCACGGGGGCATTGGCGAGAACGGCTACCAGTATCAAAGCCGGCGCTGTTACCCCTTTAGCGGGCTATTTCAAAGCAATATTCAAATTGTCGTTGGCGTATTACATTGCCAGCTATTTGGAAATGGTGCCCATGGCCTGTATCGGCGGCATCCTGTTGTGGGTGGCTTCCAACATGATCAAGGTGTCCGAAATCAGGGAAGTGATCAGCCACAACCGGTTTCATGCTCTGTTAATGACTTATACGGCAATCATGGTGCCGGTAACCGATTTTCTGACCGGCGTATTGTCCGCCCTGGTGATTTTTTTTGTGGCAGGCCGCTTTTTCGACAAGCCTTTTGCAGGTCGTCGGCCTGCAAAAGCGGCTACCGGCAAGGATTTTGAACAACCGGGCATTGTGTCCAAACCGGGTTACTTCAACCGGGTGGTCATACCCTTGGCATTGACTGAACACGATAACTATCTGCTTCGCTACGCGGCGCAACTGACCAAGTCGGGTATTGTGGGACAGCCGCACTTTGTTTTTGTGGAAACGCAGCAGGCAAGAGCGCATCTGCAACCGGGGATCGATCCTGCCAAACAGATGAAGCAAGTGGTTCAGCAGGCATTTGGCTCGCTGGAAAAAGCCACCTACCAAATCGTAAAAGCACAGAGTCGACTCGATACCTTGGTAGGCTACGTGTTCAAAAATAAGATTGATTTGGTTTTATTAGGTCACCAGGACCATGGCAACGCGCACCATTCTTTGGCTCAACGTCTTGCTATGCTTTGCGGTTGTTCGGTGTGGATGGTGCCGGAAAATTTCGATAGCCGAATTCAACGCATTATTGCGCCCATCGATTTCTCGCCGGTATCGGCGGATAGTCTGACGCAAGCCGCCGCCATCGCCGCCCAATATAAGGTTCCTGAAATTTTAGCGATCCATGTCTATGACGATGAGTCGGTCGTACGCTACGAGGAACACGAACTGATTAAACGCGGAGAGGAGAAAGTACGCTTCGCAGAAATCATGGGAAGTGTCGATACGCATGGCGTGCGGATTAACCCCCTGTTCATGGAAAGCATTAAGGCGGCAGAAGAAATTCTAACCGAAGCCGCAAACTATCAAGCCGACCTAATCGTCATCAGTACCCGCGGGCACAGTAAAGCCGCCAGCATATTGTTGGGCAGCGTGACTTCTTCGGTCATGTCGGATGCAAAAATACCGGTATTGGCCATCAAACATTATGGCGCGCATTTGTCGTTATGGCAGACGCTATTATCCAGTCACTTTTTGAGTAGGGTAGAACCTAAAGTCAATTAACGGAAGAGTTTTAGCTCGACAACAAGTTTCGAAAATACAGTCTGCCCGATCTGGGCAGATTAGCCAATACGCAGATTATAGCGTTTGAGACCTGATGGATGGACTTGGCTATTCATCAGACTCAAACCGACAAGAGGAAAAAATGAAAACCTTAACCAAAGAAATGCAAGCGGCCATAACCCCGGAAATGGCTTTGAATTTATTGCAAGAAGGCAATAAGCGCTTTATCAACAATCTGAAAATAAACCGTAATCTGTTGCAGCAAGCGAATGAAACCTCCGACGGCCAACACCCGTTTGCAGTTGTTTTAAGCTGTATCGATTCCCGCACCTCGGTCGAGCTTATTTTCGACCAGGGTCTGGGCGATGTGTTCAGTATTCGAATTGCCGGCAATATCATCAACGAAGATATTCTTGGCAGCATGGAATTTGCCTGTAAAGTGGCTGGATCGAAATTTATTGTGGTTTTAGGTCACAGTAAATGCGGCGCGATAAAAGGAGCTTGCGATCATGTGGAAATGGGCAATCTGACCGATCTGTTAAGCAAAATACAGCCGGCGGTTTATGATGAAAAAACCGAAACCGAAAACCGCAATTCAAGCAACAGTGAATTTGTAGAAAAAGTCGCTGTCATTAATGTTAAAAGAACAGTCAATGCCATTATGCAACGTAGCCCAATTTTAAGAGAAATGATTGAGCTCGGTGAGATTGGCATAATTGGCGCTAATCATGATATCGCAACGGGAGAAGTTGTTTTTTATGAGAATACTTTAATCATAAACTGAAGCTTTCCGAATAACCCGCGTTGCAGTGCTGTGAGTGAATAAACGGGGTGGTAGATGTTTATTTTATGATGTGCATCCTTGGTATGGCGGGCGTTAAATAAGATTATCACGGTAATTATACGTTCTAAAGAATTCTCAAAAATTACGGCAGAACAGCAGTAGACACCTTTGATGGCAAATAATAACGTAAATAGTCTATGAATATATTACTGGTAGAAGATGATCCTGTTTTGGTAGATGGGCTACATTATTCTTTGAGTAAGTCGGGTTATGACGTAACGCCCGCAACAACCGGTCGCTATGCAGAAGCGCTCATGTTTGCCAAGGATTTCGACATGATTATTCTGGATTTGGGTTTGCCGGATATGGATGGTTCGCATTTTCTTGCGAAATTGAGGTTGCGAAAAAACCCGGTTCCCGTATTGATTCTCACCGCTAAGGATGCTATCAACGATAAGGTTGAGTGCCTGAAAAAAGGCGCGGACGATTACATGGTTAAGCCTTTTGATCTTAATGAGTTGGAGAATCGCATCCATGCCTTAATCCGGAGAACCTACGGTAATTTTAGTAAAGATATTGTGTGCGGCAGGTTAACTCTCGATACCCGCGAGCATAGAGTATTCGTGGATGGTAACGTTTTAATATTATTTCCAAGAGAATATGCCCTACTGGAATTTTTTTTATTGAATCGTGGGAGAGTGGTCAGTAAAGATAAAATAGCCCAACGTTTATTTAGTGATGATGTGATTAGCGATAACACCATTGAGGTTAGCGTTCATCGGTTGCGGAAACGATTAACTCCTTATGCTGTTAATATCATTACATTGAGAGGCTTGGGTTATATGATAGAAGACAAGTCAATATCAAATAAAATTGGCAATGGATAATTAGTTAAAATTATTACAATAGTTTTTTAAGTAAACGTATGTTTCATATACAGGCTTACTAACTTAACGAAACAAACAGCATCGCAGAAATCCCCGCTATTACTTCAGAGCATAATTTTATTTTTAATAGTAATGTTTGCTGGCGCCAAAAATCAATAGCTTGCATTTTTTTATAGTTAAAATAAGCTATTGATTGTTCACGAAACTTGCGACTCCAGGTAGGTACTTTACGTAATATTAAAAAACCCACTGCGATTAAAATACTCGTCATGATATAAAATACAATAATCTGGGTTGCTCTACGGCTAGTATGGAATAGATGTTCAATAATGCTATCCAAACTGCTTTCGCAGAATTCAAACAGGTAATGCGCGATAACAATAAAAACGTGAAATAGCGATGAAATTAAGTCAAAAATCATATCGTAGCCAAATAATAAAAATGTAGCCATGGCTAATATAATCATTGGCTTATGTCTTTTAATTGATGTCATGATTGAATCCAAATTTTATTTTATGTGAATAATTAATAACTAGGCGATCCAGGTCCATCTTTACTAAAAGATCAGATGTAAGTTGATTTGGTTTTTAATTTAAAGCTTAAACCTTACATTTACCTGACAAGACTTAGACAGCTATGAAAATTTTGCTAATAGAAGATGATGCCGTACTGGCGGATGGCTTGAACCATACATTAAGCAACTCGGGGTATCTGGTAACCTCCGCCATGACAGGAGCGCGTGCGAAGCAATTATTGGCTGAGCAAGACTTCGATCTGGTTGTGCTGGATTTGGGCCTGCCAGATACGGATGGTTTGCAGTTGTTGCATGGCATCAGGCAAAAAATGCTACCGCTGCCTGTGCTGATTTTAACGGCCCGAGATAGTCCAAACGATAAAGTCCAAGGCATGGAAAAGGGTGCCGACGACTACCTGACCAAGCCTTTCGAGCTAAAAGAATTGGAAGCGCGTATTCACGCTTTATTTCGACGCTGTTATGGGGGGTTTCAATACGATATTGTTGTCGGTAGATTAGCCTTAAACACCCGTGATAATCAGGTGCTGCTCGATGGTTTGCCTTTGCCTTTGATGCCGCGCGAATATGCTGTCATGGAGTTATTACTGCTAGACGCTGGAAAAGTCGTAAGTAAGAGCCGGTTAGCTCAACGCCTGTCACCGAAAGCGGGCGCATTGCCCGAAAACGCCATTGAAGTTTATATCCATCGAGTTAGAAAGCGCGTGGAAAGCTACGGCATTAGTATCAAAACGATTCGCGGACTCGGTTATTTACTGGAAGCTATTGATGTCTAAAAGAAAAAGTCTAAGAAAAGCTATTCTGCAGCGTTTACTATTTCCGCTGATATTGTTTATTAGTTGCGAAACGATTCTGTCGTATTATGTGACCTTGCATTATGTCAATGAAACCTATGATCGCTGGTTGTTGGACTCTGCTAGTTCGTTAGCCCAGGAAATCAAGATTAGGCATGCAAAAGTCTTAGTTGAATTACCCGATTCCGCCCTGGAGATAGTCAGGTGGGATGAACGTGATAAAACTTTCTTCAAAATTTTCTCCGCGAACAAAGGTTTGCTGGCTGGCGATAGCTTTGTTCCTGAACCAAGCGAATCCAGCGATTTTTCAAAACCGGTTTTTTTCTCGGCCGACATTGATCAGGAACCGGTTAGGGTCGTTGTATTACGCGTACAAAGAGCGGACATAGAGGATACTTTTTATGTTCATGTCGCTGAAACACTAAAAAAACGGCATGACATGATGACCGATATTTTATTAGCGGATCTGATTCCACAGTTATTGATGGTTATTTTTATCACTGGATTTTTGTTAACAGGATTACGCAAAGGTTTACAGCCATTACAAGTGTTGGCTGATGAGATATCAAAACGATCGCCGCATGATCTAAGCCCAATTGCCGATACCAACGTTTTGATCGAGGTCAAGTCATTAACCGATACCATTAACGGCTTGTTAACCCAGTTATCTGCCGCAATAGCGGGCCAGCAAAGGTTTGTCGCCAATGCCGCGCATCAATTGCGTACCCCGCTGGCCGGTTTCTCGCTGCAAGCTGAGCGGGCATTGCGGGAGGAGAATATGGCTGGCGTTAAACCAGCCCTGATACAGATGCGGAAAAGCGCGGAACGCCTGACACATACGGTGAATCAATTATTGGTATTGGCAAGAACGGAACCCGTTGACGGTATCAATGACTTTCAGACCTTGGACTTGTGTGAACTGGTCAGAAATACCTGCATGGAATGGGCATCGAAAGCCTCGGATCGGCATATGGAGCTTGGTTTTGAAAGTTCCGCGGAAACTATAATGATTCAAGGGGATAAAACCTTGCTACGGGAAATGCTGGGGAATTTGTTGGACAATGCCATTTCTTATGGCAATCCTGATGGATGTATCTCTGTCGAATTGAAGCATACTCCTTACCCTACCGTAACAATCGAAGATGATGGCATCGGTATTCCGGAGCATGAAATCGATAAGGTATTTGAACGCTTCTACCGTCTCCCGGGTAGTTCAGGGAACGGTTGCGGTTTGGGGCTGGCAATCGTTAAGGAAATCGCCAGCTTGCATAATATTAAGTTGGAATTAGGCTGCAAAACTCAGTCTTCAGGCACTCGGGTAATTTTAAATTTCCCCCGGCTGTCCGTTTGACTAGGTGTCTTATGAGAAGCAAGCATATATCTAGTCATGCTCGTGAACGCGCGACGCGAGGGTCACCTTATCCGCCGCAGATCGGCTGGTTTCTCGTCTAGCAAGGTCTTTATGTCGTCCCTGATCAAGTATTCAAATTGCTCTTTGCTTGCAATAACCCTATGAAATACTGCAAGAAGCCAGGCAAATATAATGGTTCTCTCATATTTCCCGTGGTAACCCCAATATCTAGTGTTTTGTAAATAAGACTCGCCGCCCCTGAGCGTCGAGCCAAATATGCTGGAACAGCCGACCTAGATTATAAATGCCGTAACAACGGCGCTTAATCACCTTGATTTTGTTGTTGAGTCCTTCTACAAAACCGCTGGTTCCTCGCCGAACAAAGTAGTTGGTGATGTGATCGTGCCAGTTACCCCATGTGACGGCAAAAGTGGCAAAGCAATTCAGACCTAATGCCGTGATGCGCTGCAGCCACTGTATGAAGGCTTGTTCCGCTT
>NZ_LUUI01000033.1 GCF_001644015.1 Methylomonas lenta
GCGGGTGCGGGGAACGCACTAATCCTAACTCATTGTTAGATAAACGGAAATAGCCCGTCTATTTTTTTACCGATTTTTTCGGTATTTTCCGCGTTGTTAAAGAGCTTCGGTTTCATCGTCTTCTATCGGGAAAAACGATACCAGTTTCAAGCCGTCCAGCTCCACCGGTAGTCGCCGATTCTTGCCCAAGGTCATGAAGTCGAAACCGGATTCGGTGTTGGTGGACCAGGCCATTACCGCATTACCTTCTTCTAAACCCTGTTCGATTTGCGACCAGATCATGTCGCGGACTTTGGCCGATAAGTCGCCGACATAAACGCCGGCCCGAATTTCGATTAGCCATACCGCCAAGCGCCCGCGCAAACGGGGCGGGACGTTTTCAGTTACGATGACCAACATCGCCGATACTCTCTGGGTTGGGGATGGCGGGGGCGATATTTTCTTCCGCCGGTGTAGGGATTACCAATTCGCCTGCCGCCAATACCTCTTCGATAGTGGGAATGATCTTCCTGAGGATTTTGCTTTGCCGGAATATATCCCGGCACATCAGTCGCACTTCGCGTTCCGGATTCGGGTAGTTCTTGGCGGCGATCTTGAAGGCGTGCGGGATGATGTCGTCGAATTTGAATAGGTCTGCAATATCGTAGACAAACGACAGAGGCTTACCGGTGTGGATGAAGCCAATGGCCGGGGCGTAACCAGCGGCCAGCACCGCTGCTTCGGAGATGCCGTACAAACAAGCAGTAGCCGAGCTGATGCAGCGGTTGGCTGTGTCGCTGTTATCCCATTGGGTGTGGTCGTAATTGCGGCCTTTCCATTCCACGCCGGCCTGCTTGGCCAACAATTGGTACAGCTTGCGCACTCTGGCGCCTTCGATGCCGCGCAGCTGTTCGACACTGCGGCGTTCGGGCGGTTTTTCGCCGAAACGGATTTCGTACATCTTGCGCACGACTTTCAAGCGGGCGTTGTCGTCCAGCGCCAGTTTGGCCTGATAGAGCAAGCGGTCCGAGCGCGCGCCGCCGGGTTGGCCGGCAGCATATAGCCTTACGCCGGCTTCGCCCACCCAAACCAGCAAGGTGCCGGCTCTGGCAGCCAGGGCGGCGGCGTGATGCGAGACGCGAGTGCCGGGTTCCAGCATGATGCAGGCGATGGAACCCACCGGAATGTGGGTGCGGATGCCGGTTTCGTCGATGACGACAAAGGCGCCGTCTTTGACATCGATCTGGCCTTTTTCGATAAAGACCAACGAGACGCGTTCTTTCATGGCAATGGGTTTGAGGGGTGGAAGCATGGTTCAATCATCCTTAATTTCTTAACATGACCGCGCTAGATGCTGCCGATCAATCTCTGAGTTAACAAGGTTTGCATATCGCGGCGTCCATCCAGAACGGCATGCACGACGACTTGGTCAAGCATTCTCTGGTAAATAATACGATACGGTTTTACGATCAATTGGCGGTATTGCCGAATTCCCAAGCTCAGTAATTCTTTCGGAACGGTGCCGCGCTCATTTAAGTCTCCAAGGCTGTTGATAGCAACTTCCAGGCTATCAATAATTTTAGCCGCGGTTTTGTCGCTGACTTGGAGCAGATAGTAATCATTGATTGCCAACAAATCCGACACTGCCGGCTCGGTCAGTAGTACCGGAACGCTCATGCCAAGCCGCGCCGCTCGCGTAACCGCGCAAAGGCTTCTCCGCTGGAAACTGTGTTTCCTTCCACGAAGGCTTCCTGGCTTTGCGCCAGAATTTTTAATAAAGCCAATGTTTCCTGCGTTTGCTCATAATCGGCAACCGACTGAATCACCATGGCGGCTTCACCATTTTGGGTGATGACCATGGCTTGATGATCGGATTTGAGCTTTGCAATCACTTCGGCAGCATTGGCTTTTAAGTAACTGATAGGTTTTATATTTTCGGATAATTTCATTTCGATACAACCTAGATCGGACTTAATTCGGATTAATTTAAGTTTGATTATATTCGTTTGACCAGCAACAAACCACAGCCAAACGCCTTAACCCGGCCTAAGCCTGTGAACAGGGTTTGGCGGAAGGCTTCGGCGTCGGTGATTTGCAGTTCGCCGGTGAAATCCAATGTACTGAAGCCGAGAACGATGATGTTGAATAGCACTACGTTTCCTCAAAACCTAGCGATGGATAGCAAACCGCAACCGAAGGCTTTGGCTGGGCCGATGCCTTGGGTAACCTGAGTTTCAAATTCAGCCGAATCAGTTACAGTCATCACGCCGTCAAATAACACTGTCTGAATCTTGCCGCTGCGGCCTTCTTTGGGCTTTCGAAAATACGTCACTGTTTCTGGTTTTACGATTAACGACTCCAGACGCGCAAAATTCTGTAACTTACGTTCCAGCCATGCTTGTTGCTGTTCTTCGTGTAATAACGGTACGCGCACGGTTTTGGTAAAGGTCTTGCCCTTTTTTTCGACCGTCCCCTTGCTGCTGTCCTTGATGGTTTTAATCGGATTGGCCCGTAGCCGAAAGCGCAAACGCTGACCGTTTGGAACATTCAACTCAAATTCACGTTGCCCCAACAGCAATGGACTTTGCTCGCCGCCTACCGGTCTGATTGCCGATTGCAATAACACATTGGCGCCAACACCGGCCTGAACTTGCTCGACCCGAAACAAAAAGTCCCGCTCAGCTTCTTCGCACCCTGGAAACAATCGCCATAAGGCTTGATGAAACTGATAAGTGTTTTTCGCTTGCTGCCAGGGAATATGCACTTTACTCAGAAACATGCTGCCCTCCTTGTCCGTTGGACATGTAAACGGTGCGGCTGGCGAATTGCCTTGGTTGATGAATGATCGGCACATCGCGTTTTTTCATTGGGATAGCGTTGTCGGTGAATTCTTCGCTGTAAACCGTACCACCCGCTTCTCCGCATAACGCCAACGCCGCCAATGCGGAATCTGCGGACACGCGCGTATCGAATATCGGTCTAGCCAGTGGGCAACTTCTTCGCCCGAGTACCGGCGTATACAGTGGCCGTTTTGCAGCTTGCTCGATGTCGTCCAAATCGATAGTCCGGTTGTCATTAGCCCAAACCGCCACGGTATAACAAGCATCTTGCCAATATTCGCGCCAAGTCTGGATGGTGTCGTGACTTTTCAGGCCTCGGTAATCCTCGCGAGCGTTTTTAACGGTGTGGTAGTCGGTCATTTTTTGCGTAGGAATGAACTTGCCGGTCGCCCTATCAAAAACCGGATCAACTCTTACCGCAAACGACACACTCGCAGCCAAAGCTTGTAGACCTTCGTGGTCAATTCGGTCAATACCAAGACATGCTCCCAATAAACCAAGTAAAGCGCTGCGACCCGGAAACAATTCGGAAGGCCGTAAGCCCTCGAAGCTTTCCCGGCCCCAGGCTTGCATTGGCCCTTGCAGTTTTAAGATTAAATACTCGCGCATGGCGTTTATCCTTGGCCGTTGGTTCTGATCCAGTTTTCCAACGCAGGCAGCGATGGTTTTGCGGCGATGTCATTCGGCAAACTCACTTCATCCAGGGCAAATTCGGAGCAACGCTCCTGCAAACCGTAACCACGATGGATTTTGTCCCAATGGCTATTCAGAACCGTGATAGACGGTTCGCGGAAGCCGCCGGTTTTGTAGTCAGACTGAACCGGTTTTTCGAAGGCATTTGCCAACGAAATAGGCTGATGCGAAAAACTGACCAAGGCTAAATCCGCCAGATTGTGCGCGGCAAAACTTTGCTGTTTGGCACTCGGCACTTCGGTCGCCAGCATATGCAGGACGTGGGCGGCAATTTCCAGTGCTTTGGCGCGGCCTTCGGCGGTTTCCTCGGCTTTAATATCGGACAACAAGCCCAGATTGACTTGCAACTGTTTCAGGTTAAGGCTGGCGTAACGGTAGAATACGCCGGAAGAAAATTCCTGAGTATCCAAATGACCGGAACCCAATTCCTGCAAGTCGTCTACGGCAGTGAACCAGTCGATGTCGGCATCGACGGCGTGGGTGGTGATGGCGTGGGCCACAGCCAAAGCGCCAGTGATATTTGACATTAAACCCGATGTTGCCATTCGCCCGGACAATGCCATATCAATTGCATTTCCACATGCTTTTAGCAGCCCTGCCGAATCAGCTTCGAGCTCCTTTTTCAATTTTTTTAACAAGAACTCGTCCTTAATTTCGTCGCTAGATTTTTTAGGCTTTTTCTTAGTTGGTTTTCTACTGTTTTCTTTTTCGATAGCCTTTTGTAGGGCATCTTTTTCTTTATCTGTCAGCTCTTGCTGATAAACCCTAATTACGTTGTCGCATAAAAACTTAAACTCAGAAACAGCCCAGGGCGCAACAGCAACTTTCTTTGTCGGAGCTTCGCTATAGTCTTCCTGACTTACATCATCTGAATTTTCTTCTTCGTTATCTTCTTCACCAGCCAAGGTTTTACTACTAAAAACTTGAACAGCTTTTTCTATCCAATGCTTTTCGACTTCATAACCTCCACAAGCCAGTTCATCAGCAAGCGTTTCAATTAACAAACCCAGCTCCCTAGTTCTGATTGAACGTTCTGGAAAATGTTGCTTGTAATAGTTACTGTTACGCATCGTCCGTTTCAAGCTCTGGCTTGAAACACGTACTCGCCGTTTCCCACCAAAAATTGCCGACTTTTGCATATTCATGTCATCGCGGTTTAAACAAGATGGACTATGAGAAATTAACACGTGGAAATTAACAAAATTTTCATTCATGGCTCTGAATTCCTTTAATTTAAGCGGGTTATTTTTTAGTGTGTTGATTTAAAAAGAAGTCTTCCAAAAGCTTTTGCTTTACGCGGAGGTCTGGTCTATTCCAATTCCAAATAGTTTTCGCCATTTTTATCCAGTCTACTTTTGGCTTATCAGATTGTTTGAGCAAGCGTCGTAACTGAATCAAGTCATTTGGCTCCTCGGATCGAATGACCATAAACAAACGCTTTTCGTTGATTTCTGCCTTCGCTAAGGCCTTTCCCAACGAATCGCCGCTTTCCTGATGAGTGATCAGCGGCAAGCAATACACCAAACGTTGCATGTCTTTGCCGGCTCTAGCGTCATGCAGCAAACGATAGAATGCAGGTATCTCCAGCAAATCGTCCGGCTGCGCTACTCGCTTCAATTCGGCCTGCGGACCGGGCTTAAGCTTTTGGTAGCGTTCATACAGGATCATAAAATCCAGCACATGGTTTTGTCCTTCACTCATGCTTTAGCTCCTTCGGGTTCCAGTTCTTTAAGCGATTTATGCAACGAGCGCCTAGCTAAAGCCAACGCTTTCAACATTTTGGGTTCCTGTCGGTAAGGGGTGGTCGCTTGCTCGAACAAATCGATTACGACAGTTTTGAGCTTACGATTCAACGCTTGCAGTGTGGAATCGGGGGCGGCAAATTTCACCTCTGCGAAAACTTGGTGCAACAGGTGTTCGGTTTGCTGGTAGTAAACGGCCTCAATACATCCACATATTTCACTAATTTTGTCTCTGCTTGATTTGCTTCCAGGATTAACCAAGGCGCCGCTAACAAAAGTGAATAGACTCTTACGGAGAGCCGTTTTATAAGCTAATCCGCCTTCGATGATCTTATGAATCACCAAACCGTGTTCTGCCCAGCCCTGCGCCAAACTGAAGAACTCATGCCGACGTTCCAATACAGTTGCTTGATTGTTGCGATAACCGCCGATGATTAACTGAATTTTGTTGGCGGTCATGAACGTTCTGGCCTGTTGTAGCACCGGAGCGGCTTGCTGACCTTGTTTATCGTCCAATTGATCGACCACCAATTTACTCAAATGCGTCCAGGTCGGCGCGGTTGTGGTGAATGACGGAAACCTCTCTTCTTTTTCGCCTTTTTTGACAGTAAACGTGCGGGATGACAGCGGATGCGGCCAAACGCCTTCCACGGTGTAATTGAACTTGGCTTTTTTGAATCCTCGATAAACCGGTTCATCGCAGCCGCAGCAACTGCATATCCCGGTTTTCTGAGCCGGGAGCAATTCAAAGTGGGCAGGCTGCCAGAGTAAACCGCGAGCTAACCCGATGGCGGATGCAGGAAACTTGTCTCCCGCTTTAACGGTATCCAGGTAATTCGGTCGTTGATTATTTGTCGCTTGATACCAAGGCATTACCGATTCGGCGGTTTCTTCGGTCAAGACGTTGAGCCAGAGTGTTTGGCGTAAATCGTTTCCTTTGATCAAAACCGTAATCGGCGTGCTGCCGCGCAGACTGCCCTTAAAGCCACCGCCCATGCTCGGCGCATTGTTAGCAACATTGAATAGTGCAATCGCTGCGCAACCTCCACACAAGGCTTCGCCCAAACCGGGAGGATTGACGAAGGTCTTATTGGTACCGTCGGCGACGCCTGCCAATAATTTGTCCATCGGAGTCGGTTCTTTGGCATCGACGCCGCGTATCTGCATAAACGGCGTTTGCGGATGATCCAAATCGAACCAGTCCATTTTGCTTTTGCAGGCTTCGGCGTAATTCTCCGGCGTCAATGGCTGTTGAACAAACCGCCCCAGCTCTTTTTTATCCTTGGGTGTAAACAACACTTGTGTGATGGCACACAGCAATTGCAAACCCGCCAGTTCCATATCGTCGCGCGGCAAACACAATTCGCCGCTGGCTTCGCCGCATAGCAATTGTTGCAAGCCGATTTTTTGATAGCTGCCTTGCTGTTGAACAGGTATCCAGGCGTCAGTCAGTAGATTCATACGCTCTCCTTGGTTGTTTCAATGCGAAATAAGCCGGTATCGGCATGGTAGAGATAGGTGTCATTTTCATGGTGAGCGATAAAACCGCCCGCTTCTTGGTGCTGCATTGGTAAGTGGATCAAGCCATCTTGGCCGGCTTTCGGCAGCCGATCTCGATTGGCCCAGCTATGCGGCACGGCAACGGTATTTAGATTTAGCGCTTCTGCCAAATTGCTTTCGTCGAGGTCGTGCAAGCAATCACCATTCAAAACATGTTCCCGCCCCTGATCGTCGAGATAAACCGGCAAAACATTTAAACTCATCTCGCCATCGCGGGTTAGTGCTGCGACAGTGGAATCGTTATCTGACAATTCATGCATCGAGCTCCTAATCAATTGTTTGGCGGACATGTGGCTGGTGTAACAAGCGTCTTTATAGGTTTCGTAATTTTTTGTCACCGCATCCGGCTCGTCACTCCAAGCCTCTTGGCCATAAACCAACTCAATCCAAGGTCTGTAAACAACCGGAAACGCCAGCCTGGAACCGGTTTCCCGTTTGGCCTGCTCCAACAATTGTTGGGTTCGCCAAAGCACTCGACTATTGCCATAAATCACGGCATGCAGGTCGTAATCGATGTTTTCCGGCAATAGCACGGTACAAACCGGTTCTGTGAATCCGCTAGGTCGACCGCTTTGATTTTTAGCGTGCCGATGCAAGCGGCCCATGCGTTGAAACAGTAAATCGACCGGGCAAAGTTGGGTAATCAACCAATCGAAATCCAAATCCAGCGACTGTTCGACCACTTGCGTGGCAATCAGCAAACGGCCTTGTTTACGACGTTCTAGCGATTCCGGGGCGAAGCATTGAAGAACGGTTTGTTCCTTTTTCTGCCGGTCGGCGAAGATGAAACGGGAATGGAACAGCAACAGTTGTTCTTCGTTGAGTGTCGGCGACTGTTGCACACGTTGGCGCAAAGATTGGTATAGCTGCTGGGCGACAGCCACCAGATTACAGACCAAGCAAACTTGTGCGCCTTGCTCCACTGCGTCCAACAAACGTTGTAGCAAGTCGGCATCCGGCAATAATTCCGGGGTTTTCAGCAGTTCAATGTTGACCGTCGTCGGCGTGGGCATTTGCTCCGGCAAGTCCGACAAATCGAAAAACTGAACTTGACCGTCTTGGCAATGGCTAATCAACGGATAATTTTTGTTTTCGTCCGGTAGCGCACAGTTCCAGGCGTTCGCCAATTGGCGTTTTTGTTCGAACGGCAAGGTTGCCGACAGCAAAACCGCGCTTCCGCCGGTCAAACGCTGTTGTTCCAACACGGCTTCCAGCAAACCGTACATGTAACTGTCGTAGGCGTGCACTTCGTCGATAATCAACACGCTACGGCCGATGCCAAATCCGCGCACGAATTTATGCTTGACCGGTAATACCGATACCAAAACCTGATCGACGGTACACACGCCGATTTGACCCAAAAACACCCGCTTGCGACTCTGCGCCAGCCATTGGCCGCATTGCACCCAGGCTTCTTCATGACCTTGCGCGGTTTGCGGCAGGCAAGCTTGTTTCAAATCGATGAAATCCTGTTGATACCTGGCGCGGCCATGCGCCAGTACCAAGTTGGTTTGATTGGCAAACAATAACGGTGCGGCTTTTTCTAAACGGCTCAACATGGCGTTGGCGGTAGCCTGGGTTGGCAACGCGAATATGATGCTGTCGGCCAATCCCAACGCCAATAGTTGCCACGCATAGGCCAGCGCCGTTTCGGTTTTGCCAGAACCGGTGGAGGCTTCGACGATGGTCAAACCGGGCGCTTTCGGTAACTTCTCAATGAGACATTGCACTTGCCGCGGCTTATTGCCGGGATCAAGTAATTCGTCGACGGATTGGTAAGCCTTGGCCTGACCGATTACACCGGCATCATTCAACGCTTGCTCGGCAATAGTTAATCGAACGGCGTACCAACGTTGCAGGGCATCCAAGTCACCACAAGGTTTATCGTCATAAATGAAACGTTCAGACGAGCCCAACCAATCGCATACCGAACAGAATCCGGCCAGCATAATAGCTGCCGATTGATGGTTTTTTCCGGTTTTTAATTCGGGCGGATTAGCGTCTAAAGTGATGCCTGCTGGTTGCAAAAATAGCTGTTCCAAGATTTGCAGCCATTGCAGGCGGCTTTGCCTGAAAGAGGTCTTTAATTCGTCAGAAGCGCACAAATCATATTCGTAAGAATCCTTGACATGCTCTTCCGGCACAATACCGTGATGCCCAACGACAGGTGCCAACCAACTGCACCAGGCATTCCAATCATCGTTGTCGTCGAAACAAAAATCCCCGTCGCCCGCCGAAAACCGTTCCCTTAAGTCGTTATAAAACCAGTACAAACCTGCTGGGCCATGGTAATAGTCCTTAATAGCCTTACCATTTAATTGAACCGGTGCGGCCGAGAGCTTTGGATTAGCCGCAACCCAGGCAGCACTCGCTTTACGTTGAAAGCGTAAATCGAATTTACCGTAATCGTGCAAAGCGATAAAAAACAGTAGCCAAGCGCGTGTTTGCTCTTCATTCAAACCGCTTATCCCGGCAAAACTACGTTGCAGATTTTTGCTGGTTTTTAGCCAAGCATCCGCCACCGCCGCTACATCCAGACAATGGTAAGGCAGCAAATGGTAAGCAGGGCCTTCGCCATCCTCCGGTCTGGCCTTTCCCCAATACTTGTAATACAGCCTTGTATCTGACATTGTTGGCCTCGCTTATTGGTCCATGTTGCTTATCGGTTGAATCAAGTCGTATAGAAATTCCGGCGCCAAATCAGCACCGTTTGGCCAGCTAACGGTTCCTAACTCCGGGTCTAGCCGAATTTGGCGGAATAACAACGGGTCTGATAATGGCTCGAACATTTCTCCCCACAATGCGTTGCTTAAATCGACAACGCCGGTAACACCATTGTTAAACGTCAGCTTAAGTTCGTAGTTTTCGAGTGTTTCAACATCGGTAACGTGCATAGCCATGTCCTGATTCCTACGACATAACGGTTTTCATCGAGCCATTAGTCGGGCAAATTCTTCGTACACAATTTCGCGTTTGGCAATCAACACGATGTAAAGCATGGCATCATCAAAGCGATAGATAATCCGGTATTTACCAACCCGAACCCGCAAATACTCGGGGTTGCCAACCATGTTTAGCGACTCCTGCGGCTGCGGCTCTTGCAGTAAAGCCAGCAACTTGATTTTGATCTGCTTGGCAATGCGCTGATCCGATTCGGCCAGTTTTCGCAGGCTTTTTTCTGCTGATTTGGTGAAATCGATCTGACGCATCAAATGCTATCCAATAAATTCTTACTGGCTTCCGCACCGATAAAGCCTTCCTGTTCGGCCAACACGGCCAAGTTGTGTAGGCATGTATCTTCAAATGCCAGCAACTCCTGATAACGGGCTGACGACACTAAAATGGCGAAATCCTTATGGTGTTTTTGGATGGCAACCGGTTCCTGCTGTGCGTTGTTCAATAATTCTCCGAAAGCTTGCTTGGCTTGGGTGGCATTGATAATTTTCATAAAATCCTCCATTTAAAAAATGACTATTTTGTCCATTTTAATCATTTTTCCACCCACAATCCTAGTGCGTTGCTGTAAACGATTTTCTGCTTTGCTCCAATAACGGTAATACAGCGCTGTGCTCGACATACATTGTCTCGTTTAACGTTAGACTTTCACCCAGGTTACGCCGACAGTTTCTATGATTTAGGCCAACGCCTGGCGGCAGTTCGGTGTAGACTTTAACTCATAACTTTTTTGTCATGCAATCTTTTTTAGCATATTTTTTATGGGCGACGGCGAAACCACAATATTAGATTTGAAATGGGATGTCCGTCAGCGTTTGACGCTACTGGAAGCAACGGTATTCTGGACCGGCGAACTGGCGACGAATTTTCTGACCGATACCTTTGCCATCAGCCGAGTGCAGGCGACCAAAGATATTGGCCGGTATTTATCGTTGCGGCCAGACAATTTGCGCTATGACCGGTCTTTAAAGCGCTATTTGATCACCGAGCAGTTTCAGCCGTTATTGATCACTGGCCAGCCGCAGGAATGCATGCAGGTACTGCAAGCCTCGCAGTCTGCCGCGTCTCCGGTGTTGACTTTGATGAGCAATATGCCGGCGGTGGAGATATTGACGACGCCCACGCGCCATCTGGATATCAATATATTGCGCCCAGTGTTACAAGCGGCGCGTTTCGGTTTAGTGTTGGAAATCGGTTATCAATCGATGACAACGTCTGAGCCTGCGGTTCGCAAAGTGCAGCCGCACACGCTGGTGTTTGACGGATGGCGCTGGCATATGCGGGCGTTTAGTTATTCGCACAATGATTTTCGCGATTTTGTGTTGGCAAGGATTCATCAGGCTATGGTGGTAGGTAAGCCGGAAAATCCCACCCCTGTCGATACGTTATGGGAAACTCTATTGACGGTTGAAATCGGCCCTCATCCTGGTTTGAGCGATTCGCAAAAACTGGCGATCGAGCGCGATTTTGGCATGGTGGATGGTAAAGCCACTATTACAGTAAGAGCGGCTTTGTTGTCGTATTTATTATTATCTTTGCGTATCGGAAAAGACGATTATCAACGCGAAGCCATGACCCAACAGACTGTTTTGCTTAATAGGGAGGAGTTGCTTCTTTACATGGCTTTTTAGGCTGGTCTTGATTCAGCACTTGTAATGATAGATGGGGTTGTGAAAACAATTTCATATTAATGGTCAGTCCAAGATTTTGGCGTTTTGGGTAGCCTGCCAAAATCATCAATGACTCGAATGGCATTTGGTGCTACATCCGACCAGTTCCATAACACCAGGTTTTGGTTTTTAGCGGTACAGCCGGAAGCAAAACTACGTAGCAGAATTCCGCTAAACTCAAGCGCTTGCAATTGCTCGGCTAATCGCCAAGTCGGCGGTACTTGATTTTGTGTGGTCAGATCTTCCCACGCACAGCTTACCAATTGCTGCTCGTCGTTAAGGTCGGCGATATTTGCACAATCGACCTCATAAGCGACTAAGGTCATCGGTTGTGGTTTAAAAGGAAAACCTTGCTGCGCTTCCATCCAGGCGGTGGTCGGATCAAGCGACAGATAAAGCGCCGCACAGCCAGGCGGGTTAAAGCGTCCGCCATGTTGCTTGGCGCCATTACCCGACAAGGGATCGTAAGACCACATCGGGTGATGGGCACGATACACCGTTCCGGTAAACCGTCTGACGCTGATCGTCAAGCGTACCCGCCATCGGCAATGCGTGCTAAATAGGCTTTCACCGCTTCAGCCCGGCCTTCCTTAACTAAATCTTCTGCGGTTTTATCTCCGAAAGAAGGCAGGGGCTGTGAACGAAACCAGGCAAACGCGCGTCCCACACCCCCCGACCACTCAGCTACACGATTGATGATCTCTACTGTATCTCTTAGGCGTGCCTGGGTGGTGCGGCTTTTACAACGGGCGCTCTTGGTGACTGAATCACGGGACAAGCCGGTAACCTCGGCCAGATCGTTTTGCGTGATGTGCAATACCTTGGCCAAGGTATTGGCGGCAATAAATCCTTCGTCGGAAATAACTTGATGCAGAAAACCGCTAGTAGTCATAAATGCCTCCCTATTTAACCCTGTTTAAGGACAGATTATAGGGCATATGGAATGCCAGCAGCATTTTTCTATGCGAATTGCCTGATAACCCTTTTTACATTTGACCATGCACAAACTGACTCCGGGTGAAGATAACTTCTTGTCAAATAAACAATAAAACGCGGAATCAATATGAATACAAATGCCTTGCGCACATTTACCAAATCACAGGGCATTGACGATTTTGATGATTTTCTCCTCTGCTACCCGGCTCTGCTTCAAGGCTGATTATTCCGGGAGGTTATTGTTGGCGGAAGCCTTAATGTTTTTTTCCATTGACAGCGCTTCGTAACCTGAAATTACATCGAACAGTTCCTCGTCTATGTTGCTCTGCCGTAAAAGGTGGAAATGGGTGTGGAAAGTTTCCAATAATTCGTCGATGTTTTTGTCGGCACGCTCCATCGCGGCCAAGCGGCTGGCATTCTCACTCGCCAGAGATTCAGCACAGGCACGGAACAGCGAGACAAAAAGATATTCGCTAATCAGCGCGCGCAAAGTTGTGGTGTCACCACCAACAACCTCTGGCAAGTTTCCCGTAGGCCATGGAAGATCAGCTAGCTGGCGTTGCCATTTTTCATCCAGTGGCAGCAATCGCAAGCTCACGGGCTCATAAATCGCATCGGACTTGGGGCGGTTGTAAAACAGATAAAGTTCGGCAACTTCAGTTTGATTTGTACTCAGCTTATCCGCAGCACCTGCCCCAAGTGGTGCCGAAGAGCTATGGATCAAGTCGCTCGCCACCAGAATCTGCCCGATCAGCGGTGTAATAGCCTGGACGGAATTTGGCACGGCAAACAAGCCAGTTAAAGGCAGATCCGCATCCGCCAATCTGGCATGAACGCGCTCACCGACAGCCCAGACATGCAGCTTGCCGGGTTGAGCGGCGAGCGTCTTTATCGCATAATCCGCTACCACCTCATTAAACTGACCGACCAAACCTTGATCAGAACCAAACACGATGGCAGCGACTGTATTCTGCTCGGTTCTTGATGTTTGTTCCGCTCTGACAGACCTGGATTCGATTTGGCGAAAACACACGCATAAGCCCAGTTCCACGGTACGGTAGTAATCGGACAGCGCGCGCACCGATTGCTCATATTGACCAATACTGGCAGCGGCCAAAGCCTTCATGGTGCGAACCACCGATTGCAACTCTCCTGCACTGTTAATTTTTCTTTGCAGACTAGCTATCGTATCGCTCATGAGTTTTCTTTCGTTGCCGCATTGGGCAGGATTTGAAATGTTTCAAGCGCTTGTCTGGCAATTTCAATGATGGTTTTACGATCTTCGTCGGTTAATTTTTTCGCCTTATCCAATCGTACGCACACCTCCGTTGGAATGTTCGTTGCCGCCACATCAACAGCTTGTTCGGCAGCCGTCATTTGATCAATCGGTACCGTGTCGAAAAGCTCAGCCGTCAACGCCAGCAAGATTGCAATTTGTGCGGGCACCGACACAGGGGCAAATTCCGGCTGTTGCAGACAGGCGCGGATACGACGTCCATGATCGATAGATTTGCGGGTGATATCATCCAGGCGAGCACCAAACCGAGCAAAGGTTTCGAGTTCCTCGAACTGTGCATAGGCTAGCTTTAGATCACCCGCCACAGCGCGATAGGCTGACAGTTGCGCCTTACCGCCGACGCGCGAAACAGATTTACCGACATCGACAGCGGGCAGTACGCCCAATTCAAACAACGAAGGCGACAGGTAGACCTGCCCATCGGTAATGGAAATCAGGTTGGTCGGTATATAGGCTGAAATATTTTGCGCTTCAGTCTCGATAATAGGCAAGGCAGTTAGGGAACCACCACCAAGTTCCTCGCGTAAATGTGTCGCGCGTTCCAGCAAGCGCGAATGAATATAAAAAATGTCACCGGGAAACGCTTCTCGTCCGGGCGGGCGGCGCAGTAACAACGAAAGCTCGCGATAGGCTCGGGCATGCTGGGTAAGGTCATCGTAAACGATTAGCACATCGCGACCCGTCTGCATGAAGTGCTCCGCGATACTGGTAGCGGCGTAAGGTGCTATATAGGCCAGGCCGGGGGGGTCGTTACCCTCGGTTACCACCACGACGGTATAATCCAGCGCGCCCTTCTCTCGCAAGATGGCCACCGTCTTTGCCACGGAAGAGGCGCGCTGACCAATAGCGCAATAAACGCACAGCACATTTTGGTTGCGTTGATTGAGTATGGTATCGAGTGCAATGGCGGTTTTGCCCGTCTGGCGGTCGCCCAAGATTAATTCGCGCTGGCCGCGTCCTATCGGAATCAGTGCATCGATGACTTTTATGCCAGTCTGCAGCGGCACAGTAACCGGCGCCCTATCCATGATGGGCGTAGCGGGACGTTCGATAGGCAAGCGTTCGCTGAATACGACTGTACCTTTGCCATCCAGTGGTCTACCAAGAGGATCAATCACCCGCCCCAGTAAGCCGTCACCCACCGCCACATCCATAACCCGACCCGTGCGCTCGACTTCATCACCTGTGTTTAGATGCCAGTAATCGCCGAGCAGCACGACGCCGATTTCGTTTTCGTCTACGTTGAAGGCAATGCCAAATACGCCAGCAGGGAATTTCACCAACTCCTCAAAACCAACGCCAGGCAGGCCGGAAACCTTGGCGATGCCGGTAGAGACCGTGGTAATCGTGCCCACCTCGTGCAGCGTCAGTTGCGAGGTAAAGGCTGCTCTTACCTGGCTTATGTCGGCAAAAGTGCGGTCGAAAACTTCTTGCAGGCTCTGGAGTTCCTGATTCATTGGCTGTTTGTTTCTAGCTTAGGCTCTGCTTTAGCTTCAGGCTTAAACTCAGCCTGGGTTATGGATTTGTCGTTCTCTTGCACAAGTTCATCGACGGCTTTTTCCAGCGACAGCAGATAATCCGAGATGCTCCAGGCCAGCTTTTGTCCCGTCACAGTAGTAAGCTCAATGCCGCTGATCTGCTCGGGTGCAGTTTCGAAGCGGATGTTGACTTCCGCAGAGAAGGTTTTATTCAGCGCGTTTTGAATCAGCGCACGTTGCTCGGCAGACAAATCAAAAGCGCTGCGCAACAGTGAGGGTGCAAGCGCTGTTTTAAGTGCTTCAGCGAGGCCTTGTTTCGTCTCAGCGTCCATCTCTTGCAAGCGGCGAGTGAAAACTTCGCACAGACATTCTTCCAGACTGGTTGTTGCCAGATCCGTTAACGTCTGTCGCGCAATCGCAAATACTTCCTGCTGAGTGCGACGACGAATGGCTAGATTGAGATGATGTACTTCGTTTCTGAGGCTTTCCTGTCGTTTTGCGCTCAAGCTATCGGCCGCCTGACGCGCTTCATCAAGCAGTCGCTGACGCTCGGCTGCAACATCAATCTTTGCCTGACTGAAAAGCGCAGTACGTTGCTGATCAAATACTTCATTCTTGCGCTGAAACTCGTCACGCTCTTTTTGGGCTTGGGCCCTTTTAGTATCGGCATCGCTAAGTTCTGCGGCGATTCGTTTCTCACGCTCATCGATGGCGTGCAGAATAGGTTGGTAAAGAAATCGCTTCATCAACCACACCAGGATGAGAAAGTTGAGCGCTTGTGCGCTAACGGTGAACCAATCGATCAGCATGGGCTACTTCCCGGCGGCTTGGGCGATGACGTAATTCCAGAACGGGTTGGCGAAAATAAGAATCATAGTGACCACGAAGCAGTAGATGGCTGTGGATTCGATCATCGCCAGACCGACAAACAAAGTACGAGTAATGGTGGCGGAGGCATCGGGCTGTTGGGCCAGCGCTGTCAGCGCCGTCGCAACCGCCTTACCTTCTGACAATGCAGGCCCTAAAGTGCCAAAGCCTGTGGTGATGCCGGCAATGACAATAGATGCCACCGCGATAATAGTCATGCTATCCATAGTTTTTCCTCAGGTTATTTTAATGTTTCAAGTTTTAAATGCTGGCTTACGCGTCCGCGTGGCGGCCGCGATATAAACTGCAGCCAGGATGGTGAAGATATAAGCCTGAACCATGCCGGTCAGTAGGCCTAGCATTGTCATGATAATAGGAAAAATAAACGGCGTAATGCTCAGCAGAATACCGATAATCATTGCCCCGCTCATCATGTTGCCGAACAGGCGGACAGCCAAGGCCAAGGTGCGGGAAATTTCGCTAATGATGTTAAATGGCAGCATGATGACCGTGGGTTCAAAGTAAGACTTGAGATAGCCGCCCAAACCCTGATCCCGGATGCCGAAAAACGGCACAGCCACCAATACACATAGCGCCAGTGCCACGGTGGTTGACAGCGAGCCGGTCGGCGGTTCGTAGCCGGGAATAATGGTACACAGGCTAGCCATGGCAACGAACAGGAACAAGGTACCCAGGAAACCGAGATAGGTTCGCGGTTCAGTCAAGCCAACCTCTTCGATTTGTTTTTCGATGGCGGTGACGATAATTTCCAGTAGATTTTGCCAGCGGCTGCGTTGCAGGTCGGTGGAAAGATTTCGGGTGATGAGTTTTGAACCGACCACTAACAGCAACATCAGTCCCCAGGTGAACACAATAGTGGCATTCAGTGTGATAAAGCCATATTGCCAAAAAATCATCTGATCAGGACTAAGGTGCATGGCTAGTCTCCGTTGCTGAACCGGTTTGAGCTTCTCCTGAGGTCCGAGTCAGTCTGATCACGACTAGGCGTGCCATGACAAATCCCAACAGACATAACAACAACCGCTGCCAATGACCGTCAGAAACCAGATAAAATCCAGCCAGGGTAATACTCATTCTTAATAGCAGGCTGGGTAGCAACCACAGAGCCGGTCGCTGGGATGAAAGGCTCTTGTTAACTGTCCACCAAAGCCCGCCGAAGAACATTCCACCCAACAACAATCCTGCTAGCCACGTTAGCCCCCCAATCAGCATTTCATTCATCGTCGTCCTCCTTCTGTTCATCCCGTATGGCTTGGTCTTCTTTATCGACCCAGTGCCACGCATTGAAGCAACCCATTGTAAGCCCGGCCATCAATAACGCCAGCGTCCACGAGCGGCCACCCGGATAATGTTGGTCCAACCAGATGCCTAGCGCAGCACCGAGCAAAGTCGGCACAACCACCGACCAGCCGACCAGGCCCATCATTCCCAAGCCGAACCAAACCCCAGGTGTAGCGTTACGCTTTGCTTTGAGTTTACGGGCAGCCTTTGCCCCCACTTGCGTGGCAAAAGTAGGCGAGTCTTGCTTGGTCTTCTTGGGCTGATTATTCATGTTGAAAGTTTGCAAATCGACGTAGAAATCCGGCTTCTAGTTTCGTCATGACCGATCGCATGCTTTGCTCTTGTTCGTCCAGAATCAGAAATTCCTGTTCAACGGTATCCCGCAATTGGCCAAGATCCGCACCGTCCACTGCCCGGCGCACGGAAACCAGCACATCCGGGCCGGTCTTGATCAGTACGCCTTCATCCACGGCCAACATCACTTCCCCGTCAGATGCTGTCTGGTAAATTAAAATACCCGGTTCCAGCGCCGCGACACAGTCGAGTCGGTGCGGCAGTAGCCCAAAGGAGCCGTCTGGCGTCTCGGCCACAATGCGCGAAACGCCGGTTTTATCGGCGAAGATTTGGAAAGGTAGCAGAATCTTAAGATTCATCAGTGTCTGTGGCATTTTGAATCTCCCTTTGAGAGTTCGCCTCGACGATTGGCTTAGTGCCAATTTCAGTCTCTGATGAGACTTTGGCAGCAGACTTGGCAGATTTTGCTTTCAATATGGCCTCATCTACCGAGCCTATCATATAAAGCGCACTTTCAGGGTAGTCTTTGAATTCATCGTGCAGGATGCGCTCACAGCCATCCAGCGAATCTTTCAGGCTAACCAGTTTTCCGTTCATGCCGGTGAATTGTTCAGTGGTGAAAAAGGGTTGGGTTAAAAAGCGCTCCAGCCGACGAGCCCGGGCAACTACCTTGCGATCCTGCGGCGAAAGCTGTTCTAAACCAAGCATGGCAATGATGTCTTTGAGTTGCTCGTATTGTGCCAGTGTCCGGCGGATTTCCTGCGCCAAGCGGTAATGCCGTTCGCCGACGATACCGGGCGTGGCCATCTTGGAACTGGATTGCAGCGGATCGATAGCCGGGAATAATCCTTCACTAGCCCGTTTGCGTGACAACACGATAGAGGCAGACAGATGCGAGAAGGTATGCGCTGCAGCTGGATCGGTCAAATCGTCAGCCGGCACATAGACAGCCTGGATGGAAGTGATAGCCCCGCTATCAGTATTGGCGATGCGCTCCTCCAACCCCGACAGCTCGGTACCCATGGTCGGCTGATAACCCAGACGTGAAGGCATTTGCCCCATCAAGCCGGAGATCTCCATGCCTGCTTGTATGAAGCGAAAGATATTGTCGATCAGCAGCAACACATCGCGGTGTTCGTCGTCGCGGAAATACTCGGCCATGGTCAACGCCGCATGACCGACTCGAAAACGGGCGCCAGGCGGTTCGTTCATTTGGCCGAAGATCATCACCATATTTGACAACACGCCAGCTTGATTCATTTCACGGTAAAGCTCTTCGCCTTCGCGACAGCGTTCGCCGATGCCACAAAATATACTGACCCCCTGTTGGTGCCCGATCATGTTGTGGATCATTTCGGTCAGCAACACCGTCTTGCCGACACCTGCCCCGCCAAAAAGCCCCGCTTTACCACCGCGTTCCAGCGGCACCAGCACATCAATGACCTTGATGCCTGTTTCAAATATTTCCGATTGGGTGGAGCGTCGTACTAATGGTGGGGGCGGACTATGCACCGAACGCCACTGGATATCGGTGGGTACCGCTTCGCGGTCAATGGCGTTGCCGAAAACGTCAAACATACGCGAGAGTATGCCCTTGCCGACGGGTGCTTGCAAAGGCCCGCCGGTGTTCTCCACCGGCATGCCTCGAGCAAGACCTTGGGTGGAAGTCAAGGCAATTCCACGCACTCGATAGGCATCCAGTTGTGCCAGCACCTCGATGACAATCTTCCCTTGATCAGCGTGCAGTAAAGAGTAGATGGGCGGCAAATATTCATCGAATCGAATATCGACTACGCTACCGCGTACCGAGACAATTACGCCGAATAGTTGGTTATTCATGGTGTTTTCTAAACATATTCACCTCTGTGGACAGTATAGGAGTTGTCTTTTGAGGTGTCACATTTATTATGACTAATACATCATTTCAGGGCTTGAGCTCTACGCTTAAATGATGCAATGGCAATTCAATAGCGAGCCAATGAATATTGCAACTCACGGGATTTTTATACAGCGATGGGAGCAGATTTAAACAGACAGGATAGAAAACGCCCTTCGATTGAATACACTTGTAGCATAAACCCTCGCGGCTTTATCAAGCGTAAGCAACAACTAATCGCAACAGTGTAGCGGAAAAAACCGCTCCCATTGTTTCTAATAATAAAATAATTAATCTAATTTAAACCTGATTGTAAATTTTATTCAGAGGTATATAGTTAAGTCGTGCTTGATTAACTACTGAATTAAAGCCAAGGTGAAGTGAATGAAGACATCTCAAAACCTGTATAGAGACGTTATGACTGGCCTGTTATTGGTGGCAGGGATTTTGAGTTTTATGTCCGCTCAGATTTTGATGACCACGCTGTTATTCAGTACAGCGTCATTATCCAGTAATCTCGATTTTGTAAGACCCGCTCGTGCTAAAGCTTGATGTGATACCTCCTTGTTAGTCAAAGCAGACCTCTCACGGACTGCACACTCCATAGCCTCTAATGTAATTAACATTAGAGGCTTTTTTTGTACTTAAAACCCTCACTGCCATTAAGTTAAGGAAGAACAATCCCTTCTCCCTCCGGGAGAAGGTTAGGATG
>NZ_LUUI01000034.1 GCF_001644015.1 Methylomonas lenta
GAAAGCCACGTACATGGGGAAGGGGCGGACAAAACTGCGTAGCCTGCAAAGGTAACTTTTACCAGGCATGAAGGACTGGACACATGAAGCAAACCTCCCTGCAGGGGATAGCAAACAAAGCGGCACAAGATAAAACTTACCGGTTTCGGAACCTATTTGGTGTGCTGACGGCCGGATTCTTGTTTTGGTGTTGGGATTTTATCAACCGAAGAGCAAGTGCTGGTGTAGATAAACTTGATGCAATTGCGTATGAAGATAATCTGGTCGGCAATATTCAGCAATTAGCGGAACAAGTCAAAGAGGGGACGTATCGGGCAAAGTTGGTTCTTAGAAAATATATTCCGAAAGCGGGCGGCAAGTTGCGCCCATTAGGGATACCGGCCATTGCCGACAAGCTACTGCAAATTGCAGTAGCGAAGATATTAGAAGCCATCTATGAGCAAGACTTTTTGTCCTGTAGTTATGGATACCGACCTAGAACAAGCGCTCATAATGCCATTAAAGACTTAACGGGCGAACTGAAATCAGGAAAGTATCATGTCGTGGTTGAAGCTGATATTAAAGGCTTCTTCAATGCCATAAACCATGATTTGTTAATGGACATGTTGGCCAAGCGAATAGATGACAAACCTTTCTTAAATCTTATTCGGAAATGGTTGAAAGCAGGCGTATTGGAAACAGATGGTCAGGTGTTACATCCCTTGATGGGAACTCCACAAGGGGGAAGTGTTTCACCAATTTTGGCTAATATCTATCTTCATAATGTCTTGGATGTATGGTTTGATGAAATAGTGCGGACGCATTGCGTAGGGCGTATTTATTTATGCCGATTTGCGGATGATTTTGTCTGTGCATTTCAATATGAAAAAGATGCGCAACGCTTTTACAAAGCGTTAATTCAGAGATTAGCTCGTTTTGGCCTTGAAGTTGCCGAGGACAAGACTCAGATTATTGAGTTTAGTCAACGCAAGACGTGGGTGAAAACGAAATTTGATTTCCTGGGGTTTGAATTTCGCTGGTGTGTTAATCGGTGGAGCTATCCGGTTTTAAAACGACGCACATCACGAAATAAACTTAGGACTTCAATAGCAAATTACAAAGTATGGTTTCAGAAGAATTGTAGTCTGCCAAAGAAAATACTCTTTGAGAAGCTGAATAGGAAACTAATTGGCTACTATAGCTACTATGGAGTGACTGGGAATTTTCAAAGTCTCAATGATTTCGTGTTTCGAGTTATAGGACTACTTTTCAAATGGCTTAACCGACGTAGTCAGCGAAAGAGCTACAACTGGACAGGCTTTGGAGCGCTGATTAAGCATTTTAGAATAGCCAAACCACGCATACTTCATGCTTTCTAAGAATTATAAGGAAGCCGTGTGCAAAGTGAGCAGTTTTGAAGAGCCCTGTGCGGTAATTCCGCACGCAGGGATCTGTGAGGGGGCAGTCGGGTAACTGGCTGTTCTACCTCGATTCTTTGCTTACTGTCGAGTGTCGACCACAGATCAAACTACCCAAAATCAAAGCCTGGAAATTCAAACCGCCGGTTTTGCCATTCAACGGCATCGTTTGGTTGAAGAAAGTATCAGCGGTTCAGTTGCGGCTAAAGAACGACCTGGTTTTAATAAATTGATCGAGCGGATGGAAGCGGGCGATGTGTTGGTAGTAACCAAACTGGATCGGCTCGGTCGAAACGCCATGGATGTAAGGGCCACCGTCGAGCACCTTTCTGATTCCGGTGTTCGTGTTCATTGTCTGGCGTTAGGCGGGGTTGATCTGACCAGTTCTGCCGGCAAGATGACCATGCAGGTGATTGCGGCGGTCGCCGAGTTTGAGCGTGACTTGCTGATTGAGCGAACCCAAGCGGGGATTAGTCGCGCGAAGGCAGAGGGGAAACAGTTTGGCCGGCCGCCGGCGCTCAATGCGGAAGCGCGGGCTGACGTTGTCAAACGCTTGGCCGCTGGCAGCAACGTTTCGGAGTTGGCTCGGGAGTTCAAAACCACTCGGCAAACCATTATGCGGATTCGGGAAGCGGCGTTGAAATCACCGCAATATGAAAATACGGTCCACTCTTCTGGGGAGTAAGCGATGAATCATCTATATATGGAACGGCACGATAACAAAGACAACATGCATCGTTTTTATCAGATGTTTGTGACACCAGGCTTGTTTGACGATTGGTCACTGATTAAAGAATGGGGCAGGGTTGGATCACCCGGTACCGTCAGAAAGGAGTGGTTCGATACCCAGGAGGAAGCCATCGTCGCCGGGAAGAAGTTGAGCGCGGCCAAATGTAAAAAAGG